>CAIULL010000085.1 GCA_903899985.1 uncultured Schlesneria sp.
GATTTTGAAGGTCGTTCCTGCAAAAAAATCACGATTGTTGGAGACAAAGAAATCCCCTGCCGAGATTTTCTTGCTCCTCCTTCTCCGTGACCTCTGCGCCTCTGTGTTTCAAACTCTTCTTCTCCCTGTTGAAGGCGAGGCGAATACGAAGTTGGCCACGATTGGCCCGCTTCGAGATGCACGAAACCCTACAAAAAAGGGAAGTTGGCCAACTTTGCCAACTTCCCTTTTGATGTCTCGTCGGGCCTTAGCGACTTGTGAGATGTGCCGTGTTGGCGCAGGTCAGGACGGGGAAGGGGGATCGGGATCAAACCTTTCCCTCGCAGCAGACGATGGGGGGCGAAGAAAGTCGTTTTTCGGTGGGAAGAATGGGCCTTAATGAGCCAACAGGACTTATGGGACAGGTGAGTGCAGAGTTCTGCACGGGCTTTTGACCTGGCAGATATCAATGGTCGGAAGACCCGCGCACAACGCGTCGTCGGAATTTGTATTGATCCCATGAATCCACAAGGATTTCCCGCTTCGATTCCCTGTGAACTTTGACGATCGCCGATAAGTAGAATGGAATGCAAGCGGTCTTCGCATGTTCGTACGGCAGATTCTGCCGGTTTTCGTGATCTGGTCGTACGTTCAACGGTGATTCTGAATGGGAGCTGAATTCGTTCATTCACCGGGAATTTCGGGGTCGCGTGGCATATGATTTAATACGTAGTCTGGTTTTTTGTTTTGCTCTTAGTTTCGAGTTGCATTGAGGATGTCTCATGGCCGATTTGTTGGCCTTAAGTTGGGATCGACATCGACTGACCGGGATTGAGCTCTCGCCTGCGGCAGCGGGCGCGCGAGTTCTCGGTGCATTCAGCGTTGACTGGCCCGAGCAGCAACCGCCGACGACAGTCTGGTTGCGTGAAACACTCAAGCGGTTTGGCGTGAACGCCAAACAAGTCTCGTTGGCACTTCCGCGAGAAGATGCCGTTTTGCGGCTGCTTGAGTTGCCCCAGGTTTCGGACGCGGAACTGCCAACACTCGTCCGTTTTCAAGCGGCTGCCCGATCGGCTCAATCAATCGACCAGTTGCTGTTGGATTACCTTCCTCTTCCGCTGCGCGAAGGAGTGGCTCAAAAGGAAGTCTGGCTGGCGACGGCACTACAAACGACGATCGATCCCATCAAGAAGCTGCTCGAAGAATCCGGGCTGGAACTGGTGCAACTGACGCTCAGTTCACTCTGCCTGACCGAATTGATCGCTCGCGCCGAAGCCCGCAAGTCGCTGGACGCTGCAGGGGCGAGTCTTGTCGTGTTGCGAGACCGGGCGCGGATGGAACTGGCGGTCGTTTCGCAGCGTCAATTGATAGCGGCTCATGCCGTCAGGTGGTCGTCGGTTGCCGATATTCCCCCCGTTTCGAAGATGCTGGCCGAGGTTTCTCGTGTGCTGGTCCAGGTCCAGGCATGGTTGCCGGAGGGAACACTTCAGCGGGCGTGGGTTATTGGTGACGATAACGACGTCGGAGAACTTCCTGCCGCGCTCGGTCAGCGGTGGAAGTGTCCGGTCGAGCGGTTTGACCCTTGGCGTGACAGCGGGATCTCGCTTGGTTCGGTGAAGCCGGAAGGTCCTTCTTCAGAATACTCGATCGCGGCGGGATTGGCTCTGATCCAGGGTGGTGCGCTGACTCCGAAGCTTGATCTGCTTCATCCTCGTCAACCACCTCCGAAGCGAGACCCACGTAAACCCCTTTACGCCGCTGCAGCAGCAGCGGGGTTACTCGTCACGGCACTGGGGACGGGAGTTGTTCAGCAAAGTCTGGCCAGTTATGACGCCGAGATTGAGGCGACACTCAGTCGCGAAAATGTATTGAAACGGAATTTGAAGGAAGGTGAGCCAGTCTTTGTGGGAGCGAAAGCTCTGGACGAATGGCGAGCTCGCAGTACGAACCAGTTACAGCAGATGGCCGAGCTGTATCAGGTGATGAACGGGACCGAAAAGCTGGTGATCTCGGACTACAAATTTGATCCAAGCATTGGTGAGGCTGTCGCCAAGCTGACTGGATTCGGTAATGCACGGACTCGTTTTGATGCCGAGCAGATGCTGGCTCGACTGGCAGACTTGCCGAAATTCCGGAACGGGATTCGTCCGAAACCGATAACAGCAAGTCGTGACGGCGATTATGCGAGTCGATTTGAACTCGACATGGATTTGATTCCGCCGAGTGGTAAAAACGCGGCTGCCGCCAAACCTAAAACGCAAACTCCCGGTTCAAAGTAGTGAATGATGCAACGTCGCGAACAAATCATCCTGGGTGTGTTGCTTGCCACTGTCGTGACTTGGCAGGGTGGTGGCTGGGTCGCGTCTGCGGTCCTTGATCCCTTTCAAACTCGCAGTGACACGCTCGCGCGATTGAAGAAGTCGGTCAAGGAAAAGGAAGATCAGGAATTGATGCTGGTTCGGGCCAAGAAGTCTTTGGCCGATGCGAAGTTAATCAGCCTTCCTCCTGATCCCGGAAAGTCAAAGCGGCCGGATGCGTTGAACGCTCAACGATTATACCTTGAATGGGTGACGGATCTGGCTCAGTTGTGTGAGATCGAGGATCCGAAAGTGACCCCCGATCAGAGGATTGTCCGCGGGAACGATTTCGTTTCCGTCGCGGTCAAACTGGAAATGGACGCCCGGTACGAACAACTGGTTCGGTTTCTCGACTTGTTCTACCGTACCAATCTTCTGCACCGCGTTACGTCGCTGCACGTTTCGACGAAAGAATTTGAAGGTGATCCATTTCTCAGGGTGACGCTTCAAGCAGAAGGCTTGGCGCTGATTGATGCTCCGCCACGTCGAACGCTCTTTCCGCAGACGAACCTTGCCGCAGATGTTGCTGAAGACGACACGACCATCCAGGTGACCGAATTGGAAGGTTTTCCCAAGAAGCCTGGATTTCGCATTCAAATCAAGAACGAATTCCTGAACGTGACAGAAATCGAGGGCCAGACCTGGACCGTTGTTCGAGGAGTGAATCGAACGGTACCGGCATCCCATACCACGGGGACACAGGTTGAGCACGTGCCGCTGAAGCCGGATCAACCCGATCGGACATTGGAAGAGTTCGCTGAACTGATTGCGACGAACATCTTCGTGAAGCCGGCTCCCCCGTATAAATTGAAGCTGGCCCCGTTGGCTGATAAGCCATTTGTTCGTAGTAAGCCAATCGAATTCACGATTGCAGCTTTGGGCTATGACACGTTGAAAGGGAAGCCGGTATTTTCACTTGCTGGAACGCCGCCTGCTGACTTGAAGTTGGACAAATCTGGTAAATTGACCTGGAAGCCGGGTCCGGATGTCAAACCGGACAAATACCCTGTTGAGATTGAGGTGCGGCATCCGTCTGCTCCGGAAGGTTGTTTGAAAGAGACGATTACGATCCGCCTCAAGGAAGGGACTTCCGCTCCGAAGCTCGTTGCGGCCAAGCCACCGGTGGTGTATCTCAATCGCGACTGGAGTTTTCGGCCGGAAATTGCAGCGGGCGATTCACCATTGCCTCAGTTCCGCTGGAAGCTTGGTAGCCAATCGCCTGAAGGATTAACGATCGATGAGAAGTCAGGCGAATTAAAGTGGACTCCGGGGGATACTATTCCACCGGGCGAGACGATTGTCCCTTTGGTTGTCACCGACTCGGACACGCCACCTCAGTCGACAACTCTCTCTCTCAAGCTTGACGTCCAGGATGACGAAGCGGAATTCACTCGGTTAGATACCATCTTCATCGTCGGCCAGAAGAAACTCGCCTTCTTTTTCGACGCATCGAAAAACAAGCGGACAGAGCTGCATGAAGGGGACGAATTTACCGTTGGTGATCTCACGGGGACCGTAAAACAGATTCGTCAAAAGCAGATTCTTGTTGCGATCGGAAAACGCGAGGTTCGGTTGAGGACTGGCCAATCGTTGCGAGAGGCGCTGACAACCGTTGTGACGCGAGACGAGACTAACTCTTCGCGTTGACGTCCCCTTGGTCGATACGCCACAATACATCAAGCCTGCCTAATACGTCCCGCCAGGAATTTGCCCTCAACAGTGTCGTATGGATTTTTGATGACGGCTTCGCCTCACGGAGGAGCTGGTTCTGGTCAACGATTCATGCTGCAGTGACACAGGTTAGCCATGATGGTCCCCACCAGTTCGTTAACGTCGTTTCCGCTTTCGTCGTCGTTGTTCGCCAGGCGAACATTGCTACAGGCGAGCCTGTTTGGGTCGGCAGGCTGGGGATCCGCTGAGGTTCTTCGGGCGAACGAGTCATCGTCGGCGGGTCAGCTTGCCGTGGCGAATGGTTTTGGCCGGGCAAAACAGTGTTTGCTGTTGTTCATGTGGGGCGGGCCGAGTCAGATTGATACTTTTGACCCGAAGCCGCTTGCCCCCGACACGATTCGCGGCCCGTTCAAGCCGATTGCGACAAATGTTCCCGGCATCGATTTTTCCGAGAATTTCCGGATGCTGTCGCAACGAGCCGACAAGCTGGCGGTGATCCGGTCGCTGGGACATGACGATCCGGCTCATCTGTCGAGCGGGCACACAACTTTGACCGGTCATCTTCCCCCGACAATTAAAAGCGATGCGGCTCCACCAAGTGATCGTGATACGCCTCATATCGGCTGCGTGATGTCGAAGCTGCGGCCATCGCTGGGAGCATTGCCATCGTTCGTGACACTTCCCTGGCTGGCATTCCATCCGGCGGCTCCTGGCGGGCAGGCGCCGGGACAGCATTCCGGCTGGCTGGGTCGCCAGTACGACCCCTTGCTGGTCTCGGGCGATCCGAATTCACCAGGCTGGCAAGTTCCTTCATTATCACTGATTGAAGGGCAGTCGCCGGACCGGTTGCTTCGTCGACAGCATTTGCTCGCATCAATTGATGCTCAGCGTCGACTTGTTGACACGAACGCGCAATCTGAACGCCTTTCGGCTCAACAACAGCAGGCCTGTGGTTTATTGACTTCCCCCTCAGTCCGTCGGGCATTCGATCTCGAACAGGAGACCTCCGAAACGCGAGATCGGTATGGACGAAACACTCATGGTCAATGTGTCCTGCTCGCCAAACGTTTGCTTGATCAGGGTGTCCCGTTCGTTTCGGTGAATTGGCAAAACGACGGGCAGAACTTCTGGGACACGCATTCCAATAACTTCAATCGACTGAAGGACGACTTGATTCCGCCTGCGGATCGTGCGTTGAGTGCCGTGCTGGATGATCTTGCCGCATCAGGGCGTCTGGATGAAACTCTGGTGGTGTGGGTTGGCGAGTTTGGTCGTGGCCCGGTGATCAATGGAAGTGCCGGGCGGGAGCATCATCCGTACTGTTATAGCGGCCTGATGGCAGGGGGCGGTGTGAGGGGCGGTCAGATCTATGGAGCGAGTGACAAACGGGGTGCTTACCCGAGCGAAAACCCGATCTCGCCGCATGATCTTGTGGCCACGATGTATGATGCTCTGGGTGTTTCGCCGGAACTCGTCCTTTACGATTCGCTGAATCGTCCTCATCAGCTGCTTGCGGGGCGACCGGTTCAGCAGCTTTTCGCCTGATCGTTCCCTGCCGGACACTTGCATCCCTGCCGGATGGAACCCAAGATAACGGTTCAACGAGTTTCTCGTCTTCACGACCACCAGGATGATGCACCATGAAAAAGACTCCGTTTCAACGGCTGGCGACAGGGTTGTTGCTCAGTGGCTGGCTGACCGTAATCGGGTGTGAGGGAAAAGTGATGAAACCCGCCGCTCCCAATGCTCATGCCGGCAATCCAACTAAGGCTCACGAAACTAACTCTGCGGAAGAACCAATGCTCACCGTTCAAAGCGAACCGTTCGGTCAGACCGAAGATGGCAATGAAATCACATCCTTCAGCCTGCGTAACCGCAGCGGAATGAAAGTCAGTCTGATCAACCGAGGTGGAATTCTCACGTCTGTCGAAGTCCCTGATCGTGATGGTAAGCTTGCCAACGTGACACTGCACTTCGATAGCCCGGCGGCCTACCTGGTCAACGGTCCCTATTTCGGGGGAATTTGTGGTCGATATGCCAATCGTATCGCGAAAGGGAAGTTCGCGATCGATGGCGAACAGTACGAGCTGGCGGTCAACAACGGTGACAATCATCTGCATGGTGGCAAAGAGCACTTCATGAAGAAGCTTTGGAAGGCCGAGCCATTCTCGGATGATAAGGTGGCCGGAGTTAAGCTGACGTACACGAGTCCCGATGGCGAAGAAGGTTTTCCCGGATCGCTCAAAACCGTGGTGACCTATTCGCTGAACGATAACAACGAACTGACGCTCGACTACGAAGCAACGGTCGACGCAAAGCCGACGGTGCTTAACCTGACCAACCATGCCTATTGGAACCTGGCAGGTGCCGCCAATGGGACCGTTGTTGATCACGAATTGACGCTCTTCTGTGATAAGTATCTTCCCGTGGATGAAGGTTCGATCCCGACCGGGGAACTTGCTGCTGTTGCCGGAACGTGCATGGACTTTACGAAGCCTGTCGCCATCGGGGCACGAATCGATCAACCGGTCAATGGGGGTGGCGGCTACGATCACTGTTACGTCGTCAACGGCAAACCAGGCCAGCTTCGCCCGACGGCGAAGATTGTCGAACCGAAATCCGGTCGCGTGATGGAGATCTCAACGACCGAGCCTGGCGTTCAGCTCTACACGGGAAATCACCTTGCCGGGACTCCGGAAACTGGCAACGCCGTCAAACACGGAGCCTTCTGCCTGGAGACGCAACATTTCCCGGATTCACCGAATCGCCCTGAGTTTCCTACGACGCGATTGAATCCCGGTGAGACTTACCATCAGAAGACCGTCCACAAGTTTTCTGTTGCGAAATAGGCTGGCCTGGTTTTCCTGAGTTAAAAGGATGTTTTGTACTGGTCACCAGCATGAGCCAACTTGCGGATTTTGGTTGCTTGATGTGCGTGGGCAGGTAAGACACGCTTACGCATGCATGTGGCTCAGGCATGTGCAGACGGATTGCAGTTCGTTCGAAAGAGAGACGCCACAACGATGTTCTATATTGACCCTCATATTCACATGGTGTCTCGAACGACTGACGACTACGAATCCATGGCGGCGGCCGGTGTCAGGGCGATCATCGAACCTGCGTTCTGGCAGGGTCAGCCGCGAACGGAGGTTGGTTCGTTCAAGGACTATTTTTCGAGCCTTGTGGGGTTCGAACGCTTTCGGGCCGCTCAATTCGGGATTCGTCATTACTGCACGATTGGTCTCAATTCCAAGGAAGCGAACAACGAGCCTCTCGCCGAACAGGTGATGGATCTGCTTCCCCTGTTTGCCACCAAAGAGGGGGTCGTGGCGATTGGCGAAATTGGTTATGACGACCAGACCGCAACGGAGGAAAAATTCTTGCGGCTGCAGCTTGAACTGGCAAAAGAGGTCGCTTTGCCGGTTCTGATCCATACCCCTCACCGGAACAAAAAGCAGGGGACGTATCGTACGATGGACGTCATCGAAGAGCATGGAATTGCTCCTCACATGGTCATCATCGACCACAATAACGAAGAAACCTATCGGGAGGTTCTGGATCGGGGTTACTGGTGTGGCTTTACGATCTATCCAGGTACCAAGATGGGTAATGCGAGGATGGTCGATATTTTGAAAGTCGCGGGAGCCGATCGAGTGATCGTTGACAGTTCTGCCGACTGGGGAAAGTCAGACGTCCTGGCCGTTCCCAAGACTGCGAAGCTCGCCGAAGAGCGGGGTATTCCGCTCGAACAAATTGAACTCGCTTGTTACAAAAATGCGTTGACGGCGTATGCTCAAAGTGGGCAATTTCAAGAATCAGACTGGTTGAATCCGATTCCAATCGATCAGAGAACGCTGTTCAAGGGGAACAGTGTTCTTCGCGGAGGACAGACTCCACGGGTTGACGAACCGGGTTCAGAGAACATTATCCAATAATCAAACCAAGGACGAGCGACTCTCAATTGGGTCGGCACGACCTCGGTCAGTAGTCTTCCAGTATGTCGCGCGAACGAATACTTTTTGTGACAGGTCGCCTGGCGGAACCGTCGCTGAAAGAAGTGTTGCGACCATTAGCTGAACGAGTCGGCTTTGAATATGAGATCCTGGTGCTCGGGATCTCGGTCGCGGCCTTGATGCACGTTGACTGGGTGAAGCGAAAGCTTGTGGTTCCGGAGGGGATCAGTCGAATTATCCTGCCGGGCTGGTGTGGTGGGGATCTTTCGATATTGTCTGCTCATTTTGGCGTTCCATTCACCCTTGGGCCAAAAGATCTGTTTGATCTCCCGGAATTCTTTGGACGTGGCGGTCGGCCTCCTCCATCGCTGGTCGACTATTCCATCGAAATCCTGGCCGAGATCAATCACGCACCGCGACTTTCCGCCGAAGAACTTTTGCGCCAGGCGAATATGTACCGTCAATCAGGGGCGGATGTGATCGATCTCGGTTGTATTCCTGGTGAGTCATGGACCGGGATCAACCAGGCTGTCAAGCAGTTGAAATTGGACGGTTTTCGAGTTTCCGTCGATAGTTTTGAGCAGTCGGAAGTTGAAGCTGCCGTTGAGGCTGGAGCTGAACTCGTTCTGAGTTGTAATGGTTCCAACGTTTCCTGGGCCTGCGAACTGCCGGTTGAGTTCGTCGTCATACCTGACGAGGTACGAGATCTTGGCTCTTGGGACGCCACATGTGCCCGGCTCAGGGAATCCAACCGAAGTTTCAGGTTTGATCCCGTGCTCGAGCCAATCGGTTTTGGCTTTGCCGCATCTCTTCAGCGATACTATGAAACGCGTCGACGTGATCCATCCGCTTCCATGATGATGGGGGTCGGTAATTTGACGGAGTTGACTGAAGTCGACAGTGCGGGGATCAATTTTTTGCTGGCAGCGATTTGCGAAGAGCTGCGGATTGGAAGTGTACTGACGACGGAAGTGATCAATTGGGGGCGATCGGCGGTCCGCGAATTTGATCTTGCTCGCCGTCTTGTTCGGCATAGCATCGAGAATCGAGTTCTTCCAAAACATCTGGGAGGACAGCTTGTGATGCTCCGTGATCCGCGGCTTCGTGCCATTGGTGAGGACGGATTGCGTCAACTCGCGGGTCGACTGACCGATCCTAACTTCCGTATTTTCGCAGAAGGTGGGGAGATCCATCTCATGAACCGCGATGGCTACTGGCACGGTTCTGACCCTTATGAGGTCTTCGATCGGATGATTGCCTCTGTTGGCTCATTAACTGCGGAGCACGCGTTTTACCTTGGAATGGAATTGAACAAGGCGAGAACCGCGATGACTCTTGGCAAACAATACATTCAGGACGAGTCCCTTCGGTGGGGGTTTCTCACCGTTGACGAAATCAGTGCACTCAAGCGTCGGAAGCATCGAACAGGCGAATCAGATGTGACCGAAAATCCATGACGATTCCCGTTGTCGATTCATTGTGCGCTGGTTATTGCGCGCTGGCCATATCAGGGCGCAATCGCTTCGCCTCGCGCAGATAAACATGGACGATTTCCGATTGCTTCTTGTCTGTATTTACGTGTAAAAGGACTCGAATGCAGCGTGGCAAGCTGCTGGGGACAGCGATTTCGGACGCACACAATAGAGGGACTTGCTTCATACCGATGGCGCGAGCCGCTTCAGCAGGGAATGTGGAAGTCAAGTCAGGTGACGTCGTGAAGATGGCTGAAACGATTTCGTCGAACTCAACGATCGAGTTTGATTTGAGCAACTCGTTTAACAACTCCCGCGTCGCCGACAAAATCTCTTCAGCGACATCTGTTTCGACGCTGGTTGCTCCACGAATGCCTCGCACCGCCATTTTGATGGCTCCTTACCCTTAACGTTCATCAAAAGTTAGCACAATTCAGGTTGATTTTCAGTGCCGCACCGCAACACTGCAAGAGACCACTCTGATGCAGTGCTAACCGCTCTCGTTCAGCTGATTTATGTGATCCTAGGAATAGCCGATTTTTTGTGAAATCGCCAGCCGTCGATCGGTCTTGCCCGATTTGGCGAATTTCCGATACAAACTGGGGACTTGAATTTTGAGTGATTGTGTCGATTAATGACTTCCGTGGAAAGGATGCCGCGTGACTGAATCGGTGGAAACATTGGCCGCTGTGGTGAAAGGAACCATTCACGGCGATCACGCTCGCACCATTAACGACGCGAACGCGATTGAAGCGGCAGGTCCGTCGTCGGTCACGTTTGTCATGAACAGCACGCAGGTCAGCCGTCTGAAGGATTGTCGAGCTGGTGCGGTGATCATGGACGCGAAAATTGCCGCGTCGTTCACGGAGCCTGTCGGATTTTCGATAATTGTCGTGGCGGATGCTCAAGCCGCGTTTCAAAAGATCTTGCCGCTGTTTCGAAAGATTCGTCCACGACCTGAGCGAAGCATTTCCCCATATTCGCATATTCATCCCACGGCCCGGTTAGGACCGAATTGTCATGTGGCTGCAGGTGTCGTCATTGGTGAAGACGTTGTGATCGGTTCGGATTGCGACCTTCATCCAAATGCCGTGGTCGGAGCTGGTTGCCGGATTGCCAACGACACGATTTTGCATGCAAACGTTGTTCTCTACCACGATGTCGTCGTTGGCAGTCGCGTCATCATTCACAGCGGAGCAGTGATCGGTGCTGATGGCTTCGGTTATCGATTTGAATCAGGCAGGTTCGAGAAGATTCCACAACTCGGTACGGTTCATATCCACGACGATGTTGAGATTGGTGCCTGTGCGACGGTCGATCGCGGGGCGATCGGTCCGACCGTGATTGGCGAAGGAACCAAGTTGGATAACCTCGTCATGATTGGACACAACTGCGAAGTGGGTCGGCACAATGTGTTTGCTTCACAAGTGGGAATGGCGGGTTCTTGCCGTTCAGGCGACTATGTTCGCCTTGGTGGTCAGGTCGGAATCCGCGATCATGCCCAATTGCATACAGGGTGTACCGTTGGGGCCAAAGCCGGGGTTCTCAAGGATGTTCCGGCAGGAGAAACTTGGCTGGGTGCTCCAGCAACTCATGAAATGGAACAGAAACGACTCGTCGTTGCCATGCGGCGTTTGCCTGACATGAAGGACCAATTGAAGGATCTGGAAAAGCAAGTCGCCATGCTGATGACTGAACTGGAGAAGCTGAAAAGTGGCTCACCTGAGGATAATAACGGCCTGCGCGCCGCAGGCTGACTGCATAATTTGATCGATCGATATCGCGGAAACTCAGGATGAGTTTCTCAATTACAGAAATGAATAGAAGGGCCTGGACTCCATGGACGGAGCCTCAGACAGCGAATTGAAAACGGGTGGACGTCGCGTTGGTCTTCTGGCTGGCGCCGGACGTTTTCCCATTTCGTTTGCAGAAGCGGCGAGAGATCAGGGCCATCAGGTCTACGGCGTGGGCGTCATGGGAATGGCACCACCTGAACTACGTACGATTTGTCATTCCTATGTCGAAGCCCCGCTGGCTCGTATTGGTCGAGCAATCAGTCTTTTCAAAAAGGCACGGATCAATCGTGTCGTCATGGCAGGTAAAATTGAAAAGACGGTTCTTTTCCAGCCATTTCGAATACTTCGGCTGATGCCCGATTGGCGAACAATCCACATGTGGATCTGTTATGCAAAACGGGACCGTAAGGATGACACCCTACTACTTGCTGTGATTCGCGAATTTGAACGCGATAACATTTACTTTGATTCCGCCCTTGATTACTGTCCGGAGCTACTCGTGAAACACGGTTTCCTGACGAAACGTAAGCCGACGGAGTCTCAATGGCGAGACATTCGCTTCGGCTGGGAATTGGCTAAAGAGATGGGTCGACTGGACATTGGTCAGTCGGTGATCGTTCATGACATGGCGGTCATCGCCGTCGAGGCCATTGAAGGGACTGACCGGGCGATCCGTCGGTCGGCCGAACTGTGTCGAAGGGGTGGTTTCACCGTCGTGAAGGCGGCCAAGCCAAATCAGGACATGCGGTTTGACGTACCAACGATCGGCCTGCAAACCATTCGAACGATGCACGAATCGGGTGGTCGCGTACTGGCCATTGAAAGCGATAAGACGATCATTCTCGACGAACCCGAGGTGATCGAACTGGCGGACAAGTTAGGAATTGCGATTGTTGCTGTCAGTGCCGTCGAATTAGAAATGCGCGCGGCTGGCTGAATCCAAATTCTAGAGCAATTCAGTAATCAGATTTCTGTCTTCAACCAGGTATTGAGGTCGACCGTTCGGATCGGTGAGCGTGACCGTGTTCGAATCGATCCCGAGCTGGTGATAGATTGTGTGAAAGACGTTCTGAATGTGAATCGGTCGTTCGATCGGTTCTTCGCCGTTGCGACTCGTGGCACCAATCATTTGCCCGTGTCGTAACCCACCTCCGGCGAGGAAGAAGAACGAGGCCCGTGCCCAGTGGTCGCGACCTGCCGTATTATTAATGCGTGGAGTTCGACCGAACTCGCCGGACATCATAATGATCGTGCTTTCTAAAAGCCCGTGTGCGTCCAGGTCCTCAATCAGCGATGCGAGTCCCTGGTCAAGTGGTGGCAACTGCCGACGCATGGCATTGAAATTATCGCCATGAGTGTCCCAGCCTCCCCAGGAGAACGAAACGCACCGGGCACCTGACTGGATCAGGCGTCGAGCGAGAGTAAAGCGTTGGTTTTCATTCCCGTTCTTTGCACCGTATCGCTCCAGCTGGCGAGGATCTTCTTGACGCAGATCCATCGCCTTAGCGAGTTCGCCTGACGTCACGATCCCGACCGCACGCTCTGTATAGCTGTCAATGGCCGTCAGCATCCCCGACTGGTCAGCGCTGCGTTGCAGTCGATCAAGACCACCAAGAAGAGCCTTACGATCGTCTAACCGACGCAAGCTGACATTTTGATTGAGACTCAGGTTCTGCCGACCTTCGCCGTCTGGCCGGAATCCCGCATTGATTTGACCTGTGAAACCGGTTTTCGTCCAACCCGTCAAGTCGACGAATGTCGGCGCAGTACCGTTGGCCGTTGTTTGCGATGGTCCCCACAGTTTGGACATGACGGAACCAATCCCCGGGCGCCCTCCCATGTTTCTTAACGATTGCTCACTCCATCCGGAATCACTTTGCTGTGGGGCGTGTTCATCGCGTAGCCCCGAGATTGAACGTACCACCGAGAACTTGTCTCCAACTTGACTGAGTTTCGGCATCAGCTCGCAAATCTGCATTCCCGGCACATTGGTCGGAATCGGCTGGAATTCACCCCGAAATTCACGTGCAGCGGTTGGCTTGAGATCGAACGTATCGAGGTGTGTCGGTCCCCCGGCCAAATAAATATTAATGATCGACTTGCCGGTCGCGCGTTGTGCTAACGACTCTTCGGCTTGAAGCAACCTGGGTAGAGTAAGCCCGCCGATGGCAAGCCCCCCAATGCGGAAGAAATCTCGACGAGCAAAACGATCACAAAAACGCTGAGACTGGCCGTAGAATGTAAACATCCCAACTTCTCCAAGGAACGGATCGCTCTGAGGTCAAACAGACAGTCTAATCATTTGATAGAACAAATCAATCTTTTTCGATATTTCGAAGCCAGACGATCGCGATCTGAAGAAACTTACACTCGATCGTTAAACTTAATCAGGAACGTGAGTATTAAAGTCGTCACCCGCGGAGACGTGCATCCAACCATTGCCTCAATCACAAACGCGAGCGTTAAAAACGTGATCCGCGGAAACGAGTAATCGAACGTTGCCTCATTCATGAACGCGAGCATTAAAATTCATTGCCGACCTTTCGGGCTCTTTGGGGTTTGTCGATGTTGATGTTGAGTTGCAGGCCGGCTTCGACCAAAAGGTTCCAGCCTGCTGCGAGTTGTACGAAGCTTGCGAGGTCACCTGCGTCAGGGATTTGGATGGTTGGAAACAAGGTTGGTCGTGAAGCGATGGCGATGACGGTCATACCGACACCTTTGACGAGTACGTCATAGAATTTTTGTTCCGATTCTTCGAAGGGTTCGATCCAGATGACAACATCGTCCGCTTGCATCGATTCTTCGATACCGTGTACGGCATAGGTTCCTTCGAGATAGTCACCTCGTTTACGAGTGATCTCGTTGGTTTTCAATGTCAGTTCTTCTGCAACACCGTCGTTTCGACCGGCGAAGTAAATGGAGCCTGCTGTTGCGACTTTTTTAGCGATTTCATTGTCAATCGGCAGGGCGAGTGCGGCTAAGAAATGATCTGCCAGGGATGATAAGCGTCCTGCAAGAGATTCTTCGCCAGCGATTGATTCGATGATTGCTCGACAATAGAGAGCTTGCTCGACGACGCTTTTTGTGGCAGCGACGGCCCCTTCCTTACCACAATTCAATACGTGGCCGCTGGACGCAAGTGATTCAAGTGTCGATTCAGGGCTTGCTGTCAGGCTATATCGATGCGGGTTGCCTGCGGCTTTGAGGGTGTTGAACAGGCGAATGACTTCAGCCGTGCGGCCGGAGTTGGAGACACCCAATACCGCCCAGTCGTCCAGGCGATACTCTTGGGACTGTCTCCCTCCTTCGGTAGCAATGGAAAAATGCCAACCCATTCGTCGCGCGTGTGTAATGGCGCTTTTCGCTGGGAACATGCGACTCGAACCTTCACCGGAAATCAATAGTTTTCCGACGGCAGCGATCTCTGCAGCAGGCTTCTTAACGACCGACGTGTCAAATGTTCGGATCACTCTCGCAGCAGCGACCATGTCCGTGATGAGGTTGAAATCGGAATAAGGGGATCGGTCTAAAATCACGTCCGGGTTCCTTTATTGCCTTCGTTGTGATTGAGCTGTTTTCATGGTTTCGCTCGGTTTGCGACCAGCGTCGCGTACGTCGGCATTTCGCCGACTAGGGGTGAGATATAGTCGAGGAATGAATCCGTGACTCCGAAACCATCGGACGTGATGAAGCTGTCAGGCATGGGTCGCTCGTGGTTCGCAACTTCGCTGAGTGAGATCGTGCCGAAATCGATTTCGTATTTCTCGCGGGGTGAATTCCGTCGATTCATCGTTACCATGACACCGCCAACGCCGGTGGTTGCCAGCTTGACGGCCTGTTGCCCGCAAGCAAAAGCCTCGTCAAAGTCGAGTTTCACACCACGATCGGCCGAGCACATTGGCAACGATTCCGTTACCTGGAATTCGCCGCGCCAGCCAAACTCGTCACAGATCAGACGGTGCAGCATCATGGCAGCACTGGTTCCGCCCATCGCTCCGAATTCGATGTTTCCAAACTTGTCCCGAGTTTGTGATACGCTGACAGGCGTCCCGTCGGCATAGGTAATCCCCTCGCCACAAACGATACTGACGAATCCATGGGCTTTATAGACCCCAGCCACTGCAGACAGGAACTTCTCGCGTTCGAACTTTCTTTCGGGCAAAAGCAAGATGTGCGGCGGGGTCTTGTCGGCGAGGCTAGCGCACGCGGCGGCAGCTGGCAGCCAACCGGCACTGCGGCCAATCGATTGATAGATGACAAACTGATCGACTTTCTGCATGTCTCGTGCGAGAATTCCTGCCTGCAATACGCTTAAGGCAACGTAGCGAGCTGCACTCGGATAACCAGGAGTGTGGTCGGTACCGTGCAGATCGTTATCGACCGTTTTCGGGACTCCGACACCGATCATTTCGTGACCGTTTTCATTGGCATACTTTGTGACACGATGGATCGTGTCCATGGTGTCATTGCCACCAATCATGAAGTAGTAGCGGATGTTATATTTCTGCAGTTGTTTGAGAACATCTGGAAAATGTTCATCTTTCAGTTTCAGGCGGCTTGATCCGAGTGCACTTCCCGGTGTGGTTCGAAGTCCCGTCAGTACTTCCGCCGATTCACTGCCAAGATCGACGAGGTAGTCATTCAAGACCCCCTCAATCCCAAACCGCATGCCGAAGACGCGACCGACTCGATCACTCTTTTTTGCGGCATCAATCACTCCTGCCAGTGACGAATTGATTACAGAAGTCGGTCCGCCCGACTGACCGATCAGCACGTTACCTTTCGACATAGATAATCCGAGTCCTCACAAAAAATTTCGAATACAGCATCAGGCGCAAAAGCCCGAGATCATTCTGATACCAGTCTCGCGAGAAATAGCTTATTCTCTGGGAAAATGACCATCTTTTTATCGATTCTCGCTGCCCGCATACGACTCGATCCTGCGATGTCACGAGAGCATGATGACCGCGACCATGCAAAAAGAAAACCCCTCGACAACGTCATGAGCCGTTCAGTTCGGGAATTCCGTCAGAGGTTATCGCGACGCGACCCCGCTGTGTTGAATGGCTCGGTGAAATCTGGAGTCTCTTGGATGTGGGTTTCTCACCGAATCTGGCAAATCCTGAAAGCCTTTTTCAAGACCGAAACTTTGTTACCGTGATTTGAAAAAATAAGAAAGTGGTCTGCGTTGTTCGGTTGCCAGTGTTTCGGAACCGTAAAAACTGATTCTTACGGGCTTTCTCAGTCAGTCACAAATTTCTATGACGGTGTCACCAGAGTCGGCTGACGTTTCTGATCGAGGACCTCGCGTAATTTGATGGCCAGCAATGCAAAGTCCAATGGTTTGTTAAAAAGTATTTCCTGGTTTTTGACGATGCCGTACCTCAGGACCTCATCTTCGTTGTAGCCACTCATGAAGATCACGGAAATGTTCGGATAAAGTCGCCGAATCGTAGCTGCTAATTCCGGTCCCGAGACTTCCGGCATGACCACGTCCGTCAGCATTAACGCAATTGATGCCGAATGCTTTTCAGCCACTCGTAATGCTTCGGATGCTTTAGATGCTTCGAGAACGTGATATCCCTTCGATTCCAGGCTGATACGCACGATTTTGCGGACGTTGCTTTCATCTTCCACTAACAAAACCGTTTCTTTTCCGTGGACATTTTGCTCCGGCTCAACCGCTTGGCGGGACGATTCAGGGCGATGCGCAAGCGGAAACAGGATTTTAAAGGTTGTGCCCCTGTTCACCTCGCTTTCGACTGAAATCGCGCCTCCGCATTGTGTTACGATGCCGTGGACGACGGATAACCCGAGTCCCGTACCACGGCCTAATTCCTTAGTCGTAAAAAAGGGTTCAAAGATCTTTCGCTTCGTATCGTCACTCATTCCACATCCGTCGTCAGAAATCGTGAGTTGAGCATATTCACCGGGCTTTAGATTCGGAAATTCCGAATTGGCAGCTTCCGTCACGGACATCCGACTGGATTCAACCTGGATTTTACCCTGTTTTTTGATCGAGTCGCTGGCGTTCAGCACGAGATTGATAATGACCTGTTCGATTTGAACTTTTGCCCCCTGGATTTCAATCGATGAAAGATCGTACGAATCCTGTAGGGTGATGTCCTCATGAATCAATCGACGGATCATCTTCAGTGTGTCTCTAATAATCTGATTGAGGTCAACGATGGTCAGAGAGACAACTGCGTTGCGGCTGAATGCGAGCAATTGTTTGGTTAAATCGGCTGCTCCGTCACCTGCTTGAATTATCGCCTCAAGGTACTCGTGCATTGGGGAGTTCGGGGAGACTTCCGCCAGGGCGATACTGCCGTAACCATTTATGACTGTGAGAAAGTTGTTAAAGTCATGAGCAACCCCACCGGCTAATCTTCCAAGGGCCTCGATTTTTTGTGATTGCTGCAGTCGCAATTCCAGGTTTTTTCGATCTGAAATGTCGACGCCAAAGGCTAAAACATTAATCACGTTTCCTGAAACGTCTCTCAGTGGGCTGAAGACTGCGTCGACATCGCGCGCACCCATGTCGGGGAAGACTGTATGGACTTCAAAACGTGAAGCGACCCCACGGGTTGCGGCCTCGATGGCCAGGTTAACGGGCGTCACTGATGTTTCGTGAATCCAACCGATTTCAGAAAACTTTCTTCCGACGATCTGTTGCGGCGACATTTTCATTGAGGCGAACGCGAGTTGATTCACTTCTGTGACTACGCCATCAAGTCTGAGGACACAGACTAATCCCGCGAGGCCATCCAGAATCTGCCTCAAAAAATCACGCTCTCGTCGTAGCTTGAATTCGATCTGCTTACTTTCCGTGACATCACGTGCAAAGCAGTAACCACCCCCATCCATTTTGCGGGGGACCGTCTGCCATGACAGCCATCGGTAAGAGCCGTCTTTACACAGATATCGATTTTCGAAACCAACAATCGGCTCACCTTGGACCATCCTTTGACCTGCCGCGTATGAGGAGTCGACGTCATCAGGGTGAACAAAATCCAGCCATGGACGGCTCAACAATTCCTCGACAGACCACCCAAGGCATTTGCTCCATGCAGGGTTCAATTTCTCAAAACGCCCGTTCGTGCCAGCGATGCTCAGCAGATCAATGGCGTTATCCCATAAATGCGTCAGTTCATCTTCCATTCTTAGGTCGTCTGTAATGTCACAGCACTTGCCCGTGACGCCAGAAACATTTCCTTGATCATCGAAATAGGGCGTTTTGAAGATTTCAAAACTGTGGGCGACTCCTGCAAGATTGGCGACGATTCTCATTTTTTCGGGGTTTTTCGTTTGCATGACTCGCTCGTCAAACTCGCGAAGTTTTTCGGTATCCTCCGGGAGAAAGAAAGCATTGTTGTCTTTCCCCACGATGTCGATGGCTTTCGTGGAAACGGTTCGTTCGGCCGCTTTGTTCACGAAGAGATACCTCCCTTGTCGATCTTTGACGAAAAGCGCATCTCCTACCGCATCAGTGGCTGCCTGCAAGTAACGATTTTGTTCTTCCAATTCGTCGAAGAACCTCATTCTGTCGGTCACATTGATCGAGAAGCCTGCGAGCTTCCGTGGTGTGCCGTTATCATGCCTTTCGAGTTGACCCCATTCTTCGAACCATTCGATCGTGCCATTCGGTTGGATGACGCGGAAAAGGTTGTGGTAATCAGAGCCGTTTGCCAAAAGGGAGTTGAAAGCTGCATCGAATCTGCTCAGATCCTTTGGATGAATCAACATTCGCAACGAATTCAATGATTCAGGCCGATCGGGATTAGCGGGGAGCGCACTTTCCCTCGAAAAATAACGTACAAACTCGTCCGTTTCGATATCCCACTCAAAGGAAGTCGCCATCACGGAATGAATCGATGCCTGCAACCGGGCCTCCCGTCCTTTCTCAGTGATTTCGGCAAGAAATCCTCCGTTTCGACCTTCTTGGACTTCTTTCATTTCTCTCTCAGTGATCAAGGCGAGTTCATTGGTCTAACGGAAAGTGTTCGGTCAAAAATACTGCGCTGGCTATGGGTGAAAATGATGCGGCAGCGGCGGTATTCATCGAATCGTTCTCGGTCGTAATAAAGTTATGCTCTGGCTCCGCGAATTAAATGTCAATCGGATACGGTGGGTTTGCGGTTGTGCGCAATCTCTATTGAAAACGCGCAACCATTCGATCTGGATTTGCGCTTTTTCAGCATAGCAATCACGAGATCAATCACCAATAATTTTTTGGGCTGAATATTTTTCAAAGATCGGCGTCGCCTTTGTTTTGATCGGCGTCGCTCAGTATTATCAAGGCTGTCGAGCAAGGCGAATGTACGCGACAGGGAATTCACATGACTCCTGCCGTGAACCAGGTCTGAAATATGCGGAACGAATGAAAAGAACGACGTCCGCAAAAGATCCCACTGATGTTTCTGGAGCGACCGAGAAATCCGGGGTCGAGGAAGCTCAGTGGCAATTGCGGGGGGGCGAGTTCCCGATTGTCGGAATGGGAGCTTCCGCAGGGGGACTCGAAGCACTTGAGAATTTCTTCAAGCACGTTCCTCCGTCAAGCGGCTTGGCATTTGTCATTGTCCAACATTTGGACCCCACTCACACGAGCGTCCTGGATGAACTGCTCCAACGCTGCACGACAATGAAGGTCAGTCAGGTCGAAGATCTCACACAGGTTCAGCCGGACCACGTCTACGTGATACCACCGAACTTCGACATGTACCTGCTGCACAACATCTTGCATCTGGTTAAAATCAAAGTTACGCCGGTTCGTGGCTTACAATTGCCAATCAATTCATTCTTTCGTTCACTGGCGGAAGAACTGCGTGATCGAAGCATCGGCATCGTCCTTTCGGGGATGGGGACGGATGGCACGTTGGGCCTGAAGGCGATCAAGGAACAGGCCGGGATCGTTCTGGTGCAAGATCCGGAGACCGCAAAGTTCGACGGGATGCCCCGCAGCGCTGTGAATTCCGGCCTGGCTGACATAGTGGCATCCGCGGAAGAACTGCCCGCTCGTCTTCTCGCGTTATTGCAGCATACTCCGGTTCTTGTTTCGCCCGTGTCAACCGCTCAGGATGATTCTCGAAGTGATCTTGATAAACTGATTATGCTGCTTCGTCGTCAGGTGGGCCATGATTTTTCAATGTACAAACGAAATACGCTTCATCGTCGTATTGAGCGGCGCATGGGATTGCACCAGATCTTGAAGATCAAGGACTATGTTCAATTTCTTGGCGAAAACCCACAAGAATTAGAGCTGCTTTTTAAGGAACTGCTGATCGGTGTCACGAGCTTCTTCCGGGACAGTTCTGTCTGGGATCAGTTAAGCAACGAAATTCTGCCTACGCTTTTAAAAAAACAATCGGCAAGTCGTGCCTTGCGAGCCTGGGTGGCGGGGTGCTCGACAGGTGAAGAAGCCTACTCACTGGCCATCGTCTTCAAGGAATCGCTTGATAACCTTAAGGATCTGGGGAAGTTTTCCGTGCAGATCTTCGCCACGGACCTGAATCGAGACTCCGTGAGAATCGCTCGCCAGGGCTTTTTTGCTGATGCCAGCATGGCCGAAGTCTCGCCTGAACGGTTGGGCCGTTTTTTTATTAAGGAAGAGAAGGGATATCGAGTCACGCACGAGATTCGAGCGATGATCACTTTTGCTCCCCAGAATCTGATTTCCGATCCCACTTTCTGCAATTTAGACATTCTCTGCTGTCGAAATCTGCTCATCTATTTTACGCAGGAATTGCAGAACAAGATTTTGACGCTGTTCCACTATAGTTTAAAACCTGGCGCGGTCCTGTTTCTGGGTAACGCAGAAAGCGTGGGTGGTTTCACGGATTTGTTCGTACATGAGGGAGGCTCATCCCGGTTTTTCTGGCGAAAAGAAACTGCCAGAAACACGCACGCAATTCACTTCCCTTCGGCGACATCAGCTCACAAATCCGACCAGGTCAAGGCCACCCCCACTCCCGTCAACACTCCCCCCAACTTACAGACGCTGGCCGAGCAATGGGTGCTTCAACACCGCACCCCTGCGTCGGTTCTTGTCAACGATCAGGGAGATATTCTGTTCATCATTGGACGCACGGGCCGTTATCTTGAGCCAGCGGCGGGAAAGGTTAATTGGAATGCCCTTGTGATGGCTCGTGAAGGATTGCGTGAGCCGTTAACAACCGCCTTCCAAAAGGTCTGTCACCAGAAGCAATCCGCGATTCTTCGACGTCTGAAAGTGACCGAAAACCGCTTGAATTACTTTGTCGACGTCGGCATCGAATTTATTCATGATCCAGGGGCCTTGCTCGGGCTGCTAATGATCATGTTCACGGAAGTACCAGGTTCAAGATCGCTTTCAAAAAGCCAAAGCGGCAAGGCCGAGCCTTCGAATGATCGCGTGCGCGAACTGGAACAGGAAGTCCAGCGATCTCATGAAGAACTTGAGAAAACGCTGGAAGAACACCAGACATCACGGGAAGAACTGAAATCGATCAACGAAGAGATGCAGTCGGCCAATGAAGAATTGCAGTCGCTGAATGAAGAGCTGACCACTTCGAAAGAAGAGCTGCAGTCGCTGAACGAAGAACTTCAGACCGTTAATGCCGAGTTACAGGCGAAAGCGAATGAATCGTATGCCGCGAACAACGACATGAGAAACTTACTCGACAGCACCGAAATCGCCACGGTGTTTCTCGACAATTCGCTCAACGTTCGTCGATTCACCGAATCGGCGAACAAAGTGATCAAGCTGATTCCGACCGACGTCGGTCGGCCGATCACCGATCTGGTGACAAATTTGATCTACCCCGATTTTGAGAGTGATGTCCGCAATGTTCTGCGAACACTGGTCTCCATCGATAAATCGCTTGTCACCCACGACGGGCAATATTTTGCCACCCGTCTGATGCCCTACCGCACGATCGACAACCGGATCGATGGTGTCGTCATCACGTTCACGGATCTTTCGCGCGCCATGAAAATTGCGGCCGAGGCCCGTTCACAACTCGTCGACACGGAAAAAGGGATTGTGAAATGAACCTTCCTAATAACGAGCCTGATGATTTGAGACGTGCCGCAGAGAAGCGGCTCAAGGACAATTCGACGTCTGGTAAGCTGCTGTCGCAAGCGGAATTGCAACGGCTGCAACACGAATTGCAGGTCTATCAGGTCGAGTTGGAAATTCAGAACGAGGAACTGTGTGCTGCAAAGGCCGAGATTGACGTCAGCTTAAAACGCTACGTCGATCTTTTCGAAACTGCGCCGGTCGGTTACTTCAACCTCAATTCCGAGGGGGTTATTCTCGATGTGAATCCCGCTGGGATAAGTCTGGTAGGTCTCGACTTCCATCTATTAAAAGGGAGCAAATTTGGCTTGTTACTGGCCGAGGCAGATCGATCATTGTTCACCACGATTCTTGCCGATGTTCTTGCGACGGGGGCAAAGCATTCTGGAGAGCTGACGATCGTGCGCGAGGGAGGAGAAAAGAGATTCATTCGGTTGGAGGCATGCGGCTCTTCGTTCAGCAACATCTGCCAGGTGGTTTTGATTGACCTGACGGTACGAAAACAGGTGGAAGACAAGCTTCGTTTAAGCGATCTTGCATTGAAGGCGATCTCTGAGGGAGTCGTCATCACAACTGCGGACAAGAAAATTCGATGGGTTAATCAGGAATTCGAGTCGATGACCGGATTTACATGGTCAGAGTGGGAGGGAAAGACCTGCGTACAGATTCAGGGAGTTTTGACTGATCCCAAAACCGTCGCAGAAATACGCCACGCGGTCAGGAATGGTCGCGAATTCCACGGCGAAATTCTGAACTATCGAAAAAACAGGGACGCCTTTTGGAATGAATTGTCGATTTCGCCGATCCGCGACGAACGAGGCGCGCTGACCCACTTTATCGGGGTTGTTCGAGATATCACATCCCGCAAACAGATCGAAAAGGAAAAGCAAAACAGCGACGAGCGATTGAAGTTCGCGCTCAAGGCATCGAACGTTGGGTTGTGGCACTGGGACATTCAGACAAACACCGTCTATTTTTCGCCGGAATGGAAAAGTCAGTTGGGTTATGCCGATGATGAGATCAGCAACAGGCATGATGAATGGGTATCACGTGTCCATCCTGATGAGCGTTCCTTCGTACTTGAACATCGTGAAAAATACCTGGCAGGGAAAATCACAGCCTACGACGTTGAGTTTCGGATGCGCCACAAAGATGGCACGTGGAGATGGATCAACGCTCGCGGCGATGTACGTTACGACGAAAATGGTAACCAGATTGGGATGCTTGGTTGCCATATCGATATTACGGAGCAGAAGTCGGCGATTGAGTCGCTGCAACTCATGAAATTCTGTGTCGACCATACAGCAGATCCCGTGTATTGGATCAGCCGTGAAGGCCGTATTCAGTATGTCAATCATGCGTGTTGTTCTCAGCTTGGCTATTCCCGTGACGAGCTTCTCAGTATGTCGATTTGGGAATTGGACTTTGTCGCGGATTATCAACCGGGACTCTGGGAAAAGCATTTTGAAGAAATCAAGCGTCGCGGCAACATCATTCTTGAAACCCGGCACCGAGCCAAAAATGGACGTGAGTTTCCCGTTGAAGTGAACGCTAACTATGTGAAAATCGGCAATCGAGAATTAAATTTCGCGTTTGCTCGCGACATCAGCGAGCGTAAACAGGCTGAGGAGGAACGTCGCAAGCTACATGCACAATTGCAACATGCCCAGAAGCTGGAAGGTTTGGGTGTAATGGCCAGCGGAATTGCTCACGACTTTAATAATTTGCTGACATCCATGTTGGGGAACGCCAGCCTGGCACGCATGCAATTGCAGCAAAAATCGCCCATCGAAGGCTATCTCGACGAGATCGAGAGTGCGGCGACAAATGCCGCGAAACTGACGGGTCAGATGCTTGCCTATTCCGGTAAGGGCCGATTTGTCATTCAGCCGCTTCAGCTCGACGTTGTGGTCAATCAGACCATGCATTTATTGAATACCATCATTTCTAAAAATGTGGAAATATGTTTGAATCTTGAGCCAGCGTCGTTCGAAGGTGACGCTTCACAGGTGCAGCAAATTATCATGAACTTGATGACAAATGCTTCCGATGCATTCCAGGGACAGCCGGGTCAAATTCGTGTGCGAACAGGAATCCGAACACTGGATGCGTCAAGCCTCTATTCGCCGTTCGTTCCCGATGTCTTGACTGCAGGTGAGTATGCCTTTGTCGAAGTGGAGGACAACGGCTGCGGCATGAGTGTGGAAACACTGGCGAAAATATTTGACCCTTTCTTTTCGACAAAAATGACCGGTCGAGGTCTGGGGCTAGCTGCCGTTCTCGGGATCATTCGAAGTCACCATGGGACGATCAAAGTTGCCAGCGAACTGGGTCGTGGAACCTGTTTTGAGGTGTTATTCCCTTCCATTAAAGCAACGAAATTGCAAAGTCCGAATGAACCAGATGAGCCGGTTGCGAGTCCAAAGGGGACGATCCTCATCGTCGATGACGAAGAATTCGTTCGTCGTTTTCTTGGCAAATGCGTTCAGTCAGCCGGATTCAGTGTTCTTACCGCATCCGATGGCGGCGAGGGGCTAGACGTTTTTCGTCAACATACAAAGGAAATCTCGCTTGTCATTCTCGACCTGACGATGCCACGCAAAAATGGGTTGGAAGTGCTAAAGGAACTGCGCAGTCAGTCAGTGGACTTGCCCGTTTTAATGATGAGCGGCTATAGCGAACAAGACGTTTCACTTCAGACTTCCGGTGTTGGCGCTTGCGCATTTATTCAGAAACCATTTTCTCCGAACGAATTGATTAGTCGTATCGGCACGCTGCTTTCGTCAAGAAATTAAGGAATATCTCAGAACATCATGGACTGCCTAAAAAGGCATCAATCGATTTCAGATTTACAGCGGAAAGTTTTGGGATGAACATCGAAAAGGACATTCCCGGCGGACAGAACCCGGTTGAAGATCCACACAACGCCAGAGACTCAGCCAAGAACTATCACGCGGGAAACGAAACCATCCTGGTCGTGGAGGACCACGATGCGATCCGTCGACTTATGGTGCGATGCCTCGAAAAAAACGGATACAAGGTCTTGTCTGCAGAAAACGGTAACGACGCGCTCCAAGTTTTTGAAAATTACTCAGAACCGATTCACCTGCTTTTGTCCGATGTCATCATGCCAGAAATGGACGGCGTGAAACTTGCCGAGACCCTTCAACCATTGGCTCCAAAAATGAAGGTCCTTTTTATCAGTGGTTATACCGATGACTGGAATCGCTACTTCATTCCCGCACACGGAGACAAGCACTTGTTTCATAAGCCGTTTACGATTCCCGATTTTTTGCTGGAAGTCAGGAAATGCCTGGATCGGGACTCGTAGTTGGTCGGCACAAGAGGTTCGTCATGGGCTGCCGTTCCATGAAACGTAGGAACTTTCACCACATTTCTATAGTCAAATTCTTCAAGTATGTTCTGCGCAGATCTTCTGACTCCGCATAGTTGTCAAGCGAAAGTTTCCGCGTTATTCCAATTAGCGCTGTAACGAATTTTCACTTGATCTGTGACGAATAACAAAGTGAAAAATGTCTTTTTGGCGTTTTTCGCGATGTGCCACGGTTTCAGAGAAGCGGTGATTTCAACTCTAAGTGCGATATGTCCTTAGATACTGCTTGATTGCAGACTGCCCGGCAGCAGAGTCAGTATTCAGTTCAGCCGATATTTTCTCAAAAATACGGCGCGGCGAGCTCCATGGTTCGATGATTACGGTTCGATCGCAGCTTCGACGAACTCTTCGATTCCGATTCCCTTCACGTCGAAGTGCAGGTCCATCCATTGATCATAAATAGCCTGCAGGAACTTCAGTTCGTATCCCCTGCCGCGCCACTCTTTCTGGACGTGGACCGACAGGATGATTCCGTGTGGCCGGTCTCGGGCGGCTTCAAGTTCAACGGTCATAATTGGCCCGGCAGCCGAGGGCCCGACATCTGGATAATAGTCCACCGTCAGTCGGGACTCTTTAACGGTCCCGTCATCGGCTATGACGTCTCGGATTCTGATCATCTTTGGGCCTGATTTTGCGATTTTCGGACCGAAGCTACAGAGGTTTCGAAACGAGATCCTGTGAATGACATTCAGGCCAAGGCGTTTGTGAGCCGATTGATCAAAGAATTAAGTTATGGGTTAAGATCAGCCAAGGTATTGGAATCCGTACACGCTGTAAATTCAAGTTGACAAGCGATAAAACTGATGAATCAAGTTTCGAGTACCGACGAACGTTGTATTTAAATGCGATACGCTGGCGTTATTTCGCCTGGTTGCATGAAAAAAGCCCGGCTTCTTACGAAGCCGGGCTCTTGTTCTGCATGGGGACTGCTATTAATTAGTAACGTCGGCCACCACCACCACCACCGCCATAATCGCTACGGCCACGGCCACCGCCACCACCACCTTCTGCTTTCGGTCGTGCTTCATTAACGGTCATTGCCCGACCGTCTTTTTCGACTCCGTTCAAAGCTGTGATCGCTGACTCGGCTTCTGCTGAGCTGCTCATCTCGACGAATCCGAAACCCTTGGATCGACCTGTGTCGCGATCCATGATCACTTGTGCCGACTGCACGGCACCATGCGCTGCGAACAGCTGTTCCAACTGGCTGTCGGTAACTCCGTAGGCCAAATTCCCGACGTACAGTTTCTTGCCCATGAAGGGGCCTCCTGAAAAAACCTCTGGCACTGCATCAACGGATGCAGCCAACCCGCCACTAAAAAGTGACTGGTCAAGTTGCAGCAACTGCGCCGCAACCAACCGTAGATCATACGCTTGTCTAGAAACAACCACAATTCGAATCAGGAACTATTATTGTAATTCAGCAATTTTGGCAGCAAAAAAAAGGATTCCGTTTCGCGGGTATTTGTTTTGATTTGAGTCGAATTGGTCGGTGGAATCGAAGTCATGACCTTGTTCGGGTAGATTCATCTGTCGTCGAGTTCCGTATTGTCTCATATGTTTGTCAATGACGCAGGTGCTGCGCCTGCGCGACAAAAATATCATAATGCTGTTGGCGTTGAAGCTGTTGATCAACTATGCAAATTTTTGTTGAGCCGATTTGGTCCTGGCCGCTGGTGAGCTTCATCAGCCTGGGTCTGGTCGTACTCGTCATCGTCACATATCAAGCACAGCTGCGGCGATTGACCAGAAATCAGGGCCGGATACTTCTGATTCTTCGATTGCTCGCGGTACTCTTGCTGACGTTTGCCATGTTTCGGCCTGCGGTCCAAAAGTCAGATACTGACGAGAATCCTGTCCAGCTGATGATTCTGGCTGACACGAGTCGCAGCATGAATACTGCCGACATGCCCAGTGGAATCTCGCGGTTTAATGCGGTGAGAGCGGATCTGACGAAATATGAGCCGAAATGGAAACTATTGGGGAAAAAGGTTGAAATCCGACAATTTGATTTCGATCGTGAATTAGCGCCGCATAACCCAGCGTTGACGGAAGGGACCGGCGATCAGACGGCGTTTGGAAAAGTGCTGGACGACGTGCTCCGCGAATCACGCGATCATCGGTCGCTGGGAATTGTCTTGCTGACAGATGGGGCTCAGCGAGCCGTTCCGCCATTCGACACGGCACCGTTGACTGCCGCTCAAAAGTTGGGCGACAGCCAGATACCAGTTTATGCCGTGGTCTACGGAGCCTCATCACTTTCGACTGCGTCTCTCGATTTAGCGGTCGAGGATTTGCGGGTCGATCCAATCGTTTTCGAGAAAAAGCTTGTTCCACTCGGATGCAAGGTCAGGACTCTCGGGGCCAAAGGGAAAAAGATTCGGGTACGAGTTTTGATCGAAGATCGGACGGGGAAGGGAATCAGCGAGTCTGGGCTATTCAAACCCGCTCCGTCGACGCAGCAGGCACAGACTGTTCGAGAAATCGAAATCAAAACTGATTCAGAAACGATTCCCGTTGATCTTTCCTTTGTTCCGGTGGTGTCGGGTGAGCTGAAGATTGCGATTCAAGTCGAGCCGATTGAAAACGAATTACTCACCCGAAACAACCGCCGCGATACCATTGTCTCGGTCAAGAAGGGGGGCTTAAACGTTGCCTATTTTGATCAGGTGGCGAGGCCTGAGCAAAGTCGAATTCGGATGGTTAACGGGGCTGACAAGATTCAGCTCGATTTCCATGAAGTTCGGGCGGGTCGCTTCGCCGGTCAGACCAAACTTGACCGGTCGTGGTTTCTGCCCGGCCGCTACGATGTCTATATCATCGGAGACGTCCGTGCCGAATGGTTTGGAGCAGAGATCCTCAAGATGCTCGCGGCGCGACTCGAAGATGGAGCTGGCCTGTTGATGATCGGTGGACTGCAGAATTTCGCGCCCGGCGGATACGCCTCGACTCCGCTTGCCGATTGGCTGCCAGTTAAGCTAGACGCCGCTGATTTTCGTCCGATCGGCAAGTTCAATGAAAACGCTCAGTTGCTCGGTGAAGTGAAGATGATTCCGACGGAACAGGGATTGAAAGAGTTCGTGATGCAGTTGGGCGGCAGTGACAAGAATCGGTCAATGTGGCAGGAGCTTCCGCCGCTGGAGGGAGCAAATCGTTTGAGGCCCGCGAACGAACTGGTACGAGTCTGGGCCGAGACGACGGACAAGCAACCGCTGCTGCTCGTCAACGAAGTTGGAAAAGCCCGCGTTGCAGCGTTTGGCGTGGATACCACGTGGCTTTGGTGTATGGATGGAAAGGCAGAACTGCATCAAAGATTCTGGAGGCAGATGATCCTCTGGCTGGCGAAGAAAGAAGCTGACACGGACCAGCCGGTGTGGGTCCGTGTGGAACCACGTAATGTCACCCCCGGTGCCAGTGCCTCATTATTGTTCGGAGCTCGCGCGGCGGACGGCAAGCCGCTGGGTAACACTGAATTTCAGGTCGAAGTCACAAAGCCAGATGGCCAGGTCGATAAACCAACCCCTCGCCAGTTGAACAAGGAATTCTCGACTGACTTTTCGAAGACCACTGATGCCGGTGACTATTGGGTGCGTGTCACGGCTCGGCACAATGGCGAATTAATGCGAGAGACCGCCTACACCCGGTTTATTGTCGACGCACGTGATCTGGAGCTCGACTATCCCAGTGCCGACCATGATTTTCTGAAAGAACTCGCCTCGATCACGGGGGGCACCTCGATGAAGCCCGAAGAGCTGGGAAGTTTGCTGGAGCGACTCAAGCAAACCAGGTTCAACGCACTCACACGGATTCAAGTCATTAACCTCTGGGACAACTGGTGGTTACTTGTCGCGTTTGTGGGTGTGATGAGCCTCGAATGGTACTTGCGGAAGAAGCGAGGACTCGTATGAGTGGTGTCGGCTATTCGTCGAGCGTCCAATGATGTTTCTCACGCTGATGATTTTGATCGTGACACCGCAGCAGAAGACTGGCTGTAGTCAGCCGAGCAGAATCGATCGTGGCATTCTGAGTAAAGATTTAACTCTGTAGCGGTCACGAAATTATCGGTTTACTGAGAACTACGCGTGGGTACATGCTGCTCATAGCGTTTTAGTATCGCAAATGGTGAGTTCCATTCACCGACGCTCACGTATCCTTGCTCTTGAAGAATCGCTTCAAATCCACTGATCGACATGCGATTGAGGTCGGTATCAATTGCCCCGGCAAGCCATGCTGTCGTCACGCCGCGCGACCTGGTTTCAATCAGGCGGTCGGCAAAATACCGCCGCATCTCTGGGGAGGTTTTCCAGTTAAAAGGTAATCCATAGCGCGGACACGGACGATCGAGATAAAATCGACTGATGCGGCATGCCACATACTCCAGGAATTGTCGATCTTCAAAAAATGCAGGTACGAGAGTGGATTCGACCAACCCGCTTTGAGCAAAAATTGGCTGATCGTCGTTTCCATCTCGCTGGATGATGTTAGCCATCAGCTGCCAGTGAGCGGCACCGGGATCACGCAGGCGATAGGGTTCGAGCGGCGAACGGCCTGTCATAATCCATGTTGAAGCGAGCGCGGCAACACATCCGATTGTTGCCGCAACGCTTTTCCCACGTCGAGCGAGCAAGCTTGCGATTAAACAGCTGCCAGGAATGGCAAACGCGATTTGATACCGGGGATTGGCAAGGCACGCTCGATCCCCTCGAGCCAACAATACGAGCAACAACAATGGAACCAATGACCAGAAAATCAACATTCCGATCTCGTTACGGGGACTGCAATGCGCTTTTGGCTGACCGATTCGACTTCGATGTTTCTGTAATCCGGTTGGAGTCAGCAGAGAATTAAATGACGACTCGCCGAGCGGGGCCATTCCGCAGTCAATCAGCCACGCGGTGAGCCATCCAAGTGGAATACCGAACCACCAGAATGGTCCAATAATTTCCCAAGGGGGCGATACATTCTGCTGAAAGTTAAGAAATGGGCTCCATTCCCAAATTCGGAGTAACGTTGGCAAGAGTGGTACTAAGCAGACCACAACCAGCAGCGAAGCAACGGCGAGATTTCGCCATTGTTTGATCGACCCGTGGGAACGGATCAGTGAACCTGCCATGGTGCCAAAGCATAACACAGGTAATGGCAAGGATATGTAGTGAGTCCAAATTAAGCCCGTAGCAGCGCACGTTCCACAAAGTGCATAAAACATTGAATCGGGCTGCCGTCGCCACCGAACCACCGCCCAGATCAACAGCGCGGAAAGCCAAACGAGAAGTCCGTAGCAACGGGCGATTCTCACTTCGTCGAGAACGGTCGGGTGCCACGCGAGGACCAGGGCGGATAGCCCCCCCACAACGGGGCCTCCCAGGTCGCGCCCCAGTGGATACATCGTCAGAATCGCGAGCCAGAAGAAGATCACGGAAGAGCTCCGAAAGACCGCTTCGCCCTTTCCGAAAGTCAAAACAAATGCCTGCTGTATCCAGCTTGATAATGGAGGAGTTGCAGCCCAGTTCAGGCTTCTCTGGGTCGCGCTTCCAGGCATAGTCGATTGGACAATCCAGTATGAGACGTGCTCATCAAGTACAAGTGGTCCGGCTGTCCAGACTCGCGACATGAGCGCGACACCACTAAACAGGGCCGCGATCAACAGCCCTCGACCGAGCCAGACCGAAACCCTATCGAAAGCATCGGTAGGCAAATGGTTTCGCGGAATCATTCCGCTGAATATATCGGTCAACCGGCTCGAAATAAAGCCGCGATGATCAGATGCGCAGATCACAAGTCAGCTTACGAAACATAGTCGTTAAGGACTTTTCTTCGGGATTCACTTCGAAATGCCATTGCTATAGAGTCCGCGTCGAAGAAGTGGCTTGTTGTCGATATTTATTTTATGACTCGGTATTTGTTAACGTAAAACCATCAAGCGTTAGCGACGTTTTCGGTAGAGCGATGACCGATCAACTGTCCTGCGATAAAGACGACGGCGACTGGTGCGATTTGCATGAGAAATCGATGGCTTGATCCGCCGATGTGTTCTTCGAGCTTCACGGGGGCCAGCATTCCGGCCACGATCAGTGCGGACAGAGCACCGGCGATGTCACCAATTAACAGCAGCTGCGGACTCGAGAAGGCTTTGCGTGGGAACATCAGCAACAACGCAATGACGAGCCACCATTGTGCACCCCATTCCCTCCACTCGGCAAACATCCTGCTTAGTATGTGTCCCGTCAGCCAATTCAATGAAGAGGTCTCTTCGACCAACCGCGAAAGGGTCATCCTCCGGAAATACTCCATTTCTGTTGTCTTGGGGAGTTCTTGCCGGTAAATAAACCACGGTATCAGAGTAATCGCAGCTGCGAGCACGTAGAACACAGGCATCCAGAATTGCAGGCGAGTTTCGACTTTTCTCCACTCCGCCGCTGGGTTTCCCGCCACATCTTTTTTTAGCGGATCAAACCGATGTCGACCGGTCTGGCGTGCCATAAATGAGATCACAACGAACGCTGTGATCAGTCCGGTGTCGACCATCAGAAAGGCGAGACCTTCGTCCTTGGTGAAAGCGCCGAGACCAGCACAAAGCCCAGAAACAATCAGTGACCGCGAACCACCCATCGCTATGAGAGGCAGCTGTGCTGATCGTGACCGATTGCGCAAATAGTCCCATAAGTACAGTACTGATACGCCATGAAAACAGCCGACGGGTGCATCGGCCTGTCCACACAAGAAGCCATAATCGTGCGGCATGAGCGCCGGTATTGTCGCCAGCACGAGTGCCCACATCCAAGCCTGCCCTCGCGACATGTGTCGCGAAAAGACCCCCGCGAAACACAGTACCATTCCCAGGTAGAGTAGAGGAAACACAACCTTTGACCAGCGATCGTTGACTTGCCCCACAAGCCCGTAAACGTGTGTCTCAGCAAGCGGTATCAACAGCGGGTAACGTGGATGGCCGAGCACAAAATCTGGATGCTTCAATTCAGCACTATGCACGGTTCCCTCTTCGAAAAGGACGATGCCACGTAGCCCGAAAATGGCTCGTTCGTCCCAGAGACGCTGCGGCGTCATTAACGCTTGAACGATCGCCGCGATCGCCAGGAATATCACGGCCAGGCGGCAAGTCGACTCCAGTGCCGCGTCATGGATTTCGTTTTCAGGAAGTCGGTTTTTCCCTGAGAAGGATTTCAGCGACCACCAGCAGAAAGATCCACACAACAGCCCGGCGATGGCCAGTACAAGACTCACTGCTGAGCCGATCTGACCGCCGCACAACGACCACATAAACAAGAACCATGCGGTTCCGCCAATTCCAAATATAAAACCCAGTCCTGCCAGTTCGACGTTCGTGACCCTTAAGTTCGCTGGCTCATCGGCTCGAAACACTTGAAATCGGCCTGTTAATCCGCAGGCGATAGCAAGTCCCATTGACCATTGTCCGACCAGTCCGAGACTTAGAATTAACAACTGCCACAGTCCGGTCATTGCGTGCAATTCTCCGTGTATGGCCGCAGTTGAAGAATGTACGATGGGACATACTTCGGGTCATCGTGCAAACGTCGGAGAAATTGAATCCAGTGACGGTCTTCGAGTTTCTTCGATCCGTCGATGTTGTCTGGATGTTCAAAGTATTCAAGAATAAAGTCGGGCCGCAATTGACAAATCCACTCCGGGTCCAGTTCGTTCAGCCGGTAAGCCGGCATCCACCTCTCCTGATGGGGCTGCGCTATGACGAATGCGCTGTCGGGATGCACACGATGATAAATCCCTCGTGGTCGAAGATAGTACGAAAGAAAATACAACTTCTGGTCACTGACCACCAGAATTCGCGAGTTGGGTGGAGTACGTTCTTTCACGTACCGAATGACATCGCGGTTGGACTCGCTGATGTTAGGTAGGACAACCCCGCCAGAACGAAACTTATAGTAAGGCCACTCCGCCGTCCGCCGACTTGCCGACTGCCCGAATTGTACGACAGCAAACGCCATCCAAAGCAACAACATTCCACGCAAGCACCAGCTTTTGACTCGGTTGAACGACAGTCGCTGAGGTTTCAGTTCGGGCAAAGAAATCGCAGGATCGACGCGCGATGTCTCAAGAATCTCAGTTGCCCTGAGAAATCCCTGCCACGTCATTTGAAAACTCTTTACCGCCGAATCCCGGTTCCTGAGCAATCGCATGGCACCGAACACCATGATCGGTCCCACGATGCGAACCACCCAGCAGAATGCTTCGGCCTGCCCTACGGCTTCAAACCGGCGATAGGAATCGTCAACCGCGTATTCGAATGCCCAATTCTGGAAAACTTCAACCGGCAGGAACCAGGCAACGATCACTAAGAGCGTCGCGATGGTGGCGAATACGCTCAAAGCCGCGAAGGCAATCCATTCCCCGGATCGCATGCGACGATTTCGAATCTCGGGCTTTGCGGGACCCGGTGGCTTGAGCGAAGTCATTTCGTGACGGCAATTGACTAAATTGCGGAATGGTCAGTGCAGATACCGGCGAACAATATCACAATGTCTTTCGAACAAGCAAACATCGTCAGTCTGTTGTGTGGTAGCGTTGAATTCCAATTCGAAATCGAGCGGATTGAAGGGACGTGAAAGATCAGCCAGAATCAACTCGCCGCACAATGGCGAATGTCATTGCAGGTTTGAGGCAACCAGCGGATTTGAAATATCTGGCCTGAACAGTCGCAATCCAGACGCGGGTCGTTCGCTATGCAAGCCACGGATGTGAGAGAAATCGAAACGATTGTGACGGTCTTTTTTGGCCACAATAAAAATCACTAAAACTCGCGGGAAAATGAATCATGTACGTCCCGTCTCACTTTCATGAACCCGATCTAAGCACGCTGCATGATTTCATCCAGCGACACAGTTTTGGATTACTTGTTTCCCAGGTGGAGGGATTTCCGTTTGCGACGCATTTGCCGTTCTTGCTTGAACGCGAAGTTGGACCGTATGGGACGCTCGTCGGACATACGGCACGAACCAACCCGCAGTGTGCTGCCGCGAAAGGTCAGACGGTTCTCGCCGTTTTCTCGGGACCGCATGCGTATGTTTCGCCAACCTGGTACGACGCCGAAAACGTCGTCCCCACATGGAACTACGTTGCCGTGCATGCAATCGGTAAGCTGGAGATCGTGGACGATTACTCAAGCATTTCGGCAATCGTGGGGACGATGACGGATTTCTACGAAAAGACCATGCCGAAACCCTGGTTTTTCGATGAAACGACGACCTTTGCCGAAAGGCTGTTGACTCAGATTGTCGGCTTTCGCATCTCCATCGAGAAGTTGGAAGGGAAGTGGAAACTGAGTCAGAATCATCCGGTCGAACGTCAACAAAAGGTTGTAAACGCTCTTAGAAAACAGGGCGATGAAAACTCTCAGGCGATTTCAGGGTTGATGCACGACCGGTTAGTCCGATCCGGCACAACGTCAGCGACGGAATAACCACTGATTAGTTTCCATCACAAATAAGGATTGGCAGGACACATATGGAAATCGAGTTCTCACTCACCGGACGTAAACTCACCGGGAGAAGTGGTATCCTGGAGTTAATGGATGACCTTGGCCGGGCGATGACCGAAAAGCCCGATATGCTGATGCTGGGGGGCGGCAATCCCGCGGCTGTTCCCGCAATCCAGGCTCTTTGGCGCAGCAGGATGCAGGAACTGGTGAGTGAAGGGCGTTCATTCGACCGAATGCTGGGAAACTATGACCCTCCGCAGGGTAACCCATGGTTTATTCGCTCGCTGGCAGATCTGCTGAAGCGGACATTCGGATGGGATGTTCGTCCCGAAAACATCGCCGTCACAAATGGAGGGCAAAGTGCCTTCTTCTTTCTGTTCAATTTGCTTGCCGGACGATTTGAAGGACAACGCAAGCGCAAGATCCTGTTACCCTTAACTCCGGAATACATTGGATACGCGGATCAAGGGGTCGACGACGCCATGTTCGTTGCTTGCCGGCCAGAAATTACGTGGCCGAACGGGCCGGAAGGTCGGATTTTTAAGTATCGAATCGATTTTGCCGCGGTTGAAGCGGCTCTCACGAATCAGGATATTGCGGCGATCGCAGTGTCGCGGCCGACAAACCCGACTGGGAACGTCTTGACTGACGAAGAGATCACGCGACTTGCCGAACTCGCTGCAGGTCATGGAATCCCGTTGATTATCGATAATGCATACGGAGCCCCGTTCCCAGGAGTCATTTTCACCGAGGCGAAACCGTTTTGGGCGCCGAACGTCATCATGACGCTCAGTCTTTCCAAATTGGGTTTGCCTGGCACGCGGACTGCCGTTGTGATTGGACCCGAGCAAATTGCCTCGGCGGTGTCAGCGATGACGGCCATCGCAGGGTTGGCCAACGGAACGATCGGGCAACAGCTTGTTCTTCCGCTCGTGGAGTCTGGCGAAATCCTGGAACTTGGCCCGCGACACCTGGTTCCGTTTTATGCAGAAAAAAGTCAACGCGCGCAGGAATGGATTCGCCAATTCTTTACTGCTGCGGGATTGGACTGGGCGCTACATGCCAGTGAAGGAGCTTTTTTTCATTGGCTCTGGTTGCGAAATCTTGGGATTTCTACGAAAGAGCTCTACGCCCGCTTGAAGGCCCGCAATGTGCTGATTGTCCCAGGCGAATACTTCTTCTTCGGGTTGGACGAGGACTGGTCGCATCGGCACGAGTGCCTGCGTTTGAATTTCTCGCAGCCTGCCGAGGTTGTTCGCGAAGGATTGCGGGTTATTGCCGACGAGGCTGCAAAAGTTCAGCGACATGCGTAGTTGGCTAACGCAAAGTCTCAAGTAACGGCAACTTGCAATTCAGGACGATTGACGACGGGTGTACCGCTCGCTAACAATGACAGATCATTTCTCCTAGCCGTCCGAAAACTTCGCTCCACCTTGAACAATATATTTTGCGAATGTGAGAGGCTCCATGTCTGAAGATTACATAAGAAAACTCGTTGATGATGGCGTGATCAGCGAAGATCAGCTCGCGGAAGCCGAAGGAATGGCGAGCAGCCTCGGGATCTCCGCCGCTGACGCACTGGTTCGACTTGGCTACGTCAGCAGCGGTGAAATGGGCCAATTGCAGGCTCAGCAATACGGACACGAGTTCGTCAATATTGATGCGATGGAGATTCCCGCAAGTGTCATCGCATTGATTCCTGAGTCGGTCGCGCGTGAGAACATTGTGATCCCTCTGGGGCTCGATGACGAACGTCTTCGAGTCGCAATGATGAACGCCAATGATCTGGATGTCATCGATAAGCTGCGCTTTATGGTCAATCGCGATATCGAGCCGGTTGGGGCACCCAGAGAATCAATTCAAAACGCGATTAACCGCTATTACGGTGGCTCTGAAACCGAGTCGGTCGACTCGATGCTGATGGAGTTTACCGAGACGGCAATTGACTTTACGGAAACTGACGCACCTCAGTCCAAGGCAGAGAAAGACGAAGAAAGTTCTCCTGTCGTTCGGCTGTGTAATCTGATCGTTTCCGAAGCTGTCAGTATGCGGGCGAGTGATATTCATATCGAGCCATTCGAAGACCGAATCCGTGTCCGATATCGGATTGACGGTGTGCTGGTCGAACGCGATAGCCCACCCAGGCGACTGTTGGCGGCGCTCACTTCGCGATTTAAGATCATGGCACGTATGGACATCGCTGAAAAACGTCGGCCTCAGGACGGTCGAATTAAGACGCGAGCCGGCGGTAAAGATTTCGACTTACGCGTCAGTATTCTCCCGACCAGTCATGGTCAGGCGATCGTCATGCGAATTCTTGATCGTGACAATATTAAGGTGGGTATCCGTAATCTGGGATTCAGTGAAGAAAACTATCGTCGATTTCAGAATATCATTCGTCGTCCAAACGGGATCTTCCTGGTCACCGGGCCGACGGGTAGCGGTAAGACGACCACTCTCTATAGTGCGCTCGGTGAGCTCAACCGGCCCGACCGAAAGATCATCACCGCCGAAGACCCGGTCGAGTACTACCTCCCCGGGATCAACCAGGTCGAGGTCAAGCACGATATCGGCCTCGACTTTTCTCGAATTATCCGTGCCATGCTCCGGCAGGCGCCGAATGTGATCCTCGTCGGGGAAATTCGCGATGCTGAGACGGCCGAGATGGCAATTCAAGCTTCTCTGACTGGACACTTGGTTTTCAGTACGCTACATACGAACGATGCGCCCAGTTCTATTACACGCCTGATCGACATGGGGGTCGAGCCATTTCTCGTGGCTTCCTCGGTGATGGCGATCATGGCACAGCGTTTGATTCGCGTCGTTTGTCCAAAATGCAAAGATACGTATGTCCCGGATCCCAGCGAAATCCAGCACTTCGCGGTGACGCCGGACCAGATTGCCGAGGCGACATTTATGCGAGGAAAAGGATGTAACCACTGTCAGCACACGGGTTACCGAGGTCGTAACGCCGTCTTCGAGCTGATGGTCATGAATTCGACATTGCGGGAAATGACGTTCCGCAGTGAGCCGGCCCAGAATATTCGTCGTCAAGCCCGGTTGTTCGGCATGAAAACCCTGGTGGAAGACGCCTTGTCGCGGGCATTGATCGGCAAGACACCGCTGGTCGAAGTTTATCGATTGGATAAGGGAGGTCACTGAGTCGCCAATGATTTGAGAAACCGGACTCGACTTGTAAGAATGTCGCTGGCAACATTTCTTGACTCATTTTCAATCCGGTTCAAATCTCCCGCGATTCGTCACGGTTCGGTTTGTGGTTGTTTAATTCGCTGTTTGATAAGTTTCGAAACTTTGGCCGTCAAAGTGATTTGTGTTTTCGTTTGGCTGAAACTGAGTCGTAGTGGACGAGTGTCGCGATTGTGACACAGAGCCGGTTGAAGGAAGTCAATGGCTGCAACACTTCAGATCGATAAGATGCTCGAAACCGTCGTTCGTGAGAAGGCAAGCGATTTGCACATCACGACCGGGCAGCCACCTGTGTTACGCATGGGCGGTCATATGGTTCGCCTCGAAACCAAGACGTTGACTCCCGAAGACACCGTCGGTTTGATGAAAAGTATCTGCCCGGAGCGAAATCAGCAGGAACTGCAGGAAGTCGGGGGGACCGACTTCGGGTTTGCCTTCGGTGATAAGGCTCGGTTCCGTGTCGCCGTTTTCAAACAGCGTGGTCACGTCGGGATGGTCTTGCGGCGGGTCCCTAACGAATTCCTTTCGTTCGAGCAGCTTGGTCTGCCGATGGTGATTCGTGACCTGATCATGCGGCCTCGCGGTCTGTTTCTGGTGACGGGCCCGACCGGTAGCGGTAAGACGACCAGTCTGGCCAGTATGATCAATTACCTGAATGACACCGTCGACCACCATATCATTACCCTTGAAGACCCGATCGAGTATTACCATCAGCACAAAAAGTCGACGATCAATCAGCGTGAGATTGGTGTCGATGTGCCCGATTTTCCCGAAGCGCTGCGTCGAGCGTTGCGTATGGACCCCGACGTGATTCTGGTCGGTGAAATGCGAGACCTGGCGACGATTTCGTCTGCGATCACCGCAGCAGAAACGGGCCACGTTGTGTTCGGTACGCTCCACACGACCGGTGCTCAAGGAACCGTCGACCGAATCATCGACGTGTTTCCGACGAACCAGCAGGAACAGATTCGAACGCAGTTGTCCGTGGCGATCATCGGAATTCTTTCGCAAGCATTGCTTTCGAGAAAGCCAAAGGGGGTTGTCGCGGCGTACGAGCTGCTGGTTGTGACCCCTGCTATCGCTAACTTGATTCGAGAAGCGAAGACTTACCGAATCAATTCCTCGATTCAAACCGGGCGAAAGTTCGGCATGCAGTTGCTCGACGATGCGTTGTTCAGTCTGTGGAAGAATAACATCTGTGAAGAAGATACTTGCGTGATCCGGTCCAATCAGCCGGGTGAACTGAAGGCGCGAATCGCCCGAGCGAAAAAAGGATTGCTTGACGAAGAAGAAGAGGAAGAAGACGAAGAGGGCGACGACAAACACTGAGGAGACAGACACTGATCAAAGCGAATGGGGTCGTTCGCGAGGATCGAGGTGCCCGGTGGGGCGTAAGCCCTACGGACTCTTCAGTGCCGTAATTTTTGGGGGATTTCGGTTAGCAGGGGATCGAACACGATTTGAAGCGTTAATGCGTGGTCGATACCACAATTCCTGCTACTGATCGCTAATGACTTTTTTTCGTGTGTTTTGGGTTAATAAGACTTAATAAGCGTCTGGTTTAGTTGCATTTCTTTCGTGATTCATCAGTATTTCCCGGTCGTTCTCACCGGGTGGCGGCTTGTCAATTCAGCCTCATTTATGAACGTGACCTAAAATGGCTCATCGGCGGTTCGGTCAGATTCTTGTTGATCTTGGGTATCTCACAGAAGACCAGCTGTGGGACGTGCTCGAAGCGAAGAAGCAGGGGCAGGGAGAACTCACCGGCCAGATCGCGATTGCGATGGGGTTTGTTACCGAAGCTCAAGTCACCGAAGCACTCGCTGAACAATGGGGAATGCCAGTCGTCAATCTGGCCGAGACCACGATTCCGGCCAAGGCGCTTGAACTGGTTCCGCAGACGATGGCCGATGTCTATAAGATCATCCCCATCTCGCTCAAAGATAATGTGCTGACCGTCGCGATGGCCGACCCGCAGAATCTGGGTGCGCTGGACGATCTTCGCAGTATGCTGGGGGTCGATGTCCGCGGCGCTGTTTCTAACGCCAGGGATGTCGAAGCGGCAATTGCCCGTCAGTACGCAGGGCGAGAAGAGAGCATCGAAGATATTATTGCCAAGCTCGAAGAAGACGCGCCAGCGTCGACTGGCAAGAATGATCGTGTCCATGATTTGTCTCCTGATGGGGATGAAGCACCGATTCGTAAGTTGCTTAACATGATCCTGCTGCTGGCGATCAAGGATCAGGCGAGTGACATTCACTTTGAACCGTTCGAAGACGAATTCCGCGTACGCATCAAGGCGGACGGAATGCTTTATGAACTGGTGCCACCTCCTCGGCATCTGGCGAACGCGATCGTCTCACGTATCAAAATTATGTCGGAACTGGATATTGCCGAACGTCGTTTGCCCCAGGACGGTCGTATCGAACTGAGCGTCGGTGGTCACCAGGTTGACTTGCGAGTCAGCGTGCTTCCCACCCTGTTTGGAGAAGCGGTCGTTATGCGAGTGCTCGACCGAACGGTTGTGCAACTCGACTTGAACAAGATTGGAATGGACGCAACGACGCTGACCAGGTTCCGTTCCGTGATTAAGCGTCCGAACGGGATTGTGCTCGTCACCGGGCCGACGGGTAGCGGTAAAACAACGACACTCTACTCGGCACTCAATGAACTGAACGATATTGAAACCAAGATCATCACGACCGAAGATCCGATCGAATACGAAATCGACGGACTGATTCAGGTTCCGGTGAATCCCGATATTCAAGTCACGTTCGCGACGGTCTTGCGAGCCATCCTGCGTCATGATCCTGATACGATTCTGGTCGGTGAGATTCGTGACTTTGAAACGGCAGAAGTGGCGATTCAAAGTGCGTTGACCGGGCACCTGGTCTTCAGCACGCTGCACACCAACGACGCACCCAGCACGATTACTCGCCTTCGCGACATGGGGATTGAGCCGTTCCTGATCACCGCGACGGTCGAAGCGGTTCTCGCTCAACGACTCGTCCGAAAAATCTGTACGGAATGTCGCACGCAATTTGAACCGAGCGACGAGCTACTCATGGAATTGCAGCTGCCGATCGCGCAGGCGCGGCAATACAAGTTCTATTATGGTCGCGGTTGTCAGCGATGTAATAACTCGGGCTACAAAGGTCGATGCGGGATTTATGAGTTGCTGGACGTGACCGATGATATTCGAGACCTGGTCTCATCAAATGCCAACGTGGATGAAATTCGAAATTTCGCTCGCGGTCAGGGGATGACCACGCTCCGCGAAGCAGGTCTGAAGCTGATCTTCGACGGGATCACGACGATCGACGAAGTCGTTCGCGAAACCGTGATGGAAGACGCAGGCTGACGCAGAAAGTCGTTTGTATTGAGTAAACAGTCGACACGAAACAGGCGCGAACTAAGACGTTCGTGTCATGAAAAAAATTCAGGCGAGCCGGGCGGCGTCAGCCCCCGGACTCTTTGTTAGGATGAAAGTTGGCTTTCGAGCAAACCGGTTCGGTGAAACGATAATTAATTATGTTGGTACAAGTAATGTAATGAATCGTTTCTAAGCCCGTCAGAAGAATTGTCTGTGGTCTTAGAAAACTTGGTGGTTGATGTAACAAGAGTCAGGTGGCACAGGGTCTAAGTCGTAATGTGAGTTTGCAGGATCAAGGCTGACGATGAACCAGCCGAGGGAATGCCAGACGATTTAAGAGTACTTTTCTGCTGCAGCGCGAGTGAATTTGATCGGAGACGGGCGATGCCGACATTCCAGTATGAAGCAATGGACAATACGGGTCTCGAGGTGAAAGACACCATCGACGCCGCGTCAGAACAGGAAGCTCAGTCACGAATTCGTGAGAAGGGTTTCTTCGTCACGAAGATCCGGGAAAAGGGTAAGGAAAAGAAGACCAAGGCCGATACCGCCAAGACCAAGGGCGATCCCAAGACTCAGGCCGAGGGTAAGAAGAAACCACCACCAAAGAAGAAAAAGGGGGGTGGGTTTTCCTTCGGCGGCGTCAGCGGCAAGCAGCTTTGTACGTTCACCCGTCAATTGTCGACTCTGCAAGACGCCGGTCTGCCGATTCTGCGAAGTCTTCGTATTCTTGAAAATCAATGTAAGCCGGGTCCGCTAAAAAGTTCGCTGATCGGCACGATCGACGACATCGAATCGGGCAGTACGCTGTCTGAGGCGATGGCGAAACAGCCGAAGGCGTTCGATAACCTGTACGTCAACATGGTGAAGGCGGGTGAGGCGGGCGGTGCCCTGGAAGTCATTCTTCAACGATTGGCCGAATTCAAAGAGCGGTCCGAAAGTTTGAAGCGAAAAGTGAAGGGGGCCATGATCTATCCGTGCGCCGTTATTACGGTCGCCACTCTGATCGTCGGCTTCATCATGTATTACATCATTCCAAAGTTTAAGAAGATCTTCGACGACTTCGGAACCGAATTGCCTGGTATTACGGTCGTGTTGATCCAGTGTAGCGATGCCGTGGTGAATTACTGGTATCTGGGGCCTGTGATCCCGTTCGCTCTGTGGTTAATGATCAAGATTATCAAAAAGAACAAAACGGGGGCGTTCGTCGTTGATTGGGTCTCACTCAAAATCCCGTTACTCGGTTTGATCTTCAGAAAGTCGATTATCGCCAGAACGTGTCGAACATTGGGGACCCTGGTGGCATCCGGGGTGCCAATCCTGGAAGCATTATCGATTACGCGTGATACAGCAGGGAACGCGGTCTTTTACAAGGCTTACGAACATATCATCGCGGCGATTCGCGAAGGGGAATCAATGGCGGTTCCGCTGCGTGAAACTCGAACAGTGGACGAGATCGTGGTGAACATGGTCGACGTCGGTGAAGAGACCGGTGCGCTGGATACGATGCTTTATAAAGTTTCGGACGTGTTCGACGAAGAAGTCGGGGTGCTGGTCGAAGGTCTGGTCAACTTGCTGGAGCCACTGATGGTGGTGATCCTCGGTTTGATCGTCGGCTTCATCGTTATCGCCCTCTTCATGCCACTGATCAAGCTGTTGAACGATTTGTCATAACAAACCAGTCAAGCCGGGGGAGTCGAAGCAACTAGAAAGTTGATGAAGAGAGTAGAAGGTAGATCAATTCAAGAAAGAAAATCGATTCATTGATTTTTCTACGTACTACTCTCTCATGACTACTCTCTAGCCGCTTCGGCTTGCGGGTTGCTACACCCGAATTACGCGCGGCATCTCTATTAGGAACGAATCATGGTGGGATCTCGAACGCGGAAAACAGACGATCGTCGAAGCGGATTCACGTTGATCGAATTGATGGTCGTGATTGTGATCATCGCGATCCTGATGTCGTTGATTCTGCCTGCTGTTGGCGGAGCGATCAAGAACACGCGGATTGCAGGTGTTGTTAACGAGATTAACCAGCTGGATTCGGCGATTGCCCGGTTCAAAGCGGATCATGGAATCGAGCCTCCCAGCAGTATTGTCCTTTGCGAAAAGGGAACTGATTGGACAACGACGACTGCGACGAAAAACAGTGCGGCGCTGATTCGCCAGATCTGGCCGAATTATGATTTCGGCGACCATGATATCAATGGTAATGGGACGGCGACGGAGATCATCACCTTAAGTGTGGGGGAATGCCTGGTTTTCTTTCTGGGCGGAGTGAATGGAAACGACACCCCGGGTACGACGGCTCAAAATAATATTGCCGGACAGATCGGTCCATGCACCGGTTTCTCGAAGAATCCAGCAAGTCCATTTGATCGAGGTGGATCTGGCCGGGAAGCGCCACTTTTCGAGTTCGTTCCTTCCCGGTTTACCGACGTCAATAAGAACGGCTTTCCCGAATACAAAGACAATCTTCCCTCGCAAACGAATCCGTATCTTTATTACAGCGGTTATGACGGACAAGGGTACGCGACAGCGACAGAATTTGGCGGTGGTGCGTTGACCAGTCCTTACCTGCAGGGATCAACACTCACCAGCCAACCTTGGAAGCCCAACGGACATCAGATTATTTCTCCCGGCTACGATCGGGCTTATGGGTTCGGTGGTCCGTATTTACCAAAGACAACAGATCCTCTTCCGGCAGCGAGTTCCGGTTCCCCGACCATTAAAGAACGTCAACCGGAATTAGATAACATTACCAACTTTTCCTTCGGCCAACTGCAGCCCTGAGCTTTTGTGACTTGAATGCCTTTTGCTCGTTTTCGTTTCCAGGTGTTTCGAACATGTCCCGCAACACGAAAAATCGCCGTGATGGCTTTACGATGATCGAGTTGCTGGCCGCCATCGCGGTCATCGCGCTGATGATGGCGTTGTTAACGGCAGCGTCGTATCGATTTATCGTCAGTGCGAGGGAAGCAGCCACAGCGACCACCGTGACAAAGGCCAGTGGCATTATCCAGGATCGGGTCCGGGCATTTCGTGAGTTTGATTTCTCCGATGCCGGAGCACTCGGCGCCAACAACTGGAATGCGAATAACCCCACGGATCAGATGACGCCGAATCTGGCAGAGGTGATTTTTCGCAAGACAAGATACAAGAAGGCGTTTCCGCAGGCATTCGTCGAACTGGACGCGTCACAGGTGAAACGCCTGTTTCCGGATTTCCCGATCTCGTCACCGACCTATCCGCTACCAGTCCCATTATTACCGGCCCCGTACAACCCCAAATTCGAATCCGGCATCATACTTTATGCGGTGCTGTTAAGGGGCGAGACGTTTGGCGCACCGACACCGACTGACGACGCGTTTACAGGTTCGGAGATCAAAACGTCGCCTGAAACCGGTGGTTTTCCATGTCTCGTCGATGCGTGGGGTGAGCCGATCCGGTTTTACCGGTGGCCGACCCGCTTGATCCGCTGTGGTGAGCAGAATTTTTCTGGAGCATCCGGGTCATCAGCCTTTGACGATATCAATCAAAATGGATCGCAAGACCCGGCGGGATGGGTGGAAGCTGCCAATAGCAATCCGGCAACGTTCAGCCCGGCAATTCGTCCGAATTCTTTTTTTCCGGGTGCAACACCCGCTTCACTGTTGATTTCAAATCTGCCACCGTTTGATCCCGCGATTAGTTTCTCAAAAGGGCCTGACGGTCAGCCAGGTCTTAGCGCTGCGAACGGAGGGTTTTTGCCGTTTACAAATTTAGGAGCTCCCGACACGGACGATCCGGAGTCGTTGAACATCGATCCCGACGATCCATCATTTCAACTATCTGCGTGGCTGTTTGACTCCAACCCCAGCGTCACCGCTTCGACAAAAGCTACACGAAGAGCCCAGTTTGTTGTGGGGGCACATGACTTCTACACTTTCCATACGCCTTTGATCGTCTCGGCGGGCCCGGATAAGCAACTTGGTTTGTTCGAGCCGACCGACGTCCCGACGACCACCAATTCAGTCTCGTTGAACTTCGGATATTTAGCAGCACCAATATTGACGCCGACAGCGAATAAAAGCCTGCAGGTGTTGTTTGATAATATCACGAACTTAAGTCAGCGCGCGGGGGGTAAATAGCCATGCGACGCTTTCGTCAAATACAGCACGCACAAAGGTTGTCGAAGTCCAGTCGGCGTGCCTTTACGTTGGTAGAACTGCTGGTTGTGCTGGCAATCGTCCTCATCCTCGCCGCGGTCACGATCGCTTCAGTAAATTTTTCGTATAACGCCGATCGTATGCGTGCCGGTGGCCGGCAACTCCAGTCGTTCTTGATGGGTGCCCGGGATAAGGCAATCTATGCGAATGAAGTACGTGGGGTTCGATTGTTATTAGATCCCAATGACAATCATTCGGTCAGCGCCGTTCAATATATCGGTGCTCCACAGCGTGAGACTGGCACATTGACTTTTAGTTTTGCGGCGACAGGAGATTCCACCGGCCGGACAGTCAGTTTGATCTCGGGGACTCCTTGGTTCAACCTTTTTAATCGTGGATTTTTGAAGGTTGGAAATAGAATTCAAATCCCGCAAGATACCGGGGCTTGGTTTACCATTTCCACCGTCTTGACGATTCCCTCGAACACTCCCGGTGTACCTCCGCAAAAACTTATCGTACTCAACCGTCCCAATTCTGATCTCGCGGGAACGGTCAATCCGATTTCGTTTGCAATGGAATTAGCTTCGACACCATTGGGTGATGCTCAACCCGTTCAATTGCCGCGCGGAACGGTGATCGATCTGGACGGTTCTCAGATACCCCGTTCATGGCGCCCGATTAGTTTGACTGCGACTTATTCGCCGCAAATGGACATTCTATTTACCCCTCGGGGAACCGTTGTCGGGGATACGAGTGCCTTAGGGATCGTTCATCTCCTGGTCTCTGACGCGAGTGATGTTTTGAAATGGAAGTCGGTGATCGACGGTCGAAATTCGACGAAGTACCTTGTGAACTCATTGCCGCTGGTTCCTGCTGAAAACACGGGTGCGACACCACCGGTCGTGCCGAAAGACCGAATCGTTGTGACGATTTCGACTCGAACGGGAAACGTGGCGGTCTATCCCTTAAACCCTGTACCTCAGTCGAGCTCGGGGAATCCGAGTCTGACTGCTGATCCTTTTCTTTTTGCTGAGTCGGGGCGGGTGGCAAACAAATGAAACGCAGACCTGAACCAATTCATCAACTGTCAGCAAAACCACGACCTGGGGTGAGCCTCATTGAGGTCCTCGTGTCGGTGATGATCATGAGCATCGGAGTGGCGCTGCTTTCGACCCTGTTGCCGATCTCCATTTTACGGACGGCTCAGGCGACGCAGTTAACTCAGTCGGTTTTCTTAAGAAACAATGCCGAGGCATTGATTGAAGCCAATCCCAGTATTTTGAACTCGGTTCCTGTTGGTTCGCTGGGGTTGATTGATCCCATGGGTGCGAGTATCAGTCTGCCAAAAACGCTCTATGGAAATACGGGTGCAGGTTCCATCTCGCGGTTTCCGCTTCCGAACCCTAACGGTACTCCCAGCATTACCGCCGACGCAGCACAACAAATTGCGTCGCTTCCCGATTCGTGGACTGATCTATTCGAGGCAAACGTCACCGCTTTCGATTCGACCCATCCGCAAGTGACTGTCAACAAAATTCCAACAACGATTTCCCCCTGGAATTCCAACAGCTTAAGCAATGCGAAATATCGTGTGATCCTGATCGACGTGACCGGTAAGATTGCCGTGATACGCAGTGTGCTCGGGGTCGACACAACAAATTTCGTATTATCCTGGACCGATGGCACGATTACCGAGCCTAATCTGCCTTCAGGTTTCACGCCGATCAAGGCTCGGGTTGAAGTGCAGACGCGGCGATTTACCTGGCTGATGACGGTCTCAAAATCTTCGGTCCCCAAGTTTGCAGGCGATAATTTAAGTTGGGCGACAGAAATCGATGTGGCGGTTTTCTTTAACCGTTCGTTCAAGCTGGACGAAGAACAACCTCTGGCGCTGAGTCTGGTTTCGAACGGGTTTGATGGCAAACCAGGCGTGGCAGGTGTTGACGACGATGGGATTAATGGGACTGACGACCCCGGAGAATCGGGTTGGCCTGGTTCCGATGATAATCGGACCGTCGATGTGACTGGTACCCCGTTTCTTAAAAAGGGAAGCTACATGCTTGAAGCGTCGTTGCTCAAGTGGTACCGGATCGTTGATTTTCCTGAAAATTCCACAACGAATCCTCGAATTTTATTAGACCGAGATCTTCGGACGTCTGTCGTTTCAGGAGTCACGTCGACGGGCGTTTTTATGAAGGGGATTGTCGAGGTCTACCCCTTAGGCGTCCGTACTGGACAGAATTAGTTTAAAAGTATGTGTGATCGACTTTTGTCACGAAAACAAAACGTTGATGTATGAAATAGTCAGTCAGCCTCGTTGAAATGGTTACTAAGTTTTTCAGGCATCGCAGCAGCGGTCATAAAGTCGTTGGTGACATGTCGATGATGTGCATTGTCTGCGGAGTCAAATCATGAAGAAGGTCAACACAACCGCCGATTGCCGCAGACCGCACAGGAATTCCGGCTTTACGCTGGTGGAATTGCTCGTGGTGGTTGGCCTCGTCTTATTGATGATGTCGATGTTTGCCCAGATTTTCGTGATGGCGACCGACACCTTGTCACAGCAGCGCGGAATTGCCGAAAACGATCAGCGAGGCCGTTTATTGTCGATGACGATTCGCGGCGATCTGGATCGCCGGACGTTCCGCGATGTTGTGCCGTTTCGTGCTAACGAAGATACTCGACAATTGGGTCACAGCCTGGCTCGTCGAGCGGGATATTTTGAGATTGATGAAGGATCTTCGAGCAGCGGTGAGGATGACGTTTTGCAGTTTACCGCATCCGTCAATATTTCCTTGCACGCGAGTAACAGCGCCCCGTTTGTAGGGCGATGTGCCACGCTGAGCGGACAGACAATCCAAAGCCTGTCGAGTAATACGATCACGCTGTCAGGTGATTATTCATCGGTGATTTCAACTTCGAATCCACTTTGGATTGCCGGTAGCACCTCATCCGCTGGTTACTCAAATAATGGTCGATATTTTCCCACTGTAGTGAGTGTCAGTAACAACGTCACGACGATTACGTTTCCGTCGAATAGCTTTAATACACGAGCCTACGATTCCTCCACGGGTGCGACGGCCGCGTGGGGCGTTCTATGCCTTTCCGAATCGGACCCTGATTTTGATGATGGGGTGTTTGGCAACGGCGCGACGATTTCATCGACTGCCGAGATCAGCTACTTTTTGCGAAATGGTAACTTGTATCGTCGCGTTTTGTTGATTCGCGATACCGCTAATGGTGGTGATGCACAACCAACCTGGTCAAACGGGACACCGATCCTCTGGGGTGCTGCGACAGCCTCAACCGAAAACTATGGAAGCGTAAACAACGCAAGTTCGTCCACGTTCTGGCGTGACTTCGATTTTTCGGCATTTTACTTCGGCGGAGTCAATACTTCGAATGGATTGATCATGAAGGGGATTCGTCTTCATGATACCCGCGATTCCATGAGCAACAGCAGTCAGCCTGCGGTGATGCTTGTCGACGAAACTCAAAGCCCCGTCACGTTGTTCCCCATCAGCCTGGGGATTCCCCATTTACGATTCGGGCACAGTACGCGGACTGGTTTTCCTCAGGATATGGTTAACATTCCGACTCGATTCGTCTTACAGGAATGTTCGAATTCCGCATTTGGGTACCCAGGTAATATCGACGGAGGGAACAATCCGTTCGACACCACAAATCTGACATTGAATTCGAGTACCGCACTCTCTGATCCTGGTCTGGTCACATCATTTTCCGGCCAGACATTTCGGCGGGGTGAAGATATCCTGATGACGAACGTGTTGACATTCGACGTCAAGGTCCTTGATCCGAATTCGGGTTCTTTTGTGAATCTGGGTGACGACAATGCCCCGCTCGGACGAGGGATGACCAAACCAACGTTCGGAAGGACATCCGTCGGTCGGTTGAATACGACTTACGGACCGAACGATCATTTCCGGTTTGATACATGGCACCCTCTTGCCAGTGTCGGGACAGGTGTGAATGATAACGAGCCTCCCTATGTCCCATTCAGTTTTTCGTCGGGGAAAGCGGTCCCGCTTTCTGCCATTCAGATCACGATCAATTATCGCGACCCGTCGAGCAACCAGGTTCGGCAGTTGACCATCATCCAGTCGCTTGTTGATCGTTTGAAACCAAACAGCGTTACGAACGAGGCTCCGGAAGAATAGCGTTCTTGCGTGCAGCGATCTGAAGTGGATCGTGGCCGGATTGAAAACATCGAAAAGTTAATGTTCCGTTGGCGACCGTTCGGGCAACGGTCGTCGTCAGTAGTCAAAGGTCTGCCATGAAACCAATACCATTTGCTCGACAGTATCCCGCCCGGATCGAGAGACGGCGTGGATCGACCCTGATCATCGTTGTTGCGCTGCTTGGGATGCTCGCCTTCCTCGGTTTCGTGTTCTACACCTTCGCCAAGCAGGAAAAGCAGAATGCGGCATCCTTCGCCAAAGGGGCTCAAGTCCTGAAGGCTCCGTCGCTCGAGCCTGATTCATTGTTCGACTTTGCTCTTCAGCAGATCATCCTGGGTCCACCCGATGCGTATACACAGAGTATCCTCTGGGGGGGGCGGCATTCGCTGTTGGCGAATATGTTCGGTCGAGACGGGATTCCCTGGAATGGGGAAGGGGTCAACCTGATACAAGACCCGTCAGGCCAGCCGTATGTCGATATGAATTTCGATGGTAACCCCGGCGGTCCTAACGATAATCAACTTTTGTTAAATTTTGTTGATTCGCCCGCAGCAAATTCGGGAATCTGGAGCTCTGGTACGGCGGATGCCGTTTGGGGTCATCAACGATCAACGAGTTATAAGATCTTTCGCGGAACAGGGACCGGAGGGGGAAATTCGAATGCGAATTTGAATTTTTATATCCCCGAACCGGACGTGAACTATAACTCACCCAACATCGACAGTGTATTTCTGTCTTATGACGGAATCGCCTTGGATGCCACCGCAAACACTAACAATTCCAGACGGGTGATCATTCCGTCGTACCTGCGGCCGCAATATCTGCGAATCGGGGGGACAGTTCCCCTTGAGGATGTCAATCGAAATGGTTTTCTTGATCCCGCGAATGGCAGTATCCCGGGGGAAGATACCAACGGAAACGGCCAACTCGATGACTGGTATCAGTTGCCTGCGTTTGCAAACCAGGTGATGCGGCCGCATCCAAATCACGTTTGCGTCGACGGAAATGGGAACCCGATTTTCGCGGACCAGAATGGCAAGACCGTGCTCGCCAGGTATATCAATTCCATTCGGTATTATGAGTTGAAGAATGGTGGCGTTACCTTGCGGCGCCCGTTTACGTCGCTAACTGACGGAAGCAACAAATTAATTCCAGGCACATTCGCGCCACCCGAAAGTTCGCTGCCAGTCAAGACAACGAATAACAGTGCAACGGTCGCGTCGTCAACCACTCCGGGAAGTCTTGGGGTCTGGACCCCCAGTGCAGGGGCCACCCCCAATAACGTTTGGGTCAGTCCCGGCGATATCGATCTGGATGTCGATACGGATGGTGATGGAGTCATGGATGCGATCCTGATGGATCTTGGCTTTCCTCCGGTTCGTCGGGGTGATGGTAAACTGGTTGTGCCGCTGTTTGCCATCAGCATTCGGGACTTGAACGGGTTGCTCAACGTCAATGCAACCGGCAATCTTTCGGGAAATCTGAATCTCACCGGGCCTGCCAGTTTGGGGGTGATTAACTCAGGCACCACTCCGCCAGCCGTACCACCTACGCAGCTCGGATTTCGTCAGACGGGTGGAACCTATTCGGGTAATAAATGGACCGGCCTGGTCTCGACTCCTGATAGCTTGTCGAAGTCGAATCTTGGGTTAAGTACCTACGAAATCAACATTCAGCGAGCGCTCACCGCGAACCCTGACCCGAATGCCACGAACCCGGATACGTCACTGCTGGGAAGCGAAGCGGCGACGCAATTGAGTTATTTCCTGCAACAGTTTGATACGAGTATCAACACATACACGATGGCGCAGCCGGGACGATCGATTTCAGAGCTGGCCAATCTGGAATGGATGCTCTTGAATATCGGACGGACGGGCTTTCAGTTGGGTCTCGCGCATTCGGCAACACATCTTTATGGCGCGATCAACACGATGTTTGCTGGCCGAATGGGCGATCCGACCCGACTCTGGAATTTTGCCTCCTCACAAACACTGACGGATCTGCCCAAGCCTGGACTCTCGACGATCTGGGCCAGTGGCATACCGACGAACTGGCCACTTGCTGCAAACTCCATTTTGCCGAACCCTGACGACAACAATAATGTGAACGAGGGAGAAGCGATCTATAACACACGCTGGGGCACACCCCTCGACTTCCGTGGTTCCGGCCAGGCGTTTCAGCGATATTCGTTCGGACCCGATGGAAAGCCAGGCGTTGCCCAGACCGATGATGACGCGAACGGGGTCATTGATGACATTTCTGAAGAGGGCTGGAGCGGATCTGACGACACGCCTGTCTATGGGAAATACCCCGAGCTGGCACATTATTCTCCCAATCCCCTGGCAACCAGTGCGATCTATTCGCAGAATTACAAAGTGGGGGGAAAGCCACTGACTCCGTGGCTCTCATGGCCCGCTTATCAAGGATATCACTCGTATAATGGTTCTGCAGGGGGTGGTGTTCGTTGGGGCGATCAACAGTCGTCGGCCTATTACCAATGGTTGATGTCAGGTTCGCATTCGGATTCGTTGCTGGATGATCCTGCGGAAGCGATCATCGATCCCGTGCTGATGTCCCCGTCCTATCAGAACTTTGTGAGTTATCTTTACAACCTGACGACCTATACGGGATCGCCGAACCCCGTTCCCCCGGAATTCCTTCCGCCATCCCCCATGCTGGGATTGACGGGAACCGCCTCGGCGTCGTTTTCAAGTTCTATTTCGAATGACGCTGTGTTTGGTCCGGAAGAGATGTTATTCCTGCAGGGAAGTTCTGCAGACAGTCGTCTCACGGATTCTCGATCGCGACTGGCAGATCTGATGCCTGGGAACCTGGTGGCGAGCCAGAATGCTCCCGCAATCCGTAAACGACTGACAACCGTCAGTCAGGACCGCCGCGAATTCGGTTTCGGGATTGCTGGGGTTGGTGGGGTGACAACTTCAGGTGGCAATTCGTCCTCCGGTGGTCTGCGTTCGTGGGAAGTGCTGACGACTGGTTTTCCACCGTCACTGACGAACGGAACGGCCAACCCCTATCGACAGGAACTGTACTCTTATCTGCAGCAGGTGACGAACGGCGGTGTCGTTTCCCAGAAGCTGAACGTCAATCGCTGGCTGTATCTGGATGGGCTGACGGGAACTCAATACGGGTTCGCCCCGCTCCCCGAGCAGACATCTCCTTCTGATTCCAACGCGGCCATGGCGCGGCAGAAGATGGCTCGTGACATTTACACCTTGCTTTACACGTTCTGCTCTGTTCAAGGGAGCGGAACAACAGGTGATGCCGATTATCGATATGTCTCGACACCTCCGAGTGCAGCCCAGGCGAAAGAGATGGCTCAGTTTGCTGTGAATCTGGTTGACGCGTTGGACGCTGACAACATCGTCACTGCTTTTTATTACGACACGGATCTCTCACAAAACGGCCAGGGTTGGCAGACGACTTCGACCAGCACGCAGGACTACATGTATGGTATCGACGGAGTTGCGGGGAATGCGGATGACAATGTTGTCTATGGTGTCGAACGTCAGTTGCTGACTTTTTCAGAAGCGGCCGCGTTTATCGTGCAGCGCGTGGGAACCGACAGTAATATGACAATTTTTGACGACTCGCAAACCGCCGCTGAAGGGCGTCCCTACATCTTTTTCGAATTGCAGAACGTCTCGCCGATTCCCGTGGCGCTCGCCTCATCCTCGAATATCACCGCAGCAAACGCGACGACGACAGCCGACTGGCGGGTCCGGATGGTCTCCCCCACAGACGAAACCAAGACCTATAGCACGGTTTACTTTCTACCTGGATTGACGTCGTCGTCCGGGGCAACGGCCAGTAATTTTCTCTCGACAGATCCAACCGGTGGGACAAATCCCGTCTTGCTTCCAGGTGCGGTATTTTCAGTCGCATCGCAGGATGGGACCGACAAAGTGATGGGTGCTGCCCGAACAAGCGACTTTCGTGCTGACACGTCGTTAATGGGAATGTCCTTCCCACTTGCGGTTCCGACATCAAGTAACATTGCGGGGGGGTTGACCGATACGCCAATCACGCCATCGACTCAAGCCAAGGATATGATTCCCCGCTGCAATCTTGATCTCGTGTGGAGCTATCCCGATAACAAAAGCCGGTTCCTGGTAACGACAGGAACAAATGACACGCCAGCCGCCACCCCCGGTGCTTTTGCCGCTCAATTAGTACAGCTTTCTACGGCAAATCCCAATAAGACAGTCCGGCTGATACTGGAAAGACGGGCTGCCGCCGGTCCCGACGTGACGAACAACTTCGTTTGGGCTGCCGTCGATAAGACATCGTATACAGGGACAGCTACGGCAACAAAAGATGTCCAGATCAGTAGCGTCACTCCTCCAGCAAACGCTGCAGGTGCAGGTGCCGTAACGACAGCGATGCAAAATGCGTTCTGTTTTCCTCGATCCATTGCATTGCTCAGCGCAACAACGTCAAACACGCCGCTGGACAAGAACACGATTAATGCTGCGAGTACGTTGCCTGCGAACGCGAATCTCAACTCCGTCGCTTGGCAATTGCATAACGACCGTGATTTTGGTTCGTTGAGCGAATTGTTGCTATTGCCACTCTACGGTTCAGATAATCTCACGGCCGCGCTCGGTAACGTCATCGATGCTAATTCGGCGAGTATCTCGACCAGTCAATTTTACGAAGCCAACTCGAAATACTATCCGTCGATTGCGGCGGCCCGATTCCTGCACCCCGACAATCCGGATTATTCAAAAAACAACGTGACGCCTAATTACGGGAATCGCTGGTATCGCCTGTTTGATTTTCTGGAGGTTCCGAACCGAAGTCATCAGCATGCCGCGATCATTGGTATTCCTCCATCCGGGGCGATCACCACAGGCACAGCGATCCCAAATTATGGTATCCCGGTGACGTTTGGTAATGCCGGGATGCCTGGTGTGACGTCGTATTCCTCAACGGCTTACTCGCCGACGACGAATCCACCAGTGCCGAACTCGCCGGTGACCTCCTATCCGACAACAATGATGTTTTCGGCACCGTTTGGTTATCCGCAGTTTTTTGGCTGGCCCAAGACACATGGGTTATTGAATCTGAACATGATCCGCGACCCGCAGGTCCTTGCGGCGTTGATCGATGACGATCAAGTGATTCAAGATCCCCGTATTAACCTGACGGGGAATGCGGGTCCGTATCTCGATTCTGCTGATCCGTCGGACAACAGGAAGTGGTGGTTCGAATTCCTCAAATCCCGAGATTCTCGTTACGTTGTGCCTGCAAACGGGACCCCATACGCCGTCGATCCTGTGGCCGGTTTTTATGATACATCAGCGAACCAATTTGTTTCGCTCTATGTTCCCGGTACGGCCAATTCGCGGCCATTCCGAAGCGTTGATGCGGTGGGGCCACAGGCTGCAAGCATCACGGCGGGGTCAAACCTTGATAGCCAACTTGAAAATACGATTTTCCGATCACTGCCACTCGATTCTGCCTCGGCGACAAACGTGAATGAATCACGTCGGCTATTTGAAGTCGGTAACAACACTGACCACGTTCCGTCGAGCGGCGGTAATCCGCAGATTGTTGCCGAAGCCAGCGGGGAACCACTTCATCCCTCCTCTCGCTTTAAGTTGATGTCCAAGTTGCTGAACAACACAACGACCCGCAGTAATTCGTTTGGAATTTACATTACGGTTCAGTACTACGAAGCGGTGCAGGTTTCCGGGTTCGTGGGGACGGGACAGAATGCAACTCAAGCAACCGCAGTCCAGATTGGGGGTCGGCTGGACGACGCACCGACGCATCGGGGCTTTTTCATTGTGGACCGCACGGGTGCGATCGAGCAAATGAAGATTCTCGCGACGAATAATGGCGGTACGGCCAACGTGGTCAGTTCAAACAGTTATAGTTTCAACGCAAATACCGACAAAACGGGCCTTCGTGTGAATCTGAACGGGATCAGGTGGAAGGATCTGGTCATTTACCGTCAAACGATGAACTGAATCGATGTCAACGTCGAAACGGTTCCATGTATACATTGGTGTGAAAACGCGCTAGCGAGAGGAGGCTAACGACGCAAAATCTAACAAGTCGTCCATTTGGACGGAAAAGCTGTTAATCTCGGTAACTCGATATCCTGTAAAGACTAAAAAAAACATTGGAATTGCGGCTTCTGATTTGCTAGTTTGATCATTCGGTTGCGCGTTGCAGTCGAATGGCGGCTTCGACCAGAAGCGAACTTTTAAAATTCTTGTTCGAAACCTGTCGCCCACATCTATTTGGAGAGTCTGTCATGACACGTCTACGCCTTTCGACGAAACGCCAGCCGCGCCGCGGCTTCACCCTGATCGAACTTCTCGTCGTAATTTCGATCATCGCCGTCCTCGCCTCACTCATCGCCCCCGCAGTCCAATCAGCTCGCCGAGCTGCAAGAAAGTTAGAGTGTTTGAACAACATTCGCCAAGTTGGACTGGCGATGGTTGCGTTTTCCTCCAACACTGGTGGCGGTTTGCCATACCTCACTAGTGATATCCCTATCAGCAACGGTAATGGAACGGGATTCATTTACGGAGCTGGTTGGCCGATGCAATTGCTCCCAGCTCTGGACGCCACAGCGATCCTGAAAAACATTAAGTCGAATGCTGTGGTCGTCGGCGGGTCCGCTGCGCCGTACTCATTCGCGATTAACAGCACGCCCAACGGTGAGAATGTCTGGTTGCCGGTATTCACCTGTCCGGATGACGCAGATTCATTCCGTCAGCCCGGCGGTTTAAGCTTTGTAGTAAACGCAGGATTCATTCCCAGTACAATCTGGGGTGTTACAGCGCCGTCTGCGGGTGAGACTGTCGCCGCCGGCGGGCCTTTCCTGCAGCCTTACCTGGTCGACTGGAATTTAAACTCGAACTATTCAACAGACGGTATTAGTTTGCAAGGGTCGGCAACGACGTTTGATTCGCAGGATCAAGCCGTCCAAACTGCAACTGGTGTGTTCTGTCGCGCAACTGCAAATCCCAGTTCCAATTCATTCCAGCCGTCCCTCGATTACCTATCCACTGGCGACGGTACCGGCTCGACGCTTATGCTGACCGAAAATCTGAACGCGGGGCCATGGAACGGTTCGCTTGGTTCACAAGCCGGTTATGGTGTAAACCAGCTTGGGTTTGGTCTCCGGCTGCCGGTTTCTGGTTCATACCAACCGACTACAGGTCTGTTTACTCCAGGGACTTTAGCCACAATTGCGGGCTTTGCTGACCCAACGACGAATCCCGATCAGTGGGTCATTAACCGAAATCTGAGCTCACCTGTCGGGACCCCTCGCCCTAGCTCGCAGCATTCCGGTGGCGTCAATGCAATCATGGGCGACGGCTCAGGGCGATTTATCAGTGAGACTGTTGATAAGAATGTCTATGCGAAGCTTTTGACTTCCAACGGAGTGAACTACGGCGAACGCACTTTGAACGGTCGTGATTATTAATTGACCGTCCTTTGAAAATTTAACTCCACGTCCGTCAAGTCCGGGTTGACTTGACGGACGTTGTCATTTGTTGAATCTCCTTCGTTATTAAAATGCATTAATCTAAACTCTTGTCGCCCTGTATCACCGCGGCCGATCGTGAGTCTTGTTGTCGTCGGCAATTTGATTCTCAAAATCGGGCGCGACGCCTCGTTCGCCAGTCAATCAGCCAAGCCTGCATTCGGGCGAGTTCTTGCGGCTCGTACAAATGGCCGCACTCCTGCCCAAAAAGCTCGCCCGCTTCAGCTCGAGTGAACAGTGATCCCGGCCAAAGCTCTGATCCCCAATAGTCCTGACGGATCTCGGCCCAGTCTGGTTTTGCAAACACATCCGAATTACGAAACCAGAAGAAAGCACCACTAAAAAACCAGCGGTGCTTTGCGCCTCCCTCCCAGGGTGTCGTGCGAATGAAGGGACCGGTTGTCGGATGATGATCCAGCGAGGCTTCGACATAGGCTGGATCGTCAAGACAAACCTCGTACAGCATCTCTGTCCAATCCCGTGTATGCGTCGGATCGTCGTATTTGACTCCTTTGGCGTGTCCGTAGAACGTGACGGAGTCGTCCCCTTTCGGAAGTGTCTCCAAGAGTTTACCGAACGTGGCCACTTCCCCTCGCTGCGGATCATTGGGAACGACGATCCAGTTATCGATTCGAATTCCGTGAAAGGCGGCCTGAACGGTCTCAAGCGACTCCGCTTCTTCCGAGATCGCCACACCGATCGACCGGATTCCGTCGAACTGATTGATTCGCTGCAGTAGCTGTTCGACGTTCCATTTCCAGACCGAAGTCGATTTCCGAGGCCAGATGTGAAAGATCAGATTTCGCGGCTTAGCCCGACGTACAAGCGAGGGCTCTTTGCTCACAGGCAGATTGTCATCTTCGCCAATTCTGACAATCCCCTCGCTTGCGCGTCGGGCGGAGGTGATGTCGGCCAGTTGTTGTTCGGCGTCGTCGACATTGGCCGCGACGATGTGATTGAATTGCGTGAAATCCAGCGATTGCACGCAGGACCACATCAGGGACGGATGGTACAGACAGACGCAGGCTTTTCCTTCGCGAACCGCTTCGGGGACAACCGCCTTAAACCAGCCATGTAGACCTTCCTTGACATTCGGGGAGGCAATCGCCTGGCAGATCCCTCGATCCAGTCGGTGCTCATTCTGCCAGTGGCCACGATGCCAGCCGCGCCGCTCTAACTCGATGGCGACCTCCATTGATGATTCCAGAAACACTGCGGGGATCGGTCGATTCTCCCAGTCCTGATCGACATTGGAGACCTGTTCCGGGTCGACCCAGAATGTGGCGGAATTCATGTTGCCGCTGATGTTCGAGGGTCCCCCATCCTGACCGACCAGCCATTTTGCAGGACAGTAGATTTTCAGGTGGCCCGATTCATGCAGTCGCCCGAGGTGATGATCGATATGTTCGCCATTCTGGAACGGAACGGTATTTAAATGGCGATAGAGTTTTTCGTAGCCTCGCTTGTGAACGGCAAAACAGTGGGTCCGGTTGACGTTAAAGGGAATATAGACTTCGTCGGTCATTCGCTTTGGCGGATGATGAACTTCGTGCAACAACTGCCCGCCGAGATAGATCTGTTCCCAGTCGTTGGGTAACTCGGCAAGAAAGGCGGTCAGTTGCTGTTCAAAGTTCGGGCGGAAAATTGCGTCATCTTCGAAGACGATGTATGACTCGACCCCCGAGTTATAACAGTCTTCCAGGATTTGCAGGTGACTGCGGTAGCAACCCCAGGCACCCCGGCCGGAGGTCCACCAGTCGGGATGTAAAACGGTGTCACCATGCACGGCGGGCCAGACGGTGACAGGTCCGAGGGATGCTGGCACTGCCGCTTGAAATGTGGCCAATCGATCCGATTTGAAGGGGAGGTTGATCACGAAGGCTTTGGAGAACATGTTTATGAATTCCGAAAAGTCATGTGTTGGTGTCGAAACACCACCCCCTCTACGGGGGTGGTAATAGGGCCTTTGCACTAGATTCGATGAAAGCTTATTAAGTCCGCTATTTAACGAAGCGAGTGGGTTGTCGACATTGATACTTCGGATCTTGTGCCACTGCTTTGTAGTCTTCGGAGAAGCAGTGATTCCTCGTTCTTTCAGCCGAAGAGCACTGCTTGACCGAAGACGGTCAAGCAGTGGCAC
>CAIULL010000086.1 GCA_903899985.1 uncultured Schlesneria sp.
AATCAATCCGCGAGTGATCAAACGCAAGATGTCGCACTGGCAAAAGTGCCGCCCTCATCACAGAAAGAAACCAACGCTCTCCAAAAGTTTTAAGCAGTCGATTGTTATGATTCTTTGAACGGTATTGGGGTTAAACGTTGAACGCCCGACCCCCTCTTCAAAAACCAAATCAATTCCTTCCATTCTCATGCCAGTGATTCTGATTCGTGCGATTCGTCGTCAAAACTCTTTTGTAATGAATTTCTCGAATTTTTCCGTGTAATTCAGTGTTCATCTGTGGCAAAAACTCTTCAGCTCTGTTCGATGTGGCTGTTTTTTGACCGCGATGAAAATTGACCTAAAAGTTCGAGCAAGTTCGCGCGACTTCGACCATTCCTCGTAATTCATAGGGTTTTTGAATCTATTTTCCATTTTTCAAGTTCACCCGAGTTCGAGCCAGTTCGCGCGAGTTCGACTGACTTCGACGAATTCCTCTGCTTCGTGAGTGGTCTCCCCACCCCGTATAAGTTTTCTTTCCGTTTTGATCAGTCGAGTTGGGCGATGTAAACCCGCGAATTCTTTCTGATTTTTCCACTTACTACTCTCTCAAAACGACTCTCTCGCCGCTTCGGCGCAGCCGTTTTTTTGATTGATTCCAAAATGTCAAAGAACAAAATCGCTGTCTTACTGTTGTTCCCATGCGAGTCGGTGACGTCAATCCCCGGATTCTTTTTCGCTGTGGAAAGCAAACGCAACCAAAAACAAACCAGGTGAGCCAAGGATGTTAATGCAAAAATTCTTCACACCCGGAATTGCTCACTGTGATTTGTAGAAACGACAAAATAATATATGTGATGTTAACGTGTGTCAACCGCGAAAACGAGAAAAATCCAAGTGTATTGTCTCGACAACGATCCTTCAGGAGGTCGATGACCGTCTGCGAATTCTTTTGGACTTTTGATACGATGAACGTGCCACGGCGATCGCCATAATAAAGCCCCTCCCAAAGCAATCGGAAGACCCAATGAGAGGCGTTCCAAGTTTGGCGAACCTGACAAGGTACATTTTCTCATGCGCGTCCGCTCTGCGGCTTAAAGCCGATGGCCAGTGGAAGTCGTTGCTGATGACTCCAGCCATGATGCTCGAACAGCTTCCTTTTGGAATTCGTCGTTTGCCGCCGTGTCAAAATCGAAATCAACTGGCGGGACGCTCGCAGCAGTCTCATCCATTTCTGAAATCAGTTGTTGAATTCCGTCGGGAGTCGTCGGGTAATTGGCTTCGTCGAGTCCAATTTGACGGACGTACGTTATTCTCATGACCCATCTTCGTTGACACGTTGAACGGAAACGTTCTGTTTCCGTTATTCTTTCATTTTGTAACGTGGTCAACGCAGTACAAACGCCGGTCTTTACGCCAACGGCGTTGCATATCAAAGCCCAGCGTTGGTCGCTTTGCGGCCTACCCTGGGGCGTGACGATTGAGATTGGGTTTACTCCAACGGAGTTACATCATTCTTCGGACCAGACGAATTCGTGTGTCATTCTCAAAGGTGTGATTGATAAGTGCTCGAACCAAAAAACGATGTAACACCTTTGGCGTAACTCTCGCCTCGTTGGGTCTTACCCAGGGTGCGCTTGCTGGCGCTCGCGACCCTTGGATTTGATGTGGAACGCTGTTGGCGTAACAGCAATCTGGAGCCACGGTTGAGGCAACGGGCGAACGCTCAAAAATAATTGCCATTTCCGCCAAATTTGAGCTAAATTCGCGTCGACCATTACTCGCGAGAGGCGTTCGTATGACCATCGACGAAAATCGGTCTGAACGAACCTGACCGGGGCGAGAAAACAGTCTTCGACATTGAGGACATTAAGCGTCGCGGACGAGACCGACTGATCGAACAAGCGGCGCGATCCTGATGTCGCACGTTGAAACCTCGCGACGACGAAAAGTTCTTTCGGCCCAAGAGGCCAGCAGTTCAAATAGCCTAGCCCATCGGGCTAGGAGTCGCGAATTCGATCACGCAGAAGGCCTGAAGGGCCGACCATTCGGTCTTAGGCCGACAGGAAATACGTCGCGTGCCGCTTGTTTCAAGACGAATTTCGAAAACTGTGGGAAAAACACAAGGTCGCAATCGACGAACGATACTCTGGTGATTGTTGTCGAACGGTCGGCCCTTCAGGCCTTTTGGTATTCCGGTTGCCGAATTCCCAGCCCGATGGGCTGGGCTATTTGAACGAACGGCCCTTCAGGCCGGAAGCAGAGGCAAGGACTGGCCCGTTTCCGCGTCGGGGACGTCGCCCAATTAATGGGACATTGAATGGGACGTGAGTGGTCCGCCAAATTCCTAGGGCAAAGGCCCGTTAACCACCGCCTCGGGGGCGGTGGGGTGGAAGTGCAGGGGCCTTCACTTTGCGCTGGCTTGGACGTTTTCGGCGGGTGGTTTGGGGGCTTCGAACTTGAACAGTTCTTGTGAGTTCGTTCCGTTCCAGATTCTTAAAACACCGTCTTCGCCGCCTGCGGCTGCGATCGCTTCGTCACGGGTTACGGCGACGGAATAGACGTAGTCGGTTGGGCCGGCGAAGTTCCGGTAGTTGCCCCCGTCGTTGGAGCGGTGCATCTTCACGGTCTTGTCGCCGCTGCCGCTGATCATGTTGTCGCTGGCTCCGATGTAATGGATCGACGTCACTTGCTTGGTGTAGTTCTGAATTGTGCGATGTTGTTCACCCGTTTCCACATTCCAGACCTTGATCGCATTGTCGGCTCCGGCACTCGCGATTCGGCTGCTGTCCGCTTTCCAGGTGACTCCCAACACGTGATGTGTATGACCTTCAAAGGCCCGGATCAGTTTGCCGGACTCCACGTCGAATTGCTTGACGAATTTATCAGCTGCTCCACTGACGAGTTGTTTTCCATCACGTGCAAAATCGATGGCAAAAACAGTATCGCTGTGAGCGTCGACAAATTGCTTGACGATTGCCTTGGTGTCGACGTTCCAGAGAATTAGTTCACCACTTCGTGAAGGATCACCCCCACCTGTGGCGAGCAGTTTTCCGTCGGGGCTGAACGCCAGCGAGAGGACACGGTTAATGAATTGTGACTTCGCCAGATCGAGTGAGTTTTCCGCTGGGGGACCGAGCGTCGCGATCAATTTCCACGCGGGATTGGCATCCCAGGCGTAAACCTGCTTATCGTCGCTGACTCCAATCAGCATCCGATTCGGTCCTGACGCGAGCAGTCCGACCGGTGCCTGATGCCCGGTGATTTCTTCGAGGGGTTTACCGGTGGTTCCGCTCCAGATGCGAATCGTGCCGTCATCGCCAGCCGTGGCGATCAGTTTCCCGTCGGCAACGTAAGCTACGGATTTCACAGGCTTGGCTTCGATCGCGGGAAGGTCCGCTTTTGCCTGGTTGAAGACCGTTTCGACCTGCTTGGCCACGTTGGTTTCCGTGTCCAATACAGCCTTGACTTGTTTCTGTTGTTCGTCGGCCGTCTGCTGACCTTTTTCCGACTGAACGACGGTCTTGGCACTCGCATCGAAAGCTTCCTGAGCCTTCTTCACCGCTTCCGTTTCTTTCGCCGCAGCGGCATCCGCATCCGTTTTCTTCTTTTTCAAGGCTTCGTCATCAGGTTTGGCGGCGAGTTCTGTTTTTGCCGCTTCAACAACTGCCAGCGCGGCCTGTTCTTTAGTTTTTGCTTCGGTCAGAGCTTTCTCCATCGCGGCCTTTTGCTCGACGGCTTTCTTGGTCGCTTCTTCCCGTTCTTTGAAGTTCTTTTCGGCCGCTTTGAAGCTGGCGTCAGCGAGTTGAACTCGTGACTTGGCGACGGTGTCATCGTCGGTCAGCTTCAGAATATTCCGCTGAGCCGCGATATTTCCTTTTAACTCGGCGACAGGATTTCCATCGATCTTCCAGAGTCGAGCCATATTATTCGCGCCGGCTGTTACCAGGAATTGACCATCGCTTTTCACCGACAATGCGGTAATCGCGGCACCATGGTTTTGGGTTCGTGCCTGATTACCGTTGGCAATGTCCCAGACTCTCCACGTTGCATCAGCACTTACGGAGACAAGTTGAGTTCCCGCAGGGAGGAGCAGGGCAACAGCACTGACAGGGCCGCCGTGTCCCTTAAACTCGACAACGGGCTTCACTGGTTCGGCGGGTTTGTCCCCTTCGGCCGGTTTAGGAGCTTCGAATGGGATGGCCCAGCCGCGAATGAAGTGGTCCCCGGCATGGCCCGAGAAAACGCGTGTTCCGTCCAGATTCAGTGCGACACAGGTGATTTCATGCGGCGTTTCCAAGACTCCAGTCTGCTGGCCGTCGGCAACATTCCATAACCGCAGTGTTTTGTCCTTTGATCCACTGACAAGCTTTGTCGAATCCGCGGTGAAGTGGACACCTGTGACAGGGCCGACGTGTCCCGCAAGAACGCGTTTTGCGTTGGCATCGACCGAGCTTTGAATGACGAGTGAGTTGTCTGCTCGACCAAGGGCAATCCATTTTCCGTCTGGGGATACCGCGACGGAGGTGACTGGTTGATCCTGAGGGAAATTTCCCAATTGGACGTTGGGCAATCGTTGCCAAAGTTTTACTTCGCGATAACCGGCGGAGGCGAGCAAGTTTTCCTGCGGGTTGAAAGCAATCGCATGCACAAAGTCACGATGTGCCGCTCCGTGTGGATAAAACGGCTTGTCTCCCTGCTTGACCGCCAGCAAGGCTGGATCTTGCAGGCGGGTGACGTATTCGCCCGTCGTGACGTCGTACAGATCAATCTGGTTGGCTCGACCACAGGCGGCCCAGCGTCCCCACGTCGAAAGGGCAACGCTGTAAATCGCATGCATGTTGGCCGGCACCGATTGCCACGGGACCATATGTTGTCCTGATCCAGCGCCAGCAGTTGCACCTTCTTCAATCCACTTCTTCAACAAGCCAAGTTCTTGCGGTGTGAAAGCCGAGGCGGAAACCTTGTTCGGAAGAGGCGGCATGGCGGGTTCGGCCCGGGCTGCCAGTTGATAGATCAGGCTCTTTTCAACGTCCTTGGCGACAACCGCAGGCCCTCGTTTGCCTCCTTTAAGGATGGCGGGAACGTCTTCCAGAATCAGCTTGCTTTCCGCGATGGCCACGTTGTGACAGGCGACGCATTTCTCGTCGAGAATCGGCTGAATATCTTTTTCAAAGTCGACGGGACGACCCAGATTGGCCTCGACCGCTTCGATTTTTCCAGGCTTCTTGGTTTCTTGCGACTGCCCGATGGAAGTGAACGATAACGCAACCGCAAGCAACGTCGAAAATGACAAAAAACGATTCAGCATGGCAGAGCCTTGAGTCTGAAAAAATGGGTTCACTTCGTGATCTTCAAATTGATTGGCTGATCCACGGCCGCTTCGCCTTCGAACTGCGAGGTCGCGCGGACGACCATGTTGGCAAGTTGAGCCTCAGCAGCATCAGCGGCTGCTTCAACAATTAAGACTCCCGCTGCCTGATCTGCAGGAATTGTCATCGGTTCTGCTTTGATGCCGGCGACTCCTGGCGGAAGTGGCAGGGTCAACGTGACCGGCCCGGCGAATCCGTTTTGCCGTTTCACTTCACATTTCACTTCGATTTTTGCACCGACTTTGACAGCGCCGCCGTCAGCAGGTGCGGCCGTCAAAGTATAGGGGGCGGGCTTGACCGTGATGACGATCGGTGTGGTCGTCGGATGGAAATTGATGTTCGCCGCTTTGGCGTATGCGTCGGCTGCTTTAAATCGTTGGTCGGCCGTTGTCTTTTCCGCCGTGGCGGCTTTATTTTTATCGTCAGCCGCTTTGACTTCCGCTTCGGCTTTGACCTTTGCCTCCTCAGCCTGTTTGCCGAGCAATTCCGCATCGATCCGAGCCTTCTCGGCAGCGGCTTGAGCGTCTGTTG
>CAIULL010000087.1 GCA_903899985.1 uncultured Schlesneria sp.
CGCAAAATTCGCCAACATGATCCAGCCTCCTTGCAAGGAATCACGAGATTGTTTGTTACCCCGTTTTTCCCCAAGGAGGCATTTTCCTACCAGCCCAATTTCACCAATGTGATCGGGGGATGCCGGTTACACCCATTTCAAAATTGGCATGAAAACCGTCACAAACATGCCCAGGGCTGAGCGACGCGGCGACAGCCGCAAAACGCTACCCTGGGTCCGAGTGCGTTGGAATTTCCAGCCCTGCTAAGGGCGACACAATCGGTCTCATCAGCAGAAAAGCTGGAATAACCGACTTGCATCACAGAGCGGCGGCTTCCAGCCGCAGAGGGAATTGCAAAATCGAGAGACGGTGGCTGGAAGCCGCCTCGCTTTCATTGACACAGAACGTGGGTACCACGGTCTTACCGTCTTCGGTAAGGCCGTGCTCTTCCGACACCTTATCGCACAATGAAGACACGGCCTTGTCGAAGCCTACAGTGTGGCTTCGCCTCAGACCAAAGTAGCCATCATCGCTCCGCGTGATGAGCATTGTTCGAGAACCTGCCAAATGACAATCCGCACGTTCTCAAATCAGAAATTTAAACGGAATATCTGCCAAGATGCTGAGGCAACGCTTGAATCGTTTTCGACGCATGCTCATCACGCGGAGCGATGATGGCTACTTTGGATGAAATCCAGATACTTGACTCGTTGAGTCAAGTTTCAGGCCCGAAGAAGTCCAAAGCCGTGGCACTCCGAGTTTCGAACGTTAATCTGTTCATAGCGCGCAACAGTATTAAGTTACGCCGGTGTGGTCGTCTCTTCAGGCAGTCTCGTCACTCCCAACCAACGCGTAAACGGCCAACCTATTCTCAACCCGAAGTCGAACGCACACAAACCGGCTGTGCCAGGCCAGTGGCATCTCATGATCAATTCCCGTATTTTCTCATCGGGCAAATTCTTTACGCGGTGACTCACCAGATACAACCGCAGGAGTTATCGAAATGGATTTCGAGTCATTGTTAGTCGAGCCGACGCTCGAAGCGGTCGGTGCATGGAATCGCATGTCTCTCGACACCCTGGTCTGGATGGCCGGATCGTTTTCCAAGGCCTTGCCGTTATTCGTGCTGGTCTTGATTGTCACATCAATCTTCCGCCGCTGGCTTGCGCCGTCGGCCCGGCATGCACTGTGGTCACTGGTCCTGATTCGTTTGATGCTCCCTGCGAGCGTCGCAAGCCCCGTCAGCCTGCAGCACGTCTTCTCGCTGGCTAATGTCGCAAGACTGACAAACCAGAATTCGTTGCCCGACTGGCTGATGTTTGTCAGTGGTCAGCGGGAATCAACAAACGCCAGCCCGTTGATCTCTGCAAACGATGTTGCAGTTTCGCCGAAGCTATCATTGTTTCATCGAATGAGTCCGGGCCTTAAGGTCTCGATGAAAGTCCTGCTCGTCACCGGATCAACACTGACGGCCATCGCCAGGGTCTTTGCCTTCTGGCAAGCCGTCGGCTGGGCGAGATACAGTCGTCAGTGCACCGACCCCAAGAGTTGTGATCAGTTGCACGAGGCACAACGTCATTTTGGAATCGGGACGACGATCCGCTTGAAATCGGCGCTGCAAATCGGATCGGCAGCCACATTCGACTGGCTTTGGCCGATCATTCTTGTGCCGGAAAATATGAAGGCACTACCCGACACGCAGAAAACGCACTTGATCTGGCATGAAATGGCACGAATCAAACGACATGACTCGGCCAAAAGTCTCTTATTGAGCGTCGTTCGGATTCTTCACTGGTGGAACCCGATCTACTGGTGGACTCAGTGGCAATGGAAGCTGGAACGAGAACTCGCCTGTGACCGGCTGGCGGTCCAGCGACTGGGGGAACAGCAGGTCGACGAGTATCGCCAGACATTGACGCATTACCTGGAGAATCCCTCGAAGCAGCCGAAGCCGATCATCGACCCGCCCGGCTTCGTATCCTTCTGCGATTCCAGCAAGACTCTTGGTCGAAGGATTCAGAGCCTGTCGCACGATGCGGGGCCTGACGACCGTTTCAAATCCTGTTTCGCCTGGTGCACGGTGCTGATCCTCGGTGTCACCGGTTTGACTGACGCCGCACGAGTCCCGTTGCAGGAGAGCCCGATCGAATTGCCACCTGGAACGACGTGGCATGATTCACAGGCTGACGAAATATCATCGGACGTTCTGGATACTCGCACATACGATATCAGTCAGTGTCTCAATCGGTTGCGAGAATCGGAATTTGATTCGGTTTCGGAATGCCATTATCCGCTGGAATGGATGATGGACCAGGTGTCACAAGAATTAACGATGACGATCAATGGATTGCTTCATCCTGTCGACTGGGTCAGATCATCAGGACCGAAGAATCAATCTTCGACGGGTTCGACCGGTTCGAGTTGTCAGATCGTCGACCAGCAGATGATTGTTCGAGCGACCGCCAGTCAACACGATCAGATTGCCCGCATGATCTCGCATTATGTTGTCGATGGCCGGCGTCAAATCACCGTCGAAATTCGTACGATCAGGACTTCAATCGAACTGAGCCAACTATTTCCGCAAGCAGGTGGCCAGATCTTTAACTCCACCTCGATTTCTAATCCGTTTGGCTCCATCGGCTCTCACCTGTCCGACACCCCCTCAACGAAGGCATCGAGTCAATCACTTCAGACCCCATTACCCGTTTTTGTTTCGACTCTTTCTCCCGACACGGCAACTTATTGTTTGAATCAGGCCCAGGGAGATCAACGTGCCAACGTTCTGTTCGCACCGAAAGTGACGAGCTTCGACGGAATATCTGCAATGATTTCTGATGAAAGAAGCCGACCTTTCGCCACTGGCTTTGTGAGTGCGGGTTCCGGTCTGGAACCGAAAGCCACAACCGGTCACGACGGTTTCCAGTTACAGACAACCGCACAGGCCGTTGCAGACAAGGTTCACCTCAATGTTGCCTTCAAGCTTTCAAACATTCTTAACGTGCGAACTCGAAAATTCCGATCCGAATCGGGCGAGTTTCAAATTCAAGTCCCGGAACAGCAGGAATCGGTTTTTCAGTCAAACGTCATTCTGGATGACGGCCACACGCTGGTGCTGGTTCCACTCGAACGCAACGGCCAGGGTCTGCTGACGTTGTTATTGATCACTCCAAGAATCATCCACGAATGAGCGATTCAAATAGAACCAAGCTGTGATGAGATGCTGCGGACCATTTTTCCAGTGAACGACACTCCTGTTGCGGAAACCCGTGCCACTGCTTGGCGGTCTTCCGTCAAGCAGTGCCGAGCGACCCAACGCAGGCGAATCTCAAGACACTGCTTCTACGAAGACTCCGAAGCAGTGGCACCTGAAAATGAAGGTTTCCCAATAACGCCACCCCACCCCCCCCGCGGGGGTGGTTAACGGGCCTTTGCCCTACGGCGTTGAGTGCAAACAGATTGATGAATGATTGTTCGTGCGGAAACCCGTGGCACTGCTAGACGGTCTTCCGTCAAGCAGTGCCGAGCGACCCAACGCAGGCGAATCTCAAGACACTGCTTCTGCGAAGGCTCCGAAGCAGTGGCACATCAAAACGAAGGTATCATCATAAGCCAGCCCCGCAGCGAGGTTGGCGATGACGTTGCGCGGTTCGCGGCAACGACAGTGAATGAATTCCCATTCAATCGGATCACGTGATCGATCCACAGCAGTCAACAACTTACACCGTTAACCCGTTGACGGCGGCTTGTGCTGACAGCCAGTGCGAGGCTACCGAGACCCAGCAGGGCCAACGTCGAAGGCTCAGGTACGGGCGAGCTGATGACGACATTAGTACCCTGAATATTGAGAGTCGAGTCAGAATAATTACTGGTGGTGATCGGAGTGTTGAAGTAGTAATTCAACTTGCCGATGTATTCGACCCCCGAGAAGGTCAGTGTGGTGGGAACAGTCGTGAAATCGCTTGCCTGGAAAACCTGTCCCATATGGTTCGCACCTTCCGTGTCGGTTCTTAGATTGGATGTGAGGATTGGCGTTCCGGTCGCATCCAGGAACTTGAAAGATCCGGTGCTGTTAACGTAACCGGGTGGGTTGGAGAGGGAAGAGGCCTGGATCTCCGACAAGTTCGTCACCGTAATCGTCTGCCCGGGGAGAAATTGAATCTTAAAATCGAATGTATCCCCTGCCGCAATCGCGACGTTATAGCCACCGCTAAAGGGTGGTGAGCCTGAAAAGTAGAGATCGTTCGACTGTTTCACCCTGGCTGTCGAAAGGTCGAGTGTTTGATTAACGTCAATCGTCCCTGCCGTTGCGGATTCGCAAACCATCACAACGGTCATCATCGCCAACGCCAGACAAACAACGAACTTCTTCATCATTCCAACTCCATTTGTCATGATTCCAATCGACCTGAAGCATCCTCCAGAGTCCCATCAAGCAAGCAGATTCAGACAGGGAATAAATCGTTCGGCGCAGGAACGTTCGTCCACGTGTCAAACCGGCGTGCAGGGTGACAGAAGTTGTTGGGGATGTCTGACGGATATATCGGCGATGAGGGTTATGACAGCCGAGAGGATGACAAGAAAACCGCGTGAATTTGTCCTGATTTCTTCTCGAAAGAAATGGGACGTCCGATCGATCGCCGTTACGTCAAAACAAGCTGGCAACGCCACCCCACCCCCCCTGCGGGGGTGGTTAACGGGCCTTTGCCCTACGGCGTTGAGTGCAATCAGATTGATGAATGATTGTTCGTGCGGAAACCCGTGCCACTGCTAGACGGGCCTCCGTCAAGCAGTGCCGAGCGACCCAACAAACGCGAATCTCAAGACACTGCTTCTGCGAAGACTCCGAAGCAGTGGCA
>CAIULL010000088.1 GCA_903899985.1 uncultured Schlesneria sp.
ATTTGAAAAAGTTTAGTGGCGACTCTCAAGCTTCAAGCTCTCCGCCGGACCTCGCGTCGGTGGAAGCAAAGACTGAGAAGCTACCACCAAGCTTAATCGCAGAAAGGCAAGCTCTCCACTGACCTTGTGTCAGTGGAAGCAACGATTGAAGAGCTATTCAACTCGCTCAACCGGATCGTTAACGAGAAGAATTAGCTTGAAAGTCGCTGCTTCCACCGACGCGAGGTCGGTGGCGAGCAATTTCCATATCGACGGTCCACGATTAATGCCGTCTTATCGATGAAAAATCCTCGACATTATTGCGGTCGGGGGCTGGCGCCCCCGGGTCGTCTGGTCAACGCGCGAGAGATTAGCCTATTCTGAACCCATCATGCGACGCGCATCAACCGGCTGTGCCGGACCATCATGTGACGCGCATCAACCGGCTGTGCCGGACCGTCATGCGACGCGCATGAACCGGCTGTGCCGGTTAGGCGGCTAGGCGGGATTCGTTTTCTATTTGGTCTTCGGCTTCATTCTGGTCTTCGTTTTCGTCGACCATGTCTGTCTTGTCGTCGTGACCATATCCATATCCGTATCCGTAGCCATATCCGTATTCGGTACCGCTGTTATTGGCGATATGGTTGGCGACGATTCCTACGACTTGAACCCCGGACGAACGGAATGATTCAACGGCCCGCAGGACCAGTTTTCGCCGGTTTTTATCTGGTCTGATGACAACGATCGCTCCGTCGACCAGTCGCCCGATGATCGCCGGGTCTGTTACAGCCAGCACGGGTGGCGCGTCAACGAGGATCTGCTCGTAATGAGATTCAGCCCAGGCGATAATATCGTTGAATCGTTCGCTGGCCAGCAGTTCGGAGGGATTGGAAGGGCGCGGCCCCGATGGCATGACGTCCAGGTTTTCAATTCCAAGATTGAAAATGTTTTCCAGACAACTTTCTGCGACCGGCTTGGTATCTCGCAGGATCTGTGAGAGTCCGAGTGGGCCTTTCAGATCGAGCAGTTGTGTCATGCCGGGACGCCGAAGGTCTGCGTCGATGAGCAATGTTTTCTTCTTGGCCTGAGCGAATGCCACAGCCAGGTTTGCAAGAGTGGTGGTTTTGCCGTCACCAGGTTCGGTGCTTGTGACGACAATCCGTTGACTTTCTGAAGTCGAAAATGTGATCGAACTTCGTAGTGTTCGGAACGATTCCGATTCCAGGCTATCCGGTTTGGCGAACGTGACAACCGCATCAAGCCCGACTCCGTGTAGCGGCTCCATTTCACGGATCATGGCCAGCATTGGCAAGCCAAGTTGTGATTGAAGCTCATCAGGTGAACGGAAGCGATCGTCAAGAACATCCGTGACATAGATCATTCCGAGTCCGAATATTCCGCCGAGCAGTGTGCAGAGGAACACAGTTGTTGAGATCTTGGGAGCGACAGCACCGGGCATGACCTTGGCGGGGGTGGTGACGCTGATCTTCAGCCCCGAGTCGAACCCGATATCGATCTTCTTCATTTGTTCGAGGACCAGATCGTAGTACGACCGCAGGCGTTTCAAATCCATTTCGACAATTTCGATTTGTGCCATCTGGCCATTTAAGCTGAGTGCCTGTTTTTTGATAATTTCAAAGTCCTGGCGAATCGCGGCTTCGTGAGCGCTCGCCTGATAAAGCCGCTGTTTAACCATCTCGAGCAGCTTTGGAGCCAGATCACGTTCACGGACTTCTTTCATATTCGACGAGACCGACTTGGCCCGTCCCGCGAGCCAGTCTTCCGTCTTCTTGATGCGTTGTTCGAGTTGACGGATCTGCGGGTGATTTGGGCCATATGTCTGCAGTTTATTCTGCAGGTCGGCCTGATCCATTAACAGTTCGTCTTCTCGTTTGGCAATGGCATAGGCATCGTTGGCGCCAACACCCAGTTCCGCCATCAGAAATTCACGAGAAATATCCCCGGCAGCCTGTTGCAGGTACGGCTGAATATCGGTCCCCGTGGCGAGTGCATGTTCGACCGACATCAGTAAGGCTCGTGCTTCGAGCGTTTTCTTCTGGGCTTCAACCAGAGCGTCATTCAGCTTCACCGTCTGCTCGATAATGACATGAGTATTCTTGTCATTCCCTTGAAGCAGGATTCCCGTTTCGCGTTTCAGATTAAGCAGTTCTGTTTCTTTTTCGCGTAAAGCGACTTCGTTCTGTGCTTTTTCCCGATTTAACAGCACAAGGCTTTCTTTGGAATTGCCCTTATGAATTTCCCGCATGTATTCGAGGTAAGATTCGACAATCGCGTCGACCACAAATTTTGCCGTCTTGGGATTTTTTGAGACGTAGCGAACCGCCAGCAAATTGGTCAATCGGGTGGAAGAGACCGAAAGATTCTTCTTCAATTCGGCAGTCCACCGCGATTTCGCGACACCCTTCAAATCAATGCGATGAAGAGTTGGCAAACGCTTGATGGCTCCTTCAAGCACACGATCGCTTGTCAAAACCCGCTGATAGGTGGGCATGATGTCCTGAATCGCTCGTTGATTCGGCTGATTATTCTCATTCAGGACGTTCCCTTCCGTCTTGAGCACCATGATTTCGGAAGAGGATTCGTATTTGCGAGTCGCCGTGGAATACCAGGCCGCACCGACGATTCCGCCAAGAATTGTGCAAATGACCAGCGTTGGCAGTTTGCGACGAACGACTTGAAGAAAGCGAACTGATTCGTTGAGTAAGTTCGGTCCGCTGGCCGACATGTCTGGCAAACCGGTCAGGCGTTCGTTTGTATTCATTCGGCAAGACCAATTAGAGGAGGCAAGTTGACGTGGGTCGATACCCGCGAACCCTTCACGATTGCTGATTGTCGCACGCTCAAGCCACCCTGCCCCATCGCTTCCGGCCCAGCGATTGACTAACAAGCCACTAGAAGATCGGGGTACCAACCAGAGGTATCGAACCGCCCAGATTCATACCAACTCGTTTGAACAAATCGAGCATGAAGGTCAGCGGCGTCTGTTCGACGCTGACGACGTCGCCCGGTTCAAGCCGAATATTGGCTTCGGCTTTTTGTTTGGCGTTCGCAAGACTGAGCTGGATGATGTAAGTTTTGACCCGGTCAGGTTTCTTGACATCGATCGTTTCCAGTTCCGTGCCAGGCTTTCGTCGAATCACGAAAATCTTGTTGGCAGCCAATGAACTGACTCCACCGGCCAGCGCGATGGCGTCGAGAACCCGAAGTTCTTCAGCAATCGGGAACTCATAGCGTCCCGATTTATTGACTAACCCTAACACGTGCAGAGGCTCAGGGTCTCGCTTTTCCACGTAGACAACCGCCCCGTCTTCCAGTTCATATCCGCCCGTTCCGTTTTTCGTCGCCGATACCAGATCCACTTTGATCGTATCCGAAGACGATCCGGCTAATTCAACACTATGGCCGACGGTATCGACACCGCCTCGATTTGCCTTCGCCACCTTGCTCGAACCGGAGCCGGAATTGAGTCCCGCATTGACGCCTGGATTGCGGATGACAACCTGAGTTCCCGCCGCGTCGGCGAGTCCTTCAGCACTGCTGAGTGCGGAAAGCAGGTCGCACTGGCCTCGTGGCAGATTATAAACAGACGGTTTTTTCACGGCACCGGCGACCATAATCCGGTTCGTACGCTGGGATTTCATGGTCATCGTGACGTTCGGATTGCGGTACAGTCCACGCTCAACACATTCGTAAACAATCGCGGCTTCGGCCGCTTCCATTTTCAAGCCAGCCAGTGCGACACGGCCGATTTGTGGAATATTCGCTGTTCCGTCTTCTTCAATTCGAACGGGAAGTTTGACCGTGTCTTTTTCACTAAGTCCGGCTGCAATCGTCACTTCAACGACATCACCCCGATCCAGCACGTCCGATTTCTGTGAGGCACTCGCCAATCGAGTCAGGTCAATGGTCTGAGGATTCTCGCGAACTCCGGCGACATATTGAGAAGGAAGCGATTGGAACGTGTATTTTTCGCCCTTAATTGTGGCACAGCCCAGGCTGGATAACGCCACAAGAAAGCCGCAGAAGATTCGGAGAGACATGGCAATCTGCCGATGTCCTGGCGTTGACGGCATGGCCGCAGCGCGCGTTTCCGAAACCCCCTTCTTCATCGATTCTGGCGTCATCGCAAGGGAAAGCGATTCAACCGAAAGATGAGGAAGAGGCCATACTGACTCAGGCCGTGTTGCCGAGGGAGTCACTTTTTCTGAGCATCCAAAAGGGGAGTGTTGATAAAGCGAGAAGTCGCCGACATTTGAATTTGATTTGCCGAAGCGCGCGGAATCTATGAGAAGCTTCTCGAACCGTCAAGACGAGTCACGTCGGTCCGGAAAACTGAAGCAGAAATCCGGATTCAGGCAAAGAATCGCTGAAAAAGTACGAATGCAACGGAATCATCCGCCACAAAAGCCGCTCGAAGCCCGTGTAAGAACGATCGAGTAACTTTACCCGCAACCCAATGGGGGGCGACGTTGGCTTGATGAACCGATCGGAATTCAGGAGAGATGACGGTGCTTGGAGGTTTCCAGCCTGTTGCAGTGAAGAGATGATGTTCGATTCAGGTTCGAAGGGTCTTATGCCCTGTTAAGGCGACGCCGTTAAGGATTATTCCGCGAGAAAACAGGGGTAAGTTGAAAAAGTGTCGTGGCGACTCTCACGCTTCAGGCTCTCCACCGACCTCGCGTCAGTGGAAGCAGCGATTGGCCAGCTACACCGATGGAACAAAAGTGAAATGTCTTGCTCTCCTCCGACCTCGCGTCAGTGGAAGCAGCGATTGGCCAGCTACACCGATGAAACAAAAGTG
>CAIULL010000089.1 GCA_903899985.1 uncultured Schlesneria sp.
CCCAGGGCAAGCGAGTCATCGAGCGCCGCCCTGGGTCGTGGTCGCGGTAATTGCGGGTGCCCTGAAGGGGCACGGGAACTTCGATCACGCCAATCGTTGTGGAATCGGCGTAAAGCATGTCGTCGGCGAACCCAGTTTTGAGCGGAAATTCCCGCACGGCAACACCCAGCCCATCGCAAAGAACGGTTTGTCGTGAGCACCTTCCAATTGTGATGTATGCATCTCGGCTTTGTGTTGACAGTCGACTAATTATATTTTATAATTATGTCGCATGTTGTGTTTTTATGTTTTGTGGCTGGTCGGGATAGTCTCGCGGGGCTTGGTGGTTCCGCGTGATTCGGTTTCGCATTGTTGGCGGGTTTTCAGGAATCACAGCTGGCCAGTACTGACATTTGATCTTTAACAACCTGGTTGAATTTGAAATACACGTCGCACCTGCGTTTGCTTTGCGACGCTGGGTGTGCCGTTGTTTGGCTGCGGGATATTGTTGAGTTTTTGCCGGGTGGGAGATGGTTCACTCGTTTGCAGCCGACGCACGATCGAACTCAGGTGAACTCAGGTGAACTCGCGCGAACTCGGGTGAAGTCGCGCGAACTTTTTAACCTGGCGAAAAGTGTGAAATGGTCTCGAAAAGCCTATAAAATATGGGGAACAGTCGAAGTCGCGCGAACTCGGGTGAACTTTTACACCAAAATTCGCGGCGCTTGATGAGGAACACAGGAGCTGAGTCTTGAACACGAAGAGCACGAAGGACACGAAGGGGAAAGAAGGGAAGTCCATGATGAAGTTGGCCAAGTTGGCCACGTTCGACTCTTCAAAAAAGCCTATAAAACACGGAACTTGGCCAACTTGGCCAACTTTTTTTGAGATGTGTGGACGGGACCGATCGGGCTTGCGCGACCTATGCGACTTAAGGGATTCGGTCTGCAATTTCAGCGGTCGATCACGATCGCCTGATCGATGAGGTACAGGCCGTAGGGTTTTCCGTCCTGGGCAAGCATCTGGATTTTGAGTGTTCCGACGACGTCGAAGGCACGTGTCGCCGGGATATAGCTGGTGGTTTTTCCGGGTTTCATGTCAATCTGGACCAGATCATAAACCTTGGGATCGCGACCGAAGCAGCAGATCTGATTGTCGCGGGCCAGCACGAACCGTTCGATCCCTTCGGTTTCGTAGGTGGGATACATGAAGCCGCGGATGCGAACGGTCTTTCCATTTAAGCCCTTTAACCAGTCTGGCATGAGATCGACGGCATTTTCGACGACCGGTTCCATATTGCAGACTTTCAGCAGATCCAGATCGTCAAACGAGACTCGTAAGGCACCCGTCTTTGGTTCGGTTTGAAATTTCTTGTCTTTGACCAGGATTTCAATCTGGTTCGAAGGCTTGGCGGCCGTCGGTTCGGCGGATGGCTCGCTTGTCTGCGGGCTGGAAGCGGGCAAACTGACTTCGGGCTTTTGATCGCCTGCCGGGATACTCATTAAGGCACGAACACTGGAGACCACGTTGACTGGCACGAGGGCCGAGGCGGGTAGCAGTTCGAATTCATTCGCTCGTTCGTCGACAGCCAGTTCGACCTCGATGGGATCGGTTGGCGATTCCGATTCGGTGACGATGACGGCCTGGTTGGCGGTCTCCGATTTTTCGGTATCCGAGGTTTCGGTTGCTGCGTGCTCACTTGCGGGACGGTAACCAGTGAGATTTGTCCCACCACAACCAACGAATGAAAATGCCACCAGAGCGGTGATCACAATCGATGCCAGTCGTTTTTCGCGAGTGAAACGTGTCATCCGATCGTCCTTGAAATCGCTTTTTCAGCGGAAACTATCAATACCATGTTTTTGCGGGAGCGAAATACGTGCAGTCCAGCTGGTAGACCGGCATCAGGCCGCTCTCGTCATAGGTTGGCTCAATGCGCAACGTTCCAGCGACACCGACCAATTGCTTTTCATGGTAATTAACGGTTTTTCCGCCTTTCATGTGCACAAGAATCATATCGGTTGGTTTGGGCTGTCCGCCAAAGCAGCAATCTCCTGAGTCTTTACAGAGAACAAACTGCTTCAAATCGTGTGTTTCACGAAAGGGGAACATATAGCCCTTGAGGTAAATTGGCTTCTCTGAAAGCTTTGCGACGTCGGCGTGGACTCCCATTTGACCGTTTTGAACCGGAAAGCCTTTCTGGGAAATGTCATTATTAAAATTGACTCGCTGAAAACCGGGTGGAATCTCGGTTGCGTAGCTATGTAAGTGCAGACTGGCAAACGCGATGAAGATCGCAAGCATCAACACAAGGCTCGATATCGCCAGTGGCCCGCCGCTCAGTTCGCCCTGTGATTTCGAAATCTGATAATACGCGATAAACGCTAATACGATCCCGACTAATGGCACGACAAGCAGCAAATCTGACAGTCCCGCCAGCATCGACAAGCAGACAAATGCCATACTCACAGGAATCAGAGGTGGCATTGGCCGGTACTGGAATTCGTCCTGGGTCAATTCCGGTCGATTCAAGGGATCGGACATCATTTCTTGTACCACTGACATTTCGTTCACCTGCGTCACGCATGCCCAGAAAATCACTCGCCGCACGATTCTACCACAAATTATCCCTGAAGTGGCGAAGAATCGAGTCGTCTGGATCTTACGACATAGTGACGGACGCCGTTGGTCAAGTCCAGACTTGGCCGGACAATCCGTTCGCATTTCGAGATAATCTCGGGTTCGGAAATCGAAAGTCGCGGTGAATCACGTCATCGGAAATCGAAATAAAGAGGGTTGAACCACATGACCAAGGCTAGGACTTGTGGCTCTCGGAGACTCGACCGCACCCTACGCCGATCCATCCGTTAAACAGCAAATGGCCAGGAAATTTCGGTCATGAAAGACTGCCCAAAGCACTGTATGCAGGGTACTCTTTGTGAAGAGTTCCGTGCCAAGAGCCAGGAAAAAAACGATGCCTCATTCGACGGAAGATCAATTAAAACCGAGTCTGCGTGGTTGTGCAGGATTTCGCTCGATGTTGCCACGGCGGCAGGCAATCCAGGCGGGTGTCTGCGGAGGACTCGGGCTATCGCTGGGCGATTTGCTTCGGTGGGAAGCCCGCGCCGATGATTCCAAAACTCAAGCGTTTTCCGCAGCTGCCGGTTCGCGGGAAAAATTGCCTGGCAAAGCATTGAGTGTCATTCAGTTGCACCTGGGTGGCGGGATGCCGCAGCAAGAGTCGTTTGACCCGAAACCAGAAGCACCGGTGGAATATCGAGGCTCGTTCGGAGTGACCAAGACAAAATTGGGTGATGTCTTCAGCGATAATTTTCCGAAGACTGCTGCGATCGCCGACAAGGTCACGGTGATTCGCAGTCTGGTCGGACGAATTCCCGATCACCAGCAGGCGACTTATCACCTCTTTACCGGTTACACGCCTACCGCCGTCATTGATTACCCTCAAATGGGTTCCGTCGTTTCGCACGAACTGGGGATTCGCGGTGACTTGCCTCCCTATATCGCGATCCCGAAAAACAACAGTTTTGCAGGTAGTACGGGATTCCTCAGCAGTACGTTCGGGCCGTTTGATCTGAATGCTGATCCGGGTCAGTCCGGATTTAAAGTGCGGGACTTTTCCGTTCCTGAAAGTGTCTCGTCTGAGCGGTTTGAACGTCGTCGTCGCGCTCGCGATATCGTCGAAAAACAGATCCGCAAGTTGGAAGCCGATCCGTCAACGCTCGACACGATGGACGACTTTTACAAGCGCGCCTACACATTGCTGACCTCGTCGCAAGCACAATCGGCGTTTACTCTGAACGGAGAGACAGAAGAGACAATGCAGCTTTACGGTCGGGATGTTGTCGGGCTTCGCGGTCCCGATAACAAATTCCACCCGAAAGGTCTGGCCGAGCGACTGATTCTGGCTCGTCGACTGGTTCAGGCGGGGACGAGGTTTGTCACAGTCACATACGGTGAGTGGGATTCTCACGTCGACACTCGACGCAGTTGTCTCGATCAGATGCCGGCTCTTGATCATGCCATTGCTGGACTGGTGACCGATCTTGATCAGCGAGGGATGCTCGACACGACGTTGTTCTGGGTCACAACGGAATTTGGACGAACTCCAAAGGTCAATGCCACCAGCGGGCGTGATCACTGGGCTCGCTGCTATTCCAACCTGCTTGCAGGAGGTGGATTCGCGCGTGGTCTGATTTATGGAGCGAGCGATGCCACAGCGGCCGAACCGGCTCGCGATGCGGTACCGCTGGAAGACCTGCTCTTCACAATCTATCACCAGCTGGGGATCGACGCAGACAAGGAGCTGGTGGCATTTGGGACTCGGCCAATTGAAATCATCAAGGATGGAAAACTTGTGTCAGGGCTGCTTTGATTGACTGGAATGCATCGAGGGCTTTTATGCCACGGCATGGCCGTCTTCGGTCACGCAGTGATTTTGGTCCGAAAGAAGAGAAGACACTGCGTCTCCGAAGACTGTATAGACTGGAGACAAAGGTAACAGTTGTTCGGGGACATGGGTAACACCAAGTGGTTATTGTTTGGCTTTCTTTTATGAGGGTGCGAACGATGCCTTGGAAGGTGGAGACATTGGCTTCGAATCGTCG
>CAIULL010000090.1 GCA_903899985.1 uncultured Schlesneria sp.
CTACCACCGGGCTTTATCGCAAAAAGGTAAGCTCTCCACTGACCTTGTGTCAGTGGAAGCAACGATTGAAGAGCTATTGAACTTGCTCAATCGGATCGTTAACGAGAAGAATTAGCTGGAAAGTCGCTGCTTCCACCGACGCGAGGTCGGTGGAGAGCCAGACATTGCACCATTGTTCCATCGGCGTAGCTGGTCAATCGCTGCTTCCACCGACGCGAGGTCAGTGGAGAGCAAGACATTTCACCATTGTTCCATCGGCGTAGCTGGCCAATCGCTGCTCCCACCGACGCGAGGTCAGTGGAGAGCAAGAAGTTTCAGCTTTGTTCCATTCGGTGTAGCTGGCCAGTCATTGCTTCCACTGACTCAAGGTCGGTGGAGAGCATTTTCCATAACCGCGTTCCACGGTTATTTCCGTTTTCCCGACGAAAAATCCTTCATGGCGTCGCGGTTACGGGGCCATATCCGTTGCTTTGAATAAAATCCGATAGGTTTTGTCGGGATCGCAGATCCTGGGGTTGGGGACTAAGACGAAATTATCTGTGATCACTGGCGATAGTTCTTTTCCTTGAATGATCTCAATGTCTTTAATGCGTCGGGGCATGATTTGCACGAAGGGTCGTCCGCCCCGTTGTGATCCGTTTGTGTTCACGGGTTCAAACGATTTTTCGCCAGCGAGTGGTTTGATGTCTAATGAAAAAACTCCTTTGGAGACTTCCGTCAGGGTTTGATCATAAGTGAGCTTGCCGGGTGCCATCTTCGCGCTCCATGCCGGATCGCCGTACAGGGCCAGGACGTCACGGTCGTGCAGCAGGCCGAGGCCATCTTGAGCAGTCAGTCCTGATTTCTTCGCGGCGTCCGACAGTTCAAATTTCTTTCGTAATGTTGTACCCGGAGCCGTATCCAGTCTGCTGATGTCGGGAAAATTTGTCTCCAAGCGTTCGATCAGTGCTTGCTGATTGGCAAAGAAGGCTTCGGCAAATGTGTACCGACCTGGTTGTTCGACGAAGTAATCTAAACAACCCCAACCCGCATAGCCGTACCAGGTGAGAACCGTATATCCCACCATCTGGCGCACACCCGCACTGTTCATAAACGCGAGCGCCATCGCATCAGGGCCATCAATGTGTCCCATCAGGCAGTTTCCGATCGGCAAATAGACTTTGGGGTTTTTCGAAAGGATTGGAATCGTTTTTCCCTGGGTGTCGACTCCGAATAGATTTCCTGCTTTCGATTGAAACGAACCGTTGCGATAACGAAAACCAATTTGCCAGTCCCGTTCCGTGGCGTGACCCGATGTGACAAACAAATCCGTTTTGTATTCGGTCAGAGACGCCGCAAGGTCCGCCGTGGTGTCGCTGGGCCCCTCCGACGGCTTCGCCTTTTCACCAGGCGATTTACGTACCATGCGATGTTGTTGCAGTTCGCTGTACCAGACCCCTTCCGGAACACAGTCCATGGCCAACTCCGTCCCGGATGTGACTCGCTGGATGACGAGTGGATCTCGTTCCCGGGCAATTTCCAGAGCGTTGTCCGCGTCGTATCCGGTCAGGATTCCCCAAATCACGTCGGTATAGGGATCATCATCAAGTTTTCGTGTCAGTCGATGGATATCAGCGACCATCTGACGACTCGCCTCTTGGCTTGTCGCGACGAAACAGGCGAAACGAGGAAACGTGTTCTGTAAAGCGGGCAAAGCCTCAGTCACGTGCGTGTCATACCCGACGACCTCCGCCCGATGCTTTTCCACGAGCTCTTCAACAACACGATTCCACTTGGGATCGCTTAGCGTCGTTTGGGAGACAACGACGACATAGTCGGTCTCCGCAACAACGACACGGGCAAACAAACACGCGGCGAACAAAGCGAGTCGAGAAGTCACGTCAAACAATCTCATGCAGATGTTCCCAGAAGTGGATTGTCGCGTCGGATGCACGGGGTGGTCCATTGTTTTTGTAGTGGAGGCTTTCAGCCTTCACAAGCGGCAGTGCCGTTAGATTGCATTCACTTCGTACCAATAACGTTTGATTGCATCGTGTGCAGCGAAGATTCTGCAGAACAAAAGTGCGGGGGCTGATGTGCCCTGGCTCGCCTGGTCATCGCGCGAACGATAGGCCAATTTTGAACCCATCGTCCGACGCGCATGAACCGGCTGTGCCGGCAACGCGCGAACGATAGCCCTATTTTGAACCCGTCGTCCGACGCGCATTTTTTGCCGTTGAGACAACAGGGTGCAGAGTCCAATGCTATGAGAGTTTACAAAGCCGCCACCCCACCGCCCCCGTGGCGGTGGTTAACGGGCCTTTGCCCTAGGGGTCTGTGCGATCTTTTGCGTTGTGAATGTTTGCGGATGC
>CAIULL010000091.1 GCA_903899985.1 uncultured Schlesneria sp.
GTGAACATCCGCCCGTCCTGCATCGCAAAGAAACCTTCCTCGCACCGACTCATCCCGAGTACTTCGTTTGGATCGCAGGAAAAGATGTCTCACACGAAGACACCAAGTCACGAAGAAGACAAAAGATCAAATTCTTACCTTCTTCCCTTCGTGGCTTCGTGCCTTCGTGTGAGAAAAGGATTTTCTTCGTTTGATCAAACCTGAGCAAAACAAGGGTAAATAGCGTGAATGATTCACAGAATTCCAAATCCAAATCGGATTCCGGTGACGGGGAGTGGCTGCGGAGTGATGAGGCACGCAAGGTCTTGCGTGAGTCGACGTGTGACCTTAGTCATCTTCGGCAGGGGGGCAAGATTGCCTTCCGCAAAGCGGGGAACGCCTGTTTGTACGTCGCCCGCGATTGCGAGCAATTCGCCGCTTGGGGAACGGATGAAGAGAGGGATCGTTAACGCATATGTCATTTTGACTGCTCGCGTGCATCCCGGTTTCGTCTTTCCGTTGATCAGGGCTACAACGTCGCGACGGCTTTGGTTTCCTGGCCTGAAAGGCCATCACAAATCAGCCCAGCGGCAGAGCGAAGCGGCATCAGCCGCGTAGCGTCGCCTTGGGTTCGCGTGCGTTGAGATTTCCAGCCCTGTTAAGGGCGACACAAACGGTTTCATGAGAGATTGTGCTGCCCTTAACAGGGCGGACGCCTCCTCCCTGCAAACCCAGAGTCCTGGGACTGACGCACCCCGGCTCACCTCGATTTTTTTTCGAAGTACTGACGTTTGATTTCTTTGCGTGCCGCGAAGATTTTTCATCGGGAAGTAAGTCAGCTGCTGACCCGAAACGTAGGATTCCGATTGGTTACAAATTTGTATTTAAAGAAATCGAAACACAGAGGCACAGGGGGCACAGAGAGAAAGAAACACGATCGGGACGTTATCGTTCCCGTATGTCTTCAGTTTCTCATCAGGCAGTACGATCAGTTTTTTTCTCCGTGGCCTCCGTGCCTCTGTGTTTTAGCCTCTTCTTGCCCCTCGTATGGGTTGCGGGCCGTGCCCGCGTTACGTATTCGGTGTATTTCGTGGTGAAATTTCTTTTCGTGATTGGGTTGCTGGCAATGCTCGCGCCAGGTCCTTCGTGGTGACTCTCTGCCAATTCCCACTGCCGAACGTCCAAAAGTCGCTTTCTCGCGACGAACGACGGGCTGCCAGGCAGCCAATCACTTCGAACGTTGTTGAACTCGAGTGGTGATCGTCAGTCAACAAGCGAAAACGCCGCCGCAATGGTTAACAGAGCAATGACGCCTCGGGTTTGTCTTCCACGCCGACCGACTCGCTTCTCTTCGAGGCGCGGTCAAACGAAGGGGAGAACCTAAGGGACAAACTCGTTCAAGTTGTTGCCGTCGTCGAGGACGTCGCGGGTTCGTCGGTTGGGGGTTGCCAGTCGCCCCAGTGTGACAGGTAGTGCTTGTACGCGGGGATCGTTTCGCTCATCTGTTCCAGCCAGGCTTTTGTTTCTGCGACGAGACGGTGCTCGTCATCCATGGTCAATTTGCCGAGCAGAACTCGTGTGCGAAGAAACACGAAGTACGTGTCGAGCACGTCGCATCGACAGTAGTCATTGATCGCGACGACCTGGCCCGCATCATACATTCCCTGGACCTGCGAACCGTCGACGCCCGACTTTCCAGGTTTGCCGATCAGGTTTGCCAGCAGATTCAGCCCCCCGCTGACACGGAAGGCACCAAAGTTTGACAGCAGGTCGAGCAGATCGAGGTGCATATGAGTATTGTAACGATTGCGAGCTTGTTCATACTGGCGTGCTTCGACATTGAACCAGGCCGGAACCGAATATCCATAACGGTAGGCGGCTAACTCCAGAACGGGAATGTCATAGCCGCGACCGTTGAAGCTGACGAGCGTCGGTCGGCCGTAAGCATTCCAACCTTGCCAGAAGTGACGAGTGATCACGTGGGGTCGAAATCTCGGCGAATCGAGGACAGCCACGTCTTGCAATCGGTACTCCGCATCGACTTTTGCGACAGCCACCGAAATCGGCAGCATGAATGTCACCGGCAGGACGTCTTTCCCCGTTTCTTCAATTAATTGAGCTCGATAGCGGGCCAGGGCATCCTGTGCCGAGAGTCCTTCTTTGGGGTATCGGATCTTTGACACCAGGTCTCCGTCGGCGATCGTCTCGGTATCGAAGATGAAGTAGGCCACCTGCGACTTTGAGTCCGTCGTTGTCATTCTGGGGGTTCCTGGTAGTAGCGAGAAACTGTGGCAGTTCAAAGGGATTGGCGCAGTCTCGGCCATGGCGCATGATGTGATTTGTTTTCGAGATGCCACAATACTCCGCCGACGCTCAAGGCGAAATCGATTTTTGATGTTTTAAGAATTCCAGATCTGAAGATCCGCTGATTTTCGGCAACTTGTGTCGAGATCGGTCTCGATGTCAGAGAAACGGATTCGAGACAGAACGCGTTTTTGGCTTGTGCCTGTTTGTTACTAGTCACCTCCTTGCAGAGAAACAACCTATTGTGACTGCTTTGAATCCCGCCCCGATCACCCTCGATCAATTCCTGAAGCAGTCGGGCATCGTCGAGTCTGGAGGCCACGCAAAAATCCTGATTCAAAATGGCGAAGTTTTTCTCAACGGCGTTGTGGAAATACGACGCGGGAAAAAACTCGCTCCGGGCGACGTCGTGGAGCTGTTTGGACAACGACTCGTGGTCGCCGAGGAATGATCTATAGGCATCAATGCCACGATCCTCAGCAGATGTACCGTGTCGGGTAAGTATCGAGTTTTCCCCTGTTTTACAGGGAAAACGCTAGAGATTGCTGACCAAATTGCATGGATTGCATCAATCATTTCCGATCTTTTTTCGATTGGAACGCGGGTTGCTTATAGCCCTCGCATTATGATAGCACTAAACGACTACACCACCGATGTTGTTCCGATGACTTCCCGTCACCCATCACTGCATGTGATCGGGGGCGATGCAACGTCACGGGGCTATGTACTGAATCAACTGTCCCGCGTCGGGTTTGCTGCTCAAGAAGCACCAACTCCCGCATCGCTGTTGGTTCACGAGTCTGACCAGGAGCTGCTTCGACGTCGGGCCTTCTGGGCCTCGGTCGAGCAACGCGTGGCCAAGTTAACGATCAAGGACCGTGAGGTTCTCGATCTGTTAATGGAATGTCTTCCAAACAAAGTCCTTGCGATGCGTTTGGGAATTACAGAACGAGCGGTCGAGATGCGACGTGCATCTCTCATGAAAAAGCTCGAAGTTCGTTCGTTGACCGAACTTGTTCGGCTGGTCACCAGGTTTGCCATTGTGCAACAGTATGGAATCATGCTGTCGATTTATTAAATCTCCGAACATTGTCCTGTTCACTTTAGAAATGAAGTGAGTTTCGGTTAATGTCGAGGGATGCAAGAGAATTTGAAACCTCAGCGTTATCGGGTCCCGCGCGAGGACCGGTCGCTACTCAGTATTCCCGCACGGGACTTGACCACCGGCCTTGTCGAAGAGAATCGGCTTTTATTGGAAAAGTCTCGGTTGTCTTTGCACGGCCGTACTTTGACCAGCCTGCGAACCGACGCACGGCGTGAAGCGATCCGTCTGGCCACGTGCTATACCTCTGGTTTGCTGCAGACCCCTCTGCCCGAGGTTGATGCGACTTCCTGTATCGTCGGCGGACATCAACCAGAACTGTTTCATGTCGGTGTCTGGGCGAAAAATTTTACGCTCGCCGGGATTGCCCGAAGCTGTCAGTCCACTGCCATCAATCTGGTCATCGATAATGACACGTTGAATAAAACGTCGTTACGAATTCCAGCGGGGACGGGCGAACGCCTGCGAATCGATCGCGTTCTATTCGATACGTCACGGCCAGCACTTCCCTGGGAAGAGGCAAACGTCCTTGATCAGAATCTGTTTCGGTTTTTCGGGCAAACAGTCAGTTGCCAGTTGAATGCGAAGTGGGGGTACGACCCGCTGATCGCTGAAGCCTGGAAGGCCGCCGTCAATCAATTATCCGTTTCCACGCGATTGCGTGACTGCCTGACAGCGATGCGGGCACATGTGGAACGAAGCTGGGGGCTTTGCAATCTCGAACTGCCGATGTCGCAACTCTGCGAGACGGAACCGTTTTTATGGTTTGTGACTCACCTGTTGTCTCGACTGCCCGAATTGCACGAGACCTACAATAAAGCCGTTGCGGAATACCGTCTCGAACATCGACTTCGCAATCGCATGCAGCCGGTTCCCGATCTGGATCGTCGGGGCGAATGGTTTGAGGCACCCTTCTGGATCTGGCAGCGTGGTGACACCCAGCGCGGTCGACTTTTCGCTCGACAAGTTGGTTCGATCTGCGAACTGCGGAGCCAGTCTGAGGTTGTTGCACGTCTGCCGCTCTCTGAACAGGGCTCGTTAGACGAGGCGGTCAGACAACTGAAAGATTTCCCCGCACGTGGACTTCGGCTGCGGACACGAGCTTTGACCACGACGTTGTTTACTCGACTTTTCCTCGCTGATTTGTTCGTGCACGGAATTGGCGGAGCCAAATATGACGCGATGACCGATTGGATTTGTGAACGATTTTTTGGACTGAAGGCTCCCTCGTTCTTAACCGTCTCAGCCACGCTTTACCTCCCTTTGGGAGACCCGTTCGACGGCTCAGAGTCAACTCTTCGCCAGATCAACCATAAACTGCGTGACTTGACCTATAATCCTGATCGCCATCTGAAACATTTGCCCGAGACGGCGGCGTTGATCGCCGAGAAAAACGCCATCCTTGCCTCGGCAACAGCTCTACGCCAGTCGAAAACAATTCGAGGACGATTGACGCAGGATCAACATCGCCGCCTGACGGAAATTCGCCTGACGCTGCAGAAGCAGGCGGATGCCGTGCGAACCGACTACCAGTCAACACGTGCCAAAATCCTCGCGCAAATGTCAGCCAATGCGGTCGTCAGAAATCGCGAATACTCGTTTGCCTTGTATCCTGAAACTCAACTGCGGCAGTTCTTGACGCCATTATCCAATCCTGAATAACACAACGCGGGGAATGCCAGTGACCACCGCGGGAGGGCGGGGCTCCCGCCAAGCCGTTGAGTCAATGCGTGTGCCTGCTGTGCGGCTCGGAAGGAACCTCCCTCGCACTTCCGATGAAAAACCTTCGCGATAAAACCAGAACTCCGGCATTCCTGCTCAGAGAATCATTTACGGCAATGTCACATTTGGATGGCGCATGCGGTGACCAACTTGGTCGAGCAGTGCCAGCTTGCCGCCATACGTTCTTCGCAGGTTTTCTGTGGTAAAGGCCTGCTCGACCGGACCGCTGGCGACAAGACGCATGTTGAGCAGCAGCACTTCGTCAAAATATTCAGAGACGGTTTGCAGATCGTGGTGAACGACCAGCGCCGTTTTGCCGGCCGACCGCAGTTCGCGCAGCAGTTCCACGATCGCTCGTTCGGTCGCGGCATCCACACCGGCAAACGGTTCATCCATCAGATAAAGGTCTGCGTTCTGAACGAGAGCCCGTGCGAGAAACACCCGTTGCTGCTGACCACCGGAAAGTTCACTGATCTGTCGACCCGCGAATTCCGCCAGTCCCACTCGTTCGAGCGCCGCCAGTGCCTGTTGTCGGTATTGCTTCGTTACGGGACGAAACCAGCCGATCTGTCGATAAAGACCCATCGCGACCACGTCTAACGCGTTGACGGGAAAATCCCAGTCCACGCTTGTGCGTTGAGGGACATATCCGATGCGGCTTCGCTGCTGTTGATAGGTCTTGCCGAAAAACCGAACGTCACCGTCGGTTCGCGGAATCAGTTCGAGAACCGCCTTGATCAACGTACTCTTTCCCGCGCCGTTCGGTCCGACGATCGCCACAAGTTTGCCTGCGGGTGAATCGTAGTCGATGTCCCACAAAACCGGTCGCCCCTGGTAAGCAACCGTCATATCGTGGATGGAAAGCGGCGAAGTTGACGGATGGATCGCAGTCATTGTCCCTGCTTCGATTCATGAGGGTTTTTGCCAAGTTGGCCATTTAACCCCTTTTCAGGTGCTGTGCCTCCGAGCGCACGTGCAATCTGAGTCGCGTTATGGTCGAGCATTCCAATATACGTCCCTTCATAGGTACCGTCTGCCCCCATCGCATCGGAAAAAAGTTCGCCGCCGATCTGAACTTTCACGTTTCGCGACTCGGTCCCCTCGATGACGGCACGGATGTTCTTTTCGTTCACGCTACTTTCAACGAAGATTGCGGGCAATTTTCGTTTGACCAGGAAGTCAACAAGCCGGTTCACGTCCTGAACCCCCGCTTCCGACTCGGTCGTCACCCCCTGAACTGATCGAACGTCAATTCCGTAAGCTCGACCAAAGTAGCCGAATGCGTCGTGAGCCGTCACCAGCACTCGTTGAGACTCTGGAATCGATTCAATGACCCCCCTCACATAATTGTCCAGCTTCGAGAGCTGGGCCTGATAGGCATTGCCGTTCTGACGATATTCGTCGGAATGTGCCGGATCGGTTTTTGACAGTGTTTCGACAACGCAGTCAACGCATTTGCTCCAGGCGCTCACGTCCATCCAGACGTGCGGATCATAATGTCCTTCGAATTCCGGCGGTGATCGAAGATACGATTTGTCCAATTGCGATGTGACCGCGACGACAGGCCGATGCGAGCGATTCACCTGTTGAAGCGCATCCTGCATCCGCCCTTCGAGCATCAGTCCCGAATAAAAGACCGCATCCGCCTCCTGCAAAAGCTTGACGTCATGTCGCGTCGCTTTGAACAAGTGCGGGTCAACACCCGAACCGATCAAACAGGTCACATCACCATGGGCACCCGCAACTTCCTTGACCATATCGGCCACCATCCCCGTCGTGGCAACGATTCGGAACCTTTTCGGCGACGATCCTGCCGCAGGAGCTGCGCTGTGACAACCGACGAAAGTTGCGAGAACAAGGCAAACCAGGCTGATCTTCGAAACGCGGACAATCATATGAGTCAACTTTTCTGATTGAATCCAGGATGAACTCAGGCTCGGCCCGATGATTCACGCATTCTCGTCTGCGCGACACAAGATCTTTATCGATCGAGTGTTAAACCTTCAACACGAGTGACGCTGTGATACGTTCGCCCGACGCGCCGGCGAGGGCAAAAGCATTTTTCTCACAGGCGCAACGGGTCAATAATTATTCCAAGGGAAGCCATTAACCCGACCTTCATAGGATACTGTGAGAGTTCTGGAAAGTAAAGTTTTGATTAATCAAAACCGTTTCGGCGAAAAAACAGTCTGTTTTTGAGTCCATTGAATTGGCACCGCGACTTTAATCGAGTTAGTGTGTTTAAATTCTGAGAAGTCTATCTGCGGACTGAATTCATACACTGGAGACGACTGATGTCGAGACTGCGTCCATATCGCCGCGGCTTCACGCTGATCGAATTGCTGGTCGTCATCGCCATTATTGCAGTTTTGATCGCACTGTTATTACCAGCAGTCCAGCAGGCACGCGAAGCGGCCAGGCGGACCCAATGCAAAAACAATCTGAAGCAATTCGGCATCGCATTACACAACTATCACGAGACGATGAACACGCTTCCCATGGGGATGTGTGGCTGGCCGTACGACCTTGTCGGATCACTTTGGGGTTGGGGGACGATGATTCTTCCCTATCTCGATCAGGCGAATCTCTATAACGGAATCGCCGCTTCGGCAGGTGGGACTTCTCCACAGCTGAATCAACCGGCGACGGGATTCAATGCGGTGATGGCGTCGTTCAATCCGACGAATCCCCTGTTGCAGACGCAACTTTCGGTCTATCGCTGTCCGTCAGACTCGGGATTGCCAACGGTGACGATTCCCGTGGGGGGGCTTAACGGAAGTAGACGCCAGAACACGTATATTTACGGTCGATCAAATTATCCCGGTGTCATCGGTGCCACGTATCAAACGGGTGGCGGGTTATTGGCCCCGGACGGAGCCTTCGGCGAAAGCAGCAGTATCCGGATTCGGGATTTCCTGGATGGTACCTCGAACACATTCCTTGTCGGTGAAAGAAGATCACCAGGAACTGTGGGTGGCAATTACGTTGGGGGAGAAACAATCTGGTGTGGTGCCAATGACGATGTCAGTCCCGATTCCGACTGGCAGGGGTTCGCGATTCACCTGGGAATGTGCGACCCCGGCAATCCACTGAACGCCAGAACAACAGCGCCGCCGAGCGTCACCAACCCGAGTTCTTACACGGCTTTTGGTAGCCAGCATACGGGCGGAGCCCATTTTCTGATGGGGGATGGTGCGGTCCGTTTCATCAGCGAAAACATCGCCTCGGGCCCCCCCAATAAGCCCGGTAGTACCTATCAAAACCTCGCCAATCGTGCTGACGGTCAAGTGATCGGCGACTTCTAGGGGAACAAACATCAAAACCGTTTGGCGAAGTGTTGCCCTCACGGGTTCATCAGATCGCCAACTCGCTTCACGATTTTGGCAAAAAAAACCCGCCGAGATTCGGTCGGGCATTTCGCCACCAATCCACAACAACCAATGATTCTGAAAAGAGTGCAGTAACGCCGGTCAAATCAGAAGTACCAGACAGTCACTGCACCCGAGAGCCCCCGCTCTTTTTCAGTGTTCGCTCGATAACGTCGGCACCGTCGTTAATAACTATAAGCTCCGATATCCATGCGCCGCGTGTTTCGTGTTTTACCCGTGATATCCAGTTTCGGCGCGTATGTTGACGTGCCAGCACCAATCGCAGGACTTCCGCTGATCAAGTGGAAATCATAACCAGCCGTCGGTTTCTGATACTTCACAAAAATCTTCGTCGGATCGGTCACGATCGTTTCCGTCTTCGCGTTGCTCCACACGTTATTTCCCGTGAGCGCAATATTATGGTCATCGATGACCCCTTGACTCGATAACTGAAAATTGTTGGCAATATTATTACGAACGATGACATTCGAGATCGGCAATCCACTGTGTGCGAACACACCCAGCCACGTTGCCGCATTGGGATCACTCGATTCATTGATCACTGTATTATTCGCGATGACCGAGTTGGAAATCCCGTACATTGACAACCCGTGATAGGCACAAGCCACGACAAGATTGTTGGTGATCGTCAGATTATTCCAGGTCCCGTCGAAAATCGAAAGCCCCTGCAAATAATCATTTCCAGCCCCTGTCGGCTCCGGCGGAATCGTGGGGTATGCCCCTGTGGAAGCCATAATAATGTTGCTGTCGATAAGAACATTGTTGGTAATTAATCCGTTATTCGTCCAGCCCTGCATTCCGTCGTGATGATATCCGTCATTCCATTGACCATAATGATTGGTAACACTGTTATTTTGAATGATCGCATTGCTGGCCGTGAAATCGATCCCATCGTTCGCAAAGCTGTCGACAACATTGCTCTTGAGAATGATTCCATCTCCACTGATGGAAATTCCGTTTTCCACGTTTTTCACCACATTATTGGTGATGGTCGCTGATGTACAATCAAAAGACATTCCAGAGAATACCGCCAGGCTCGCCCAGTTGGCTGGAGTCCATTTACTGGCATCCGCGATGGAACACACCGTATTTGAGTCAAAGATCATGTTCTTGCTTCCGCTGACCCTGACTAAGAAGAAATACTGGCCGCCAAGTGGGTTTAATTGCGAAATGGTTATACCCCTGAATACCCATTTTGAAACGTTACTAGCAATGATCTGGTCAATTACGGGAACATTATTTGGTGCCGCTTGAATTGTAATAAAATCCGTATTGACAAACTTGCCGTGGTAGTTGTCCAGATAGATCGTGCCGTGATCCCCGCTTAACAGGTAAACCAGATCTCCCGCATGAACGACGCCGGTGGTGTTATCCTGCCCGTTGATTAAGCCCTGGCTGATCATGGATGATAACGAACCCCAGGGTCTTGCGGCGGAACCATCCCCGTTCTTCGTCCCCTTCACCGGGTCCGAGTAATACACATGAACCGGCTTGTTTGGGGTTGCAGCCCCGATCGTGTTGCCAGTCGTTGATTGTGAGCTGAATCCGATTGATTGCGCGCTCAGCGATGAACAGGCCATGAAACACAGTGATACGAACGCAATCGGCCTGGTCCAGGAAATGAATTTCATGCGATCACCTTGAATACTAAGATTAAAAAACAATACCGATGACGAGACGCCACATGTGCGAATGTTCTTAAGGGCATAAGCACAGCAAACAGACACGGCTGAACGGGAATCGAAATGATCAAAAACGAGTTACTACAACAACGATACTGAAGTTCAAAAAAGAGGTACGTGAAGAAACGAACAGCAAGGAAATGCCGCTTTGAGAAATCATAACAATGTTGGGAGATGTGAAAGGAGAAGACCGATTGCGTCAAACTAGTCTTCGTGTCTCCGAAAGTCAAACACTTTTCTCTCCCATGTCGACATACTGGTATGATTTGCGAAAAAAACGTTGAGGTGGCACTCCCCACTGTCGTAAAAAAACATAAATGCCTTTCCAGCAAGCACTACAGCTACGCCAAAGAACTGTATTGAGGTGCATCTATAACACAGAAAAAAATGAACAAAAGATCAACATCGGGTTTTAACGGAACGCTTTAAACAAGACCTCGGCATACGCGTGATTAAAAAAATGCATCACGAACCTGGAAAGGTCGTCTATTGCATGAGGCTCGAAAGTCGACCCACGGGTCCAGTTTTATCGATATGAAAACGGTCGGCATCAGGGAAACGCTGATTTTCAACGGTTGTCCGAAGAAATCGTTGTCAGAAGATGATTTTTCGCAGAATTGGCGAGATCAAGATCGGCGTCAGGCGGTCAAAGTGAGGTGAATCCATCAAGTGCTCGATCCACAAGATCCAAACTGTGATGGATGACCCGTGAACGCCAGATTGCCGAGGACGGGCAGAACAGCTCTTTCAGCTGCTGGCGGGCTCGAATGGAGGCGATTTCGGGATGATTTCCCCAATGGTGAGCCTGGTTCTCGGCACGCAGTCCCGCAAGGACTTGAATGGGGCCGTAAGTGCCGAATTCCGCGCAGGCATACAGGTAATCCGGTGCGAATTTCCGAGAGACGCACCATCGACCCAATCCGCCCCGCGTCTCGTACGCGATGCTGCTGGAATGAGTTTCCTCGAACGACTTCGCCCCAAACCAGTCGGTCAGCCGATGTCGCTGTTGTTCTCCAAGGGGATGGTCAATCAGGAGTTGATACGTTCCGAATGGCCCCAGCCCTGAGTGAAAATCGAGGTGCATAACGTGCCGGCTTCCGTGAAGCCAGCGACCCAGGTGTTCCTCCAGGAGTTGATGGACTCGTGTCGGACCGGTCCCCCCAAAAAACAGACCACGCGGGAATTCATACTGGCCAGCGGCGATCGCCTGCTTCAGTGCCGGCATCCCATATCGGGCAATCGTCAACAGGGCTTTCAATGTGAATGGTTCCCATCGCGAAGGGGGGCGAAGAGGGTTCAGCAGGCGATCAAGCTCGGCGTAACCGGCGGGTGAGCCCTCATACCGTTCCCCTTCCGACAGAAAGTTTCGGTTCGGGTCGACGTTGTTTTCGTCGAATCGGCGCAGCCACGCGAAACCGTAGGGGTTCAGTCCATGCAGAAAAACGCATTTCACAGGCGGAACTTTTCCAGATCCCCACTGCTCAAGCAGAGCCAGCTGGACCGCCGACCCAAAGAACCCTTCAACACCGTGAAGACCTGACGAAACAACAAGCACTTTCTCGTGGGGCATGTCTGACGGGTATCCGACATCAATCGTCAGATCTTCACCACCCGGTCCCGTGGCACCAATCGAATGGGCTTCTGCCTGCCAGCCAAGAACGGATATCGCCTGCCGAAACCGCATTCGCGCTGTGGCATAGTCCGAAGAGAATATTGCTGAATGAGTCACCGCAGTCTCCGCGAACTTTCGGAGCCTGGTGTCACGTCACGGTCTTGAAGGTTGTTCGTGAAACATTTTTACCGTCGATCCGGAGGAAATCGCGAGTGCAGTGTACCGAAATCACATTCAAAAAAACCAAGCCGCTGCTCGACACCGTCGAACAGCGGCATTGTCTGATCCGGGATTAGCCAGGACGAGTTCCGTAACCCGCACCCGCACCCGCACCTTGATTGTGGTCGCTCAATTCCCCATTTTTTTGACTACCTCACAACCAGTCCGGCAGGATGAGTTGCCGGAAGTCCGTGGGTCACGGAAACGCTCGTCAACGATCCGTCGATCCCGATCGTGTATTCCCCCAGACTCCCCTCGCCACCATTCAACACGTAAAGCGTCTTGCTTCCAAGTGTGGCCAGATCGGCTGGCTTTGATCCGGTCGTGGCTGAGACGCCGTTTTTGCCAAGCGTAGTCAGCATTCCATTGGCCGCAATCTTGAAGCCGGTGATCGTGTTGGAGCCGGTATTTGCCGCATAGGCAAAATGGTTATTGTCTGTGATTGTCATCCAGCATGCGGCACTTTGTCCCGTCTGGACCGAATGGCTGGCCGTATGGAGAAATCCCTGGTAGGCATCGAGTTCATAGGAAGAAACTGAGGATGCACCCGCTGCTCCACCATCCGCTTCCGTCACGACTAAGACGTCCTGGCTTGTGTATGCAAACCCAAACGGGGTAATCCCGTTGGATCTTACAAATGACTCGGCGACCGGCAGCGCATTCTTGTCGAGAGCGAACAACGCGATGAAGTTCGTCGCCTTTTCTGTCACGGTCAACACGTGCCCGTTGGCGCTGAAACCGATTTGAGCTGGACCAGTCGATGCAGCACTGAGATAGGCTTTCGAATTCTTGAGTGCGGTTAATGTGCCGTCGTTTTTGATCGTAAAGCCATTAATGCAGTCGGTCCCCCCTTGAACCGCGCCACCCGCGTTCAGGACATACAAGATATTTCCCAAAAGAGTCAAGCTGACGGGATTGGAGCCTCCGCTCGCCATCACTTGCACGGAGACAGGGCCATTCACGCTGAGATGAAATACGGTGATTGAATTGCTTCCCGCATTCACGGCGTAAAGATATTGACGGTCGTGACTGAGGGCCAATGCTCCCTGGCTTCCAAGTCCCGTGCTACTTCCCTTACCTCCCGTAGGAAAGAATAACGGCTCTGACAACCCTCCAATTGCAATCGGCTGAAAGATCGCCAGCTCGTTGCCTGCGGGGTCATTCGTGGTTGTGAACACGGCGCTCCAGGTGCTTGGCTGGGCTGCGACTTCTTGAACGCCAGTCCCGAACGCAATCGCCGCAATCAAAACGGCGAAAGATCCCAATTTCCATCCACGCACACTTTGTACAAAGTCGATCATCTCTCTTTTCTCCTTCATTGAACATAACCAGGACCAGGGACGTTGTTGACTCAGGCGACACATTGGTCGCTTGTGGAAAGTGACTCTTACAAAAAATCTCTTGAAGTCTTTGAATAATCCGAGATTCAAGGCACGGGGTACTCAATTTGATGTGGAAGAGCACTCACCTGATTCAGTGAAGGTGACTGTCGACGATCTTTTTGAGTCGTTGCTTTGAATCCGCCGATAACGCGGAGGCTGAAATCTCATCAGGAGCGACGGCGAAAAACTCCGCGACGGCGAGATCAATTCTTAATCCCGGCATCGATTTTCCTCGACGAATTCAACCTCGAAACGATGAGCCACATCTGTTAGGCGATCCAGCGAGAAAAAAGTTACATCTTAAACGGAAATTTTTGGCGAGATTTTTAGTCAGCAGGCTGCGTCCCGGACGCAGATTCCAGTTAAGCTTCCGCGTATCGTTAATCGCAGAAGTAACTTGCAGATATTCTCTTCCGTAAAATTCAGCCGAGTTGCCTTAAACGGGCGCGACGGACGAGGAGAATCCTCTTTTAACCCGATTAAGGGAATGGATTCAGCATGACGAAGATCGAGTCACGTCCAGGCCAACCACGGTATGTCTCAACAACGGAGTTGCCAGGTCGTATCTGGTCATCAAGCAACTTCTGAAGCTCAAAAGCAAAATCGGCGAGATGTCCTGGATCAACGGGCATCGTCTCGGTCCATTCATTCGAGCCTGTCATTGCTGACGTACTTTACCAGCAATTTGCCAGATCGTTTGATGAGTTCACAAAATCCTCCAGCCGTCCACACATGAGATCGTGAGCCTACTCTTCTGATTGCAATGAAACAGAGCCCAGCAAAATGGAGTCAGAAGTCACCCCGTATTAGCGGTTGCGCTCTTTCGCGGGGCCTTACCCAAACGATGCTGGTGGATTCGCTGACGGTTGTGTAGCTTCGTGTGTAGGGAGCAACACATGGCAACGAATCTTGCAATCGATCCAGACCTTCTGGGCTTTGATATGCAACGCCGTTGGCGTAAAGGCAACCTGTTGACGTCGGCGGTTCCGATACACGGCCTCACGACCAAGCTCAGCAGGCAGCGGGTCTGAGTCAGATGCGCCATTGAAATCAGGCGGCTGAAATAAAAAACGAGCGAGAACTTTGCGTTTTCGCTCGTCACAAAAATCATCAGCGAGCAGAAACGGGGAGAGGTTTTGTTCTGTCCCCGTTCCGAAAATGCGGACGA
>CAIULL010000092.1 GCA_903899985.1 uncultured Schlesneria sp.
CTCATCGTCCTACACATCCTCGTTAATCCGGCCTGCAGTTTTTGCCGCAGTTCGAAGTCCAGGAGGTGAATATACGATTTCGTTCTCTGATCGTGGCAGGCAACGTCTATTCGACTTCGAGACAGTGAACAACGATTGACATAGTTCGCGTACAGGGATCGACGCGTGGAGTCCATCGTGTGTTTTTCAGAGGTCGATCCCATGCCACCCATGATCAGTGACTGCATTCAATCGGCGCGTTTCGGTGATAAACGTTTGACAAATCGACTGGTCAAGCTCGTCAGCCAGTTGAGTAATTACCCCAATTTGAGCATTCCCGGAGCGATGAAAGTCCGTGCCGATACAGAAGCCGCTTATCGATTCTTTAATAACCCTCGTGTAACTCCGGATGCGATCATGGAACCACATATCGTTGCGACCAAGGAACGAATCCGGCAATCCCAAGTGGCTCTGCTGGTGCAAGACACAACGGAAATCGATTTGACACGTCCCACGCAACAGGTCCAAGGCGCGGGCCCGCTGGATGGCAATAAACGCATGGGAATGCTCTATCACCCGCTCATGGCATTCGATGAGCAAGGGTTGGCGTTGGGGGTGGTCTGGAGCAAAGCGTGGGTTCGTGACGAGACGGATGAAACGGTGGAGAAGTTGCCTGCAGCACAGAAACGGGAGCAAACCCGCAAGCTACCGATTGAGGACAAAGAGAGCATCCGTTGGCTGGAGGGACTACGTGCGGCCCTCGCTACGGCGAAGGCATGTCCGCAGACACAATGCGTCTGTGTTGCGGACAGCGAGGCGGATATTTACGAAATGTTTATTGAGAACCGTCAGGTCAACGAGACACGCCAACTCGAGATATTGATTCGGGCGGGTCGTATGCGATCGTTGAGCGACGGTGGCGGCAGCGTCCTGGACGCTGTTCGTTCCACGCCCTGTTTGTATTCGTGCTCTGTGGATGTCAGCAAACGCACCGTCAAAATCAGAGCGACAAAGAGGAAACGAAATCAGCCGCGATCCGCCAGGTTGGCCGAAGTTCAGGTCCGCGCGAAGACGGTCACCTTGCATCCCTCCAGCCGACCCGGCACCTCGCTTCCCGAGGTGACAGTCAATATCGTGCTCGTGGAGGAGATCAATACCCCTGCAGGAGAAATCCCGATTCAGTGGATTCTGATAACGACACTGCCAATCACGTCGCTCGAACAAGTGAAGTTGATCGTGCATTACTACACGATTCGCTGGCAAATCGAAGTCTATTTTCGGACGCTAAAAACCGGTTGCCGAGTCGAAGAACGGTACGTCGAGAACATTCTTCGGATGGAGAATTGTCTGGCGGTCTACTCGATCGTGGCATGGAAGATTCTCTACTTATGCCGCCTCAGCCGCGACTGTCCGGAAATGAATTGCGAAGTCGTATTCGATCCCAGCGAATGGAAGCCCGTATACATGGCCATCCGTCGCGCTCACCCACCGAAAAAGCCACCAACGCTAAACGAGATCGTGAGGATGATTGCATCGCTGGGAGGATACATCATGCGTAAAGCAACCGCGCCGGGAACTCAAACGTTATGGATTGGACTCCAGCGACTCAACGATTTGTCCCTTGCGTGGAACACGTTTGGCCCCGGGGCCCAAGAACGCTGATTTTTTTTGCACGACAAGATGTGTAGGACGATGAG
>CAIULL010000093.1 GCA_903899985.1 uncultured Schlesneria sp.
CGGTGGCGATGCCCTTGAGCGTGACAAACGACTGACCAAGTTGAAAGGCGATGAGGACAAGCTCCTATTCGACCTGCGGAAAAAGGGGATCGAGGAAACCGGGCGGTTCGACCGAGAACAGAACAAGCTTACGAATGACTTAAAGATTGCCGGGATAAACGCACAGTTGAAAGCTGAAGAGGAACGGATCAACAAAACCAAAGTAATGGCCGACGCTGTTGCTCAGAAGTTTGACGCCAAGCAGTTCACTCAACAGCAAGATCCACAAAAGGTATTCAAGCAATTCCAGCTAGACCGGATGAAGCAAGCCCAAGCCGAACAAATGGAGCGAGACAGAGCACTTGCAACGCAGGGACAGAATATCGGGGCACCCGGACAGAAAGCAGCCTTAGATAAGTTTTTCGCCAATCAGAAAGCAGCAATGCAGAAAGCGAAGAACCAAGCAGCCCGAGACGCTGAAAACGGTAATTTCTCAGACGGGGAATTGCAGAAAGCCCAAGTGAACGTTGGGAAAGAAGTTGTCAACAATGCTGGTAAGCAGGGACAGATCAACGCCAATACAGTGAAAGCCCTGAATGATGTGTTGACGGGACTGGCTAACACCGCCGATGCTCAGGACAACGTTCAAGCCACCCTGGACCGTCTGGTAGCAGCCGCCAAGGGGCAGAAACAGGTTGCCAAACGTCAGGCAGAAAACGCACGCAATCAAGCCAATTCTCTGGAGTAAGGCCGGACGCTTGTTGCATCCGGTTGCTCGCCATCGCTTTTACCTTGCAGCGGTGGCGAGCGTTTTTTTGAGCGGGCAGGCCGTCTAAAACGGTGGCTTGCCCACTTCCTTGTGTTCCGCTTTTCAAAGGAGTGTCTTTAATGGATTCTGAATTCGTAATGTCCGTTGTGCGTGAATTACTGGAACTGGCTGAAGCTAATATTGGCTGTCACGACGACAGTAAAACAGCGGTTATTATTGGCCGTGCGAGAGGCTACTTCATGTCGGCTCGCGTTTTATTTGATCGGTTCATTGAATCGGGCGGAATCACTGACGGTAGTTTTGTCTTTCCCAGTTGGGAATGCCTTCAATCTCTGGGGGAATCGAAAGTATTGGCAAACTGTCCCACGTAGAGCACCCGGTAGTTTGAGTATAAACGTCACCAGCGGCGAGTTCTGGAGTGTGGTACGTTCCAAACGCCTGCTGGATCTGTGATGTGCACCAAACAAGCTCCCATTTGTTGTGATAATGCGGAGAATTGCGGATTACCCATGTTCCGACTTGCGTAGTGAAGAGATATCCCACGGTTGGCCCTCCCGTTTAATTGGTTTCGTTCGCTCTGATGTCAGGCAGTCTCGCGAATTTAGACGTGAAATGGCAAGCCAACAGATGAAACGCTGTTGAACGCATCACGGACGATGACCACAAATTGTGGTCAATCTGTTTTCGTCGTGTGTTTGGGAACAATTTGTTCCCACTCCCAGGTGCAATTGCAGTTTTACATCAGAGGGGTTTGAGAGTTCGAAAAAGGCGTCGCAAAGCGACACCTTTTCAGAAGTGAAATACACAACCAGCACAGGCAAAGTTGCGACGATGCCAGCCAAGCCACGCGAGCAGAAGATTGAAACGACTGAAGGCGATGAAACACCAAGAGGGGCAATCAGGGACAATCGAGAATATCGAACGGATTACGCCACGTTCGAAGAGTATTGCAAGAAGCGATGGAACCGTTCGAAGCGTATCGTTGATTACCTGATTGACGCTGCGGAAGTCGTGAATAATTTGGGAACAAATTGTTCCCAAATCAAAATACTCCCAACGAACGAAGGCCAAGCCAGAGCACTCGCAGAAGCAACCGACACGCCAGAACAGCAGGTTGAAGTATGGCAGGCTGTTTACTGCGGCTTTTTCTTCGTCGCTTTCGGTTTTTTCGTACTGGACTCACTCAACTTTTGGCTTGCGTGGTATTTCTTCCGAGTCTCAACGCGGGATGCAATTCCGCCAACATGGGCGCGAATTTGCGAGACTGAATCTAGCTCTACCTTCATCGCGAATTCAATTGTGGCTGGCAGATGCACGTTCTGATACATCGTCGAATGTAAAAGCATGTTCGGCATGTTGACCCGTCGCATTTCGGACGCGACGGACTTAAGCAATTCGCCAGAACGAATCAGTTCTGCGGCGATAAATTCAATGTCTTCGGGAGTGTGTTCGTTTCTTGCCATGCGTTTGATTTAGGTAAGCCTCATTCAAAAGTAAACCGTCCATTTCGTTTTAAATATCGTTTTTTAGTAAACGAGTTTGACAATGGGATTACTCGCGGTTAATGTTTCCGTCGCCAAGACGAGCGCGAACGCAATTTCACGCAAAACAATCTGATTCACTTCGACCCCTCGCGGACATGCTCGTCTTGGCAGACATAGCAACCCGCGAGGGGTTGTTTTTTTGACTACGACCGGGCAGCGGTTGCCATCGGTCGGTTCTGATTCTGCGATCACTTCGTTTTCTGCGCTACCGTTGCGCCCAAACCCAAAGGAGTTTCACGCATGATTTCACAAGTCGTTATTTCGTCGCCAGCATTGCAAGACATGCACGCCATTGGAGAAATGAGAATTGAATTGACGAAAGCTGGGGCCGCGTACGTCAAGCGACGTAAGGCACAGGTAGCGAGATTCAAGGAACACGATAAACGCAAGAGGCTACGGGCTGAACTGGTAGCAGCCGATCCGCATTGCAGTTTTTGCGGTTGTGAATTGGTCGATGAGATTGGTGCAGACAATCAAGCTCACTTGGTTGTCGATCGCCTTTCATGTCTTGCCCATGCGAATCACGTTCGCAATATCTGCTATTTCGAATTAATCACGGAAGAATCTGGCGGTGGGATCATGCTGATGATGACCCCGCCCGAGCAACTGGCCGATACCACGGATTGACCAGCAGGACGAATAACGGGCCGCAATCACTCGATTTTCAATCAATCGGCGTTTTCACGTTCAAAGCTGGATTCGTCCACGAAACGGCACCGAATTTCATCCTTGCCGTATCGCTCATTTCGAGGCTCTTGAACGTTCAACTTGTAAGGGAATTTTCAATGCACAGTTATCTTTCGACTGAACCGCAAAAGGCCGTCTCCTTTGGAACCGTTACGCGACCAGGAGAGCAAACGGCAGCAACGGGCAACCCGAACACATGGGGAGTTGTGACACTCAACGTCACCAACTGGCATCCCAACGGCCCCGGATCATGTCCGCCAAGCCTCACGAGCGGCTTTAGTTTTGAGGTATCAAGGCAATTCGCGATTGCCTACAACAAATCATTGCAATCGAGGCAACGCCATAGATGGGCCGTCGTCATGACGAATTCAACGATCCTTTTTTTGTCGAATATCAATCACGAGGATCGACCAGAAGATCCGGCAGCGTTTCCGCCATGTGTCAACACTGGCTTCACGCGGAAGGAAGCCGAAGAGACGATGATTACCGAAAACCGGGAACGTCACAGAGTGGCCCACGTTCCGCGATCCTGGACGGTTGCATTGAAGCCGATGACGGAGAGCGAAGCGGAATAGACAGGGGCGTGAAGCGATGACGAAATCCGACCAGAAACCGAACGCCATGCTGACGGAAACCGAAGCGGCGAAAATCCTGGGAGTGTCATTTCGCACGCTACAAGACTGGCGACAGCGACAAAAATACGGACAACCGCCTTTTTATAAACTGCCAGCAATCCGGTATCGGTATTCCGACTTGATGGAATGGCTTGAAACGAAGCGGGTTGAGTTTTAGCCGACCAACGAAAGGGACAACATGACGACGCAAGAGGTAGATGCCAGTTTGGCCGAACAGGTGAAACGACATGAAGTCTTGAAAGCGATCATCAAGCAGATTGAAGACCTGCGAAAGACGGATGAAGACGGGGCCGACTGGATTCTTGACAAGTTGGCGGACTGATCGACCAGCAACAAAAGAACCCCGCAGGCGATGGCTTGCGGGGTTCTTTTCGTTTACGACAACGGGAAGTACTGAACCCATTGCCAATCAGTCTTCAAAAGCCAATCCGCTCCGTGTTTCAAAGCCTGTTGCCCAGCTTGTTGGAGTAGGCTCTTGAGTCCGTCGAACGTCATCGTTGTGGCGGTCGATTTGACCTTTCCCGTAACGCTATTCCATACCGTATCATTTCGTGCAGCGTCAAGAAATTCGTGGCCCGACCAACTTAGTCTCGTTGTTCCTCGCGACAAGTAAAACGAGTGGATTTTCTCTGCGTCTCGCACGACTATCAATCCAGCGTCTAACATCAACTCGCAATTGTACGCAATCAACTCGTCGGAATATCCGTCGACCACGATATCCGTCGATTCTGTTGGACCGGACTCTTCGAGGGCGAAGGCAATCTTCCGAATCAAGTCCATGTCCCGCTTCATTGGCCGTCACCTTTAAACATGTCCGTTCACATTCCGTAATGGATCAATTATCTATTGCTCAAGCGGAGTGGTCGCGACCACTTTCGCGAGGTAAACGCGGGGGTTTTGAAGGGTTTTCGGAAAATTCCAAAAACTTTTTAACGCTACGAAACACGGTATTTCTAACGCTTTTTGCGCTTTTCCGACTGAATTAGGAAACCGTCGCTCTATCCAGCTGAGCTACGGGAGCGAGTGAACTGTGTTTAAGAAGTTTACCTGATCGGAAGTCATCAGGAAATCGTCCGAGTAAAACTCGTCGCCATCGATCCAGTACCAAGCCGCTTTTTCGTTTAATCCGAAGCCAACGGCGCAGCCAGATCGGCGTTCAGCCCGATCTCATCAGCGTTAAAAGTTTGCGCGACGATGAGATCTTTTGCGCGACATTAGCGGAATAAAGAACTTTCCCAACATTTCAAAGGCTGACGTCTTGCTCGATGCTGATGCAAGACCATAACGACCGCCTCTCGCCGCTGATCTCGAATGACGGCTGTTGCGCAACTATGGAACCCGGATGAGGTCACCAGCCAAGCGTGGAGCGAGGCCGAGTCTTCAATGCCCACGGAAACCCAAATAAAACGCGCATCGTTATCCTCGAAAGCGAGTTGGCCAAGTTGGCCAACTTAAACCAGGTTCATTCGTTTCGCAGATTCGTAAGGCACGGTCGAGTCTTCGAGGCCCACCAATCCCAATCCTGACGTCTCGGCGAACATCACCAAAAAAGTTGGCCAAGTTCCCTTTTTTGTAGTGTTTTTCA
>CAIULL010000094.1 GCA_903899985.1 uncultured Schlesneria sp.
CATACGCCGCCGACTGCAGCGGTGTCCCCAAAGCGGTGATCGCCGCTTCGATCGCCGTCACATCGCTATGAGTCGCCAGGCCCGATTGAATCGCTGATACGGTTGGGGATGGCGAGTACGCACTCGTTGCCAATCGACTGGACATCGCTGCGTCCAGATTCGACAAACGTGTCGAATTCGTATCCAGCTCCTGCCGGATCTGCACCACCGTCGGTGGTATCGTCGGTGCCACATACGCCGCCGACTGCAGCGGTGTCCCCAAAGCGGTGATCGCCGCTTCGATCGCCGTCACATCGTTATGAGTCGCCAGACCTGATTGAATCGCTGACACCGTTGGGGATGGCGAGTACGCACTCGTTGCCAATCGACTGGAAATCGCTGCGTCCAGATTCGACAAACGCGCCGAATTCGTATCCAGCTCCTGCCGGATCTGCACCACCGTCGGAGGTATCGTCGGTGCCACATACGCCGCCGCCTGCAGCGGGCTTCCTACCGCGGTCAACACCGCCCCCTCGGACCGATTGTTAATGGAAAAGCTGGCAACCTCGACGCTGACGACAGAGATCCCGTTTACGGTTCCTGACGTCAGCACGGCTGAATAGTCGTTTCCGGCAGAATAAAACGTCGTGTCGACGCCGGTATTCACAGTCACCGTATGCCGACCTGTCTGGCCGTTGTTGACGGTCAGCAAGGGAAGCGTTGAACACGCCGTGGTGCCCGCATTTTTGAAGACACTGACGACAGGAGTTCCCGCCAGCGTCACAGGATTCCCGCTGGAATCTCTCGTATTAAACGAGAAATACAACGTCGATCCAACAACGATATCACCCTTATAACCCGGCATCAGAACACCAGCCCTTCTCCAATGATCGGTACGTTGCTGCTGCCACCGCCGATCTGAGCAAGCCCCGCAATGTTTGCACCGCGGGGTCCAGCCCCGATTAACGGGCTGCCTGACTTGAGCCGGAAATCGAGCGTACCGGGTGAATTGAACAGCGGATCACCACCGATTTCGTGAGACCCTTGTGTGATACTTCCGCCAGCGTAATTCGCGTTATTGTTGTAGTAGTGATTGTAAACGTTCATATAAGTCAACGACGTGGAGTCAACTCCTGAGATTGCCGTCCCGCAGTTGACGAAGGTGTTTGAAACAACAAAACACCCTCTTACCCCACCCGTGATCGTTCTGTCACTAATCCCTACGCACAATGAGTTATTGTAAAACACGTTATTAACAAACCACTGGCCCCCATTATAAAGCGTCCCAGGCGAGACCGTTCCATTGTTTGCGAATACGTTCCCGTAGACCGGATTGCTTCCGTTCGTTCCGCTCTGCGTGAAGACAACGTTGAATCCGGAGACGACGCATCCCTGAAGCGTGACGTCGTTGCGATTTGTGTTGCCGGACGTCAGCTTCTGTGAGCCGCTGGCGCCCGAGCCGGTCAGTACACAATTTGTCGCCAGATACCCTATTCCGTTGGACCCCGCATTCACCCCGAACCCTGCCGACTTTGGGTTCGTGATTGAACACAGGTCGAATTGGATTGTGCTCGAAGGGTCATTCGAGCATGAAATCGCAAACCGCATGGAATTGGCAAACAGGACGTTACGAAACATGCGATAGGTTTGTGATCCCGTATTAAGGATGTCTTTACCGATCGTCATTCCCGAGCCATCGATGGTGTAATACGATCCGTCAGGCAACGCATTTCCCGAGGGATCGCAACCAACCCAATAGATGGGACTTTGAACCCCTCCGCTTGCCGACAGTGTGATCGTGTTCGCACTCGTCAAAAACTCGGTCTTCGTCGCCAGAAGCTTCACAGTGTCGCCGGCAGCAACCACGGTTTCGCATTTCGCCGTCGACCGGAATGCCAATGCGATTGACGAACCGTTGTTGCTGTCCGATCCATTCAGTGGATCGACGTAATATGTCGCCATGGATCATCCTCCCCTGATTTCCGTTTTCACTTGACCACGGAGTCATGAATCCTCTGGATCAACACACCATGACCATCCTGAGTCTCCGAGACCTTCTTCAATGTCACCGCACCATTCGTCAGATGAGTTTCCATCAAACTCATCAGCCGGATGTGCCCCATCAGCAGGTCTTTGAAGTACGGCACTAGATCCAGCACAATTGGCTTCAGAAACAACAGCACTCGCCAGAAGAGAAAGATGATCATCCCGGACGGACCAATTTGAGTGACCCACCAGCTTAACGACGTTGCATCAGGAGTCATTTGTTTACACCTTTGTAAAAATTGTTTGCGAACAATCCCGATTCCCGTTGAAATCGAGCCTTAAAACTTCCATCAATCTCGCGATTAAAACCCGTTGAGCGTTACTGCACCTGAAACGTCCGCTCTTTCACCAGTCGCGAGCCACTAAACACAACCCGGACCGACTGCTCTGTGATCTCGACTCGCTTCACACTCAACTGAAATGTGAATAAGGCCACCAGCTTGACCGAGGGACACTGCTGAAAGTCGATCGACAATGTGTCACCCTTCAGCACACACGTCGCTGCAACATTCCCACCCAGTTGCAAGTCGCAAGTCGGATTCAACAGAGCAAAAATGTCGCGCACCACCGTCGCAACGGTCCAGATCCCAAACAAACCCATCCGAGCCGGAATCACGTCTTTACTCGCATCGGTCCCTTCTGCACCATAAGTCCCATCCTTCGACGACACTCGTTTCGAACCCGCACCCAACCGCGCGGCCAGTCCCCTGACCAGCAAAGGATCACAATCAAACGACATGTCGTCGCCAATCACCCGGTAACCGAAACCGAGCGAATCGACCGGCAAACCCCTGGCACCATAGGCAGAAACTTCGATTCGGCCCGACTTGCCAAACAGCGCCATGGCCGACCAGTCACCTTGTGCCAGCAACGGAAACGTCTGCGCCCCGGTCCGATCCCAGTTGACTGACCCCGTCACGCCGTCGCCGATCTCTTTTCTCCACCAGTCGAAGACAGACTGAATCTGCGGACGAGCGTGAATAACACCGGCAGGTCCAGATGTCGCCAACGTTTGAGGTGGAGTCGGAGCCGCGTCCCAGGCCCGACGTAATTCGTTCGAAAGAAACGCCGGATCTTGATAACCCTCCCATGACTTCAGGATCACACCGTTCTGATACAGCGTCACCCTGGGACAGGGCTCGGTTTGAGGAAGGTGAATAAACTGAATGGCATCGCCGATCGAATTGCCGATCTTCCAGCCCAGGGGTGTAAGCACTCGGCGAATATCGCGTTCCAGCCTGTCACCCGCCAGACATCCGTAAGCCCAATGCCCGATCACCAACTGAGCCGGCAAGGTCTCGTTGATGACGACCGAGTCCGGAAATTCCATCCGCATGGAGGTCAGATTTTTTCCTTGTAATCCCCTCGCACGCGATTCCTCCTGGATGGATCGCGTCGCAGACTCGGACATTGTCTGCCGCATCCGCGTATCGGGAAGAATCGGCCGTTCATCAGCGATCTCAAGCGCCGTCCTTGCGACAGCAACGGCGGCGACAGCCTTCCGATAACCAGTCCCCGATCCCCTTCTGCGGATGGCCCCCTGAACGGGGCCATCAAGGCCAGAACACTCATCCGGCACAAATCCCGACAAAATCAAAACCACCGTCGCAACAACCATGACAAAACCTTTCATTTCAACTCCTCTTTAATAAGTCCTGACGGTCACATCCGTCGTATCTGTCCCCTGCTTCGCTTCAGCCCCGGGGAACCACGTCACTCACCGACTGCGCTTCAAACATGGGCGGCCCGACCGCCCAGGCTTCGCCACCCGACTGGATCTGATCCCAGAAGCGTTTCGCGTTCACCCCGACGTCACCCGGTGCAAGCCGCTTCTCACCTCCGGCGTATCGCAGCGTGATTTGCGGAATCTGCTCGACCAGCATCGTCTGATCCAGATCGTTTGGCTGTCCGGCCGGAAATCGACCCCAGGACTCGGAGGATTCCAGCTGGGTCTCACCGTTCTCGTCGATAAACAGGCCGACGAAGCAACGGCAATGAGGACCGAACACCCCCAGATCGGAAATCCCCTTTCCATTCGGACGCCCTGTGACATAGTTGTGGGCATAAGGGACCGCATAACCGGCAGCCAGACAATCAAATAACACGCTTAGCGTTTCAGGCCAGAACGTGGCACTCGTGTGCCCTTTGGCTGCCAACAGCCAAGGATCCGGCGTCCCCACTCCCGGGGCGGCATATTGAACCGCTAACCGTTCCACCGCATCTTCGCTCAGCCCCTGAAAAAGGGCCGTCGTGGCAACGCCGTAATCGTGAACGGCCCGAGCCGCATCGGCGAGGATCGCTCCATCACCCGCGCCGCAGCGGTCATGACCACATTCATGTCGCGCCATCGAATAAATCGGTGCGAACGACACTTCGACTGGTTTTAACAGCTCAAAGTGATCAGCGATGGCAACGTCGAGCGACGTCTGAATGCCGCGACACATACCACGGCTGACACATGTCCCAGCCCGCTGCAGAAACGGCCGGCGATAGTGACCGAAGAGTGATTGTTCGCGGTCACGTAAAAACACACCCGTGATGCCACGAGCTTTCATCCGTTCCCAGGTTCCTGGCAGATCCTGAGCATGCCGTTCCGTGAATGTCGAAGACATCACGGCATCGCCCCGCGACTGGCGTTCGGCAATGACCGCCGCGACCCGCTGAGGATCGCGGATCCATCCGGAAACAAAGTTGGCAGGGTAAGTCTGATTGTTTGTTATTGTCATCGTTGACCTTTTGGAAGACGAAGAAATGAAACTGATGGGACACATGGGACTGATGCGACTGCTTTTTTCATGGGTCCCATAGGTCCCATAGGTCCCATCAGTCCCATTCTTTCTGCCCCTTACTGAAGCGTTCGCAGTTTCACGGCGTCTTCAGCCCTGAGCGGCCGATCCGACTTCGCAGCGCCCGGAAAGGCTTTGTCAAACGCGGCAACATCATCGGGCGACAAGTCGCCGTTACGGGTCAGCACCACGACAAATTGGGCCAGTCGCTGTGATGAAGCGATCGAATGACATTCGACGGCGTTAGCGAGTGCGTGCCAGATCTCCGCCGCTGTCGCCCGATCTTCCACAACGCTGGGGAAGACGTCTGGATTGACCGGTGCTGGTGAAATCAATGGACCACAGCCACTGATCAGGACAAGACAAAATAAAGGCCAGTTTCGAAACACAATGTTTTCCGTTCCACGCCACTGTGGCGAGAAAATGTTGAGTTAACAAAGAGATTTTGATCGGCAACGCAACGAAGGAGTTGTCACCGGTCAAACGGGAATTCACATCCCGTGTCCTGTGCCACTGCTTGACCGTACCCGGTCAAGCAGTGCTCTTCGCTGGCGGCGCGACATGGTCAAGCCACTGTGTCGGAGAAGACTTCGACGCAATGGCAGCTCAAGTCGGCACCGCGTTCACGACCCCTTCAAATCGCTTCATTCATTGACGAAGTCAGGGACCGAATTACTGAGGTCGATTTTCGGGGGACACCGGCTCGGCATAGCCGTGATACTTGATCAGAATCACCCCTGCCTCATGAGATGTTTCGCACCCTTGAATCAGGCTGGCAGAATCAACCAGCGCGAAAAAGAAACGCCGCTGATATGCCCGGTTTGACCTGTCTCGCATCAAGGCTGTAAACGATGCGGTCAACTCGACCACTTCCGAGATCAGGTGTTCGGACGATTGACCCGGCAGAGAAATCCCGAACCGGCTGGCGACCGCCGTCACAATCCCGGCCAATGTAAATCCGCCGGCTCCGAGTGCCGACGTTAACAAGGCCAGCCACCCCGACGTCGTCACTTGCACTCCACCCGGCCCCGCCCCCTTGGCCACCATCGGCACCACCGTGGCATCCGAGACCGCGACAAACACCAGGCCGCTGACCAGCGCCGCAGCAAACAACCCCCACACAATCCTCGATCGCTTCATAATCCACTCCTGAAAAAGAAAAAACCCGCAGAAGGCTGACCAGCATCCACGCCCTGAAAAGTCGGACGTGAACGCAGATCAGCCCTCCAGCGGGTTTTGGTAAACCTTTATGACCGGAGTGGCGACGGGGTGGATTATGCCTGCTGAGGCAACTTCTGTCAATATGTTTTGGCGTGTTTTTTAATTTTTACAAAAGTTTTTATCGCATCAGAAAAAGAATGGGACAGATGAGACACAGGGGACCAATGGGACTGAAGAACGACACCGCCCCCTTCACCCTTCACCCTTCACCCTTCACCCTTCACCCTTCACCCTTCACCCTTCACCCTTCACCCTTCACCCTTCAC
>CAIULL010000095.1 GCA_903899985.1 uncultured Schlesneria sp.
AACCCCCTTTGGAAATAATTGTTTCTTTGGTTTTGATGCGGGCTGTAGGGCAAAGGCCCGTTAACCACCCCCGCAGGGGGGGTGGGGTCGCGATGCGGGAACAGCCTTCGCATAGTTGCCCAAACTTGGCCATTGTTGGCCAAAGGGGAATGACATCGAAGAGATTTGCGATGAGATTTAGGGTGCGGCAGGCGACTCAACGATACCCCACCCCCCGTCTGCGGGGGTGGTCATGCGGGTTTGTCGAATCATTCGACTTTGCTTCAGATCGAACACATTAACTTAGGGAGTACTCGGGTCGACAGTGGAGCCGGGGCTTCAATTCGTTTGGATTTACAGAAATGTTAAATGAACAAAGTCACGACATGATTGTCGTGACTCATCTGGATCAGGCCGCTTTTGTGTATTTCAAAGCCGATGTGGACAAGGGAGTGAGAATCGATCGCTGAGGGAAAGGGGCTCAGAAACTTACCTCTGTTTGCCCACAGGCACGAATAGGACTTGCTCGTTACACAACGAATGGCTCCATGATAAATTTCTTGGGACGATCCGTCGTGTCGCGTTGCGTCAAACCGCCGAATCCGAAGTGGAGATTGGGCGTCATGGCGCCAGAGGCTATTTGGAGACGCGGTCTTTCAAGCTCTTCAGACTTTTCACAGACTTCTAAAAGCACTGGATGATCGAACACGGTCCTCCAGTGGCGGAGTCAGGGGCCAGAGTCGCGTTCAACTACTTGACCTGGACAGCCTGGACCTGCTTGATGGCTTCCAGAGCGGCCTCGGCACCACCGACTTCGCTAAGGACCTTGGCAGCTGCTTGAAGTCTTGCGAGATCGACTTTTGGATGGGAGGTCGAAAGTGATTTCCGCACGCCGACTTTTCTGCCTCGACCGGATGAGGACTTGATACCGAGTTTCTTTCTGCCCGTATAAAACGCAACTGAGAAACTGTTCTTGTTTATTTTTGCGCCGGGATGCTTAGCCAAAATGGCGTCAGTGACTTCCTTTGGACCCAATTTAGGATTTTCCGTCAGAATCTCCCGAATGGTTTCGGACATATTAAAATCAATACTTGATGCCTTTTTCGCCACGGCGTGTCTCCATTAAAAATGTGTGAAGGTTAGATTAGATAAAAGTTACGATCGAGAGTCAAGTAATCAAAGGTAAAACTTACCCTGTTCAGTTACAAATGCTGAATTTGTGACCTGAGTTTCTGAAATTGAATAGGTGTCTCATCGGCAGTTAAGTTAGAGCCTTCGGTGCATGCACTTGACCTCGTGGTAGAGTATATGCCTGAGTTCGGCGTTATTTCTTGGGTAAGTTCTGATTCAGAAGAAGCTTTGCCCCGAATTATACAAATGATCCAAATTAAGTTTTTGAAAGAGAATAATGCGCGGTATCAAGTGTTGGCAGGTTGATGCATTTACAAATCGGCCATTTAAGGGAAATCCGGCTGCTGTGTGTTGGCTGGACGAAGCAGCCGACTCCAGATGGATGCAATCCGTGGCAGCAGAAATGAACCTTTCGGAAACGGCTTTCGTTCGGCGACGAGAGAACGCATTCGAATTAAGATGGTTTACACCCACTGTGGAAGTCGATCTCTGTGGTCACGCGACTTTAGCAACAGCACACGTATTATGGTCGTCCGATCTTGTTCCACAGGGAATGCCTATATGTTTCCAAACTCGTAGTGGCGTACTCACCTGTACACAAGATAGAGACTTTATTGAGCTTGATTTTCCGGCAACTCCGGCGACTGCAGTAGAAATATCATCCGAACTATCGAATTTTCTTGGTGTTGAGCCGGTCTATTTAGCACGCAGTTGTTTTGACTATCTCGCCGTATTTGAATCGGCGGAGACGGTCAGATCCATGAAGCCGGACTTTCGGAAACTGGGGACACTGCCGGTTCGCGGTGTCATTGCCACATCGCTGGCGGACAATGACGAATTTGATTTTGTTTCGCGATTCTTTGCTCCGGCTGTCGGCGTGGATGAAGATCCTGTCTGTGGTTCAGCGCACTGTTGCTTAGCTCCGTACTGGGCTGCGAGACTCAAGCGGACTCGGCTGATGGCAAACCAGATTTCCGCTCGAGGAGGCGTACTGCGGCTGACATTAGATGGCGATCGAGTGATGCTTGCCGGCCAGGCCGTGACCGTTTGGCTAGGCGAATTGCGTGTATGAAAACAAATAAGCGTACGTCGTGCGTCGAGTTGGCCTCGACGAGATCAAGGTACGGACTTGAGGTTGACCGGGATTTCAGGAACGAGCAGGCTGGCGGCCGATGTGACGCGCAATTTGACGTTGGCGACGGGTGTTTCGGCGGCGACCTTCGGGCCTCGAACGACCAGTTCAAACGCATCTTGATCGGCTGCAACGACGCCAGGCTGAACGGAATATCCTGCTGGAAGGCCAACAAGCGTGACTTCAACGGGGCCCGTAAATCCAGCCGTCCGCTGAAGGATTCCTTTGAGTTTGTGATCGACTTCCCCGGCAAACGCGAGTGATCCATCGTCGATCTTTGGCGTCACAGCGTTCTTAATCTCGGCGCGAAATGGCTGTGAGAACGCGGAGGAAAGGACGCGATCCGAGTAGGGGTGTGGAATTGATTCCACTTTGAGCACAAAGTTGATGGCAGGTTCAGCGACTTCCAACGGAACCGAAAGCTTGACGGATGACTGTTCGGGCTCCGTGGGAAGGATCAAACGAAGCGGGATGGAGACGACTGGAAATGTTCCTGCAGCAGGATTATTGGGATCTCGCTTACGGACAGGTTCCGTGGAATCGAGCACCAGTTTGACCGGTAAAGTCGCAGCGGGATGGCCTGGGTGACGTTTTACAACGAAACCCAGTTCCGAAGTCACACCTCGGAAGAGGACTGTGGGGAGTTGCAATAATTCCAGGGACAAGCCTGAAGGTCGTGATTTTCCCATGGCCATCGTATCGGTGAACGTGGGGGCAACGACCCCGGTTTGCAGGGTGGCTGTCCGCTTGATCGATGGTTCGATTCCGATGGATTCGCCGACAAGACGCAACAATGAGCCTGTCGACCCCTGATTGGTCATGTTTCGAACGAGTCTCAACAGGATTTTTCCCTGTTGGTTGGCCGGAATCTGGTCAGGAGAAACGTTGACGGAATCGTCACCGACGACACTCAGTTTGATCGGTCCGTTGTATCCCAAGCGATTAACTTGCAGTTCAACAATCGCAGACCCATCTTCAGGGAGATTAACGTTGGGTGTATTGAGTGCCAGGCCGAATCGTGGCTGGTCGGCCAGTTCGATCACGAGTCGGTAGAATGACCGCAAGTTTCCACGTCCGAACAAGTCTCGCACCTGAATTTGAATCTGGCCGACACCGGCAGGAACACTGAATTCCAGGGTCGGATCGCCAATCGCAGGCTGATCGCTCGTCTGCGACAGCAGATTACCGCCAGGATGTCCCAGCACTCTGATTTCCCCTTCGAGCGTGGAATTCAGCGAATCGCTTTGCAACGTGAGCTTCAATTTCTGACCCGCTGAGACGTTGACGAGATAAGTATCCCGTTCGCTTTTGGTTGCGATTCGTCCACTGATGGCAACGGTTGTTTTTGATGGTGGAGTGAATGTTGCGTCGATCGATTGCAGAGCGCCATCGGCGGCCGGAGGCGTTTCCACAAGTTCGATTCCATAGCTTAACGCGATGGACGGAACGCTTCCCGCGAATCCTGCCTCCAGGGCGAGTGACAAAAAACCGGCACTGCTTGCTGTCTGGGTTGAAAATATCCCTGCGAGCCTGGTTCCCGTCGTGAATCCCGTTCCGACCGGCTCGATTTCGACCTGACCGGGACTCGCCGCAGCAGGAAGAATTCCGTCGACCAGTTTAAGGTCGCCGACCTTGATTCGAAACGGGGATGTCCCCGGCCCGTTAAAGGTCAGATCGTGCAATTCAACGGAGTAGACGCCGTTTGCAGGTAATATCAATTCAGTCCGTGCATCTCCGCGAAGAGAGCTTTCTCCCCAGCCAATCTTCAACGGTGTTCCTGACGGTGATTTGATCTCAATCACGGGATTGGCTGTTCCACCTAATCTTTTCAGCTCGACGTCAGCGACAACTCGCTGGCCCATTGTTCCTGTGAAGTAAACCGATTGCTGTTGGGCACCAGACAGACTTCCAAAAAATGCTGCCGGGAGTGTCGCTGGCTTGTCGATCGAACTTCCCATTGCGACTTGCGCCAACCGATCGATGGCCAACGGGACCGACTTACTGATTCCTGATTTGGATTTGACCCAGATCGGGTAGATCCCAGGTACGGTTTCAGGGGGAATTGTGACATCGACAACAAGTCGATTTGGAGTTGACCCTTCGACAACATTGAACTTGAGTTCTGGAACAGGAAACAAAATTGACGACTCAGGTCCGAGTTCGACCCCGTTGATCACCAATTGTGTTGTGTGACCTGTCTGCAGTCCCGGTTGAGAGAGATTACTGATGACCGGGATTGTTTGAGCGGCGGGCTTGTCGGCAGCGATCAGTTCGTTGACGTTTTGACCGGCAACTTCGAGAAACAGTTTTTTGACTTCTTCGGCCGAAAGTGCTCGCGAAAAGAGTTGAAAATCACCAATCACGCAGCTTGTATATTCTCCTCCAACTTCACTACTGCCAATTGACAGTGGAATATTGTTGACAAGTCCCGCCAGATTGACATCAAGGGTCCACGCTTCGTTACCGTTGATAAAGCCCTTCGTGGCGGACTTGGGGATGAGGGGCTCGCCGTTGATAAAATACTGCATCCGGACATCATCCACATCCGTATCTGCGTCCTGTCCCGGCGCGTCCCCGGCTGTGTAAGTGGCGGTAATATACGTCAATTTGCGGTACGGGATCGCCTCTTTCGATCCATATGTTGCCACGCGATATTCTGTTCCATCGTGAATATAAACCTGAAAGTTGTCGCCCGCCGCAACAAAGTTGATCCCGTAATTCGTTGATGTCTTGCCGTCTGTCATACCCCGCTTCGCAAAAAGTCCGTGGTAGGAAGTGTCGGCAGGTTCTGTGAGATTCACCACAAACATGGCGACGGTGACTCCGACAGGTGCATCAACATCTGCACCATCAGCCACTTCGACATATTGACGCTTGGAGGCATCGAGTTGCAGAGCCTTTTTGCCGGCTTGATTCCAGAACGGGCTTGCCACTCGAATTGGATCATTGATCAGTTTTCCCTCATCAGAGACCTGTCCGACGGTCGCTGAATCCTTCGCTGGCCCGGTCTCTTCCGCAAACGTGAAATGGACGACCGCCTGGGAGCTGACAGGAGCGTTCTGATCTTGTCCGTCAGAAATCTCTGCCAATAAAAAAAATTGTACAACGAAAGCGATTCTGCGAGCGTAAGTCAGCATCAGCGGGAAGTCCTCGGACAAAACCAATTGCAGGGAGAGAATTGCGATTCTATGCCTCTCCGTAACCGTTTTGAAGATATCCCCAGTCAGAAAATCAAAATACTTTGATCCATTTCCGATCGCCAATCCTGCGGATGTTGTGAAGGACTTCTGACGGAGGGGCTGTCGATGAGTTCCGAAGCGGGGGCGGTTCGGGAAGGGCTCAAACGACAGTGGTTTGTGCTGCGTGATATTCAAGTGACTGAAATTTACGAACGTTCCACGCGAGTTGCCTGGAAGTCCCAGAATAATCAGCGAATTCAACCGTTAACGTTTGACTTCGATCGTTCGCGGCATCCTGAAAGACTCGCTATTATGTGACGGCGCTTGTGCCACTATCAATGCGGATGGAAGATGATCACCGTCGATAATTTGACTCGTCACTTCAATTCAGGCGGCAAGACAATTGTCGCGGTCGACCATCTCTCATTTAAAGTGAAGGCGGGTGAGGTTTACGGCCTTCTCGGACCGAACGGCGCGGGAAAGACGACGACGCTTCGAATGATCCTGGGATTGCTTCAACCGACCAGTGGTGATGCTGACGTAGACGGCTTCCACGTTTCGCAGTTTCCTGACGAAGTAAAACGCCGGATCGGTCTGGTTTCGGCCAGTGCGGGGTTGTATCAATGGCTGACGCCGCGAGAAATGCTGCTGTTTTTTGCGGACCTTTACAGTGTTGACCCGGCCTATGCTCGCGAGCGATTAGAATCTTTGGCGGATCTGCTTGATTTTCGGCGATTTATTGACCAGAGATGCTCGACACTGAGTACCGGTCAAAAACAACGGGTCACGCTTGCCCGTGCACTGATGCACGACCCGCCAATCATGCTTCTGGACGAACCGACACGGGGCCTGGATGTTGTCGGAACGCACGTCATTTTCGAATATATCGGTCATCTTCGTTCACTCGGAAAGGCTGTTGTGGTGTCGACACATCGATTGGATGAGGCATCGCAGATTTGTGATCGAATGGGGCTTTTGCATCGTGGAACGCTACGTCACGAAGGAACATTCGCCGAACTGCAGCGGACAACGAGCTGTTCGACGTTATTTGAAATGTTTCTTCAATTGATGAAACAGCCTCAACAGATTTCCAGTAGCGTGACCGGGGGTGAGTCGAATGAAAACTAACCCACCTCTCGATCGCTCGGATGACTCGACAACGACTCCGTCATCTGTTTTGGAAAAAGAGGCAACAGGCACCGGACAGCCAGATGTCACACCTTACGCCGGCTACGCCGGGCAGTTGCGTCCCTTCTCATCGCTTCGCTGGTGGCGAATGGCGCAGAAGGAATTGCGAGAGATCTTGCGAGACCGACGTACGATTATCACGTTGATCGGTATGCCGTTGCTGATCTATCCGCTGCTCGGGGTGACATTTCGAACGTTGCTGGTGACGCAGGCCACGAACAAGGCCAAGACGGAGTATCGAATTGCTTTTGCTAATCAACATGACAGTCGGGTTTTTCGTCGACTGTTCTTTGAAGGTGGCGTGATCCAGGCGAAGCAATCGGGGAATCAGGAGCTTGCGAATCGCGAGCCTAAGGGGACGCCAGAAGATCCGATCTGGCAATTCATGATTTCCAATGACCACGAGACGACGGTCGACGTCGGCAGTTTTGTTGCGGATCAAACGGCGGAAATCGGAGTCAAACTGAAGGAGGGTGACGAGGAAGGCCCTTGGGTCTTTGAGCTGAGTTACCGTTCCTCTTCGCCATACAGCATCGATGCACGCCGTATGGTTGAAGACCGGTTGCGGGCCGTAAACGATTTGGTGACCGTCGGGCACTTAAGGAAACTCGAACCAGCTTTTCAAGTTCCAATCACCTGCACGACCAAGCCGATCACCACGCTCGATTCTGGCCCGCAGTTTACGATGGCCTCGCTGATCCCGTTGATTTTAATTCTGATGACGGTCACGGGGACAGTCTATCCAGCCATCGATCTCACGGCGGGGGAACGTGAGCGAGGGACGTTGGAAGCGTTGATCTCAGCACCTGTTCCCAGGCACGAATTATTGTTTGCCAAGTATCTCGCTGTGCTGGCTGTCGCTCTTTTGACGGCCATCGCCAATTTGTTGTCGATGGTCCTCACCGCTTATTCCCTCGGGCTGGAACATCTGATGTTCGCACCAGGAGGGATCAACTTGCGGATGATCGGATTAATCTTTGGTTTGCTGATCGTTTTTGCGGGATTCTTTGCCGCTGTCATTTTGATCCTGACCAGTTTTGCCCGCAGCTTCAAAGAAGCCCAGGCTTATTTGATCCCGGTCATGCTGGTCTCTCTTGCCCCCGGTGTCCTGTGCCTGCTGCCAGGAATTGAGATGACGGGGTGGATGTCGGTCACGCCGCTCGTGAACATCGTGATTCTAGCTCGCGACATTTTTGATGGTCGGGCTCATTCCGCCTGGGTGCTCGCAGCGCTCTTGTCGACGGTGCTTTATTCAGGAGTGGCCCTTTCCGTTGCCGCTCGAATATTTGGAACGGATGCCGTGCTTTATGGAAGTGAAGGAAGCTGGGGCGACCTGTTTCGTCGTCCGACGACACAACGGCCAGCGGCTTCCCTTTCGCAGTCAATGTTTTGCCTGGCACTGCTGTTCCCTGCATTTTTGATTTTGAGCGGTCTCCCCGGGCGACTTCTTGGCCAGTGGATCGAAGGTCGAATGGTGGGAAATGCGGTCCTGACGATACTTTTGTTTGCGATCGGACCGCTTTTATTCGCGAGGTGGAACGGAGTTGAATGGGGTGAAGGGTTCCGCTTGCGAGGATCGTCGGTGGTCTCATTCATCGCCGCCGCTTTGCTCGGTTTGTCGTTATGGCCCTTTGCGTACGAGCTGGAACTGCAAGCGATCTCGCCTGATCGGCTTGAAGTGATGAAGGATTTGTTTAAACAGATCAAAACGACGCTCGATGCGATTCCGCTGCCGGCCAAACTGGTCGCACTGGCTCTGATTCCCGCCGTGTGCGAAGAACTGTTTTTCCGAGGCTATTTATTGACCTCGTTGAGAACGGGAATGGCGACGCCGCTTGCGATTGTGCTTTCCGGCTGTCTCTTCGGTTTGTTTCACGTCATCGTGATGGAATCGCTTTTTTTTGAGCGTTTTGTTCCTACCTGCTTTCTGGGAATCATTCTCGGCTGGGTTTGCTACCGCACGGGAAGCGTTCTGCCGGGAATGTTGCTGCATTCGCTGCATAATGGACTTTTGCTGTCGGTGTCATCGTTCACAAAAGAGCTTGCAACGCTGGGGGTCGGGACAGAATCTCAAGAACACCTTCCGGCATGGTGGATTCTGGCTGCGGGGACGACCGTCGCGATTGCTTTCCTGATGTTGATCCTGGGGACGCCGCGACCATCTCCTGCGACCGTCGCGGTCGCATCGCGATAAAAGAATTGGCCCGGTGTTTCTCGCAGTCCTTGTTCCCTGAAATCCACATCACTTATCAAACCTGTTTTCGTCGGAGATCACTTCATGTCGTTCCCTTTGCTCGTGGTCGAAGCTGGAAACAGCCGATTGAAGTTCGGACTTTTTGTCCCTTCAATCAGCTCGTTCTATCGACGCAGCGGTTCGACAATCTCCAAACTGATTGATGTTGCGGGAGAATGGCCAAGTTGCCGTCGCTTTCTTGCAATCCCTGTTGATGACGACATCCCCTGGCAAACTCTCGCAAGCTGGAGACCCGAAGGGACGATTATCGCCGGATCAAATCCTCGAGCGGTCGATCGTGTTCTGAAAGAGTGGCCGCAGATTGGCACCCCCGCCCCGATGGTCATTCGTGAGCGATCTTCGATCCCGATCACAGTTGATGTCGACTCGCCCGAGACGGTTGGGCTTGATCGCCTGTTAAATGCCGTTGCCGCAAATACATTGCGCCCGGCATCCCGGCCCGCCATTGTGGTCGATTCCGGGACGGCAACAACCGTGAACTTCGTTTCCAAAGCAGGTGTCTTCTGCGGTGGAGCGATCCTTCCCGGGCTGGAAATGTCGGCCAAGGCCTTGCATTACTACACAGCGGTCCTGCCCTTAATCCCCGTGCATGATCTCGGCGGGGACACTCCGGTGGCGCCCGGTCGAAACACACTGGAAGCGATTCGCAATGGGTTATTCTGGGGTCAGGTGGGAGCGATTCGCGAACTCGTCCTGCAGATCTGTCGACAACAAAACCTTCGTGAGCCTGACTTTACTGGAACTCGTGACACGGCTGACTCTCCCTGGATGATTCTCACGGGGGGAGGCGGACCCGTCCTCAGCACTCAATTTCCTGGCTTTCTGGCATTACCATCGCTTGGCATGCACGGACTGGTTCTGACCGCATGGAAGCAGAAACAGCAGTGACTCACGCAGTACAACAACGGTTTCACCAACTTATGACTTCGAATGACCGTCGAACGGCCGCCGTCGTGACACCCTTCGGTCGAGGGGCCGTTGCCACAATCCGCGTCACGGGAGAATTGGGTTTGAATGCCGAAGGCTCCTCATCGGCTACAATCGAATCCCTGTTTCGCGCTGCGAATCATTTGCAGGTTCATCAGCAGCCCTTAAACAAAATTGTGTTCGGCCAATGGGGAATTTCCGATTTCGAAGAACTGGTTATTTGCCGAACATCGAATGACCGGCTTGAGATTCACTGTCATGGCGGCGATGCCGCGGTACAGCGAGTTCTCAATGATCTCTCCGCAGCTGATTATGACATCGTCGACTGGCATCAACAGGTCGCTTCGGCAGACGGCATTCTAAACATGGAATGTCTGGAAATTCTCAGTCAAACAACGACATCAAGAACGGCAGAGATTGTTCTTGAACAGTCAAACGGATTACTGAAACACGCGTTTTCGAAGCTGAAGACATTCGATCCGGACTCTGGCTTATCCATCCAACATGAGGTTGACGCCCTACTGCAGTGGGCCAATTTTGGCCTGCATCTGTCAACTCCCTGGAGCGTCACGCTGACTGGTCGACCGAATGTTGGCAAATCGAGTCTTATCAATGCGCTGCTCGGATACCAGCGGTCGATTGTATTCAACGAACCGGGAACGACGCGAGATGTCGTCACAGGTGAGACCGCCCTGGAAGGTTGGCCCATGATTCTGGCGGATACCGCTGGCATGAGACACGACGCTGGTGAGTTAGAGTCTGCGGGGATGGAAATGGCTCGCGAGCGGTTACAGGCTGCTGACCTGCGTCTGGCTTTGATCGACTTGAGCCAGCCGCCGACATTCGAAGACGACGAGCTTCTCAAGCAGTGGCCGGATGCCATCGTCGTGGCTCACAAGTGCGATCTTCCAGACCAATGGCTTAGCCGTTTACCAGATCAAGCCATCAAGGTGTCATCCCTCACTGGAGAGGGATTAAACATGTTGCAAAAACAAATCGTGAGCCGGCTGGTCCCTGTCGTTCCCGCACCAGGAACACCAATCCCGATCACGGTTCGCCAGGTCGATATTCTGACGGCCGCACGCAACGCTTCCACAAGCGTGGAATGTCAAAACGCGATCAACCTGTTGTGACTGAAATCTACGGCGTTTCGTGGATGAACAAAGCGCGACGAGGCTGTGCGGCCTCGTCGTTCGCTCAATCGTTTATGTCGCTGGAGTCGGGACGTCAGCCTGGCTCCATGTGCCATCAATTCGTCGCCACAACGATCCGGTCGGGTTCTTGTTTTGAAGTGACGGTGGCAATCGCTGCGGTCGGACGTTGTCATAGCACTGCAGCATTGCAAATCGCTTGATGGATGACGGAATACCGACCGCCGTAAAACCTGGGTGACCGGTTGCCGGGAATGGACCACCATGATTCATGGATGGGACAACGGCGACGCCAGTCGGCATCTTATCGTTCAGCAATCGTCCGACTTTCTGGCGGAGAATCGTCGTGATCTGTTGATACAGCGCATCGTCGGAACCATCGTTGGCAGAATAGACACTGCCGGTCAAATTCCCTTCGAGGCACCGGGACGCCGCAAGCAACTCGGCTTCGTTCGCCGCGACAACGATCAGCGACGAATTGCCGAATGCTTCTGTCTGAAGCAGATCTGGACTTCGCACGAACTGTTCGCCGGTCACGCGAAGCAACGTATTCTGACAGCAAAAGCCCTTCCCCCCACCCAGCGAACCGCCGGTCAATAGCTTTGCACCAGCTCGGACGAGTGTCTGGATTCCGGAATGCAGATTCTTTTGAACCCCTTCGCTCAGCAGGGTTCCGACGGGAGCCGCCGCGAACTTTTCCGTGACCTGGCTGATGAAAGCTTCAGTATTCGGACCGGCAATTGTGAAGATCAGCCCTGGATTCGTACAGAATTGGCCGACAGCCATCAGGCAGCTTGTCGAGAACTGCTCGGCACACGCCGTGACACGTTCCGACAGAGCACCTGGCAAAAAGTAGACAGGATTGATACTGGAGAGTTCCAGGTAAATCGGCTTACCGACTTTATCCGCGGCTTCCTTTAAAACGACACCGGCTGAACGTGCTCCGGTATAACCGATGGCACCCAGCGAATGATGCGAGACCAGCTTCACGCCGTCGCTATGTTCCGTCCGGTAGATCAACTGGACGAAACCCGCAGGCATTCCGGTCGCTTCTGCCGCCTGATGTGCAATTTCCGCAAATAATCGCGTCGTTGAGGGGTGTGACGAATGTCCCTTAGCGATCACCGGGTTTCCTGCCGCGACCGCCGCAACAAAATCCCCACCCACGATTCCGTTGAACGCAAACGGAAAATTATTCGGACCAAATACGGCGACAGGGCCGATGGGCCCGAACATCGATCGAATGTTACTTGCGGTATCGATCGTCGCTTCGACCCACGATCCGTCGCGTGCGGCTTTCGCTCCTTGACGAAGTTGATTGGTTGTTCGAGGCATCTCAACATCTTGCAGACGTGGGACGACGGGCAAGCCTGTTTCCAGGTTGGCCATGGCAATCAGTTCAGGTGCACGCTGCTCAACCCGTTTGACGTATTCTTCGAGGAACTCTGCGAACCGCGATCCACTCCACCCTCGTACGATCTCGGCCGCCCGGGCGGCGGCGTTGATGGCTTCTTCAACTTCGGACCACGGACTGACAGGATAGTCGCCGGGAAGGGGTTCCGTGGTGGCTGGGTTCACGGCTTGAAAGGTTTTCTTGCCGGCAGAAGCTTTCCACTGGCCATCGATCAGTACTGGATGCGTCGTCATGTCAGTTCCTTCCACGGACCCAATCAACCTGGGCTGAGAAAATTCAAATTCGAATCATATGAACGGGTATCTTCGCGTCGCGCGAGATCGCAATCAACCGACTTCGAGAGGATTCGTTGATTACAGGAATAGTTCGCGGACCGCTTTGCCCTGGCCATCTTCCGTCGGATAAAACGGACGACCTTCTACTTCAAACGTCGTCTTGGGGCTGATCCCCATCGCCGTGAAGATCGTTGCATGCAGATCCATCACGCTGATCGGTTTTTCAATCGCCACATAGGGACGTTCTGGTGCCGAGGCACCGTACAGCACGCCACGTTTGATTCCGCCACCGAACATCAACACGCATGACCCACCCGTAAAGTGTCGATGTTGACCGTAATGTTTCATCTCGGCCAGCTTCTCGACCGGGAATGAGGTCTGATCATTTGCGGTCGAGCCAGGCTTTCCTTCCATGATCATGTCACGGCTGAATTCGCTGGCGAGAATCACCAGTGTCCGGTCGAGTAATCCTCGCGATTCCAGGTCGAGTATCAACCTGGCAATTGGTTGATCGATCTCCTGCTTCATTCGAACCAGGGTTTCGTGTCCGTTGGCATGAGTGTCCCAGTTCAGGAACGGGACATACTCCGTCGTCACTTCCACGAACCGAGCGCCCGATTCCACGAGTCGTCTTGCGAGTAGACAGCCTCGTCCAAACTGGCTGGTGCCGTAAAGGTCCGCGCTCTCTTTTGGTTCCAGACTCAAGTCAAACGCGGCCCGATCTTTGGAACTGAGCAGCCGATGAGCTCCGTCCAGCGAACGCAAATAGGACTGTTGCTGGAAGTCGCTCATGCGGTCACGTTGCGGAGATCGATCGAGTAGTTTCTGGAACAGGCGTTGCCGACTTTCGAATCGTCCCGCTTCCATCCCTTTTGGCGGGCGGACCGATTGAGCCGCCTGATCAGGATACGGCAGCACCATCGGACCGAACTCACTGCCGAAAAAGCCCGCCGTGGTAAACGCTTTCAGTTCTTCTGATTCGCCAACCCCTTCCAGCCGCTGACCAATCGTAATGAATGGTGGCATCACGGGGTTTTTCGGGCCGAGCACTCGAGCCATCCAGGCACCCAGATGTGGGCACGCGACCGTCTGGGGAGGAACGTATCCCGTGTGCCAGTGATATTGATGACGTGAATGCAGAATGCTGCCCAGGTCAGGCAACACGTGCGAGCGAATCAACGTGCCGCGATCCAGGATTTTTGCAACATTCTCAAATCCTTTGGTGATCTTGATGTTGTCCACCACCGTATCGATCGCAGGGAATGTACTGCCGATCTCTTTGACCGGGACACCCACTTCAAAAGGAACATACTTTTTGGGGTCAAACGTGTCCGGAGCGGCCATCCCGCCACCCATCCAAAGCAGAATGCACGAATCGGCCGTCGGACGCGGATGCTCGACGGACTCGGCTCGCAGCAATTTCGGCTCGTTCATCGCCAGCGTCGCGGCACCGGCCATCGCCAATTCCTTCAGGAACAAACGGCGGGCAACGACTTCAGATTCGTTGTCAAATCGATCAAAAGATTCAAAAGCTGAACGGGTCATGGCACGTATCATCCATCAACAAGGTCATCGCACGAGTTGAAACTCAGGCTGCATCAAGACGGCCCACACAAGATCCTGAACACTTTGTTCATCGAACGAAGGGCCGAGAACTTCGATCGACAATGCTCGTTCTTCGACAGTCGGAGATCTTGAAAGCAACGTGAGATAGATATTGTCGACAAGTTTGTCAGGTTGTGAAGCGTATTTCTGCAACCAGATTTTCGAACCTGCAGAAAGGCTGTCCGCCAGGGGTTGAGCATTATTCAGATCGATTGCTTCCAGCGTGCTTAATTCGTTCGGTCTGGTCGTCACGATCTGATCCCGGTTGGGGCGGCCCAGCATCTTCTGCAGAAAGTCTGCTTTCAGCAACGACGCTCGAACCATTCGCTGCGGTTTGATTGCCACGTGGGTCAGTTGTAACAAAAGATCGCCGCTGGTACGGCTTCCCCATACGTCCTGATTGGCTGCGGGTACCGCCTTGGCCCAATCCTTGGGTTCACTGGCAAATTTGCCATTCGCCGCTGGTAATGTTGAAGTCCAATCCCATGTCGCATCTGACGCAATTGTCTGCGAACTTCCATCTGGCAGACGGACAAAGATTTCACACAGGATCGCTGCAGGATTCGGGCTGCTGCCGCCATTTTTGCCCACGATCAGCACTTCGTTATTTCCGGCCCGAAGCGAAGTTTCAAGGGAAACACCCTCGATCCGCTCCCAGTTTGTCGAGCTGAAAATCTTCTTTCCATTCACATAACAGTCACACGAATTGTCGCAGGTGAAGACGCCCCCTGCCCTGGTCGGTGCGGCTGGCAAATTGAATTGTTTGCGAACAGCGATCGCTTCTCCCGCTTTGGGAATCGCCGACGAGGCATCCGCCGCCGACCAGATCCATTGAGCCGATAATTTACTCAGTTCGGGAGTTAGTCCGTCCGCTTTACCGCGGACAAACGGTGCGTCAAACGTTTTGGGGGCTGTGCCAGTAATCTGCCAGACCGCATCCACGAATTGTTCGGCGGTCATCCGTTTGGCTCGCGGTCCGCCGTAAGTATAGTTCTGCTGATCTGCCTGGGGATCAATGACTTCGGCTTGCGATTGATAAGCGGCCGACGTGGCAATCAACTTCAATGTCTGCTTCAAGTCATACCGGTTTTCGGCAAAATCGACGGCAAGGTAATCGAGCAAATCCGCGTTCCAGGGTTCAGACTGCATTGCATCAACCGGATGCACGATCCCTCGCCCCATCAGACGCTGCCATAAACGATTGACGATCGTACGAGTAAATCGTCCGTTGTCGGGATGGGTCATCAAGGCCGCCAGTTGCTTCAGCCGTTCGGGCTGAGGGTCTGATGCGACGACCTGGCCCAATTCTGGAAACAGCCAGCTTGCGACCGCTTTCCGCCCAATCGGTTTATCACAGCGATGAATTTCCTGGGGCTGCGTCGCATAGATCGCAGCCAGGCCATACGCTTCGTCCAGCTTCCAGCGATCAATGAAACTGTCGTGGCAGGAGGCACATTTCAGATTGATCCCCAGGAATGCCTGTCCGACCGACTGGGCAAATTGGATTTCCACCGTCTGGCCGGCACTGACGGTTCCACGCCAACGAATTCCGTCGCTGAATCCGGCCGATTCGGGACTGGGTGAAATCAACTCTCTTGCCATCTGATCGTAAGGCTTGTTTTCGATCAGTGCCTGATACAACCACTTGCTGATCTGCTTTCGTCCGCCCGTGATAAAACCGGTCCCGCCATAGTCGTTTCGCAGCAAATCATTCCAGAACGTCAGCCAGTGCTCTGCGTAGGCCATGTCATCAGCCAGCAGTTGGCTGATCCACCTGGTCCGTCGATCGGGAGCGTTGTCAGCGAGAAACTGATTCACCGATTCGACCGAAGGAAGCAGTCCCGTCAGATCGAGGGCCGTCCGGCGGGCGAACGCGATATCATCCAGAGGTGCCGGGCGTTGGCGTTGCTGTCTGGCGAGATCCGCATCGATTAACCGATCGATCGGATTTGATCGTAATCCGATGATCGGAGGGAGCTCTGGTCGCCTTGGTTTCAATGGAGGTTCATAACTGGGTTTTTGAAACACAAACCCTTCATCCCAGTTCGCTCCAGCGTCAATCCATTCTTTTAATTTCGCAACCTGAGCGTCGGTCAGCCTGGCCCCCTGAGGCGGCATCTGTAGATCAGGATCGCGCGAAACCACCGCCGTGTATAACCGGCTTTCGCTGCTCTTCCCGGGAACGATGACCTTGCCATCGTCGCCCCCGGCAAGGAGAGTCGCGCGGGTATTCAGCGACAGCCCCCCCTTCTTGTTCGCCCCGAGATGACATTTGCCACAGTGCTCGCGAAGGATCGGAGCGACATCATGAGCAAAGTCCGGCGGTGCGGAATAAGCAACGGAAACACTCGTCAGGACCAACCCAACGGCAAACGCGGTGAAGTATCGATGAGTATTCAACGGTGAAAATCTCTGGGAGGAGGCTAACGTCGCGGAGGCGTCCAGCCACGCGAAATACAGCCGCGTAGAGAAGCACTCACTACCGAAAATATAACGAATGTCGATCCGACTGACGACGGTCAACGCACAAGCCCGGGATCGAAGCCTTGGCATGCAGAGAATGATACGCTTTTGAAAAAGTGGGCACCCCGATTTTCGATCGCCTTTCCGCTCAGAATGCGTACGAATAATCCCCGAGAATGCTTTCAGATTGTATCGACCGACCCGCCACGCGCCACCCAACAACGCGCGATCGATTATCCAATTCTAAACCCGTCATGCGACGCGCATGAACCGGCTGTGCCGGGCGGGGAACGCGCGAGCGATTGTGCTATCTTAAACCCGTCATGCGACGCGCATAAACCGGCTGTGCCGGCCGGGGAACGCGCGAGAGACTGTGCTATTTTAAACCCGTCATGCGACGCGCATAGACCGGCTGTGCCGGTTAGGCTAGTTCGTGTAAGGGTTCGTTACCGGGTTCGACGAGATACTGTGGTGCCCCTGCCACGTCGAAGACTCGGACGTTTTGCACGTCGATTCCCGCGCACTTGTAAAGGGTTGCGAAGACTTCCTGGAACTTGACGGGTCGAGACGACGGATATTCTCCGTTCCGGTTTGTCGAACCAACGACTTGACCCGTCTGCATGCTTCCGCCGGCCAGGACCGCCGTATTGGCTTGCGGCCAGTGGTCTCGACTGTTGCTGTTATTGATTTTTGGAGTTCGACCGAATTCACCCCATACGACGACCGAGACATCGCGATCAAGTCCTCGTTCGTGGAGGTCGGTCACGAGTGCCGACAAGCCCTGGTCCAGGAGGGGGCATTCTTCACGGCATTTTGGATAGTTCATTCCGTCGGCGCCGTGCCAGTCCCAGCGGCTGTAGTTCAGCGAAACGAATCGGGCTCCCGCTTCGACCAGTCGCCGGGCCACACAGAAGTTCTCGATCATTGGCGGTGCACCGTCCCGCTGAAAATCTTCACGGCTTTTTCCGTAGCGAGCAACAATTCGAGGATCTTCTTTGGACAAATCGAGTGCGTCGACCAGTTTCGATGTGGTCAGAATTCCCATTGCCTGCTGAGCGTAAACATCCATGCTTTCCATCTGCCCGCGCTGATCCGCGGAACGCTGGAATTTGTCTAACGACGCACGCAGGGAAGTTCGATCGCGTAACTTATCAAGAGTGATCCCGTGCAGAGTCATGTTTTCAGAACTGCTGCGAGCTTCCCGGCCGAGCAGATTGAACGGGGAATGGGCGACACCCAGAAAACCGCCGTCGCCCGTTTCACCCCAGGTTCGGTTTCCTGTCTGGTACATCAGCGCCACATTGGCGGGAATGGCAGGATTGACCTGGCCCTTCATCTTGGAGACCCAGGCACCCCCTTGTGGCCAGCCACCAGGAGGAGTTCGTCCACCCTTCTTACGACCGGTCATGCACTGATAAGCATCGTGTGCTCCGTCCGAATCTGACAGCGATCGGACCAGGACGAACTTGTCCATCATCTGGGCCATTCGCGGGAACATCTCGCTGACTTCAATCCCCGGTACGTTGGTCTGGATCGCCTGAAATTCGCCACGGATTTCGGCTGGTGCTTGCGGCTTGGGGTCCCACATATCGAGATGCGGTGGCCCACCGGGCAGATAAATATTGATAATCGCCTTATGGGAAGCCCCAACCTTCGCGAGCGATTCTGCGCGAAGCGTGTCGGTCAGCGAGATTCCCCCGAGAGCCATCCCGCCGACAGTGAGAAAATCGCGGCGTGAGATCCCGTCACAGAACCCCTTTATTGACGACGGTCGGCGACCCAGGATTGTCAGCATAGATTTCTCACATTCGTAGGAGCATTTCAGAATGCATTTTCATCAAGTTTGCCCAACAATGGCGTTCGCCAGCTCAGGCTTCGGTCGCTTCAGCGGACGCCGTCGTAGTTCGTTTGATATCATTGAGTTAGGCTTCTGAAGCAAAAATCACAACTCGACAATATTTGATCGAACCGCGGCAGCAGGACGCATCACTTAAAATCTATATGTTGAAGTACCTTAAGTCAACTCGGCATTCGGTAAAACCGAGTAGACACTGGAATTCCTTCCAGCGAGTCGATGTCGCCAACCGGCACAGCCGGTCGATGCGCGTCGAATGATGGGTTCAGAATAGGACAGTCAATCGCGCGTTACCCAGGCAAGCCGAGGTGCGTAAGCCCTCGGACTCTTCCCGGCACAGCCGGTCGATGCGCGTCGAATGACGGGTTCAGAATAGGACAATCAATCGCGCGTTACCCAGGCGAGCCGAGGTGCGTCAGCCCTCGGACTCTTCGTTCGCGTCGATATGCACGGGTCTCCCGACAACAGCCCAACCGAAGATCTCCACTTCTGAATTCCTCGAAAAAAGTTGGCCAAGTTCGAACGAGTTGACAAACTTCCCATTTTTGTTGTGTTTTTCGGTCGTTGAATTTGGCAGAGTTGGGCAAGTTCGACCAGTTTCATTCGTTTTGCAAATTCGTAGGGTGCAGTCGAGTCTTCGACACCCGCAATCCCAATCCCGGCGTCCCAGCGAACATCACAAAATAGTTGGCCTAGTTGGCCAAGTTCCCTTTTTTGTAGTGTTTCTCGGTTGGTGAAGTTGACCAAGTTGGCCAACTTCGAACAGTTTCATTCGTTTTGCAGAATCGTAGGGTGCGGTGGAGTCTTCGAGTCCAACCAATCCCAATCCCGGCGTCCCAGC
>CAIULL010000096.1 GCA_903899985.1 uncultured Schlesneria sp.
CACATACTTTGATCATCGTCAACGATCAGGACTCGTCCTGGCATGGTTGTTTCCCTTCCGGAAGGTAAACCCGAAAAAGGCTTCCTTGACTGAGCTTTGATTTGACGTCGATCCAACCACCATGTTCCTGAACAATACCGTACGCGATCGAAAGTCCCAGTCCCGTCCCCTGCCCGACATCCTTGGTCGTCACGAACGGTTCAAACAGTCGGTTGAGAATCTCGTCCGGGATTCCATGACCGGTATCTTCGACGGACAGACAATAATAGTCCTGGGTGGTCGTTTCGTTGGAAGGGGACGGAATATGCTCGCGCGAGACTCCCATCGTTACTCGACCGCCGGCGGGTGTGGCTTGAATCGCATTCATCACGAGATTCGTCAGGACCTGTTGAATCTGTCCCGGGTCGACACAGGCAGACATCGGTTCTGTCGCTTCATTGATGATCAGCTCCACCTCATGTTTACGACTTAGTGGATTCAGAATTTTTGATGTCTCGCGAACGATCATCTGTAAGTCGACCTGGACGCGGCGCGATTTGCCACTGCGAGAAAAGTCGAGTAGCTGACGAATAATATCCGCCATTCTTTCGGCTTGTGACTTGATGATCTGGGCACTCTCGACAACCGCATCAGGAGCCAAGCGACCGGACGAAATTAGCGATGCCCGCCCTGTGACAACATTCAGCGGCGTCCCAAGTTCATGAGCAACTCCCGAGGCAAGCTGCCCTACGGTTCGCAGTCGATCCGAATGCCTCAGTTGCTCGATGGTGGCAATCCTTGCGTCCGCTTCGTGCCGAATCTGCTGCTCAGACTTGGAAAGGCTTTGACACATCTGATTCAGCGTATCCGCCAGTTCGGAAAGTTCGTCTCGACTCCGCAATTCGATTGGTTCCGAAAGATCGCCTGTACTGACACGTCGAGCTTTGTCGATCAATCGTTTCAGGGGCCATCCTACCAGCCAGATTCCCAGCAATAGTGTCGCACCAATCGTGCTCAGAATGACGATCGCGGTCAGAGCAATTTTTCGATAGATCGACGTCCAGACAAAGTCGTCAGTCACACTGAGCGGTTCAGACAATTCGAGTGCCCCAGGTCGTTGGCCGACATTGACTCCAACATATGTTACCAGGAATTGTCTTCCGTCTCTTGTGCGGTATTGAAGTGTGACAGGTTCACTGAGCATCGCTTGTCCGAGTTGATCCGTCGGCGCGTACGGACGGAATGTTTCATTGCGATATTCGTCGAGCCAAACCCATCGAATCATGAGTAATCGCTCACGTTCGTTGGCGGCTTGGATCAGTGTGAGGGCGACGTCCGGTCCTTGTCGTCGCCAAGCATCGGCGACGAGTTCCTTCATGGCGTTCCCGATTCGATAGGCCTTTCGCTGTAACTCGTCCCGCAAAAATGCCGACTCACGGCGCACGGAAAGATAAGCGTCCACGACCAGAATCAGGACGATCAAAGCAATCAGAGCAAATACCAGTTTGAACGTCAGCTTCATGGAAGTTCCATAAGTCCTAGCATGAGTTCTAGTCCGTACATGGTATTGCGTTACACGGGCTAAAGCCCATGCTACGGTTCATCACCATCCATTTTCAATTTTAAAGAAAACCGATGATATCGGAGTGATGAAACCCATTAAATTCACCGCATGACCGCCTTCGGTTATGCAGAGAATCTGCAAAAAAAATCCCCGCTCAGAACGAATTCCGAGCGGGGCGATGTATCAAGAATTAAAAACCGGTTCGCAGAGAAGCCACTCGCGAAAGGTCTTGGATTATCGTTTCGAGAACTGAGGCGAACGACGAGCTTTCTTGAAGCCGTATTTCTTACGTTCGACCATCCGGCTGTCTCGAGTCAGGAATCCATTTTCACTTAACAGTGCATGAAAGCTTGGATTCAAGGCTTCGAGCGCACGAGCGATGCCCATGACGATAGCCCCGGTCTGACCCGTTGTTCCACCGCCGTTGACGCGAACCCACAAATCGACTTGCCCCAACTTTTCGGTGGCTCGCAAAGGAGCTTCAATCATCTGCAGGTCGCGAATATTTTTAAAATACTCTTCCAGCCGACGACCATTGATCGAGGTCGCACCATTGCCTGCTTTCAAACGGACGCGAGCGACCGAAGTCTTGCGGCGTCCTGTACCGATCGCAACTCCGTTACGATCCAGCTTGCCGTGAATCTTCACGACCCGTGGTTCAGGTGCAACAACCACCGGTTCGGCAGCTGTCGAAAAATTGAGTTCAGTGGCAGTAGCAACAGGAGTCGTCGTGTCGTCCATCGGATCCATGCTCAACGGAAATGTTTCAGAAAAAAGAGACTTATCTTAGGTGGCACGAATTTCATGCCAGACATCTGGCCTGAATCGTACCGATTATTTCGGCAGCAAATAAGCTGGCAGCGGTTCTGGCTGTTGCGCCTGATGAGTATGTTCCGGGCCGACAAACAGCTTGAGTTTTGCGAGCATGTGAGTCGCAAGGGCATTCTTGGGAAGCATTCGCTTTACAGCCAACCGTAACAGTTCTGTAGGGTTCTTTTCCCACAGATTGATCGCGGGAATGTTTCGTTGACCGCTAGGCCAGCCGGTAAACCACTGATAGCTCTTCTTGGCCATCTTCGTTGTATAGTGTGGATACGTCGGGTGAACCATCTGACTACCAGAGAATCGAACTTTGTCTGCATTGACGACAATGACATAGTCACCCGTATCAACGTGTGGCGTATAGTCAGGTCGGTGTTTGCCCATGAGTATCGTGGCCAATCGAGTCGCTAAACGACCGACTGTCATTCCTTCGGCATCTACGACAAACCACTTTGCCTGGTGGTTTCCAGTAGGCCCACGATCAGAGGCTTTCAAAAACGTCGTGCGGGGAGCAATCACAACTTCAACCTTCACCGAAATTTCGCAAATACAAAAAGACACCCACCCAAAAATTTGGGGAACGAAGAATTTAGCGACTTAGGCCGTGCTGATCAACCGACTTGTCGAAGATTTGGCCCTATTCATTCATTTTCTCGCATATTTCTCGCTGTACCGCGTCATATCTCGTCGTATCTCGTTCCCAAACTCCAGTTTGGGAACGCCTCTCTTCAAAGCTCTGGTTCGTGGTCGGCAAGTTTTTTGGCTCGTGTGTCAAAAGTCTCTATTTCGTAAGTGTTTATGGCGATTTTCTTGTCCGCTCCTGCGGTGCGAGGGTAAATCAATTCAAGATGATGGCAACCACAAATCTGACGAATCTCACGAATGAATGACAACCGACTCATCGAGAATTGAGCTTACATTGCCCGCTTGGATTTCCTCTCGAAATACGGCCAAAGACGATGATCTTTAGATTTTTGCTGTACTCTTATTCGTTTGATTCATCAAATTTCGTGGTTAAAACTCTTCAGTCTTCTCTTGTGATGCAAAGCAGAGCTTCGAAGAGTTGCGTTCCCAAGTTGGAGCTTGAGAATAAGGCGGGGACGCTGCATTCAGTCTGGCGATTGGTGACTCACCATGCGAGAATCACGATCGACAAATCGAGAAGGGGGTCAACTCGGATGCTGCGAATCCTGGGAAGTCAAAAACGCCTCTGTGACGGAATCACGCGACGTGATTTGCTTCACGTTGGCGGGATCAGCGCATTGGGTCTCGGACTGAATACGGCAGCGGAGACTTCTGTAAAGGCATCCGGCACGAGTGGTGAAAAACCGCGAGCCAGATCGTGTATTTTTGTCTTTCTGTTCGGTTCGCCTCCTCAGCACGAAACGTTTGATCCCAAGCCGCAGGCTCCTTCCCAAATCCAGGGTGAGATGAAAGCAATCGACACCGTGGTGCCGGGACTGCAAATCGGCGAAGGACTGCCAAAGATCGCGCAGATCACCGATCGCTTGACCGTTGTTCGTTCGATGACGCATGAGTACCCAATTCACTGTTGCGCCTACGTTATGACCGGGATGCCAACCTACAACATTCCGCTGGAAACAAATCCACGAGCGCCTGAACATTGGCCATATCTTGGCTCGGTCGTCGATTACCTTGATGGGCAACGGGCAGGCGAGCGGTCCCCTGCCCTGCCCCGGAACATCGGCCTCCCGTGGCGATTCTGCTCAAAAGGGAGTTCCTCCGATCAGGCGGGACCCTACGCGGCGTTTCTCGGCAACGGTTACGACCCGTTCTGGACCGATTTTACCGGACAAGGAACCGTCGTTGTTCCGAAACTGGCCGATGGACAGATGGAACTGGTGCGCGATCCACACGGCGGAATTGAAGCTGCTGCCCGGTTTCAGCTGTCACAAGGTTGCCAGCTTCCGGACGACTTGACGTCGCGGCGGTTTGACGCCAGGGTGCATCTGCTTCAGCAATTTGACGCCTCAAGAACCCTGCTGGATCGTTGGGCCGAATACGGCAATTACGACGCTCATCAGCAACGAGCGATGTCCCTGATCGGTTCCAACCGAATCCGCGAGGCGATTGACGTCGGTCGCGAATCACCGGCCATGCGCGAGCGATACGGCATGAATCTGTTTGGCCAGTCCTGTCTCGCCGCACGACGCCTGGTCGAGGCAGGAGCACGCTTCGTCTCCGTTTTCTGGGACCCCTTCGGCCCGCACGGAGCCTCTGTCTGGGACACTCATTCGAACCATTTCCCACGTCTGAAAAATTATCTGCTCCCTGTCTTTGATCAAAGTTATTCGGCGCTGATTACGGACCTGGAAGATCATTGTCTGCTCGACGGAACACTCGTGCTGTGCACGAGCGAACATGGCCGGACCCCTCAAATCGATACCGGTCCGGTGGGAGGTGCTCGTCATCACTGGTCACGAGCCTACTCATCGGTCTTCGCTGGAGGTGGGATGGCGCTTGGAAAGATTGTCGGCCAGACCGACGCCATCGCGGGCGATGTGGTCGATACACCGATTTCCCCCAAAGACATGCAGGCGACCGCGTATCACCTGCTCGGATACAACGAATCAACTACAATCCCCGACCAGCAAGGCCGACCACATCCGATCGCAGGCGACGGTCGAGTCAGGCCGGAATTACTTGATTAATAGCATTCGCGCAGCAAGCAATTATATGGGCGAGTGTTGGTATCCGACATAAAATAATTTTAATCAAGAGTTAAACCGTATTCGTACATAATGTATTGAAACGTTGGGCCTTACACGCAATCTAGGGGTTTTCGCAATTGCATTTTGTGTCTTCATTTCGCCCACCCCCCCCCCGTAACGATCAGCGGTGTCCGTTATGTCGCGGTTCGTAACGACCCCGTCGTTTCGGTGGAATTTTTTCAGATGTATTTTGTCGCCCTTTCCGTATTCAATTTCACTTCGGGAACTTTCGGTCAAATTCCGTTTCGTCAGATTCGATTGTCTCGGCTTCCGTTTCTTCAAGAGCCGGTGCTTTCAAGATGGGAAGATCTTCGACGGGAGTTGGGTTGGGCGAAAGTGGCGCCCCGACATCCACACAAAGAGCGAGTGCCAGCAAACCCACGTAGAGCATCATCCAAGATCCGATTGCACATACGAAAGCGTACCAAAGTGGTGCCAGACGGTTTGGTAACGTTGAGAGCCGTGCAAACGGCTTTCTGAAAGGGGCGTACTGCCAGCGAAACAAGTAGCGAGCGAATAAATAGGCAAGCAGAGCCGAAGCCAGAACCGCGTTTGGACCCGTTTTTGGCGACGGCCCGGACAAAAAGTAGGGCCATGACATGCTGATTGCTGGAATCGACACCATAATTGCCAGGGCTGGATGACCCATTAAGCAAAGGTTGATGGCAATTAACGAACTCGCACCGAGAATACCTGTGAAGATTGTGACAACGGCAATCTGCCAACAGGCAAAGGCTTGATGTCTTAATAATTGCAGCTGGGGCTGGCTGGTATCCACGCCCGTAGAATGCTGTTCCGATCCGATGTCTTTGCTTGGCTCTGATGTAACTTGCAGATTTGTCATCGGTGGCTTTCCAGTATTTGTTTCGCGTAAGTTTCAACCATAAACTCTGAGGATTTTCGAACTTCAAAACCAGCTAATAAGGAATTTTCATGACGACTCAGTATTCAATTCGTTCGATCAGCCTTCGGTTTTGCGCGTTATCCTGTCACTCTGCAGCTTCAGTGGCTGTCGGGGCCGACGAGACTGTCAAACAATTAATTCTTCCGGGAGAATCATTTCTCGTCGAAGGTCAGCCGGCGTTTATCCTCACCCCTAAGGGAGATCCTCCCGTAAAAGGCTCACGGCCCTGGGTCATGTACGCACCGACCTTAGCCGGATATCCCGACGAACACGAGAAGTGGATGCACACTCAGTTTCTCGACGCGGGGATCGCCGTTGGCGGGATCGATGTCGGCGAAGGTTACGGCAGCCCGAAAGCACGCCAGCTATTCACGGCGTTCTTCAATGAGATGACCAGAAATCGCGGTTTCGCATCAAAACCTTGTCTGTTAGGCCGCAGCCGAGGCGGCCTGTGGGTTACCAGTTGGGCCTGTGAAAATACCGACAAGGTTGCAGGGATCGCCGTCATCTACCCCGTCTTCGATTTCCGCACATACCCCGGCTTGGTGAAGGCTGCCCCCGCCTACGAACTGACCCCTGAGCAACTGGCCGAAAGGCAAGCGGAGTTCAATCCAATCGAGAGAGTCTCAAAGCTAGCCAAATCAAAAGTTCCGGCCTTATTCATCCACGGCGACCAAGACACGGTCGTCCCCTTGAAAGAAAACTCCGCCGAGTTCGTGGCAAGGTACAAACAAGAAAATGCCGAAAGTGCGGTCACCTTAATCGTCTTTAAAGGCCAGGGTCACAATTACTGGGAAGGCTTCTTCCGCTGCAACGAACTGGTCGACTTCACCATCGCCCGAGCCAAAGCCGGAGCGAATCCGGATTGAAGTACCAATGAAAGTGGATAACGATCCTCTGGAAACTGAAATTTTCCCTTTACGATGGATGAGTCACTGTGCGAGACTCGCTTGACTCCGCGTGTGTGCCGAGCAAACTGTTAACGCCTGAGGACGTGCCTTAGTCCAGATGTGAAGAGGTTTGGGATAAGACAATTACACTAATCTCCACTAATGAAAGTAAAAAGTAAGGGGATGAAAAGTGCCGGTCTTTCCTGGTGTTTTCTGATTAGTGAATATCAGTCAAGATTTGCGTGTCCTAATCTTTCGACTTTTCCTTCGTTCAATGCGCGTTGGACTCGAGTCGAGACTTTCAGAATAGTCCTCGCGAACGTTGTCAACTTTCTTCGCGAATTTCGGCGAGATTGACTTATGAAAATTTCGGAGCTCGAATCGCTACAGTGACTACGACCTTGATACGTTTCTCGAGTTGGCGTCGCAACAGGAGCTTTGCTGTCGCGAATACGAAACAGTCAATCCGGCGGGCCTAGAAATCTCGACCGCCACCCTACGGTGCTAACCAGCGGACAGCGTTTTCGAGAATTTGTAATGTTTCCGGTTGTTTGAAAACGTCGAACGTTTCATGGCCGGGTCGAAAGTAGAACAGGCGGCCTTTGCCGATCTTCCAGACACTGCCGCTGCGGAAGCGTTCGCCGGCATCCCAGCGTTCTTGAAAGATGACTTCGTCCGGCACAGGGACGTGAAATGGTTCATCGTACATCTCGGTGTGAGGGATATCGAATTGTTTAGGAATTCCTTTTGCAATCGGATGATCAGTTAGCAGGGTACTGACGTGACTCGGTCTGCCGTCGCTACGATAGGCGGGAAAGCAGCAGTTAGGCAGGTTTACTTTCAGCAGGATCGTTCCGTCTGGCTGAGTGATTTTTTCTACGTTTGGGGTCAACACCGCATCTCGTTTGGGTGCACCGTATTTTTCTGGTCGAATCGCATCGACTTTTGCTGTCTTGCGTTCTTCTACAGTAAGTGTTGCCAGTGCGTCGGCGATTGCTCTTTCGTTCATTGCTTCAATAAAAGGGATTGACCAGTGTGCCGAATGGAGCGAGATCATCGAGAGTTTTCCCTGCTTGATTTGTTCAACTATTTGCTGACCCGTTTCGATTTTGATCTCACGATGTCGCACGTGACCCCACCAGATGAGAACGTCGCACTCGTCGAGTGTCGATTTTGAAAGCCCTTGTTCGGGATCGTCTAGGCGAACCGACTTGACGGTCAGACCGGGTCGTTGCTTCAAAAAGTCGGCAATTGCGTTGCCGAGAAAGTTTTCGTAGGCCTGCTTCTGTGCTGGTTGCTGTTCATCCCAGACAACGACCCGGATGGTCCGCGTCTTTTCGTCGGCGTTTGAGGCTGGCAAGGCACTCAAAAACAATAGACATCCAGCCGCCATGACGAATGTTCGATGCATGAGACTCTCGCTCAAAGTTGAAATGGAATGATCTGATTCATGGTTGAATACAAGCAGAGTTATACCGACCGGCCAATACTGCTGACGAGTCATCAAGGTCGTAAGTTTCTTTATATCAAAAAACCAAATGGTATAAATCGAATCTTGGGCTTTTTAACCTTGCGGTACAACATTTTGCGAGGGAAAAAGCTTTTGCAAAAAAATGGATGATGACGACCTGTGAGGTTTCCTCATCTTGACTGAATTGCCTGTTCTCGATACGTTCTCGCCGCGCGCTGGACCCAATGAAAGCTCCTCCAATAATAACAAATCATGATCGGTCCACGGACGTGAGGCAAAGACGCCGATGGCCGGGTTTCATACACACATCACCGTGAGTACGCTTGTTGGCGTAGGATACGCCTATGTTGGTACGTCGGTGCTCGGGTTGCCTCTATCGACCTGTGCGATTGGAGGCGGGCTTTGTGCCATTTGCGGTATTATGCCAGATCTGGATAGTGATCATGCTGTCCCTGCACGTGAAACGTTGAGTTTTCTAGCCGCTGTTGCGCCGATGCTGTTGTTCTACAGGTTCCATTATGAAGGCTTGGCGACCGAACACATCATGCTGTTTGGTGCTCCTCTTTACCTGCTGATCCGTTTTGGTTTTGGAGAAATGCTGAAAGTATCTGTTCATCGCGGAATGTTCCACAGCATTCCTGCTGCCATGATTGCGGGCCTGATCGCCTATGTGATCTGCGACACCGGTGTGAGTCTCGGGCGAAGTTACAAAGGGGTTGGAGCTGTGATCGGCTATATGGTCCACTTGATTCTCGACGAGATTTGGGCGATCGAGATTCACGGGCGACATCTGCGTCTGAAGAAATCGTTTGGTACGGCGATGAAGTTATTTGGAAATGTGCGCAGTGCAAACACTGCAACGTGGGGATTGTTGACGGGAATGTCCGTATTTGCGGCGAATGATCATGGACATCCTGAAGTGGCTGCTCCGTTCCAGCGAGTCAGTCCAGGTCAGCTTGAGCCAATTCCGACCGCAGAGCAATCGAAACGAGTCCATATGACTTCACACCAGCTACGACAGCCAGCATCATCGATTGATCGACAACCAGGGCCGGACCGAAACGTCCAGGACGACCTTGAGTGGCGATGACAAATACGCAAACTCCTCCCGAAATTTTGAGACGTTAACCCGCGGTACCTTCTGTTTGTGAGGTTTTTAACTTAAGGCAAGTCGAGTTCACGAAGAGAAGGATTGAGAACATGGCGGCATTGGGTGGGGTTACTGCGTACGATGGAGTTATGGCACTGATCGTATTATTTGCTACGGTACATGGTTATTGGAAGGGTGCCACATGGCAGATCGCTCCGATAATGTCGCTCGTGCTGGGCTACATGGTGGCGATGCCGATGTCGGTCACAACGGCGCATTATTTCGGCGATCCACCACAAAACCGATTATTTGCGTTGGTCACGATTTACATTGGCGTTTCGATGGTGGTGTATCTTCTGGTTCGTTCGTTCCGAGAAGGAATCGAAAAGGCCAAGTTGACAGAATTTGATCGTCATCTTGGCGCTTTGCTTGGTGCGTTGAAGGGACTTCTGCTGACACTGGCAATCACGGTCATTCTACTCATCTATTCATCGATGGCCCGCGATTTGATTTTGAAATCGGAAAGTAGTTCGATTGCGGCCAAAATCATCAATGCGGTGTATCCGATCCTACCAAAAGCAATGCATCAGATTCTTAGCCCGTATCTGCGTCAGCTTGATCGGGAGCTTCCTCTTAATTTGAACTATAGTGAAGATGATGGCCAGATCAATAACTCGATACTTCCCGAGAGACGATCGCCATTGACGCCGACAAACACAAGTGCGCGACGAACGTCATTTGATCAATTTGCTCCTGAACCCCGCCAAAATTTGATTTCTGACGAAGAAGACGATGACGAACAGGGATATCCTGCAGCTCCGCCGCCACGTAAACTAACATCACCAGCCGGTGATCTCGACACGCTCGCCAATCGACGTCGGGATTCTGCAAGCCGTGTCTCGCCTCGTTATCCCGCAGACCATCCGTCGGATTATCGCGAAACGGTGCCGGCTCGGCGAGCAATGGTTCCGATCCCCGCCGAGGAAGATGATCCATTCGTGCCGGCTGATCGAAACCGCTACACGCAGCCGCGACCCCGTTGAAGAGCCTCATTCACCACCCCAAGCGACTCTTGCGAAAGCCTCAAGGTCGTCGTATTTGTTGACCCACGTCGTGTACATGACTCCGCGAAGCGTCTTGAGGTCTTTGGCTTTCTTGAGCCAGGTACCTATGCTTTTCGGATCGCCATCGTAGTATCCAGCGAGGATTTGAGGGCAACCTCGCTGTTCAAAAAAAGCCAGGCTTTCATCGGCTTTCTCGGAGTTCCAATTGAGAATGGTCATCCCTGGTTCAAGCCCTTCCCAGGAACCTTTCCAGCTACCGTTGACCAGATAATAGGGCCCCTCAACGGCATTATGATGCGGATCGAACATGTCATTCCATGTGCATAAACGGGCTTTTGGGTTGATGTCCCTGACTAATCTGACCGTCTGTCGCATGTTATCAGCGAGAGCATTTCCAGCGGTTCGAGCCTCGCGGTGAGCGGCAGATCCCCAGTTTCCGATGCGGATTTCATCGTGCGACAGCATGTAGCTTTTGGGGGACAGCAATCGCTCCACACCTCGGACCTGCTTATCGACAATTCTAAACACGTCTGGGTGATTCAGAGCGGCGGGAACCTGGCCCTCATATATTGTCGCCGTGTGGTAGTAACTGACCTTGAGTTTTGCTCCGTCCGCAATTCGGCTACCTGAGAGAATTGTGAGTCGGGGCGGTTCATGAAAGACCTCGTATTCGCCTTCCCAAGGAACGTTTCCTAAGCGAGGGTCCGACAGTTGAGCGAAGTCCTTTCCTTCTTCATAGGGCTTGTCATTTTCATCAGCCACAACCAAGGGGCAGTCATCCCGGCGCAAAAGATTGACAAACGGAACCTCTTCCAAACGGACATCATCGAACCAGATCTTACCTGTCGTTCCTCCCCAGACACCGCAGTAGAACGTAAAGTCATCGTTGTCTAATGAATTGAAAACCGAATGGTGCAGTGTCCAATCTTGCGTTGGTTTTACCCCGACAAATGAATGCGAAAGGGTCCTGCCGGAAGGGCTGATTGCCATCAGGCGGACTTCATTGGATTTTTCGAACGCATCTGATTTGATCCAAATTGATGCGTGATATTGTCGCCAGGCTTTTCCATGGACTTTGTGGATCAGTCGACCGACTCCGTTCTTTGGTTCGACGGATGATAAGTGTTCAAGCCGCAAGGAAGCATTTCCTGTGTGTTTGACCTTGGTGTCAATGAAGCTCAGTGATCCAGGACCATCCTGATAGTCCCAGCCAATTGCCTTGTCTTTATCGTATTTTTCAAAGCTACCGTTTGCGAGTGGTTTCCATCGGGTGTCGATAATGGCGATTCCTTTACTCGCAACCATCGGCAAGTCTTTGACTGGTAGCTCTTCAGCGAGATTCGGATTGTGAGCAAGTATTCCGTTGCTGTATCCGAATGGCGCCACAGCTGGAATGATTTCGAGTCCCAATTCGTCAGCCAGGATGCGCACAGCCTTGATGTTTTTGAAATAGCGATCAACAACCCGGTCGAGAACGTGGAATTTGTAATCGGCCAGCAAAATGCCATTATAGCCAGCAGCTTTTGCCCGACGGAGAATCGAAAGGGCATGGTCGGGCTCACGCTCCCCTTGAAGGTTAACCGACAGGTAGACCCACCGATCGACGAGTTTTTCCGCGAGCGCAGTGTTTTGTGCCAGTCCACTCGAACTCGCAAGCAGGCACAGGCAGGCTGCGATCAATCCCGCAATCCATGACTTTCGTCGTCGAAAAACGAAAAAGTGAAGTTGAACCATCGATTGAAGATTTAATGTAAGCATAGGATTCATCGTCAGCGATTCCTCTCAATAATCGGGCTCCAGTCGCCACGCCGATTAGAATGTCAATAATTATCGTTCGTAAAGCTCCAGAGGTAATCCATCCGGGTCTGAAAAGAATGTGAATCGCTTACCTGTATCCTCGTCCACACGGACTTGTTCCACAGCGACTCCGTGATCCTGAAGTTCTTCCACCGCTTTATCAATATTCGGAACTTCAAAGGCCAGGTGCCTCAATCCGCGTGCCTCAGGGTAACTTAATCGAGCAGGTGGATCGGGAAACGAGAAGAGTTCGATCTGCACTCCATCCGGCAACCGCAGGTCGAGTTTATAAGAGTTCCGCCCCTCTCGATAAACTTCTGAAACAATGTCGAGGCCCAGTACCTCGGTATAAAAGTGTTTTGACTTGGGGTAGTCAGAGCAAATAATCGCGATGTGATGCGTTCTCAGAATCTTCATGGGAACTATTTCTCGTTTAAGAGTTCTTCGATCCGTTTGCGAAAGAATTCTTCGCCTGTTGCACCCTTCCAATTCAATTCGCCATACCACCAGTTTCTTACGCGACCTTGCTTGTCAATGAGGTAAACGCTCGGCCACATATCATTCGCCCAAGCTTTCCAGTTCTGCGCCGATGCATCAAAGGCGACAGGATATTCGATTTTTCGTTCATTGACCTGCCGCTTCAAATTAACCAGCGACCGCTCAGATTCCGTTTCCGGCGTGTGAATACCAATAATCTTCACCCCAGACTTCGCGAACTTTTCATGCCAGGAATCGTAATGTGGCAAATTACGAATACAATTGATACACCCGAATGCCCAGAAATGAACCACGACAACATTCCCCCGTAACTGTTGTAAGGTCAACGGCTGTGAGTTAATCCAGGCCGAGACATCCCGCAATTCCGGAGCCACGCATCCGATCTTAATGACACGATCCAGGTCGAAGGGCTTGCCGAGAAGTTGACTGAGTTGCGACTGCTGTTGAGCGGTCAAGACATCTGCAAAAGACTTTGCTTCTGCCTTAAGTTGCCTGTTTCTTGCCGCTTCCTGATTAACGGCAGACAATCCAACGAGCGTCTTTTCGTTTTCCTCGCGTTGACGCGGAACATCTGCCAGCAAAGTTCGTAGCCGTGAGACTTGATCGCTTGAGAGTTTCAAACGACCGGCAACTTCAGGCGTGATGACCGCCTTCCAGTTTCGCGCCTGCAACATAATCTGCTCGAAGCGAACAAGCTGAATGGAATTCAGTTCTAACTTGAGGCTTCGCCGTAAAGTGGTCAGAAGAGCTTCAAGCTCGGCCGAGCAATTCTTGACAGGGACATCTCGTAGCCGCCAGAACGATTCATCGACCTGGGCGACTGCTGCGTTTACTCCATCAATTTGTTTTTTGTCGAGTCCCAGTTCGGCCTGAACAACTGGATCGCGTATCAACCCCAATGTGAGAAACGGAACTGCGGGAATTTCGGGTAGCGCATCCTCTGCGGGTGACTTCGCGGATATCTTCGGCGGAGCTGCCGATGTAGTCAGTATGCCCTCATGTGCCAATCTAATTACAATGATAATCGAAATAGTGATTAATTTGACGTTTAGAGTTCTCATGTTTCGGAACCTTGTTCTGAAAGTCGCTAGGGCCGTCTATGGTTCGACGACATCGCCCGCATTCCTATTCGCCCAGAACATACATGGAACGTGAACGAAGCTGAGATCCGGCAGATTGCTGTTTCCAAAGCTCTTAATTTGCTCATTAATACGTCGTGAAGCTGACCACTTCCTTTAATCGATCCCTCGTTTGCTGCAGATTCTTGACTGCGGATCCTGAGAGAAAAAAGTCGCGGGATTCAGTAGAAGTATTTGGGTTACCTTACAGGAACGGATGGCCGTTCAATTTCGTCGTAAAAACTGCACTTTAGATGCTTGATTTAACTCATGCGTTACAAGTTTTTCGGGATCGATTCTGGCGCGCAAGCTCAAGGTGTTCATAAAATCATGAGCACATGAGTTTTCTTGCAAAGTCCATCCATACTTTTTCTGCATGTCTGAAGTTTGATCTGGCCACTTCAAGATTAATCGTCAAGGGTTGCCGTAATTATTGGATGAATACCCGTCAGTTCGTACTCGCATTCAATCGTACGAAAACCGCACTCGGCAAGGATACGAGTCACGTATTCCGCGTCGCGCTGGTAGTGTCGAAGGCCAAATACTCTGGAAAAAAAACGACTCGTGCCGTACTTGTCAACAAATCCGTGGGTGACAAGGTTGCCACCAGGAACCATTACGGTTCGAAGGGTGCCAAGCATTTCAACAAGCTGCGTATCGTCCAGGTACTCGATAATCCCGACGAGCTTCGCAATATTGATACCAATGTCGGGTAGTGAATCTTGGACTCGCCGCGCGTCCCCCTGAATAAACTGAACACGTTCGTGCAGTCCAAACTGTGCCGCAAGTAATTGCCCGAAGGGGAAGGCATCTTGATCTAAATCGATCAAGTATGCGTTCATGCGAGAACGATCGACATTCGCTTCGGACATCGCAGTCTGAAGAAGTCGGCCGGGACCGGCTCCAATTCCCAGGAGTGTGACATTACCGACCGAAACGTGTTTTCGAATCAATCGAGTGAGTCGTTCAATAATAATCCTTTTTCGGTTACGCGCGGCCATCGTGATGGGATTATCGGATAACGCCTGTCGATCGAGCCAGTCTTCAGGTTGTGCGTTCTTGTAAACAATTTCCATCGAACGCCAGCCTCCAGGTCGAAGGAATGATTCTTTGATTAAAGGACTTCGACTTGTTTTCAGCAATGCCTTTAAAAAGGAGCAAGGGATTAGATAATTCTTTCCTGGATTTGTGAGAATGTAGCCAAATCTTTGCAGGATTGATGGGCTTTCGAATGGCTGTTCGCCGAGACCTGAAAGACGAATATCGGGTGTGGGACTTGTTTTGCAAGCCTCTGCAGATACAACAGACTCGCCCATCCGATTACCCTTATTCTGGTATTCTATGAATATGTCGCTTGAACGAGCACCCGATACAATACTTTCGATGTCTGGATGGTCACTCAATTCACGAATGATAAAGAAATTGACCGCACATCCCAAGTAAGTCGAGCAGGACTACGGAATCCATCAGCCGCGTATGTGTGTGGCGATCGCCTTTTTCATCAAACCAAAATTCAATTCATTGCGACTTTCGAATGGCTCGAAAACTGTAAACGTGATCCGATATATTGACTCATCCCATATGATTCGACTGCTGACCTTTTTCCATAGTTTTTAGGTCTGTCCTTTTGTTCTGGAAGTGAATTGTCATGTCAGAGTTTTCGCCACAATTAGAGTATGCCCGTTTGATCAAATCTCAGCGAGTAGCGTTTATCGGCACACTTCGCGACGGAAGTCCAACTGTCTCCCTGGTAACATACGCAGAGACTCCTGATCTGTCGTCTTTCCTGATTCACATTAGCGGCTTGGCTCAACATACACAGGACATTTCGCACAGTTCGCGAGTCGGATTGATGATCACGGAACCGGACGATGGTTCGCGAAATCCTCAAACGTTGGCGCGAGCCTCGATCAAGGGGAATGCTGTCATTGTACCAAAAAATTCGGGTAACTATGCGGAGTTGGCGGAGTTGTATCTTAAAAAATTTCCTGATTCGGCAATGACGTTTTCACTCGGTGACTTTGAACTTTATCGGATCGAGGCGAAATCCGCTCGATTCGTTGCCGGCTTTGGCAAAATATTCAATTTCGGACCCGTTGATTTCCTTGAGGCAGCAACGACCCTCTCAAAAAGCCAAGCGTGATAATTTAGATCACCCCTCGAAGATTGAAATACCGAAAGGCACTCTTTCAAGTGCGATAAACAGCAAGCCGAGCAACTTTCCATAATTCTCATACAGCCAGGTGGTCTCCAGAAGCGGCTGCTGACTTGGTCGTGGCGGGCTGACGAGTTCCTTTTCAAGGTTGCAATAGAAATTCATGAGCTCGGAATCAAAACCACCAAAGAGGTCGAAAACCTTTAATTGCCTCTCAAACCGCTGTTTGAAAATACGAACGTCGAAAATGTGAGATTTGGAGGCGTGCTTCGACCATCGAGAGCCTTTTTAAGCCCCTTTGGCCAAAGCGAGGGCTCCGTGAACCACAACAGTTTCACCCAATTCCGCGGGAACGAGTCGATAAGAGTCTCGCAACGGAGGAAAGACGAACTGCTGGACAGCAGATCGCAATGGAGCGAAAAAGACATCTTCACCGACGAGTGAGACGCCGCCGCCGACAACAACAACTTCAGGAGCGACCAGCGTAATTAGTTGAGCAATTCCCCAACCGAGTACGTTCGTGGCAGCGACATACTGGTCACGTGCCAATTGGTTTCCGGCCGTCGCCGCCTCGCCAATCGTTTTTGTTGTGAGTTTTTGAAAGTCACCCCCACAGCGCTCCCGAAAGTCATGAAAATCCCGGGTTGATTCCCCCGCCTTCTGCATGGTTTCAAGTCGATTTCGGGTCGCAATAGCGATACCCGGCCCCGCTGCCTGTGATTCAATCGTTTGTGAGTAGGTTGTGGCATGCAGGCCGGGTCGTAAGTGACCGATTTCGGCGGACGCCGGACGATCGGTTCCATGAATTTGCCGGTCAAAGACCAGTCCACCACCGATACCAGTACCAACAGTGACGTAGAACACGCTTTGCGCGTCACGTCCCGCACCAAAACAAGCTTCAGCCAGTGCGGCGACGTCGCAGTCATTTCCAAGTTTCGTCGTCACTCCAAGTTCCTGTTCGGTCCACTGGCTGAGCGGAAACAGGTCCCAGCCGGGAACTTGATGACTGGTTTGCACAATCCCTCGCGACCCAAAAATTGGTCCACCGAATCCGTACGCTGCGCGCTCGACTCGGTGTTTGGCTACTAATTCGCGACCAACTTTTTGAATTTGATCGCGAATCCCCTGACCTCCACGCGAGATATCGACGTCAAGTCGTTCGAATGCGACAAAGTCAGACCCGTCACCCCGACCAACTCCGAGTTGAAGCTTGGTGCCTCCGATTTCGATGCCCAGAAACATGCTCGATTCGTCCTTGAGAATCTCTGAAATTGCCACGGCCGTTGAACGACCGAGGGCCCAATTTCCAAAACCCGTGGGGTCATCATTCGAAGACAGTGATCACCATTCATCCAGATTTTTGGTGATCATTCCAGTTCTTTCTTAATCGCGATCAGTTCGCTTGCTTCGCAAGCTGCACTGGCTGAACTGAATCCGATGTGACCACAGCCTTTTTGTTCGCCTTAGCGATTGCACTCGCTGTTTTGTTCGTGACAATTTGCATCCTTTGACGTGGCGCAACTGCTTGAACGGTCATTTGAAGTTCTCGTTGAAAGGCCTGAGGCTCTGCTTCTTTCACGTTCGTCTTACCTTTACCGCTCGAACCATTCGACTTGGGTTCACCCTGTGGTGGCAGCTCGATCGTTGGCTTGCGCGTTTCTTCTTCGGTCTCTTTCAAATCAAAACCTGGTGCGGGCCCACGATTAATCGGCGGTTCGAAATTGTTAGGGTTTGCCGTTCCAGATTCAAGTGTCTGTTTTCTTGGCCGAGCCGGCACTTCTTCCTGATAAGTTCTTGGGGTGTATTGCTCGGGCAGGTAGTCCTGATACTGCCGTTTGAGAAACTTTTCGTCCTGTTTCTGACGGTGATCAAGTTCTTCGAGTTTCCGTTCAAGATCGTAAATTTTACGGTTCTCTTCCCGGGAAACACTGCTTGGATCAGGCGTGGGGCCCTCAACAACAGATGATCCGTAACCGGCCGTTGTAGAATTGGCGCTACAGCTTGAGCAACTCGATCCAGCCGAGCAATTACCTGATCCACAGGAACTGCACCCAGATGGACCGTAGCCCACCTGCTGATTACACGAATTACAGCCGCCTCCGTAGGAACTATAACCCGCCATTGACATTGGGACATACGCTGCGGTCATCGGTGCGTAGGCTGTTTCGAATGGTGCGTAATTGGCTGTTGCCGGAACATAACTGGCGGTCATGGGAGCATAACCAGCGGTCATCGGAGCATAACCATAAGTGGGCCTCATGCTACCAACAGGGCCAAAGATCGCGTCATACATCCATGGGATCACCCCAGCATGGCTTTGCTGAGGTTCGAGCAATTGGTAACTCAAGACAGACGCGAAAACGATTGCGAGTCTTACCAGACGAGCCATGATGACACAAAACCTTCCTGCGGAAAACCTGACTCGGGCAGTCGCCGGCGCCTGAAACTCCCTGACGCCAACTGCCTCAAAATGCGGTGACTGCCGCACTCTCTTTAAGTCCAACAAATTACTCAATTCTTTTTAACGCTGTTCACCGACCGATGTCAACGAGTTGGATTTGGATATTAAGAGAATTCTGGTTGTTTAGGCAGCCAGTCACGAATTCTTTAACAGCGAGGGGCCCTGCGGCGACCCCTGCACAGAAAACGACTGGCAACAATCCACAAAATGTCACAGCCCGATCGAAAGCTCGATCGGGCTATGTGCGAGATACATCGATTTGCTTTGCCGACTCGGGTTTTACGTCGCCTGTGTTGCAGCAAGTTCCGCAGCGGGTGCTTGCTCTTGTGTCGACGGTTCAAAATCAAGTTGTTTCTGATCGCCGACCTCTTTGACCTTTACTGTGATCGTGTTTGAACCTTCAAACGAGCCTTGCAGCAGGTTCTCAGATAGCGGGTCTTCAATATAGGTTTCGACCGCACGACGTAGTGGCCGAGCACCGTATTCGGTCGCATTCCCTTTGGAAATGATGAACTGCTTGGCTTCGTCGGTCAAAACCAAAGTCAGCCCCTTTTCCGCGAGTCGTTCTCGAACTTTGGCCAGCTCGATCACAACGATCTGCTTCAGGTTTTCTTCCGTCAGCGATCGGAAGACCACGATCTCATCGAGACGGCCGAGGAACTCGGGCTTGAACTCACGTTCAAGCTCGTGCTGCAGACGTTCTTTCATTCGATCGTAGCTCGTATCGTTATCTTTCGGTGCAAACCCAAATTCATTGTTCACCGCAAGTGCACCGGCGTTCGTCGTCATAATCAGAATCGTGTTCTTAAAGTCGACTTTCCGGCCGAAGCTGTCGGTCAGATGGCCTTCTTCCATAATCTGCAACAGCATGTTGAACACGTCAGGGTGAGCCTTCTCGATTTCGTCGAGCAGCACAACCGCATAAGGACGGCGACGAATCTTTTCGGTCAATTGGCCGCCATCTTCAAATCCGACATAGCCAGGTGGAGCGCCGATCAGGCGGCTGACATTATGCTTCTCCATGTATTCTGACATATCGATCTGAATCAGCGCGTCCTGATCGCCGAACATGAATTCAGCCAGCGTTTTCGCCGTAAGAGTCTTTCCGACACCAGTCGGACCCGCAAAGAGGAATACCCCTGTCGGACGACGTGGATCTTTCAATCCGCTTCGACTACGTCGAACGCACTTCGCAACCTGTTTGATCGCCTCGTTCTGGCTGACAACACGACGATGCAACTCCTCTTCCATCCTGAGCAGACGGACGGCGTCTTCGCTCGACAATCGGGTCAGCGGAATCCCCGTCATCTTGGCGACGACTTCCGCGATCACTTCGGCGTCGACGACACCCTCTTTCTCTTTGGACTTTTCACGCCAATCCTTGTTGATCGTCTCTTTCTTCTTTTTCAGCTTATCAGCCTGATCGCGGAGAGAAGCGGCTTTTTCAAAATCCTGATTCGCAACGGCCTCTTCCTTCGCCGCATTCAGACGCTCAACTTCACCTTCCAGTTCCTTCAAATCGGGCGGTCGAACCATCGACTTCAGTCGAATCCGAGCACCCGATTCGTCGATGACATCGATGGCCTTATCGGGCAGGCAACGTGCCGTGATATACCGCGTTGAAAGCTCGACCGCTTTGGCTAAAGCGTCGTCTGTAATCTGAACCCGGTGATGTTGTTCGTAGCGATCTCGAAGTCCTTTCAGGATCTCGATCGTTTGAGAAGGTGATGGCGGTTCGACAATCACCGTCTGGAATCGACGCTCGAGAGCACCGTCTTTCTCGATGTATTTGCGGAACTCGTCGAGAGTCGTGGCTCCGATACACTGGATTTCACCGCGACTGAGGGCCGGTTTCAGGACGTTAGAAGCGTCGATCGCCCCTTCGGCACCGCCAGCTCCGACCAGGGTGTGCAATTCGTCGATGAAAAGGATCGTGTTCTTGGCCCGTTTGACTTCGTTCATCACGGCCTTGATTCGCTCTTCGAACTGGCCGCGATACTTCGTCCCCGCGACCATCATGGCGAGGTCCAGGACAACGATTCTCTTATCACGAAGCAGTTCCGGAACTTCGCCATTCACGACCATCTGAGCGAAGCCTTCGACGATCGCAGTCTTACCGACACCAGCCTCACCCAGTAAAACCGGGTTATTCTTCTGGCGTCGACACAGAATTTGAATCACTCGTTCAATTTCATTCGAACGACCGATGACGGGGTCCAGTTTCGATTGACGGGCGAGTTCGGTCAGATCGCGGCCAAAGCTGTCGAGCGCCGGTGTTTTGCTTTTTGGAGTCTTACCCGCCGGGCCAGCCTGTCCGCTTCCAGCACGCTCAGAAGTCCCTTCGGCACCACCTTCAACCCCGTGACCGAGCAGGTTCAAAACTTCTTCCCGGACGTCTTCCAGTTTCAAACCGAGGTTCATCAGCACCTGCGCGGCAACTCCTTCCTGTTCACGGATCAGTCCGAGTAACAGGTGTTCGGTGCCGACGTAGTTGTGGTTGAGGTTTCGAGCCTCTTCCATTGCGTACTCAACGACCTTCTTCGCACGCGGTGTTTGCGGAAGCTTGCCCATCGTGACCATATCAGGACCCGACTGGACAATCTTTTCCACTTCCAACCGGATTTTACGAAGATCAACTTCGAGGTTCTTCAGAACGTTGGCGGCGACGCCAGAACCTTCTTTAACCAAGCCGAGTAGGATGTGCTCCGTACCAATATACTCATGGTTAAACCGTTGAGCTTCCTGATTGGCAAGTTGCATAACTTTCCGGGCGCGATCAGTAAATCGCTCGTACATTACTCAGCCTCCAAGGTGATGAGGGACAGGTCCAACCTGTCGTTTCTCGATTTGAAAACATGTGAATCAACAGGGCACATTCTTCTTCTGCAAGCACGCTGCCGCGAACTCGTGAAACAATGGATTGGCCCAAGTGCTGCATTAACTGGCAAAGTCAGGAAAGGCATCCTGATCGATCGCCTCGGTTCATCGCTTCAACTCTCGAACAATCCAAGTCACCTCGGATTCTAGTACTGTGTCTTCCCCCGGGCAAGGAGACATCAGCATTGTTCGTGCCCGATTTATCCTCCCGGCATTCCCTGATCCAAACCGGTTATGTTGTCACGTGGAATCAATGGATCGGACTTCGGCAACGGTGCGTCTGTTGTTTCTGCGACTTCGTCGCCACATTCAAGGAAAACGGAAAAGGTCGTTCCCGCCGGTGACGTCTTCGTCAACTCGATCCGGCCGCCGTTCTGCTCAACGATGTTCCTGCTGACAAACAGCCCCAGTCCGGTCCCCGTCGCTTTTGTCGTAAAGTACGGCCGAAAGATCCGACCCTGCAAATGTTCAGGAACGCCCTGTCCGTCATCGCGAAAGTCGATTCGTAACCAGAAATCTTCGCGTGACGTCTGAATTTCAATGGTTCCCCCTTCTTCCGTGGCGTCCATCGCATTCAAAATCAGGTTGAGAAACACCTGAACCAGCTGGTCGCGGACGATCATCAAGAGCGGCACGTTTTCGACATAGCGCGTGACAATCGTTTTTCCTTTCTTGCGTTTGTAATATTTGGCAATGTTTAATGCCGCGTCGATCATCGCGTGGATGTCGCAACGAGTCTGTTCGTTCACGGCGGGTCGACTGAAATCAACCAGCTCTCGCAGCGTTCGCTGAATCCGGCGCAATTGATCATCAACCAGTGACAACTTTCCTCGCGTCTCTTCTTCGATGTTTCGACGATTCAGCAGTTGGACCAGCGAACTGATGGCGGCCAGCGGATTTCCGACCTCATGAGCAATTCCGGCGGCTAACAGCCCGAATGCCGCCTGCTTTTCCTGCTGGACCAGCATCGCCTGAGACTCTTGCAATTGCCGGGTTCGCTCACTGATGCGATGTTCCAGCAGGGCCTGATTCTGTTGTAATTTTCCGTTCAGATCACGCAACCGGTCACTCGCCCATTTCAACAGTCCCGACAATGACACACAGGCCCAGGTGACCCAGCCAATAAAGATCGGCATCAGAATCAGGGCCGAGATTTCATCGCGCGTCGTCACCTGGCGAGTCAAAGCCAGGGTGACGTAACTCAGTGAGTGCAGCGCAAATGTGACCCACGTCACCAGCGGTGCATATCGGATCGCACAAACGAGCAGTGACAGAAAATAATAAAATCGAAATGCACTCAACAGCCCGTCATCAAAATGGCATAAAAGGCCGATAAACAACGCTTCCATGAACGAAATGAAGATCGGCCATTCACTTAAAAACACCCGGCCGCGCAACGACCAGACGGTGTCCAATAGCGCATAAATCGCACCGAGCAGCAGGATCGCGTTCAGAATGCCTCGATTGTGACCTTGACCGATCAGGTTCACTAGAACATACCCGACGCAGATCCCGAACCAGCGTATCCGCACCGTAATTGCCTGGGTCGCCAGTTCCCAGTCAAAGTTGTCAAGCTGTCGTTCTTGTGCGCTCATGGTTATGAGCCAACGCTAGTCACCGGTTTGAGGACCAGCATGGCCAGCGGAGGCAACGTCAGTGAAACAAACTGGTTTTCGCCGTGACATCCGCCAGGTTGTGAGTACACTCCGCCGACATTCCCGACGTTTGAACCTCCGTAAAGACTCGAATCGGTATTGATCCGTTCAATGTAATATCCTGCCGCTGGAACCCCGATCTTGTAGTTGTACCGGGGGACCGGAGTAAAGTTGATCACGACAATGACACAATCATTTGCCGCTCGACCCTGACGAACGTAGGCATAGACGCTGTTCAAAGAATCGTCGCAAGAGATCCATCGAAATCCTTCGCCTGACATATCGAGCTGGTGCAATGCCGGCTCGTTCCGGTACAGCGTGTTGAGGTCACGAACTAATCTGTGAAGTCCTTCATGGAGCGGGCTTTCCAGTAACGGCCAGTCAAGTTGCGTGTTATGGTTCCATTCCAGCCACTGGCCGATCTCACCCCCCATGAAGAGCAGTTTTTTGCCGGGCTGAGTGTACTGGTAACCAAATAGCGTTCGCAGGTTGGCAAATTTTTGCCAGTGGTCACCAGGCATCTGCGAAAGGAGAGAACACTTTCCATGCACGACTTCATCGTGGGACAACGGCAACATGAAGTTTTCGGTAAACGCATAAACCATGCGGAATGACAATTCATTCTGATGATGCTTGCGATGAATCGGCTCACGGCGCATGTACCGCAACGTATCGTTCATCCAACCCATATCCCACTTCATTCCGAATCCCAAGCCGCCCGTGTAGACAGGACGGGAGACTCCTCCCCATGCCGTCGATTCTTCCGCGATTGTCAAGATTCCCGGAAATTCGCGGTATAATTCCGTGTTCATTTCCTTCAGGAAGTCGATCGCTTCCAGGTTTTCCCGCCCGCCGAACATGTTCGGAACCCATTCGCCAGGCTTCCGGGAATAGTCCAGGTACAACATCGACGCGACGGCATCGACGCGCAGTCCGTCGATGTGAAATGTCTCCATCCAGAACTTGGCACTCGATAACAGAAAGTCGCGAACTTCCGTGCGCCCATAATTGAAGATCAATGTCCCCCAGTCGGGATGAAATCCCTTCCGTGGATCTTCATGCTCATAACAGGCGGTTCCGTCGAACGAACCAAGTGAATGGCCGTCGGTGGGAAAGTGAGCGGGAACCCAGTCGATAATCACTCCGATTCCCGCCGCATGGAAGATTTCCACGAATTCCATGAAATCATGAGGCGATCCAAATCGACTGGTCGGTGCGAAATAGCCAGTCGCCTGATAGCCCCAGGACCCATCGAACGGATACTCGTTCACCGGCATCAGTTCAATGTGCGTATAGCCAAGATCTTTCACGTAGTCGACCAGCATCCGACCAATTTCGCCATACGTGAAAAACTGCCGACCATCCGTCGGTCGCTTCCAGGAGCCAAGATGGACTTCGTAAACCGAAACTGGCTGCTCGTACCAGTTTGATGACCCGCGTTTCGCCAGCCAGTCATTGTCGCGCCAGGTATGTCCATCCAGATTGTAGACGATCGATGCACTTTTTGGCGGAACTTCACACGCAAAAGCGTAGGGATCGGATTTCTGAAGCAGGTGCCCCGCGCGTGTCCGAATCCCGTATTTATACGGGTCGCCATGCTTCATTCCCGGCACGAAGCCCCACCAGACTCCGTTGCTGCTCGAATTCAGCCAGTGCCGACCGTGCATCCATGAATTAATGTCACTGAGAACCGACACTTCTGTGGCATTTGGTGCCCAGACAGCAAAGCGAACGCCGGATTCGCCGTTTTGAGTATCAAGGTGAGCTCCGAGATGCTTATAAAGATTGGAATCCATCCGTACAGGGCCTGCTTGTGAAATGAACGTTAGGGCGGGGTTTGTCTCGTTCGACCCCCGTAATTTACGACGATGAGTCAACTGAGACAAAACGATCGTACCACAGCCACGTGACACGAACAATCAATGGGAACTTGTGTTACAGCTGCTGCGGTGACATCAACGAATCAATGAACAAATCTTGATCGAGTGGCGACGCATCAAATCATTTGTCGCTATTCGAAGTCCTCGTGGCAGATTTCACTGACGAATCTCCATCCAGCAAAAGTCGGACCGCATTCATGTGCTTGTCGAAAATACGTTCCGAATCTGCGGGATTTGCAGGAATGTCCAGCAGCGGAAGTAAACCAAGTTTCCCGGCGTAAAAAAGTTCTTTCTGTGCGGGATGACTTCGAAACTGCAAACGATCGACAAGACTTTGTATCCGGGGCCGAAGTCGATTCACTGTCGGTGCCCATTCAGAACGACCCACGCGGCGTTCCCGAAGCTTTTGTAATGCCCGGGAGCAATCCGTAAATTCCTTGTAAATTGTGCTGACAGGAGGCGGTTGACGCCACCAGAACCAGCCTGCACCAACAACTGAAATCACAATCAGCAACTGCAAAAGTCGTCTGGTACCACCCACAAGATCAGCCACCGACGTCAAGCCGCTCGTAAACCAATGGGGGCCACGCCGAGCATCCGCCGTCCACGCTTTAGGAGGTGGGACGTAAGGGGCCTGTAACTCGGCCGACTCCGGGTCGGCGACTCTGGTGTGTTCGCCGTCTTTCGATTGTAAAGAACTGGATTTGCTGCCGACGCGGAAATCATCAGGATTTTCATCGACAAGTGGCGCAAGAACGTCGCCTGGTTGACGCCAGAGTCCTGACGTTCCACACCGAACGACGTCACCCGGTCCAACTTCGTCGTTCAGCCGCATCCGACGTAATACTTGAAGAGTATACGGTCCCTTGATGATGCCAGACGCCATCAGCCACCAATCATCAGAATCCTGATCCGATTCCGTAATCACTGCCGAGACAGGTGCGTCAATTACTTTTTCGAGTGCAAATTCAGGCGACTGATTTTGTGTTGACGTTGAGTAAACACCGTCCTGCGGAACAGACTGGCCAGATTCACTTCTCACCAGCCCAACACCCGAACGATCTTCGGCTTGCCCCGTCCGAATGAGAGCATCCCGCACTTCGCGAAACAGCGATTTGTCCCCATTGACAAGTCGAAGCAGGTGCCCGTTCAGCAGTTGGCCCCGCTCTTCCAGCAATCGGGCGGCAGTCAGACAGGCTTCATCAACAGTCACGTTGGTTCCCCTTCATGACGCAGGATCAAGTCACCCGACGACGCAGAAGATCCCCCACAACTTCACCGGCCGGCACGACACGGTAAGGCCGTTGGAACTGATCATGAATATCCGTCGTCGGATCAACTCCCAATGCTGTGTAAATGGTTGAAATGATATCACCCGGAACCAACGGGTGGCTGGCCGGAAACGCTCCGGTACTATCGCTGGTTCCGTAAATCAGACCGGGCTGAAAACCACCTCCGACCAACATGACGCTGTAACAGAAATTCCAGTGGTCACGCCCACCCGCATTCGCATTGATCCGAGGAGTTCGACCGAAGTCACCCAGCACGGCGACAATCGTCCGCTCCAGCATCCCTCGCTCAGACAAATCCGCGATCAGACTGGAGCAGGCTGCGTCAAACTGCGGCAGCAGTGTCCCCTTCAAACTTTTGAAATTTGAACCATGTGTATCCCACGTCGCGTTCGCGTCAGGTGCCCAGGAAATCGTCACGATCCGAGTCCCCGCTTCGAGCAGCCGTCGAGCCAGCAATGTGCTTTGACCGTAGATATTGCGGCCGTACGATTCGCGAGTGGCGTCGGTCTCGTCAGTCAGTCGAAATGCACGCTGAGTCCGTTCCGATGTCAACAGATCCAGCGCCCGCGATTGCATCCGCGACATTTCTCGACTCGTGGATGGACCACTCTCGATCGACCCGTCGGCTGTCTCGAACAGGCGACGTCGCGCTGCGAGACGATCGGACGTTACTTCGTTCTGCAGCGTCAATTCGGGAACGCGGAAATCAGGAGCATTGGGGTCTTTCAGAACAAACAAAGGGTCCAGCGAATGCCCGAGGAATCCTCCAAAAAAGCCCGGCTGCGGTGGTCCCCCTGCCCCTTCCTTCGTGATGTAAGGCAGACAGACATGCGGTACCACGTTCGCCGCTGTTGGCCTTAACCGAGCCATAATTGAACCGAGCGATGGGTGATCAGTCGACTTGGTTCCACCACCCTGCTCGCCCCGATCATGCCCGGTCAGCGATGCATACACCGCTGCCGCGTGCGAATTATTGACCGTGTGATTCATCGACCGCACGATCGTCGCCAGATGAGCCTGTCTCGCCAGTCGCGGTAGGTGCTCGCTCATCTGATAATCGACCAGCGAGGTCGAGATCGGCTGAAACTCGCCCCTGATCCCGTCAGGCGCGTTTGGCTTCATGTCCCACATGTCGAGATGACTTGGGCCACCATTCAGAAACAGCAGAATACAATTATCGGCCAGTGGCGTCTGGTTCGACTTTGTCTGACTGGATTCAGATGCCAGCAAGCGAGGCAGCGTCAATCCCATCCCTGCCAGACCCAGACTTCCCAGCTTCAACAGTTTCCGTCGTGAAACGGGAATCCGATCCCACCAGTCCCACGGCATCGATTGATTCTGTTGAGCATGAGCCATTTTTGGGGTTCCTTCAGGTAACACTCAACGCACAATCTACAAAAGCCACCGCGGATATGTCATCTGTAAAATGTCGAAGTCCTTAATCCGGTTCGTTGGCTTTCGGGCCGTCCTTGTGCCACTGCTTGACCGTATTCGGACAAGCAGTGCTCTTCCGTTCTGAACCTCTTAGTGCCCCACCGGCGCCACTTCGACATCCGGTGATCGCCCTTTGATCACCGACTTCAATCGGAACACCATCACCACACCAATCGCCATCAGCAAACTTGCGAACCAGTACGGCAATGCCTGGTCACGCGCTTGCAACGTCATCCCGACGACGGGACCACCAATCCGCGCCAACGACGAAATGCTTTGGCCAACTCCCAGGACCTCTCCCTGCTCGTCGTCTCCACTATTCAGTGACAACATCGCCTGCAATGAAGGAGTCGTCGCCGAAAAACCAATCACGACGACGGGCAAAATCAGGATCAGCATCCCCAGTGTCCCCGACTTCGCCGTGAAACCAAGCAGCAACAGGCCGACAGTCATCAGAACAACCCCGATCAGTGCCAGCCGGAACTCACCCAGCTTCGGAATCAATCGTCGAACCAGCAATCCCTGGGCAAGAGTCAGTATCAAGCCGATATAGGCGAAGACGTAGAAATTCCCCTGATCGCTGACGTTGAACCGCTTGGTCAGCATCGCGAGTGTCGTCTCGAACTGACCGAACGCGAATGTTGTCAAAAATACGGCGAAGATAATCGGTCCCAAAGTTCGATGGAGCAGCACACGGAACATCGACCCGAACTTCAGCCAACCATGGCTCGCCGCCCGATTGGCCGTGTCCTTCTTCAGCGACTCAGGCAACGACGTCAATCCGAACAGGAATGCCAGCCCCGAAAGAACGGCTGCCACGTAACCCGGTGCCGCACTCGGAGCGGCCGTTAAGGTTGAAGGAGCGAACAACGATCCAAGCAGTGGGCCAAACGTAAACCCGATCCCGAAGGCCGCTCCAATGATCGCCATCCCCTTGCCGCGAGTCTTCTCGTCAGTGCAGTCTGCGATATAAGCCTGAGCGGTCGGAATTGTCGCTCCGGCAATCCCTGCGCCAATCCGCGTCAGATACAACCAGATCAGCGGGCTGATCCCGAGAATCAACCCTGAATTGCCCCACTGTGTCACGAGTGCAAAAAGGGCATAAAAGATTGTCGAACCGAGCAATCCAATCAGCAGCACAGGCCGCCGACCAATTCGATCCGAAACAATCCCCCAAAGTGGAGCGAACAGGAACTGCATGGCCGAAAACGAGGCCATCAGACATCCCAGCAACATTCCCCCCTTACTGGTCAGCTTCTTTGTGAGAACTGCATTCCCTTCAAACGGGATCGCCTGCACCGAAGTTCCCTCCACCGCATCAGCGGCAAGGTCAACCCAGCAATCGGCGGGCAAAAAGTGTTCGGCATACCGCGGCAACAGCGGCATGACGATGCCGAAACCAAGCAGGTCGACGAATACGGTAATGAAGATGATCAGCAGCGGCTTACGTGACACAGGATTCCTTTCGCGGCGACCAGTGTGAGATTCGGAAAACCCAATTTCACACCCGATCAATTGCCGCGCGGGGTTCAATTTTCAACTCTGCAAACATTCCCGCGACATATTTCGCGAATCAGGAATGTAAGACGTAGCCGAGTTCGTTTCCAGCAGCAGCGACAATTCGTCCGTTGCCGGAGAAGTGTTCAGGCGAGCCGACAGCTGTGGTGAAAAGGTTTCTGGTTGAATTCTCCTTCAAAAATCTTTGACCAACAATGCGATTTTCTGGGCAACATTGGCGATTCCAGGTGTTTTTCCAAATTCGAGTCTCAAAAATTGTCTGGACAACTCTGATGGGCAACTCTGACAAAACTTGGGCAACGATGGTTGGGCAACGATAAAACGCCTTGAGCAACGATGGGAATTTTTGGGCAACATTGGCGAATTCTCGGGTTTTTCGAAATTCGAGTCTCAATCGCCTGGACAGTTCCGATGGGCAACTCTGGCGAAGTTTGGGCAACGATGGTTGGGCAATGATAAAACGCCTTGGGCAACGATGGGAATTTTTGGGCAACATTGGCCAATCCCCGGGTTTTTCGAAATTCGAGTCTCAATCGACTGCAAAAATCCGATGGGCAACTCTGGCGAAGATTGGGCAAAGATGGTTGGGAAAAAATAAAACGCCTTGTGCAACGATGGGAATTTTTGGGCAACATTTGCGA
>CAIULL010000097.1 GCA_903899985.1 uncultured Schlesneria sp.
GTGAGAAACCGAATAGACCGCGATTCAATCCGGTGAGAAAGCCCGCGTTACTTTTAACGTTCGGTGGGGGAGAATGGCAGAAAGATACCACGAAGGACAGGAAGAGCACGAAGCTGGAAATTCAATCGTGTGATCGGCAATGCGACTTTTCACCGACGTAACAACACCCAACCCGAAGGATGGCATCCAGATTTTGCTCCTCTAGTTGCTTCGCGCTCTTCGTGTCCTTCGTGGTGGTGCTGAAAAAAAGGTTGCAGCTCATTTAGTGTCACAATAAATTGAACACAACTTGACCTGTCCCCGTTGCTTTCCGCGCATGTCTGTTGCGAATCGTGAGCGCGCCGCTACGAAGCCATGATCTGCGCCGAGCTCCCGGCGTGCACGACGTTCTCCGCGCTGGTGATGTCGTTGTGGCGGATCGTGGCTTTTGTTCCTTCGTCCACCTGGTTTCGTTGAGTCAAATCGGCGCTTTCGCGGTGTTTCGACTGCATCAGAGGACGATCGTCAGTTTCCGCAAGAAGCGCGGCTATAACAAACGGGACAAGGGAAAAAAGAGGTCGCCGTCAGTTAAAGCACGGCCGACATCGCGCTGGGTGAAATGGTTGGGGACGAGTGATCAAATCGTCGAATATTTCAAACCGACTCAACGTCCTCAATGGATCAGCGCCGAGGACTACGCGTTAATCCCACAATCGATCTTCGTTCGCGAACTCCGCTATCGCGTCCGTCAAAGAGGGTTTCGTGTTAAAGAGATCTTGTTGGTAACGACACTCGTCGATGCGGAAAAATATTCTGCGGAGGAATTGGCATCCGTATACCGGCAGAGATGGGAAATTGAGACCAATCTCAGGCATCTCAAACAAACGCTTGGAATGCACATCCTGCGAACGAAGACCGTCGACGGAATTCAGAAAGAACTCGCGATGTATGCAATCGTTTATAACTTAATCCGAATCGTGATGCTGAGGTCCGCCCAATCTCAAAATCTTCCCGTGACACGCATCAGCTTCATCGACACCCAACGACAACTTTGCCAAGCCATGGCGGGCGCTCCGCTCAGAAAATTACTTGTTCTTCCGGATCGTCCGAATCGCTTTGAACCGCGTGTCCGCAAACGTCGGCCAAAACAGTACCCTTGGATGAAAAAACCTCGCCACAAATTGAAGCAAGCGTTAGCTGATTAAGACTTAACGACCTCGGTTAGTGCCATTCGACTTTTCCCCTTGTCTTTGCCATCTTGACAGGAGCATTTTCAGCTATCTTTCGATCCGTTGCAGCCACTTGTCATAACTCTTCAAAACGTTCGATCCCCAAGTTCCGTACCATGCATATCCGTTGCGTCGCTCGCTGCTAATTTCCCGGATATCGTACTTCACTACTCCGTCTCGGTCGCAAAAGATTGGACGGTTCGACTTGATTTCATAGAACCTCGCCCAGAGTGGCTGTGCCGTAGTCGCTTTCGTCAGTGCCGTGTCGGTGTTGCTCAGGCCGTAGCGATACCCCTCAATCTTTACCGCGTCAAACCACGCCACACCGGCTTTCACGGCTCGAACGACGTCAGGAGTCGGATTGTCGAGGCTCATCAGGAATTTGATTATCCCGGCACTCTCAGCTCCACTGAGAGACGCGAGCTCATAACTGCGTGCCTGAACCGGAACGAGCGTGTCTGCGTCGTGTTGAGCGCACCACACGGTGAGCGTACCATCGACAACGACCTGGCATTTCACGATGCAGTCGATACCCCGTTCGATCGCCCTCCCCGCAGCAGAACGACGATCGGCATCGAGCAGTTCAAAGTCCCTACCATGAGTGGCATCACGCAGAAGTTCCATCAGATGGATCATCGTGCCATCATTAAATGTGATGTGCCGGTGATACTTTTTGCTCAGTGGAAAGAACTGAGGCCAGCCGCCATTGGGATATTGAGCAGCAAGGATATGATCGAACCCGAGCAGAAACGCCTGCTGGTAGCGGACCTCGCCTGTGACCCGAAAGGCTCGCGCGAGAACTCGCAATTCGCCAGTGGTCGCCCCATTATCGAATGTCCCGCCCGCTTGCTGACGATCGGCCGAGGCCGGATGACTGGTCGTATCCACGTTCTTTGGCCAGTCACCGTGCCGGGTTTGCCAGGAGAGAATGTTTTCCAGAGTCTTACGGCCGTGATCGCTTACAAACCAATCATCTGCTTTCTTGAGCAGATTCGCTGCGCGTGACTCTGCGTAGACTGACACACAATGCGCGACGAATACAATGAACAGGAGGAGGAAGGCGGGAAGGGGTCGGGTCATCGCTTTGCGTCTCTTGATTCACAGTGAAGTTGGGTGAGTGATTTCTTGTAACAGACTACAATCGATGCCGTTGATTGAGAATTCCAATCGACTTCAGTTGGGAATCGTGGGGTCTCAAAGTCGTTACGGTTCCGAGTGACCTTATTTGTTATGTATAAAAACCGAGTACGGAAACGGACGTTTTAACGAATCATCGGTTGGTCATTTAGACTCGGTCGACGTGCGTGCTTGATCTTTCCACATGTGACTCAGCCGATCGAGTTCAACACCCAGCGGGTAAGAGTTTAGTCCACTCCCATGGGATTGGCATTGTCGGCAATTTCGGTTTTGGGTAAATGGGCATCCGTCCCTACTCGGAACGGATGCCGATGTCGTTTGTTTTTTATCCAAGACTCGAACAGAGTTGCCCGAATGTCA
>CAIULL010000098.1 GCA_903899985.1 uncultured Schlesneria sp.
TGACTCAGGATACCCAGACAACCTGCCGATGACTGATCGATACAGGAGATTGAGTCCGTCTCACAATCACTTCACGCTGGTTCTTCAGCCATCGAGACACCTCAGCCATCCTGATCCAAGGAAATAGGCTATGCGGATTTTCGCGATTACTTCCGTCGTGACTGGAATGCTTTTGCAAGTCGGCTGTGCATCAATGCTGACCCCAATGGCGACGCCAAAACGACTACGAGCCTACAACGATCAAATCGTGTCGGAATACGTTGCAGCAAATCAGTTTGAGACTCAGGGAAAACTCGAAAAAGCGCGTGAGCTTTACCAGCAACTACATGAAAAACATCCGAGGAATCCCGACTATCTGCATCGATTGGCAGTCGTGAATACTCAATTGCAACGGATTGGTGAAGCCAGCAGTTATTTTGAGCAGGCACGAAAACTTGATCCGAAAAACGTGCGTCTGCTCGCCGACATTGGCTATACAGCCTACCTGATCGGAGACCTGCCCGGCGCAGAACAGATCTTGCGTGACGCACTCCGAATGAAGCCAGGCGATCCACGAACGACGAATAACCTGGCACTGGTCGTAGGTGCTCGCGGAAAAATGGAAGAAAGTCTCGCACTCCTGCGTGAGGTCTCCAGCGATGCCGACGCACTTGCCAGCCTGGCCTATATCCACGCACAAAGGGGCGAAACCAGGCAGGCAGAACAGCGATATCGCGAAGCTCTTGAAATCAACCCGAAACTGAAATACGCGATGACGGCCCTTGCCGAACTCGAAAAACGTCATCCACAACAAGATATTTTTACACCGATACTCCCCGCATCGGATGTCGCGATCAATTTCGAAAACAGACCAACCCCACGAACCCTGTCAGCGTCGTCAACCATTATTCAGCAGGTGAACGCTGTTGTTGACGCACCTTCTCAAAAGGTCGTCACCGCCAGTTTCACTCAACCAGTGGAGGATTTCGATGAACCGGCTCTACTTGATCCACAACACGAGTCCGATGCTGAACCCCTTAGCACCGGAGATGAAGAAGAAGTCCCAGACGACGAGTCGTGGGAACACGCCAATTCGTCGTCGGATGGCGACATCAATTCAAGCAATAACGATTGGGCGAACGACTGACTCCTGATCAGTGACGGAAGTGTCGTTGGCCTGTGAAGATCATTGCGATTCCATATTCATTACAGGCTGCGATCACTTCTTCATCCTTCTTCGATCCCCCTGGCTGAATCACAGCGGTAATCCCCGCCTTGTGAATCTGGTCGATGCCGTCACGGAATGGAAAGAACGCGTCCGATGCACACACTCCGCCCTTGGCTCGATCATTCGACTTGTAGGCGGCGATGAACGATGAATCAAGACGGCTCATCTGACCTGCGCCGACGCCCACGACCTGCCCTCCTTTGGCGAACAGGATCGCGTTTGACTTCACGTGCTTACAAACCAGCCACGCAAATTCGAGATCGGCTCGTTCCAAATCAGTCGGTTGACGAGTTGTCACGACTTTCCATTCGGAATTCTGATCGGTCGCCTCATCCCGGTCCTGCACCAGCAGTCCACCCGTGACGCGGCGAAACTCCTGGCTGATTGGTCGCGCATCGAGCATTCCTGGGCATTTCAGCAGTCGAACGTTCGCTTTCCATTTGGGCAAAGTCGTTAACTTCTGGAACGCTGATGGACTGTATGAAGGCGCGATAATCGATTCGATAAAATGCCCCGGATCACACAAGTGATCGGCAGTTGCGTCATCAACTTCGCGATTAAATCCCAGAATCGAACCGAAGGCACTGACCGGATCCCCAGCATCTGCCTTAAGGTAGGCATCCGAAAGATGATCAGCTACGGCACATCCGCAAGGATTATTATGCTTGATCACAACCGCCGCAGGTTGGTGGAATTCGCGCACGATCTGCATCGCGGCATCCAGATCCAGCAGGTTGTTGTAGGACAATTCCTTACCGTGCAGGATTTCAGCCGCCGCCAGCGTCGATGGCAGCGGGTGTGATTCGACATAAAACGCGGCTCGCTGGTGTGGGTTTTCGCCGTAACGTAACGATGATCGTCGTTCGAATGACAACGTCAGCTTTGGCGGGAACGCGTCATTACTTCCGGCGGTAGAATGAGACACATCGGACGGATTGGTTGAGGTCACCAGTGTTTGCATGTAATCAGAAATTGCTCGGTCGTAGCGAGCGGTCATTTCGAATGCGGCGGCGGCCAGTTCCACGCGAAACTCGTGACTGAGGTGGCCACCGGCAAGTTCGCTCAATACGCGATCGTACTGCGATGGACTCGTGACAACGCCGACGTACTTATGGTTCTTGGCTGCCGAACGAAGCATGCTGGGGCCACCAATATCAATCTGTTCGATCGCTTCCGCTGGGGAGACGCCCGGCTTCGAAATCGTTTCGACAAACGGATAAAGATTGACGATCACCAATTCGAACGGGGTAATACCGTGCTCGCTCATCGACTTGGCGTCGGCAGCCAGATCAGGTCGACCAAGCAATCCGCCATGCACCTTCGGATGCAGTGTCTTGACCCGCCCGTCCATCATCTCGGGAAAACCCGTGTATTGAGCGACGTCAATAACAGGAACACCAGCCGCTTCCAGCGATTTCCGTGTTCCCCCCGTCGACAACAATTCAAAACCAAAACGGACAAGTCCTTGAGCAAAGGGAATCAAACCTTGCTTATCGCTGAGGCTGATCAGGGCACGTCGAACACTCGCTGACATTTCAACAACTTTCAAGAATTTAGAGGCTGTGGTCCATGTTCCGGGCCGCAGTGTTGTGATCTGAAATTTCTCGTCCTTGAGACTGTTTCTAGTTTCCCAATAAGGAAAGTATTGTCACGACAGCCTCTTGACCAAAGTGGCGGTGTCCGAGCAAGATAGACCCTGATGGTCTCTTGATCAACTTAGTGACTGAATAATTGGATTAAAAGCCGACGTAAAACCTGACGCTGGCTATTCCAAAAATACAATGGGAGCGCGTTATTTTCCGGGATCGGGTGTTCAAATTTCTAAATTGTCCAAGGACGCGATTTTTGGATAACAATGACGCTCATCGGCCAAATTTTGAAATTTGAACGCCTCCCCTTCTTCTTCCATGCGTGTGCCTGCTCAACGGCTTCCGTCCCAAAATGCTCGCAGTAATGTTCACAGCGTCCCAAGAAACAAAACGTGATTACGATGAAAATCATGGCGGATGAAACTCAGCCAACGACAAAGAAAACTCGGTCCCCAAAACGACCTGATCCAGTCAGCGTGGCATCCCAGGCACTCGTTGAGACTCTGCACGCACGTAAATTGACTTGCGCCGGTTGGATTTCGCTTTCGCAGTTCATCGAGCAGACACCAGGACTGACGGCTGATATGGCACTGGCTGCATTGCGAAAAGCGCCGGCCAAACAGCAGGTGATGCTGGCCAGCAAGACGGACCAAAACAGCCTGATTCTCCTCAAAGCCGATCTTGAATCACTTTCTCAAGACGCTGGTTTACTGAAGTCGCTTGTCGAAAAAGGCTGCTCGGCGGAAGTGCCTGTAAAGACGCTGGCCGAGTTGACTCAGCCTCTCGATAAATCGCTCAAGAAACTGGTCGACAACTATTGGCCGACCCATACGCAGCAAATGCCAGCAGGGTTATTGCCCGTCATCGTGATGAGCGGCAGAAAAAAACTGTTCGCAATACACGACGAACGATTTCCGTTACCTGAAGTTGAACTGAGTCAAAAGTTAATTGATGAATTAAAGCAACGCAAAGCAACCGACGAACAGTCCTATCCGACTGAGTTACCCGCCCTACTTGAATCGACCGGCCGTTCATCAACGCAAGCTGTCTGCGAAAAGGCAATCAGGTCTGAACCATTTTGTTCTCAAGCAATTATCGCATTCGAGGGTGACTCGAAGGCCCTGGTTTCGCTTGTCGGCGACGAAGTTCTACTGGCCAGTTCACTAAACTTGCTTTCGAAGGCCTTCGAAAAAGTTCGAACAGTCTCTAATCAGGTGATTGCGGTCGACAAAATCGCGAAGTGCAAGGGAATTCACCCAGCAGTACGCCCTCATTTTCAAACGTCGATTGAGCGAAACATCTCAGAGAATCGAATTCCTTCGGAATTGGGTGCGTTGAAGACCGGGAAAAAATGGTCGGTTTTTCGGTTATCGGATGTGGTCGGCAACGTTACTGTTAGTGCCGCGCCTGGTACTCAAACCGTTTTTGACCCGGCGGATTTTGCACGCGACTTCGATGCGGCGTTTGCCAGTCTCGATGGAAAACTTGGTTTGCCTCGTTACGCGAGCCTGGTCGATCTCCGCCCGGCCCTGAGAAAATATCCGCGCGAGGTGTTTGATCAGGAATTGCTCACGCTCCGACGATCTGGAAGGTATTCCCTGAGTCTCGTCGAAGGCCGATTCGGACTGACCGATGATGAAAGGGGTGCGTGCCTTGTCGTCGATCACGTTCCTCATTTGCTCGTCCATAAAAAGTAAGTGCACTCGTTAAGTATCACTTCATCAATCCCGCAGAAAGCGTACGTGATGTCCCCCTCGGCACTGACTTTAGAGATGTTCGCCGAACATGTTCGTTATACGAATCCGTTTGACGAGAACCGCGTCACGCAGACTGATTCGCTGACAAGTGATATTCCTCAGATTCATGCGGAGGCGTTCGATGAATTAACGACCCGTGCGAAGAAAACAGCGCAAAGCAAGGAAATGGGTTGCGGCGTCGTCGTGACCGGTCCGCCGGGGGTTGGAAAAAGTCACCTGCTGGCTCGGTTTGGAGATTGGGCTCGTAAGGAGAAATATCCCTTTGTCTATTTGCTGAATCTTCAGGCTGGGCCAAACGACATTCTGCGAACAATCCTGCGAACGTCGATCAGCATCCTGACCAAGGGACAATCGAAATCACCAGGGCAGACAAGGTTGTACCGGTTGGTCAGTGCGACGCTGAACCACGCGCTGGCGGCACAGGGAATCACGTCACAAGTCGATTTGCCAACGGCCCATCAAGCCTACAAGGTTATCTTAAATCGCCTGAAAGGTGATGCATCAATCTATCACGTTTTGTGGTTATTGTTCGAAGACATCCTGCATCAAACTCGCAGCCATCGCCCCAGTGGACGGGCCGACTTGGCAAAACGCTGGCTCTCGGGTGGCTATCTCGATCCTGACGAAGCGCGGCAATTGAATCTGAATATCTCGACGGTATCGGACGATGGATGTTCACTCGACGTGGAACAGATGAAAGAAGTCCTGCGAGCCTTATGTCAATTTGCAGGGTTTCGAAATCGGTCGTTCATCCTCTGTTTTGACCAGGTCGATACCCTCACCGAAGAACAGGTTCAAAGCTGGTCAGCCACCACGCATGCGTTACTCGATATTTGTCCTCGTTTGCTCGTGGTCACCAGCGGCGTCGACGATACGTTTATCCAATGGACCCGACAAAAGCTGATGTCCCAATCGAGTTGGGATCGAATCCGGCAATTCTCGATCCACTTGTCAGGGATCGATGCAGACGCGGCGCAGCTGATGATTCAGGATCGATTACAGGGGTCGCTGACGCGGTTTGAATCACTGACTGAAATTGGAGAACTGCGAAAGCGTGATACTCTGTTTCCGCTCGGGAGCGAATGGGGCAGGCAGACGTTATTTGAAGCCAGCGGCGAACAGAAATCGGACCTGCGTCCCCGCACGATTATCAATCAGGCGGGCCTGGCCTGGGACCAGCAATCACGCGAACTTCAAAAGCAAGGCGTTGCCGATTGGCTGCACACATGGTCCGAACACGGTCGCGACTCTTTGAAAGTACTGAACGTTAACGACGTCGACATCGTTCAACTGATCGACACGAAAATCTCGGCAAAGATCGAAGAGCACCGTCAATCGCGAATGCTGCGACCGGAAGAACTGCCCGTCGATGCCGGTAATGTCGTTGGCCTGCTGACAACGCTTTTAAATATCTGCGGAAAGGCCGGTTCCCCGTTTCGCACTGATCAATACGGTCGATTCGGTGGAATCCTTATCAGTTCGGCAAAGTCCCGTAAAAAGCCTGCGTTTCAACTGGTCGTGGAGCACCTGCCGGACTCGCCACAAGGGATTAAACGAACGACTGGAGTGACAGTCGCCGACGCGTCCAGCGGGCTGGTTGCCACAAACATGCTGAAACGAATTCTTGCGGAATTCGAGGGACCAAACGGGCCGGATCGGTCGATCCTGATCGTGGATGGTCGGGAACCACTTCAATTAGCAGGCGCGGGTCAATCTTGTCTGGAAAAACTGAAATCCTTTAACGGTCGCTTCTCCATTGAAATATTAGATTTTGATCAGTACGCCACGCTCGATGCCTTTGAAGCCGTTGTCGGGCTGGCTCGATCAGGCGACCTCGAAGCGGTGCTACCTGACGGCATCAGTCGACCCATCAATGAAGCGGAAGTTTACGAATCGCTCCATCGCAACCAGCGTTACCTTGAGCCTTCAGTTCTTTGCCAGTTGCTGGGAAAATGCACCCATATTGAGATACCAAAATGGAATGAGTTCGACCTGCAACGAGTTCTCGAAGCGACCTATGCGCAACTCGCCATGAACATTGGATTAACCACGCTTCAACTGGCAAGCTGGTGGATGGAGCATCAAGTCCCCAAACCCGATGCGGGTCATCACGCGGCGGTCCACAACATGTTCAAAGAAGTTGTGCTGAAGCTGCATGCGGAAGGGAAAGTCTTCGCGACCGCGCTCAACGACTATTACCTGGTTCAACCGACAAGCAAACTGACGGAAGCGGCGGCGAAATGATCGAGAAGTAATCGACAAATGATGACTGCACCCCACTGCCCCTGAGGCAGTGGGGTTTCAGATCTTTTCCGCCTGAAGATCTTCAATCCTTCTGCAACGCCAACTCCTGAAACTCTTCCAGTTTCGCTTTCCAAGCCTCTTCGAGTTCTCGCGCCTTGCCGGGAAACGTCTCGTTGAGCTTCGTTGTTTCGCTGCGATCATTTTGAACATTAAACAATTCCCAAGGTCCGTTAGCTCCCCAGGAAACGAGCTTCCAGTCACCCACCCGAACCGCTCGATTCCCTTCGTGAAACCACCACAGGAACTCGTGTGGTACGACAACGTCCTTAACGAACGCCGGAGTCAGACTGCGGCCTGGTAAAACGGGAACAGGTTGACTTTTCCAGGTTTCGATTCGTTCGGCTTTGGTCACTTCAAGCAATGTCGGAACGATGTCAATCACGTGACTCGCCGTATGTCGTAACCCTCCTTTTTCAATAATTCCCGCAGGCCAATGCACGATCAACGGAGTGGAAATGCCTCCTTCATGAACCCACGATTTGTGCATGCGGAATGGCGAATTCGACATCGTCGACCAGCCAGGCCCAAGCCCCAGATAGGAACCTGCCGAACCGGGTGATGCGGAAGGATCGTGACCATCACCTCGAATGATCTGCTCGGCACTCGCACCATTATCCGAAAGGAACATAATCAGTGTGTTGTCGAGGCTTTTCGTGGCTACCAGCTGGTCGATCACTCGGCCAATTTCACGATCCATGCGATCAACCATCGCTGCATGGATCGCCATCTTGCCGGCCTGAAACGCCTGCTGTTCCGGAGTGAGTTCGTTCCATGCGACGGCACGTCCGATCTCGCCCGGACCGATCCGGCGCTGCAGTTCTTCTTCAGACGGATTCCAGCGAGGCGCGGTCTTTTCCGCCCGGACAGACAGGTCGCAAGTGACCAGACCGAGTTCTCGCTGACGGGCAAATCGCTGGTCTCTCAACGCGTCCCAACCAGCCAGATACCGCGTGCGATACTTCGCGATATCGTCAGGTAACGCATGCAGTGGAAAATGAGGTGATGTGAAACAAAGGTATTGAAAGAACGGCTTCTCTTTGTGTTTCTCCGCGTGTTCACGCAAGCATTTGATCGAATGCTCGGCGATCGCTGTCGTTGCATAATAACCGGAGTTCGGTTCAACGGGAGCAAGAGACTGGCCGTCTTCCGTATGCTGACGTGGGGCAAAAAATCGATCGTGGTCATCCAGCGAATAGGATCGATCAAACCCGTTCTTCAGCGGCAATCCGTCAACGTGCCACTTTCCCGAGTGATAACTGCGATAACCACGCGGCCTCAAAATCTCGGGTAGCAATTTAGCCCACCCCTGCCGGACACCACGGGCTCCTGCAGCAGGGACTTTCGGCAACGCGTCTCGACGAACCTGCTGAGCGTAATAGCCTGTTAAGATCGCTGCACGCGATGACCAGCAACGTCCCGTGTTGTAGAACTGCGAGAATTTCAGTCCATCGGCGGCCAATCGGTCGAGATTCGGAGTTTCAATTTCACCCCCATAACACCCCAGGTCCGAATACCCCAGATCGTCAGCAACGATGATCAGTATGTTGGGAGATCCGGCTTCTGCTGCCTGCAAAGGACTTCCCACAAAAATGCAAAACATGATCGCTGAAAGAAACAATACTTTCACTGCCGAGATTTCGTCATTAGTCATGGATCTGGTTGTCCTGTTCGAGATCCGTGCCTTGAACTGTTTACGACACGGTCATTGAGATTTCGTTGAGCTTAATACGACGAACAAATACTGCAACTCATCTTCGACTTCTTCTGGCGTCGAGACGGTATGAGCAATTTCTTCTCGCAGCAGTTCACGATACCGCTTGCGAAGCCGATGAGCGGCGACACGAACCGTTGATTCGCTGGAACCAAGCCTTTGGGCTGCTTCCGCGTAGCTGGCGCCATCGCGATCGCGTGAAAGAAACGGGGTCAGCACCTCGAACTCAGATATTTTATTCAGTTTAAGGTAGTCGTCCCGAAGGCGTTTGAGGACCCGATCAAGCAGCGAGATCGCCCACTGTCGTTCGAAAAGTCGTTCGGGCGTCAGTTCGTGCGATGGTTCTGTCAGAAACCGGGACTCACCGGAATCCCAATCAAACGCTTGAACGTCGAGTGACTGGATGCGATGCCCTCCACCCCGTTTTGCAGCATGCTCCTTATCCCGTTCGTTGGAGAGAAAGTGCTTGACTGCGGCCAGCAGAAAAGCACGAAAACGGCCTCGGACGGGATCAACGTCGTCGAGGAAATCCTTCTCCAGCAGGTGAGCAAAAAATTCCTGAGTCAGGTCTTGTGCTTCGTGTCCGTCACGGGATCGACGCCGAATCATCGCATAAATTGGATACCAGTAGGCACGACACAAGTCGGCGAGTGCTTCAGTGGCGTCGGGCGATGGCCGGTCTCTGGCCTGGAGCACAAGACTCCATCGCGTCGTGGCGAACCGAGGTGAGCGATGAGGGACAACGGATGACGGGCGAGCCATGGGAGTTCCAAAAGCCGGCACAGCCGGGTGATGCGCTTCGGACGACGGGTTCAAAATAGGGTAATCTTTCTCGCGTTGAAAGTGCGAGCCGGGTTTCCCGGCGAAACGACCCTATTTGAGCCAAATCGAAAATACTGACACCCTCTTCCAAAATTTCGTGTAACGTCTGCGAAAAGATTCTTCTCTTTATGATAGGTTCACTTTCGCACTGTGTTATCTTCGTCAGGTATTGCCATGAGCGATTCCAAAAAATGTCCACGATGTGGATCAGATCTGCCCGCCAATTTTCCTCCGGGGGTCTGTCCAACATGCCTGCTGCAGCAGGGATTGTCTCCCAACACCTATCTGAGCGGAACCAGTTCCGTCAGTGCTGGTGCTTCGTCCGGACGACGTCGAGGCTGGACACCACCGACTCCTGCGGAACTGGCTCCACGGTTTCCTCAGCTGGAAATCATCGAGTTGCTTGGACAAGGGGGCATGGGAGCCGTTTATAAGGTGCGGCAACGCGAACTCGATCGCTGGGCGGCACTCAAGATTCTGCCTGATGAAGTCGCACACGACCCCAGTTTTTCCGAACGATTCCAGCGGGAAGCCCGAGCATTGGCTCTGTTAGGGCATCAGCACATTGTAACCGTCTATGAATTCGGCCAGCGGGACGGCGTCTACTTTCTGCTGATGGAATACATAGATGGTGTCACTTTAAGGCAGGCGATTCGAGCGGGTCAGATTTCGGCGAAAGACGCCCTGGCCATTGTCACTCAAATCTGTGATGCCCTGCAGTTCGCTCATGAAGAAGGGGTTGTTCACCGCGATATCAAGCCCGAAAATATTTTGATTGATAAACGAGGTCGAGTGAAAATTGCCGACTTCGGCCTGGCAAAACTGCTCGGCAATTCGCCAGATGTTCCAAACTTGACGGGAACGCATCAGGTGATGGGAACACCGATGTATATGGCACCCGAGCAGATGGAAGGAACTCGTGGCGTTGATCATCGAGCCGACATCTTTTCGTTGGGCGTTGTGTTCTATGAACTGCTGACGGGTGAGCTTCCGCTGGGCCGGTTCGCTCCTCCATCGCAGAAGTATCAACTGGACGTACGACTCGACGACGTCGTTCTTCGAACACTCGAAAAGGAACCAGACCGCCGTTACCAGCAGGCGAGCGATGTCAAATGCGATGTCGAATCGATCAGAAGCCAGCCCCGTGTGGCACCACTGCCTGAAACGAAGAAACCACACCGAACTTGGGCCGCTGCAATTGGCCGAATCATGATGCCGATTGGATTCCTGGCAACGGCGGTGGTGACCTTGATACTCATTAGTTTTTTAGTATCCATGCCAGCCGAAATGGCTAATCATCAGCGCCTGCTGGAACAACTGGCTGCTGCAAAACAATATGAAGCGTCGGTAGCCCGATTCCAGGCTGAAAAGCAGGCCCAACAAGCCAGTGACGAAGTCAAACGACAGCTTGAAGCAGCCACGCTCGATCCGATTGAAGCCGAAGCCATCGTCCAGTTCACCGATCAGGGTCCGAAGTTGAATGCTCATTACGGAGCAGATCTGATGACTACTGAAAATCGGGTGATCCTGAACCAGATCCTGGCCAGGATTCACAGCAAATATCTGGAAATTGAATCTCGTCACAGGAAAATCGATTCGAATCATAACGGATTACCAACGACCGTGGTGATCAAGAAATGCGACGACGAGGTCACCAAACTTGAAAACGAACTCTGGACTGAAATCGACTCGCAACTGCCAGTCGCCCAGCAAAAGTTTCTACGTGACACGTTGCCTCTTTATGCCAGTGATTCTCAATCAATCCAGCGACTTTCACCCTATTTCGGCGGTGCCGGTGGGGGTAGCTCTATGGGGGTCACAATTCCGCAAAACATGGGAATGCCCCCCGGAATGGGGATGGCAAGCGCGGGTATGATGGGAATGGGAGGAATGGGTTCAAGTTCCGATCCAAGCCGTCTGAGATACTCCCAGCTTCTCGGCTGGAAATCAGACAAGCTGCCCATTCGATTCACGATCGGTCGACGAGGTAAGTGGTTCCGATGGACAATTGCTGAAACGAGACACTATCAAGGTGAAGTATCACAGAATCCAGGCAAAGAAGCTTCACTGACTTATTTCTATGATGTCGATTTTGGAGAAGCCCCTGAGCTTCCGTCAGGCCTTCGTCGGTTCTGGCGGGAAATCACCGCAAACGAACCGCAAGCAACATTGTCGGAAATCCCCGAAGAAAGGGCGGTCAAATCTCAATTGACTGCGTCAAGCACTCTCAATGGCAATTCACTACAGGTTTCTGTCGTTGAATCATCAACGACACCTGTCGATCCAGGACAAGCTCCTTCAATCACGCTCGACGAGGCTCTTCAAGAACTGCAAGATCTGCGAGCCGGTGAACAGACAAATTGGGACGAAGTCGCAAGCCGTCTCCGTAACTTACTTGCTGCGGCGACGACCCCCGAACACAGAGGGAAGATTCACTCGCATGCGGCAGAGATTTATAGTGATTGCGATATGCTCGGTCATGAGTCGGACGTAATCTTCCATGCGAAACAGGCTCTCAAATTTGAACGGGACCCGATACATCGCAGTTCGATGTTCATCGCTCTCGGCGATGCGGCTATCGGTCGCGATAAAGACCCTTTCTCTTGGGTAACCCAACGCGACGAAGCGACCCAATGGTATATCAAGGGCTATGCCGAGTTGCTCCCTTTTGGCTTACCAGACGCGGCCCCGGAATTGCCCGTCGTCGAAGGGATTGCCAATCGGTTCTCCGGTAATAATCAAGACGAGATCAACGCCGAACAAATTGCAGCGGAAGTCCGGCGTGCCGCACAATTGAAAGCCCGGCGAGAGGCTGAGTTTACGAGCCAACTCGTTCTCCGTCGCGATACCTACATCAATCGACTTCGTGGAATTTATGCCAGAAATCAACAGGAAGATGAAAAAGAATCGGGTGCCAAAGAGCAATTTCAAAGGATTGCTGACCGGGTGCTTCGTGACCCGAATGAAATCAGCAAACTGATGAAGCTTGTCTGGGCCGAAAAGCCCGTCGAACCTGGAAAAGTCACGACCTGATTTGACTTGATACGTCCATAAACCGTGCTTTAACGAATTTCGGCGACGATCGGCGCGAGATCGTCCTTCTGCTCTTTTTCCCGACAGGTGCCGTTGTCTCATCGACGTTGCATCCCGCAAACTCATCGTGATCCCTACAAGGAGATCCGCGGGTCCAATCATCTCCTCAGGCATGTTCGCCACGATCCAAGTTCGGGGCTTGTCCGATACAGGGCATTCGCTCGACTTACACATCGTTTCGGGTCGAAAACGATCGTGGGAATGCAAGGATGCAGCGAATTGCCAACAGCGAGAGATGGACACGGAACGTCATGAGAATTCACCGGACGGGAATCGCTCTCACGCTCGCACTCTCGTTTGTGCCAGCGTGCCGCTCTGCGTCCGTAGCGCATCGTGCGACAAATTCGATTCATGTTGCGTCTGAGTCAATCGAGACTCGAAGTCGTCAGTACTCGAATGATTCCGCTCCTCAAGCAGCAAAATCTGCCGATGCGTCAGTCGTTGACTCTGAAATGGATCGACTGCCTGAAAATGATAAACGCGATCCGGTGACCACTCAGTCACCTCTCAACACGGTACAGCAAGTCTCAGCTGACGCGATCAATGTCGCATCTGTTCCACCAGTATCTGCCATTCCTGTCAATCGGTTTTCGATCCATTCGGCTGTCGAAACTGCGCTGGCTCAAAACCCGGACCTGAACTCGCTCAGGCAGGCGGAAGGGGTTGGCTCGGCGACGGTCGGAGTGGCTCAGACATATCCGTTCAACCCGTTCGTCCAGGTGCGGTCGACACCCTATCAACGGAATACCGCTGGTGGGTCAGGGTCAACTTTCCATTACGTCCTGTTGATGCAGCAGATTCAACTTGGCCATCAACAGCAGCACCGCGAAGAAGCGGCCTGTGCCGCATTGAATGGGATCCGCTGGAACGTCCTACAGGCAGAATTATTGAACGTAGCTCAAACCGAGCGCCTGTATTTTGCTGCGGTCTATCAACGGGGCTTGCGTGACCTGGCTAACATCAACGCCGAAAACAATCGACAACTGCTGGTGATTTTGAAGCGTCAACTTGAAGAAGGTCAGTCCACAGCGGCTGATGTCGCAATTGTCCGACTCGACGCCCGTTCAACACGACAACAGCAGCGAATCGCCGAAGCGAATCTCCAGACCGCACTGCTCGATCTCAAACGACATCTTGGCTTGCCACCAGAAATGCCCCTGGAACTGGACGACGATGTGATCCGCTGGACGTGGCGACCTGCCGAATCGACTCAATTAGCAGAAATGGCGACGACTCGGCCGGATGTGATGGCAGCACGAGCCGATGTCGATACAGCTCGCGCCAATACCAACCTGGCGAATGCGAACCGGATTCCGGATGTTCAAATTGGACCATTCTATTCCAGAGACGATTTCGGGACGGTCTTCCTGGGCTTTCAAGGTCAGATGGATCTTCCCGTCAACAACACTGGCGTTCCGTTGCTGAGGCAACGGGAAGCGGAACTCAATCAACGTGCTGTGACTTCGCAGAATCTGGCAACCCGGGCGCGCCTGGAAGCGATTGCTGCAGCGGATCGTTATGAACGAGCTCGACAATTGATGCTCGAAAATGGCGATGCGCCTCAAGCCGCCCTGCCTGTTGAGCTTCAACGGCTGGAAGAACAGTTTAAAGCCGGCGAAGTCGATATCCTGCGAGTCCTTCAGGCGCGAAACAGCCTGCTCCAAAATCAGCGAGCTGACCTCGATGCTCTCAACGAATTGCTGCAGGCCGCGGTGGCCGTGACGGCATCAACAGGCACTCCACTCGAATCGTTGACGGTGAGTGGAGTCCTGCAGCCGGAGAGTGCGACACACGAGTAGGCCACTCGGTTAATAACGGGCGTACGTTGACTCTCTCGGGGCTTGATAGCGAATTGCCAGATGCGGAGTTTCAATTCGCGTTTGACCCGTCCCCAGCGACCGAACGCCCGCTTCAACCAACCCGGTCGTCAGTAACGTCCGTTCGATCGGGTATGGCGTTTTTCCTGTCATAAATGTCTCTTCCGCCTTCGACATTAACTCGGCCGAGTAAACGACATTCGGAACCGGAGGAAGATAGAACAACGTCGAGAGTGGCTCAACCTGGCCTTTGATGCGAGCAGCAAACGTGAAGTCGCCGACTAAACCATTCAACATCAGCATTGTTGCTTTGACCCCATCCGCGTACTCAAACCGATAGGCCACAGGATCTTTGACCCATTCCCGCATTTGAACCTGTGTCGGGTATCGATGGCTGAATGTCGCTGGCTGAGCCAACGTCTGAGTTCGAGAAAGACAGGCATCGAACAGCTTGGAATCCCACCCGCCGTTCGCCCAGTTCCCTGCTTCCATCGCTTTCCAGACAGCATCACCGCGAAGCGCCTGCATCGCAACGACGCCCGTTTCGCCGCCTCGCCGTCGCTCGGCCATGCACTGAATGACTTCCAATGCGTGGAAGTCATAACTGTCGATACTGCCGATCGCAACACTCATTAATTCTTCGACTTCGGCTCCATAAGGGAGCTCGACATCAGGCAGGCGCCAGGTGACCGGAAGTGACGATCCTGCACCGAATGCAAAGTTCAACTCGCGAGAAAGATCAACCATCTCTTTCGCCCAATCCCATTTCCACGACAGATGCTTGTCGTTGAAAACGGGCAATGACTTTCCATCCTGGCGATAGACGTCTGTGACTTGCTTGAAGAATTCGTAACGTGGGTATTTCGTCTGCTCGAATTCAGACTTGGGATATTTCCCGTGCTCGCCAATGATTAACACGGCATCGACGGCCAGCCGATCACCGCCGCAGCGCAAGGTCTCGGCAATCGTCGGATAGATCTTGAAGCCGAATTCTTCAGCACGGCTTTGACTGAGATCCCCATCAGGGTGCTGGTCGACATACGCGGCGACAACATCTAAGGGTGGCCGATGCCAATGGCCTTTTATGGGATAGCCGTGAAGGAACCGTTCGGGCATGTGCCAGGCGTGCGTGTGATACTTCCATTCAGTTGTCAGGACTGCCAGTCGTTTTCGAGTGGCGGCAATCGGTTCGATCGCAGATGCGAGCGGACTTGCCCCGATAATTCCCGCCCCGACCGTACCAAGAAACGAACGCCGGTTAAGCATACTTGATCCTTCGCATGGAATTGAGATGCATCTGGATCTGTCGTACGTTGGACACGACAGCCGATCAAGGCTGAGGACGTTGATCATCATCAGGTTTGCGGTAAACACGGACAATGAAGAAAAATAATGAACCCGTCAGGAATTCGCGCGACCAGTCCCTTCGTTCACGACGCTCTCCGGGTTCGGCATAAACTCGATCGGACTTGTTCGGCATGGTTTCGGAGGTGTTGTGCCTGCTGACGAAATCCATCGCTTGGGAATTGGTTCAGCGTAGAGCTGCCTGTATCCGATGTAAGACGTCGTCAGTCGCGGGTTTATCTCGACGATGACCGGCGAGTCATCATCTCCGAGCAACAGGTCCAGTCCAATATAACCCGCCAGCCCATTGATCGAACGGCATGTCGCAAAGACGAGATCGTGAATCGCGGCTTGAGATTTGGTCGAGATGTTTGCGGGAATGATTCCCCCGAGATATTCAAACCGGCCATCCATCGAGAGACGTTGCTCGCCGACCGGCAGACATTCAATCTGCTGACCATCAAGACTGATATTCACGCCAACCGACAAGGGGCGGCCCGTGAGATACGGTTGAGAAAGGCATCTGTAGGATGCCCCGGCATCATGAAACGACTGCGCGGCATGCTCCCAGTGCTGGCAATTTTCAACCAGAAACGTCAGACAGGACCCTGCCCCGTCGCGTGGCTTGAGAACAACCGGAAACGATTGTCTGTCTGGTGGTTGATCGAGATCGATCAGCTTCGTTTTAAGAGTGCGTATTCCATGCGCTGCCAGGTGATTAGCCAGCTGCAATTTGTCCCCGCAAAGCTCGATCGCCGCAACAGAACAGTTCCAGGAAGCAGCGTTGGCTCCCCTCACCTGTCGACATCGCTGTGCAAGCACCCCATCGGTTTCCGGTGCGATCACCAGGACTGCATCAA
>CAIULL010000099.1 GCA_903899985.1 uncultured Schlesneria sp.
AGGCTTGCACTCACAATTTTACAACAGGACACTTCGATAAAAGGAAGCATTCGAGGTAAACGAAAGGTCTGTGGCTGGGACGAATCCGCGTTTGAGCGACTTCTCGCTGGTATTTCTGAGGTTTGACGCTCGATTGCCCTGAGCAAAACCCCAACGGGGTGGCCCTATTTCGCGAACAATTGCCACCGCAGGAAATCGGTGTAAGCCGCCCCAACCGATGAACCAAACCAACAATCATGTCGACTAGAGCCACCCCGTTGGGGTTCACCGTCACGTAAACGGTACCCAACCCAGGCCGATGGCCTGGGCTGACATAGGGCTGTCGCTTTGCGACGGAAGACCGCACGCGAACGATGCCAACCGGTTTGATGGTTTCGAACCATCAAATCAACGCCCACAGGCTGGCAACTCGCGACACAACACATTTTCGGGCCCCAACACATTTAGAGGGCGTAACAAAACGAAAGCAGGCGACCGTTTCCAGCCGCCCGCTTCGAGGTTCTGATATTTCAACTGAAGGGGGGACTAAGCGTTCGTTCCGGTTTTTCGTCGTCGATACGCACGGATCGCTAAACCAATTCCACCAAGCCCCAGCAGGGCGAATGTGGATGGTTCAGGAACAGCAGCGCTAACTTGTAAATCAGCAGTGCCGCCGTTCTGTAATCCGTGAGAATAAACTGCAGTCAGCGTGTCGAACGTATAAACATCGCCTGCGCCCAATGTCCCATCGACGGAATTTTGGCCCGCATTAAGGGAAACGACATCGACGCCAGTTGTGTTATCGTAAATGTCACCGTAACCTCCGGTCATGTTGACCGACAAATGGTACGTCAGATCCTCGTTTGCAATAAAATAATAGTCAACCTCTTCCTGAGCGTAGTTTCCCGCTGCGGTCGTATTCGCACTTACGCTATCCTCAATGTCCACTAACGCGCCATGAGTTGAATCAGAGATATAGGTGAACCCACCACTAATCGATGCTCCGTTGGATGTCAGCGAACTAACCGATCCTCCAACAGCAGGTAAGTTCACGACACCATTTATCGAAAAGGTATGTGTCGCATACCCGGTTGGATTAAAGGAAATGATTTCCCCACCCAATGACAATGTAGGAACCAACGCAGCACACATGACAAATGAAGCAACAATTCGGAACGACATGTATTTTTCCTCAAAGGTTTTTTTAGATTCCCCAACCAGCGTTGAGATGGAGGCACTTCAGTGACGAGTAGGTCTGTGATTTAACAACTAGCGTTTTGGTTATGGAGAAATTGCCAGTTAAGGACGTTTGAATCAAAAACAGGAACGAGCCAGCTCAGGAACACTTTGTCGAGGGCTGTTTCCGTCGTCGATAAGTTCTCACAGCTAAACCAATTCCGCCAAGTCCCAGCAGGGCGAATGTGGATGGTTCGGGAACTGTTGCGTTTGAGGCGGCGGCGAACTCAATCGGCCCTGTGTAAGGCAAGACCGAGAACCATACCGACGAGCCGTTATTGACGCCGCCATAAATGTCGACGCTGGCACCATTCGTATCCCAGGCAAAGTTGTGACTTCCCGGCCCGTATGGTCCGAACTCGATTTGACCGAGCTCAATTGAAAGGCCCGACAACTCTGCGTCTACTTTCGCATCACCAGAAAGTAACACAACGTGAGGATCGCCAACCAAATTGGAATTTGTCAACGAAAACGACGAGACTCCATTCGTCGCGAATGCATCAAACGCCTTGATGTGATTCACATTGGTCGTGTCAATGACTCCAATAAACCCGTCGGTCGTCACCGTTCCCGACAACGTCCAGCCATTTTGGCGAGCGGGCGTGTCGACGAAGTCATAGATCATGTCTGCATCCGCTTGGCCAATAACGCCCGCGAACAGAATCGCTGCACAAATCACTTTTTTAACGACTCGACAAAATTCTCGTTTATATAACCCGCACATGACATTTCCTTAACGTTGTAATAAGGGGAAAACTGTATTTGAAGAAAATAAAGCAACCTTGGCCATTTCCAAACCGGAACACGCGTCATTCCACAGACGAGCTAAGCAACAGCAACACAGCGTCGGCGCCAAACGTGAATCGCCAATCCGATTACGCCAAAACCCAACAGCGCGAATGTGGATGGTTCAGGAACTGCGGCGGCAAGATCCATTTCTGAGCCGACTTGGTAGTCCAATCCAGAAGCATGCGCTGCCGCAAGCGCCGTGAAATCATAAACGTCACCCGCCGTCAACGTTCCGCTGACATAACTATCTCCAGGGCGCACGATAATGTTAGCACCCGATGTGGTATCATATATTTCAGTGTATACACTATTTCCAACGTAACCGTTAATTGATAAGGTGTAAAATAATGATTCGAGAGGAACAAAATAGAAATCAACTTCCAACTGTGCATACGTGCCACCGCTTACCGTGTCGGCCCTAGCATTCTCGTAGTATGCACCACCAAAGTCGGGCGAGGGTGGCAAATAGATCCCCCCGGAAGCGATCGCACCGTTTGAAAAAATCTGTTGGACGGATGAAAATGAACCCGAGAAAAGTAAGTCATGCTTATCCTGCATGCCAGTGGTACTCAACCATGCATGTGTAGTATATCCTGGCGGGCTAATGGTAATTAAGTCTGCGTTCGATAAGAGAGGAGCTGAAACGACAGACACAACACAAAAAACAAATATACGGAGAGACATAGCGTTTTTTCTCAAGAAGAGTCGTTTGATACTGCATTCCGACACTCGGAACGGGACGATGGTCCGATGAGCGGGGGTTCAGATTTCACGATTTGCAACTAACAAGTGACCCGGTAACATGAACTTCCGGGCGTTTTAATTGCGAAATGTGATCGCGCCGAACCAGTGCTCACGAAAGGGTTCAACGCCAAATCGCCCGTAAATTCGATTTACCGTTGACGAATGAATCCCCGACTCGAACGGTGGACAGCGAGTCCCCCACACCTACCAGAGCGAGAACGAGCGTCGAATTAGGTCAAGAATTCTTCCGAAAAAAATGAAAAGAGTGAAAAACGACTCAACTCGTGATTGGATCGACCGACGTGCGTAAGGGGCTGGCAGCAGAATTTATCAAGGGGCATTCAGGAGTTGCGCAGGCTGGGCAGACCCCAAAAAAGACGGGGGGGGGGTACGTTGAGCCGCCAAATAATGCCCCCACGCCTCGCACGGTTTCGATTCCATGCAATTGTGCATGTTCGCTTATTGGGGCCACCCCTTTGGGGTTTTGTTTCGTTGTGGGGCGGGGAAGACCCAGGCCGGTGGCCTGGGCTGACATAGGACCACCCCATTCGGGGTTTAGGAAGCCTTATGAAGAATCGATTTATACCGATTCGAATTCAACAACTTCATACCCGTTCCCGTTAATCGGGTGGATGATCATTTACTGCTACTCGGGCGATTCTGAGGGGGATGCTTCTTTGCGGTGCTGACACTACGGATTCCACGTCGTTCGACTGTCACCGTCCGAAGTGTCGGAATATGGCAATGAAATTCGCTGCACAAGCTTTTCAGCAGATGCTCGTCGGCGAATGACGGGTTGTCGCGATAATAGGCGGGCATGTTCAGCTTGTAGATGTGCCCTGCTTCTGCCGCCCGATGAGCGTCAACGCGTTCCATGCGAGTCGGATAAAAGCCTCGGCGTTTGTACATTTCGGCGGCTGGTTTGTTTTCCAGTTTTCCAGCCCCCTTCATGACGTCATATTCTGGTGCCGTATTCAGCACGACCCGATTCGCTCCACCCTTCCATGCCATGGCATTGAGATGATTGAACAACAGATTGCCAAACTTTCGTCCCTGCATCGCGGTGATGATTCCGGCAAAGACGATTCGCGTCACCCCTTCCCCGTCATTGTTCCGGTCGAGTGCACCGAAACCGATGGGGAGGTCGTCGAGGTACATTACGTACTTTTCCAGACTGGCAAAATAGCGGCGTGAATCCCAGCGTGAATCGGCCAGGGGCCACCAGCCACTCGCACTGGCGATGGCGTTATAGAGCGCATGGAATTGTCGGACGCTCAGGACCGCAGGCCTGGTTGTCTCGGGGTCTGTCCTTGTCGCGCCGTTTTCTCCTTCGATTTCGATCGGAATCAGGGATGTCCGCGCGACGGTGCGTCGTGAGGGAAAGAAGTTACGCGGCCGGGGTTTGTTGGTCCTACGCTCGGTATGATCAAATGGGCGCTGAGTTTGCTGATAATGATGGATCGTAATATCTGCCGGGCGTCCGATATCGCGGTATCGCATGCAGACGGGATTTTCACCTGATGTCTGACCGATCAAATGATGAACTCGACCTTCGTTATCGATAAAGATCTTGGGACGTACTTTGCCGTGTGGCAGATCCGGTTGTTTGTCGGCCTGATCAGACATGGGTCATCAATCAACTCGCGAATCAGCAATCAGACAAAGATTACTGGAACAGGATCTGGCGGAAGACAGAAAATTTGTATCCAGGTCCGTCCGGTTCGACGGCAAAATAAGTCCGACGGATTTGCTTGACGGTACGGTTGCGGTACTCAAGCTCAAGACGTGCCAGCTTGTCTTCCGTTTCTTTCGGATAGAAATGAAAGATGACGGTGGCGGCGTTAACTGTGACGTTTGCTTTTCCAAACAACTGGACATCGGCAGAACGGCGTTCGCCCCCCTGCCACGTCATGTAAAGCCTCGCCTCGGCTGAGCCAGTGTTGATGTATCGGACATCGGGGATCGGGTTCGACAAATTCTTGAGGTAGGCGAGTCGACCGTCTTGCAGCAGAGCTCCTAACTCGATCCCAAAAAAATCAAGCTGTTTGGCGTATTCTTCCTGCGAGGATCGGTCGCCGAATTTGACGAACCAGCGCTGTTCACGTGGGAATCCGCCGGTTCCGGTACCGAAACCGAGTGCCCTGCGTCCGGTCCCCTTCGCGCTACCAATTTTCCCTGTGTTCTGAATTCCGGTATCAAATTGCTGTTGGACCTGCTGCGTTCCGGCTTCCGACATTTCGACAACCGCCTCGACCGCCTCGGCAATTTCCACTTGATCTGCAACCGATTCGGCTGGTACGGCGTCACGCGCCTCAGGCTCGGGTGAATCGACCCGCAGTGTTTCGTCGGGCGAGCCATCTTCAAAACCGCCGGGCAATTCGACCAGTTCGACGGGAACTGCATCGGGCGGTTTTGGCAGTCGGGATGTAAGCCAGACCGTGACGACAGCTCCACAGGTCAGTAGAAGTGCGACAAATAATGAAATGGTCCATGAACTGACCAGGTCATACAGAGTCTCACGCATGACGGGCGTGGCTACCCGAAGTGGTTTGGTCGACATGCGGCCTTCTTGTTGATTTCAAGCAGAAAATAAATCGCTGGCGAAACAATCTTCCTACTTCGTGCTTTGCTTCAGCGAGGTTCTGTCATCGCGTTCATCGTACGGTCGATTCTTCATATACCAGTCGTACCACCGCTTTTTCGAATCGGTCCTCCATCGATTAAGCGTCGCTTTTCGCTCGTCAGTTGGCGTTTCATCCGTGAGTCCCATCTGAGCGTCGTCAAGTGGATCAATCGGCAGTCCGCAGCCATCGGGACGACGACTGAGGATACACAGTGCCAGGCTGGCTTCTCGAATCACAGAAGGATCGGGGTCCGTAAGCCCTTCGATCAACAGCTTTGCCGCCGAAATATCGGCCGAACGACCAAGTGCCCAAAAGGCAGTCCGTCGAACTTCGACACGAGGATCGATTGCCAGTTTGCGCAGCCGATCAGACTTACCAATTAATTCCTCGGGACGGTCCAATTGGACTGCCTCGACAACAGCCGCCTGAATATCAGCCACTTTCGCGTCCGAAGACTTCTCTAATTCGATCAAAAGAGTATCGACCGGACCTGCGATCTTCCTTGCCCCCACGTTGCCATCTTTGACTTCCACGGCACCGAGCTGGTCAGGCAAACCACGTCCTCCGGCCTGCAGTCCGCCACCAACCAGTGCAATTCGTTTTTTGGGAGCAACAATTGTCGTTGTGGCTTTGGAAAGAAACATCAGCGCCATCGCTGTTGAGGCCTGCTGACCACCGTGGTCAGCCCAGCTTCCGTCTGGCGCTTGCCTCAACAACAGTTCGTCGGCACCTTCTTCGTACCAGTCGTGCCCACCCATTTTGACAACATCAAGCAGTGCTGCGACACGTTCAATCGTATAAAGGTGGTATGCGAACCATTGTTCATGATTAGGATTTCTTTCACCAAAGTGAGCACCAATCCAGCGAGTGCTCTCTTTGAGTGCCTTGTCGATCACAGCCGGTTTCATTGTGGGAGGAGTCTTCACCGTCCGTTTTTGTACCGACTGCTTTTCGTCAGTAAATCGCTCTAAGACTCCGAACCGGCGCTTTGCGTCGGCCGGCCGAATTTCAGGAGCGAGTTCCGCGTCGTCGAATAACATCCTGCGGATGATTAACAGGCTACTGGTTCCGGCAGCGGTCATCGTATCGGTTGTTTTGTGATGTTCTGGATTATTGTACAACTTCCGATCAAAAGGATGGTAGACGAACCCTCCTTCGTCCTTTTGTTTGTCGATGTGCCACCGAGCTGCTTTTTCCCAGACTTCGGTCGGTACATCAATTCCGGCACGAGCCGCTGCCCAAAGCCCCATCAGTGCGTATTGAGAGATACTGGTATCTCCGCAATCGGGTTCAATCTGCCGATCGTAAAACCAGGCACCGTTAGGCTGCTGTGAATGAATCAGGTAGCTGACGATGGCTTCCATCTGGAGGCGATACGCTTCGGCATCGATGGCTTCCAATACCATCAGATCGACACTGGCTTCATAATTATGATTTGAGGTTGGTCGATAGTTTGTATTACTCTCGATCTTTCGCAAGATTTCCGTGACGAGTTGTTCAATCTCAGGCAAATGCTTATCGCCACCTGACTTCATATAAGCGAGTGCGGCGATGGCACCGCCGCCGCTTCCCCCGCCAAAACGGCTTTGAAGTAGAAATCGCTGTGCCTTAGAGATCGCCGCGTCGATCTTAATCTTGTCAGCAGCTAGAACAGGGCCACACAAACTTGAGACCAACATGACGCAAGCCACGCTCAGATGACTGAGACTGGTGCTGATTGGTTTCTGCGACATGTGACCCTGCTCCTGCATAAGGCGTTGATCACGACCTTTACTGAAATTGTAACAATCACTTCCTCTTTTCGATCGCTTTTTTCACGGCGGTACCCATGTCTGCCGGGCTTTGGGCAACGACAACGCCGGCTGCTTCGAGTGCCGCCTGCTTTTCCGCTGCGGTTCCGCTGCCACCCGAAATGATCGCGCCGGCGTGCCCCATCCGTTTTCCCGGAGGTGCTGTCGCACCAGCGATAAACGCCGCCACAGGTTTGGTCACATGGGACTTGATATATTCTGCTGCCTGAATTTCCGCATTTCCACCAATTTCACCGATCATCAGGATCGATTCCGTTTTTGGATCGGCTTCAAACATGGCGAGCAGTTCGATGTACGTCGTGCCGATAATCGGATCGCCACCGATCCCCACCGCCGTCGTCTGCCCCATGCCAATATTTCCCAATTGCCATGAGGCTTCGTATGTCAGCGTGCCGCTTTTAGAGATCAGGCCGACAGAGCCGATCTTGTGAATGTAACCGGGCATAATCCCGATTTTCGCCACGCCGGGCGTAATGATTCCAGGACAGTTTGGACCGATCAAACGACTGGTACTTTTGACCATCGCCCGTTTGACTCGAGCCATATCCAGAACGGGGATCCCTTCCGTGATGCAAACGATCAGACCGATTCCGGCATCGGCCGCTTCCAGGATGGCGTCAGCGGCAAACGGAGGGGGAACGAAGATCAGCGAGCAGTTGGCTCCGGTCTTTTGAACGGCCTGTTCGACCGTATTGAAGACGGGAAAACCATCGATTTCGGTTCCCCCTTTACCGGGAGTACATCCCCCGACGAAGACGTCTTCGCCCGGCCGATGTTCTTTGGCGTAGGCCCGACACTGTTGCGAATGAAACAGTCCGGACTTTCCGGTAATTCCCTGGCAAATGATTTTTGTGTTTTTGTCGACAAGAATGCTCATAGTGTTTGTCGCCGGCCTTATTTGGATAATGAAAACGTGTATGGGGTTTGCTGAGTCGCTTTTTTAACTGTTGGCAAATCGATTGTTGGAATCCGCTCGCTTATTGAAGGGGCGGTCTGTCAGGCTCCCAACGACTTCACAGCTTTCTGGGCAGCATCGGTCAAGTCGGTGCCGACAATAATCGGCTTGCCGCTTTCGGCCAGCATTTTGCGAGCGAGATCAACATTGGTTCCTTCCAGTCGTACGACCAGCGGAACCTTGATCCCGATTTTGTCATAAGCGGTCAACAGGGCCGTGACGATCGTGTCACACTTCATGATTCCGCCGAAGATATTGACGAGGACCGCTTTGACATTCGGATCAGCCAGAATAATTCGGAACGCTTCCGTGACCTGATCGACGTTTGCACCGCCACCGACGTCGAGGAAATTTGCGGGAAAACCGCCGTGGTACTTGATGATGTCCATGGTGCTCATTGCCAGCCCTGCACCGTTCACGAGACAGCCGATATTTCCGTCTAGCTTTACGTAGCTGAGCCCTGACGCTTGAGCCTGGACTTCCATCGGTTCTTCTTCCGACAGGTCGCGAAACGGCAGCAGGTCTTGATGTCGGAACATTGCATTGTCGTCGAACGCGACTTTCGCGTCCCCGACAACCAGATCCCCTTCCGCGGTGACCACCAGCGGATTAATTTCGACCATGCTGCAATCATGATCGATAAAGAATTTGCAGAGCTGTGTCAGCATCTTTTCGGCAGCGCGAATCGACGGACCCTCTAATCCGAGCCGATAGGCGATGTTACGAGCCTGGAACGGCCTGAGCCCCGCTTCGACATCAAAGGGCTCGCGCAGGATTTTTTCTGGCGTCTTGTGTGCCACGACCTCAATGTCCATGCCACCTTCGGTCGAGGCAATCAGGATCGGTCCACCCGATTCACGGTCAACCACCACCCCAAGATAAAGCTCTCGAGCGATCTTCAGGCCCTCTTCGATCAGCACAGTGCTGACCAGTTTCCCTTCGCTGCCGGTCTGAATCGTGACCAGTGTGCTTCCGAGCATACGGGATGCATGATCTTTCGCCGCATCAGCCGATTTGACCAGAACGACACCACGTTGATCGGGATGCTGCTTGAAAGTACCCTTGCCACGACCCCCTGCATGGATCTGCGATTTGACGACAGCAATCTCGCCCCCCAGCTTCGTGTAACCTTCAGCCGCTTCGGCGGGCGTCTTCGCCACGACATTTCGGGGAACTTTGACCCCGGCGGCGGATAGTAATTGCTTGGCTTGATACTCGTGAATCTTCATGGTTTATCCTGTGGATACGACGATCAACATCTGCCCGCCAGCGAGCGAGTCGACGGGGTTTTCGTGGATGATAACTCAGTACGGAGGATTGTTCCACAAGGCGAGACGCTGTCTTCGCGGTCTCGTGTCAAACCTGAGAATTTCCGGTCACAATTCTGGGAAAACGAATGTTTTTCCGTGCCGCATTCCGCATTGAAACTCAACACTAATTCCTCGGTGGGGCTTCCTTGCTGTATTCCGTTTCGGCGAGTAGCCTGAATCGAAATCGATTTTCATGGCGATCTCCCCGCAAATCCCGCTTTTCTGGCATTCTTTGAAAGCGCTCATCAATGAATCGAGTTTCTTTTTTCCTCATTTGTTTGTGGTCTCTTCCCACACTTGCTGCTGACTGGAAGCCCAAAACAGCTCCGTTAATGACCAAATGGGCGGCCGAAGTTTCGCCGGAAAATGCCCATCCGGAATATCCTCGACCGCAACTGGTGCGAGATCACTGGCTGAATCTGAACGGTTTATGGGAATACGCCATCCAACCCAAAGCGGAAGGAACGCCGCAAAAATGGGAAGCGGACAAAATTCTTGTCCCGTTTCCAATCGAATCGGCCTTATCCGGTGTCATGAAGTTTGTTGGACCGGAAAACAAGCTGTGGTATCGACGGACTTTTACCGTTCCTGCGAAAGATGGAAAAATTGATCCCGCATGGGCCGACAGGAACACGCTGCTGCACTTCGGTGCCGTCGACTGGGAAACGACCGTCTGGTTGAACGGAAAAGAACTTGGCTCACATAAAGGAGGCTACGATCCATTCAGCTTTGACATTTCGTCGCTGATCAAGCTCGACGGAACGAATGAGCTGATTGTTTCGGTATTTGACCCAAGCGACGCGGGCTTTCAGGGACGCGGAAAACAGGTTCAAAAACCGGGCGGAATTTTCTACACGCCGACGACTGGGATCTGGCAGACAGTCTGGCTTGAGCCCGTTCCCAAAACGTATATTCGCAACGTCTCCATCACGCCCGATTTCGATCAAACGCAGCTTGTCATAAAAGCGGATGTCGTCAATCCGCAACCGGGCTGGAAGCTTGGCATTTTCGTAAATTCCAAGGCCAAGGCCAACGGGTTTTCCAATCGAGCCTGGCAGACGGAAATCGACAAGCCCTTTACTTACTCGATCAAAAAAGAGGGTCAGTCGTTCGACATGAATTACTGGTCACCAGATCATCCGCACCTGATCGATGTTTACGTTGCGCTGGTCGCCGATCCTCAGGCAGACCTCTTGGGATTTGGTCAGGAATGGCTACCGAACGATCCTCGCGTGTTTGAAAAGAAGCCTGCCGTTCAACTGGCGGACCTTGTCAAAAGTTATACGGCCTTAAGGAAAATCTCGCTCGGAAAAGATGACAAAGGGATCAACCGAATCCTGTTCAATAACAAGCCCCTTTTTCAAGTCGGACCGCTTGATCAGGGGTTCTGGCCTGATGGGCTTTATACGGCTCCTACTGATGACGCGCTCAAGTTCGATATCGAAGAAACGAAGAAATACGGCTTCAACATGATCCGTAAACACGTGAAAGTGGAACCCGCTCGCTGGTATTACCACTGCGACAAACTGGGGATGATCGTCTGGCAGGACATGCCCAGCGGCGATCGATCGGCAGAATGGGACCCGTTTGGAAAATTTGACAACAAAGAATTCACCCGGTCTGCAGAATCGGCGGCGGACTATCGACGTGAATGGAAATCGATCATCGATGCCCGACGTAATCATCCCTGCATCGTGATGTGGGTTCCATTCAACGAAGGCTGGGGACAATCAGACACGGTCGCGGTGACGAAGTGGACCAAGGAATACGATCCAACTCGACTGGTCAACTGCGCCTCCGGTGGAAATGACTTCCCTGTGGGAGACGTGATCGATGTGCATCGTTATCCGGGACCATTTGCTCCAAAGCCAACCGAGCAACGGGCTGCCGTTCTCGGTGAATTTGGAGGACTCGGTTTGCCGCTTGAAGGTCATACATGGCAGGGAAAAGAAAACTGGGGTTACCGCAGCTTTAATGATCAGGCATCACTGACCGCCGCGTACGTCGACCTGTTTGAACAACTTCATCCGATGATCGGCTCACCCGGATTGTCAGCGGCTGTCTACACGCAGACGACGGACGTTGAAACCGAAGTGAACGGGTTGATGACATACGATCGCAAGGTGATGAAGGTTCCGCAGGATGTTGCTGCGGAAGCGCACCAGGCCTTGCATCGGCCAGCCCGTCAGACAAAGACGCTGTTACCGACTTCGAAAAACGAGCCTCAGACGTGGAGTTATTCGCTCGAAAAGCCCGTTGACGGTTGGGAAAAACCAGGATTCGTTGCTGCGTCCTGGAAATCGGCACCCGGTGGCTTTGGTGAAAAATCGACGCCCGGTTCGGTCGTACGAACCGAATGGAAATCGAATGACATCTGGCTGCGACGGACATTTGAGTTGAAGTCGACGCCAACCGGCAAAATACGCCTGATCATGCATCATGACGAAGATGCCGAGGTTTACATCAACGGCGTGCTGGCAACCAAGGCCGCCGGATGGTCGACAGATTACCAGTCGTTCCGAGTCACTGCGGAAGGTGCCTCCGCACTGAAAGCTGGCACAAACACCTTAGCCGTTCACTGCAAACAAACGGGTGGAGGCCAGTATATCGACGTCGGGATCGTGGAACTGGTTGAAGCCGTTGCGCCGTGATGTGGGCAGGATCTGGTTGCGCTGTCACATGATTGATGTGACAGTTTTGATGTGATCGTGTGAGAAGATATGCCAGTCGTTCCGATGATCGGGACTGCGCCAGTCCGCGAATTCGTGCCTCAAAAACCGGTCGTGCAACGGACATTGCCAGAGCTTGTGACCTCGTCCGACCGGGGTCGATACTTGGGGTATGGATGAATTTGAGCTCGAACAGTTGCGGCGAAACCCCGAATGGGGAACCCTGCTGAACGTCTACCTGCGTCTTCACCAGCAGGAACGAAATCAGTCAAAGGACTTCGATGGGTGGACACCGCGGGTCCACGAGGCGGGTGATATTCCGGCGACCGAATTGTCAGGAATCCACGGCAAACTGATCGCCTTCGGATTTCTCAAATTCGATCTCGCTGGCCGTGACGGAGGAATTCGTTACCAGTTAACGCCACTCGGAAGACAAGGAATCAACGCTTCGATTCCCGATGAAGAAGAAGCGACTGAGCTGGTCTTAACGGGCAAAGAAGAAGTTGTTGGCTCGTAGATTGAGCGCTTTGTCGACGTTGGAAATTCCGTTTTTGTGCCACTGAACCGGACTTCCGAAATTTTGAAACGTGACTCATTCAGTCAAATTTCAAAATCTCTTCCAAAGTAGCCATCATCGCTCCGCGTGATGAGCATCCGTCGGAAACGATCCAAGCGTTGCCTTAACCTCGTTCTTAATATTTCTTTTGAATTCCTGATTCGAAAAGATGCCGATTGATATTCGCAAGGTTCTCGAACAATGCTCATCACGCGGAGCGATGATGGCTACTTTGGTCTGAGCAAAGCCTCTCTGAAGTCTGCCACGACGCACTTTTAAAGAGCTTAGGTGAACCAAAGATTGCAAACCCTGGCCACCCGAATTCGCGAACGAGAACCAACGCGTTTTACGTTAGCAGCCCATTTTTCTGCATCAGCTTCTGCGTTTCACGAAACGCCTCCGCAACCCACGCTTCAATCTGGTCTGGTTCAGGGCTGTATTCCAGTTCGATCGAGACCGAACCTTCGATCCCGAGCTTTGCGATTTCCTGCAGATAGGGGTCGAACTTCACTACGCCACGACCGGGCGGAAGATCGCCGTGAACTTTTCCGTTGCAATCGGAAATATGAACGTGAATCGCTTTACCGCTGAGCTTGCGGATTTCCTCTGCTGGAACATTGGCCAGAACCAGGTGCGAAACATCGATGTTTGCTCGCACCGCTTCGTGGTCGACATCGTCAATGAATCGAACCATCGAGTCGACATTATTCAAAAGCGATAGCGGGAACGGTTCCAGTTCGAGGGCAATCTTCAGGCCCAGGTCCGCCGCGTAGTCACCCAATCGCTGACAATTCTCGACGGCGAAACCCCACTGGTCTTCCGGTCGGATCACTTCGCGATTCCAGATGTATTCCCCCAGAACGAGCAATACATTCTTCGCAGAAAACTCGTAGGCAAGATCCAGGAACTGTGCGACTCGATCAACATGAAATCGCTGCACACTCGGATTGAAGTCAATCAGCCCGGTCGCGACGCAGCACAGTGAAACAATCGGCAACCCAACCCGGTCACATTCCCGGCGAATCAACTGACGTTCACGCACGTCAATGTCGAGCGGATCAGTAAAAATATCGATCGTATCGAACCCGAGTTTTTTCGTTTGTTCGATGCCCCAGGCCGTCTCACGTCCCGCTTGAGCCCATGCCGAATTGATCAGACCAAGTTTCATAAAAATCGCTCACAGATATCGTGGAGAGAGAAAGAATTGCCTCAGCACCGACAACATATCCCTCAACTCAATTCAGTGGAAGCATGGCACAACCTTCTTATCGAGACATCGGTTAGTGACCATTTCAAAAACAAAGCTGATGTAGCGATACTTAAAACGGAAAATTTCGCAGTAGTTTCAAAACAATCTCAACATCCTTGGTGGGTTTTAGTACAAGCTCGCCAAAGTTGCGGCCGTCCAGTTCGTTTCCACGTTCGCCGTCGTCAACCAGTAAACTCTTGAAAAGGCGTTCCGGTGACATTGCTCCCGGTGACGATCCAGATGCCGATTACGGGGACAGGTAATCCGGTTCCGGTTTACGTGGGCCAATCAGCGACTGCAAACCTTCCAAAAGGCTCGGGAAATTATATGATTATTTTTACAGCTACGCCGGCAAACGGAGGTGTGGCGAAGGATATCGGCGGGATTTGGACGAGTCCTTGAAACTGAGATCGTCTGATACCGTCAAAGAATCGAGGGATCGCGAGGATGGATCGAACTTCCCAACGCACTGTTGAATTCCGTTTGCGAAACAGTCGACGCGGGCTGACGTTGGTTGAAACTATTGTTGCGATGGCCATCATCGGATTGTTGATGGCCATAATTGTTCCGGCGGTTCAAGCAGCACGTACGACGTCCCGACGAATGCAATGCCAGAATAATCTTCGTCAAATCACGCTTGCGATGAATAGTTATGCGGACTCGTTCGGTACACTTCCACAATGGGCCGTCCCAAACAATGCTTTTGACATTTCCCCAAATGGGTACGAAGGCGCATTCACTGCAATTTTCCCGTATCTAGATCTGCCCGAAAAACGTGACGCGATTGCCAGAGGGATGACTCGTATCCCCGTCTTGGAATGTCCGGCCGACAGCGACGTTGGCAACAGTGCAACGCCCCTCAGCTATCGACTCAACGCCAGTCCAGGCCCGAATTCTGGATACTTAACGTTAGGGCCCTTCATCGCGGAGTTTGGAAGACCGCCAGTTCGCCTGCGCGACGTTATTGACGGAACCAGCCAGACCGCGTGTTGTTCGGAAGGTATTTGCTTGCGGCTTTCCAATGGAAACCAAAGCGTCGCTGCGGCATCACCTTCGCGGTATACGTGGACCGTGAAAATCCCGCCGCTCGACCAGAATGCCGCGACGCCGCTCGCCGCACTCGCGGTCCAGACGGATCTTTCGATCAACGAATGCCTGAGCGATCCCCGACTTTCGACTGATGGAGGAACACAGCTGAGTAATGCCAGTTGGCAAATCGCTAATGACTATCAAACCGCATACACTCATTGGTTTCCCCCAAATGCCCCGTTTTGTCGGGCGTCAAATTTCAACGCAATTCCCATATTTCTTTGGGACAACCATGGCGCTGCGAGCGCGCATGACGGCGGTGTGAATGTTTCTTACCTTGACGGGCACGTTAAATTCATCAGCCAGGCGATCGACAGAAACGTCTGGCGTGCCGTTGGGACTATCAACGGCATCGAGACCAACACAGAAGGAGCGTATTGAATCGTGTCAAAGAAGCTCAGCGTTGGGTTCGCGTTTTTCACACTTCTGATTGCGACGCTATTCCTTTTAAGACCTCGACCAGAGCTTCCAGCAGTATCACCGATGAACCGTTTGGAAACTGAATCGCCAATTCTGTCGGACGCCGTCAAAATCGTGGAATTGAAGCTTCAGGGGGATGACGCCACAAAACCGAATCCCAAATGCCAGGTTGCTCCCGCTTCACACATTAGTCTTGCCGGAAAGATCATCTCGGGAAGAACAAAACTCTCGACGGTTATCACGACGTGGAAACCGCGCGAAGGCGAGGAGCAAACTGTACGGTCTGAAGGATTTATACCGGGACAGCCCTTCAAATTCTTTATGCTCCATATTCATGGTGAAGATGATTCGAAAAATGGCGGGGTACTTACTACGGAAATGGTCGAAGTACGGCCCGGAAAGATCCTCAACGAATCGGGATATGAAATCCGAGCGGATTTTGTCGCACCGAAACGACCCGGGCAGTACGTGATCGATTTGCAATTCCTCGACAAAGGAAGTGTTGATCCTGAAGACGCGGAGTATAAGCCGGCAGGTTTCCCATTTTGGCGATGCCAACTTACTGTCAATTGACGAAGTAACGGGGTCAGGAGCAGGCAACGTTTGAACCTCGTCCTGTTTCTTTACGTCAAATAGCACTTCGTCGGAGAATGTTCGTTTGGGTATCCTTTGGAAATGAACCCGCATCTGTTTGTTGAAGTTGATCCTTGAAACTTACACCTGCCGACGACGCGACTCGTTGGCGCTGATGCATACAAGTTTCACCGACAGATTGCCCGATTGGGGGCCTCAGTCGTCGATCTGCCGCCAGCGGAAGTGTATCGGGGTAGCGACGGAGAGTTAGTCATCTATAATGGGGTCACCTTTGCGACCCGAGTTGCAATACTGCTTCCCGTTCGAACGATCACTGTGGAGATTGTGAACGACCTTCCGACGCCGGTTGGTCACTTGCCGATCTGATTTGAGAGATCGCCCTCAAAAAACAAGAAGCCGCATGTGAAGCGTCAGTTCCTGAAATTCCTGTCCGGCGTATCGTGCTTGCTCTGTATGGCAACTTGCGCGCTTTGGCTGCGTAGCCTGTATGGCGTCGACGAGGTCTGGCTTACATACAATCGGTATCTTACTAATGGTCGTGCCGCATCGAACGCGGTCTACTTGACGTCTGAGCGTCGATTGTGGCTCACCATACTCGGTGGGTCTTTTCCTCCCTACAACGGCCAATTGGTCTCGGGCTACCACATCAACGCTGAGCGTAGCAAGGGGATGCCACAAATCGGCTACTACTGCGGTCCCTACGCGGCAACTCCATTTTCTTCTGTCGGTCGCCTCGCAACCGATGACAGCGGCATGTCGGGATGGGGGCCTGTCCGCTGGCGGGACTACCGCAGGTCAGACAATGGCGAAAGGTTTCGATGTGTCACGATTGGTGTTTCACATTGGTTGGTGCTGACATTTTTTCAGGTGCTTACATTGCCAGGATTCCTGTTGCTGTATCGTTCAATTTCAAACCCCACTGCCACTGCGGCAGTGCTTAACGGGCCTTTGCACGAGGACGAGTGCGACGTCGAAACATAACGTTCTGATTGAGTGCTACGGCATCGGAGTCTTCGGAGACGCAGTGCCTTCCGTTTTTTCCGAGCAGTCGAAGAGCACTGGGTGACCGAAGACGGTCATCCAGTGGCACCCTGATCTCTCGCGTTGACGAGGCACTCGCTACCTTTCGCTATTCACATGGAATGCTTGGTCCTAGGGCAAAGGCCCGTTAACCAACACCGCGGGGGTGGTGGGGTTTCGATTTTGTTTTCGGCCCGATGTATTGAGTTCCGCTTGAATTGCTGCCACGATATTCGGACACCCCTGAATGGCAATCAGCGATGATTGGAAGGGGAGACCTTTTGATAACCGACGGGAGCCGTTCATGCGAAGTTTGATCGTCATCTGTGCGTGGATCGGATGGGCTGCGATTGTCCAGGCGGGCGATTGGCGGCAATTCCGTGGCAGCGAATCAAACGGCCTTGGCGATGATATCGCGCCACCGACCAGCTGGTCAGCCACTGAGAATATCAGTTGGAAAAGCTCGCTTCCCGGTCGCGGCCTCTCGTCACCGATTGTGGTAGGTGATCGAGTCTTTGTGACATGCTCCAGCGGGTATCGCGGCGATCGATTGCATGTCCTTTGTTTTAACGCGGCAGACGGTTCGAAGTTGTGGGAACGACAGTTTTCGGCGACGGGCCGAACCTCGCATCATCAGAAGACGTGTGTTGCCTCATCGACACCTGTCAGCGACGGCCAGCGGGTTTTCGCGTTGTTCTCCAGCAATGACCTGGCGTGCCTTGATCTGGATGGGAATCTGCAATGGTTTCGCGGACTGACATACGACCACCCGAACGCGTCGAACAGTCTTGGTATGGCGTCATCACCGATCGTCGTTGGAACGACGTTGATCACTCAAATTGAAAACGATAGTGAGTCACTTGCCACGGGGATCGACGTGGCGACAGGAGTCTCCCGCTGGACTTCGGCTCGTCCGAAGAAGGCGAACTGGTCATCGGCGATCGTCTGGCCGAAACGATACGGCGGGCACGAAGATCTGGCTCTGCTACAGTCATCTGAAGGGATCGCCGCTGTCAGACCTATGACCGGCGATGTCGTCTGGAACTACACAGAAGGTGCCTCGACGATCAGTTCATCGGTTGCATCGGATGGAATACTTTATGCCGCTTCCAAGGGGATCACCGCTCTGAAACCACCCGGTGAAAGCGCAAGTCTGGAAAAGATCTGGCAAACGAACAAACTTGATCCTCGCACAATCAGCCCACTTGTTTACAAAGGTCGGCTGTATTCGATCAACGGGGCGGGTGTCCTGCTCGCGGCCGACCTGAAGACGGGCGATATCAAATGGCAAACACGTGTTGCCGGCCCATTCAGCGGTTCACCCGTTGCATCCGGAGGTCACTTGTACGTCTTCAACGAAAAGGGTGACGGACATTGCGTGAAACTGGGTGATGAGGCTGGCGAGTTGATCCATACAGGAAACCTTGATGGAGAAGTTTTCCTGTGCACACCAGCCGTTTCCAACGGTGCCATTTACGTTCGCAGCGATCAAAACCTTTGGAAGATTTCGGGGAAGTAACGCATGTGGAATCTGGTACTGGTTGGGACGGGTGGTGGCCTGGGCGCGGTGCTGAGATACGGTATCAGCACAATGATGAAGGCTTGGCTGCCCTCCTATGCCGGAGCAGGAACGCTGATCGTCAATGTCATCGGATCGTTGGCGATCGGTTACGTTCTGGGTGCGTCTTATACCTCCAAAGGCGTTACCGAGCCGACACGACTGTTTTTTGTTATTGGCGTGCTTGGTGGGTTAACAACGTTTTCGTCGCTGACGCACGAAACGGTTGTCATGAGCAGCGTTCCTGGTGCGGGGGTCACGACCGGTCTCGTTCACCTGACGGCAAACGTCTTGCTGGGACTAGCCGCCGTCTGGTTTGGGGCTTACATCGCGCGCCCGATTTCGGTCGTTTGAATGAGTTTTTCGGTCGTGAAAACCGAGACGGCGAAGCTCTTGCTGAGCCGCAAATCAAATCCATGCATCGAATTCATTGTCTGTCTCCACTTCCGATCCGTGATTGGGCTGCAGTGAAGCGATACGCTCTGATAACGACTGTCGTTTTGTTGATTTGGTGAACCTTGTTGTCGATTTCCGTGTCCGAAGCGCGGTAACCTGACGTTATTCGAGCTATCATGATCAAATCATGTTTCCCGACGAATCAGAAATTCTGAATGTCACTCATCGAATTCGCATCCCTTGTCGCGAGTTCTCATGGTCGACCGCGCGCAGTTCAGGACCGGGTGGGCAAAACGTCAACAAGGTGAATTCCAAAGTCATTCTGCGATGGAGCCTTGTCGAATCGGAATCGCTTCCCGGTGACGTGCGAGACCGGTTCGTCGCAGCTTATCGACGGCGAATGACCGGAGACGGGGAACTCGTTCTCAGCAGCGAGCGATTTCGAGACCAGCCAAAAAACGTCGCGGACTGTCTCGAGAAGTTACACGCGCTGCTTCAGTCGGTCGCGACCGCACCGAAACCACGGCGTGTCGTTAAACCGACACTTGCTTCCAAGCGTCGGCGCGTTGAAGACAAGCGAGAGCGAACGGAAACTAAAGATCGACGTCGGCCGCCGAAGATCGAAGAGTAACTAATTCCAGCGTGCACGCTGCTCGCCACCTGGGGGCAGATCACAACGCTCGCACGCTGCGCCCTGTTTCCGCGTGGAAAAAATCAACCAAGGCTGAAAACCGAATGTTTTTTAAAAATTGCGAAGCGACTCCATTTTCTTACGGGAACTAATCATCGTCACGGATCAGACGGTTTAACGGATGCCTGGCAACGAGTCACGTTTTCAGTTCATCTCGCCGTCGTTGAAGGCATGCGCGACCTCCGAGATCATAATCTCGACAGATTTGCGGCCGAAACTCGTAATGACGACAGGCGCGTGTGACAGGGTCAAACCAGAGGCAGCGGTCTTGTGATTCCTGGCCGCGCGTTAAGCCTGAAAAGTGATTATCGATCTCTTCGATCAAATTCTGCGGTAACTCCGCTGGACGGAACGGGTGCGGCGCCGGTAATCCAGCCCGTGATGCATACAACAAAACCGGCGACCCAATTCCTTCACAGCACAGTCCACAACCATCACACGATTCTGGCGGCACGAGCAGTAGCGATCTCTTCAGCGAGCCATCCATCGAGGCGAACATCTCCTTTTTTATGCAAGAATCAACAAATCCAGCTTCGTCATCAGGGTTTTGGTCATCGTCGTCAATGATCAAAGGGGTTCTGTGTTTCTCAACATCCACGATAACTTCTTAATAGTCGCTTGACCAACCTGCGTGTTGAATGAATAATCCGCTCCACGGATGGACCCGTGTTGACTGGCAAGGAGGCCGTTGAATGTCACAGGCAGATTTGCAGGAGGTTGGTTTCCGTTGGACAAAGCCAACGTGGGAACGAGCCGGAGACAGGACCTGGGTCTTAATCGTCCCAAGTCGATTCGCTGGAACCGACGAAGAAGATGGGACAACGGACCCGCGCTTTGATCAGTCACAGCGAATGTACGAAGTCTTCGAGTTTGACGGAACATGGTTCGACCAACTTCACGAACTGCAAATCGAGCGAATTCTCGTCAGCCCTCAGTGGCGTCGAGCGTTGCGGTCGCCTTGAACTGATATGAGGGATTCAGAAGAGAGAATCGATCAGGATTCTCTCTTACTGAATTCCATCTCGTTCGAAGGGACGAATCGTTAGATGCAGGCTGTCATCATCTCTTTCGATTCAATCCCGACAAAGTCCCTTGGATGCTACGGTAACGAGTGGATTGAAACGCCGAATTGGGACCGGCTCGCCGCAACGGGGGCCGTCTTTGATCATTGTTTCATTGATACACTGGGTACTTCAGCAGGCATGGCCTGGTCAACGGGAAGACACTCATTGTTGCCATCGCGTTCTCCGTCGATTCGCATGGGAAATCTCTTGCATGCTGGACCGGTCGAAACACAATTAATTGCATCAGGCGTGCCTCGCAATTGGCAACAAGCTTTTGATTTCGACGATGTGATTCGGGTTCAAGAGCGTGAGAGAATCGAGCCTAAGCCGGACGAAATTCCGTTCGCCGAGGCAGTCAAAGCTGCGATTTTGGCTCGGAAAGTGTCGCCAATCAGCAGACAGCCAAAGTTGTTGTGGGTTCACGCGCCCGGACCGGGATTTCCGCCCGAAGGTTTTGAAGATCTTTATTTTGAAGATTTTGAAGAGCGGGGCCAGGATTTTTCCTGTCTTTCAGACGATGATCGATCACGGCACCCTGCAGTCTATGCAGGGTCAGTGTCATTATTGGACTACTGGCTGGGAGAACTTCTTGCACAGATATCCAAGGACGTTGAAGACGAACCTCTGCTGGTGATCGTGATGGCCGCAACCGGCTTTGGCTGGCAGCACATCAAACAATCAAAACTGGATACTTCGTTAAGTAAATCCCATCTTCTTGGCGACCAACTGACTCAGATCCCTCTTGTGATGAACGTGATTCGAGATGAGCGATTTCCGAATCTCAACTCTCTTCGATCAGATCGACTCGTTCAAACGCTTGACCTTGCTCCCACGCTCATTGACTGGTTCAACCTGGCTCCTTTTGCTGTCGATCCGGAATTCCCGGGAAGAAGTTGGCTGCGAGAATTAACAGAAGACGCGCCACCGCGTTCGATGGTCTGGTATGGTGATGGCGCCCAGGCAAAAGCGATCCGGACAAGTGACTGGCTGTGTATTCATACGAACTCAATCGATTCGCAAGTCGACCTCTCGAAATCGAGCCACACAACTCAGACAGCCCTGTTTTTCAAACCGGACGACATTTGGGACGTTAATGATATCGCGGCCCAACAGCCCGAAGTCGTTGCCGAACTGTTGAGCCAGATCCCTGGTAATTCGTTGTAAAACAGAAGACTTACAGCTTCTTTTCCACTCCCAGTTGATGGAAATAGTGCGTCACGTCGTTTTGGTTTTCGAGCAACCAGTCGATTCCCGGTTCGTTATGCATCGCTTTGTGAATAGCCTTGGCCGTTGCCTGTCGATTGGTTTCGAACAGGATATTATGATCGACTTCAACCTTCGTCACGCTGGGATCAAGCCAGACAGAAACAATAATTCCAAGATCATTTGCCTTTTCCTTGGGGATATCTCCCGCTCGAACAGCGTCGAGGACTCCGTTGGCAATACCTGCCTGGACTGATCCCATCAGAATATTCGTGTATTTTGTGTTTTTTACCGTGACTTTGCTGACCATCAGTGTGACAGGGCGAACCTGAACATCGCAATTTAAAATAGCAAATACTCGCGAGTGCCCTTTGGTCTGGTCGCCGATCAAGTTCGCAATGGCATAGCCGACGGGGCCGTCCAACTCGCCGATCACAACTTCTGGTTCCGCTGCCGAGTACGCTGGCTCGGCTTCGACCAGCGCTTCGCCAGTCCGCATGACAATTCGTTGTGATTTGACCGAATCGTCTTTGGCCGAAGTCTTTTTCGCGGCTTTTTTCTTAGGCATGAGCGGAGTCCTGATTCATGAAACGGGTATGATTCGTCGAAACATTCTTATGGTGACACGCGGGAGTACAAATCGTCAAATCATGGTCGTCGAATTTGGTGATGCTGAGCATCGATTAAATAAAAAATGATGGCCGATGCCGCTTCCAACATGGCCGCGTTTCTCGATAATACCTTCCTTGATTTTAAGTCAATGCCCCCAGTTCAGCATGAATCGAGATATTGTGTCATCCACCTCAAACAGCAACGAACGTCCGACTTTTTCAGAAGGCAAGAAATTGCCGCAGGGAAAGACGATTGCAGTAATGCCCGCTTACAATGCCGCTCGAACGCTCGAACGGACTGTCGCAGATATTCCCGCAGGATCGGTCGATGAAATTATTCTGGTTGATGACTGCAGCAGCGATAATACCGTTGAAATTGCCGAGCGAATTGGCCTGACGGTGATCCGGCACGAAAAAAATCTTGGTTACGGTGGCAACCAGAAAACCTGCTATCGTCGAGCCCTTGAAAATGGTGCAGATTACGTTGTGATGATCCATCCGGATTATCAATATGACAGTCGAGTGATTCCAGCCGCGATTGACATTATTCGGCTGGGGATTTGCGATTTTATTATGGGATCGCGGATTCGAACAAGGCGCGAGGCATTATCCGGCGGAATGCCTCCGTGGAAATACATCGCCAATCGTTGTTTGACACTCACTGAAAATATCGCCCTCGGACAAAACCTCGGTGATTTTCATAGCGGATTTCGTGCCTATCGCCGCGAAGTGCTGGAAACGATCCCTTATTTGAAAAACTCGAATGATTTCGTATTCGATAGCGAGTTTTTAGCACAGGCAGTCTATTTCGATTTCAAACTGGGCGACATTCCGGTTCCTGTCCGCTACTTTGATGAAATGTCCAGCATTAATTTCCGGCGAAGTGTCACATACGGATTTTCCACGTTGAACGTGCTGGCAAAATTCTGGGCTCAGAAATTGGGCGTCTGGCGATCGCCGCTGTTCGACTCCCCACTCAGGAAATCGAATGCTGAGGGACTTTTGAAATGATGCGACTGGCGACTGTTTTGACTCCGATGTCAGACGAGAATCTCACTCTCGCCGCGCAATGCGGAGTCACCGACGTCGTGGGAAGATATCCTGGTTCGAATCTTGATGACTTGCTGCAGTTGCGAGATCGGATTGAGTCGTTTGGTATGAACCTGTCTGTGATTGAAGGCTATCTTCCAATTGAACAGTTGAAAGCTGGCCGGGACGATGGAAGCGAGTTGTCCGCCATGACATCGCTTCTTCAAAACATGCAGAAAGCAGGCATTCCGCTCCTCTGTTACAACTTTATGGCAGGTACCGACTGGGTCAGGACGCGGCTCGATGTTTCAGAGCGAGGCGGAGCAAAGGTCACGGCATTTGACCTGGCGGATGTCCATCGAGCGATGTCACTCAATGCAAACGCGTCGAAAATGTCTTGCGAAGCGATATCGTCGGAAAAGCTCTGGCAGAACCTGGAATGTTTTCTGAAGGCCCTTATTCCAGTCGCTGAAACTGCGAACGTGACAATGTGCATGCACCCGGACGATCCGCCGCTCCCTGAATTACAGGGCAAAGCGCGCATTATGAACTCGGTTGAGAATTTTGAAAAACTGGTCGATCTATTTCCTAGTCCATCCAACGCAATCTGTTTCTGCCAGGGGACGTTCGCTTCCATGGGGGTTGATATTCCTGCCTCAATTCGTCGCCTGGGAAAGCACATAAAATACGTTCATTTTCGTGATGTTCGTGGAACAAACGAGTCATTCGTCGAAACATTTCATGACAATGGCGATACCGATATGTCGGCTGCGATGCGCGCTTACCGTCAGGTCGGTTTTAGCGGTCCGATCCGACCGGACCACGTTCCACAACTCTACGGTGAAGACGAAGGAGAACCGGGATATACGATGCTCGGTCGCTTGTTTGCTTACGGGTATATTCGTGGATTGATGCAGGCAACGGAAAGTTGAAAGGCCAAAATGACTGATTCGAGCCCGCTTTCATTACGAGATCTACAATCTCTGATCCAAAAAATGTATGGTCCCAAGGATGTCGCACGGGGTGTCGACGGAACATTCATGTGGCTGATGGAAGAAGTCGGGGAATTAGCCGCTGCATTGCGGGAGGGAACTCCTGAAGAACTGGCTCTTGAATTCGCCGATGTCCTTGCCTGGTTGGCTACGATTGCGAACGTCGCCGGAGTGGATCTTGATGCGGCAGTCCGCAAGAAATACGGCTCGGGATGCCCTGGATGCGGTCAATTTTCATGTCAATGTGATCTCAGCGAAAAACCCTGACGTCTGCAGGCTTGATCGACTGGATTTCCCGAAAGACAAATGATGTTGAGAACAATTGAAGTTTCCGGCGTCCGTTTCCGGTTGGTCGACGAGGGAACGGGGCCTGTGATTCTGTTTGTACACGGCTTTCCACTCGATCACACCATGTGGTTGTCACAAATCAAAGAGTTTTCGAAAACGAACCGCGTGATTGCTCCTGATTTACGGGGATTTGGTGGTACGGATGGTGCTCTTTATACCGTTTCCATGGAGCAATACGCCGACGATCTTGTGGCGTTACTGGAAGCACTTCAAGCCGATCAACCGATTACGTTTTGCGGCCTTTCGATGGGAGGATACATCGGTTGGCAATTTGCGTTGCGACACCCCAAGTGGCTCGGTCGCTTGATTCTCTGTGATACTCGATCTGCCGCGGACTCAGCCGATGCGGCATCAAACCGCCTGAAAATGGCTGAGATCGTCATGAAAGAGGGGCCGGAACCGGTCGCATGGGCCATGATGCCCAAACTGTTCGCGCCAGCGACCAGCCAGCTTCAACCTGAGTTAACTGAACAAATTCGAAAAACGGTGCTGGCAACAAACCCAATCGCGATCGCCGCCGCGCATCGTGGGATGGCGGTCCGGCCCGATGTTTCTTCGTATCTGCCAACCATGATGGTGCCCACATTAGTGATTGTCGGCGAATTTGACGTGATTTCTCCCCCTGCGGAAATGAAGGCAATCGCCCAGGCACTGCCAGATGCACAATTCAGCGTGATTTCGAACACGGGACACATGGCTCCGGTCGAAGATCCAGACGCGGTCAATCAGGTCATTCGGGAGTTTCTTGCGCGTACGTAAATCCGTCGCGATTTGTGACTGGCAGTGTTCCGCAGGCTGTTTGATCTGGTTTCATTTCATTTATTCGCCGTACGCCTATACTAAATGCAGCGACGCTGCCTGTGTTACCGTTTTTGCTTGTTCCCCAAGGCTTGGCGTTCGAATCGCACCTGTGCCAATACAAACCAGACAAGCAGTCTGGCACCCGACATGAGGAGTCCCTGTTGTGCTCGTTCAGATGGAATTGGCCAGAATTATCATCAGTGAGATTAATGACCAGCAAGTCATTTTTCTGCGAGAAGTCGAAGGTGAACGAGAATTTCCAATTCTTATCGGCCTGTTTGAGGCGACGAGCATCGACCGTTGTGTCCAGGGTGAAGAACCACCTCGACCATTGACTCACGATTTGCTCAAATCGACGATCGAGGCACTCGGGGGTGAACTTCAGGACGTGATTATTCACAAACTGGAAGAACATACCTATTTTGCTTCGATCCGAATCCGGCAGGATGGGGAGTTGATCGAAGTTGACAGCCGCCCGAGTGATGCCGTGGCGTTGGCCGTTCATTATGATCCCCATCTTCCGATCTACGTTGCTGAAGAAGTATTAGAGCAAGCCGCCGGATAAAAATCCGTTCGTCACACCTTTGGTCGCGGTTGTCATACAACGATATGACTGTCGGTTGACAGGTGTCAAAACCCGGAAAAACTTGTCTTCCCGCATTTCCGTTTTCCTGCTATGAAGCGGCTCTCCACACCATTTTTTGTTGATCAAATCAAGGGCTGCGCAATGAAGGCCGCATTCGGTCACACTGTCTACATCGCTTGCTTGATGTCAATTTTCAGCGGCGTCATGTGCGGATGTACGATTGGTGGTAAGAGCTTTTCGATCGACAGCAATTCACGAGTTCCGTTTTTTGGTCTTGAATTGAAAGAGCGGAAACCAAAGAGGACCGTTCCTTCTTATCAATCGATTTCGCAGACAAATCGAGACAAGTCAGACGTGAAAATTGCCCTGCCCGTCGGTCCGTCAAGCCCCATATCGGGACTGAAAAAACGCGACAACCGACTCGTCGCCACTTCTTTGCCAGATCAACTTCCGTTGTCTTCAACTCCGTCAAAGGGTGTCGCGAGTACGACAAGAGACGCCAAGGCCATCTCGATTCCGCTTCCAAGAACAGACGTGGATGAACCACGAGTCGGCCAGCAGCGAAGAAGCTCGTCCGCAGCCGATTTTCAGTGAGTTAACTCGCCGAAAGGTTGAGAGTCGGACGACAACTTCGCACTTCAGTCAGGTTGTCCGTTGACATGAATCATCACGCATGGTGATTGAGCGGCAAGTCCCTGGGCGATCTTGTTTTTTCAAAGGCAAAGATCCGGTTGTACGTTATTTGGTTTTCCTTATCCTGCCGAAGTGTTACACTTTAGCGGTCGGATCTCCTTATTTTCGTGAAATCCGGACAGGATCGCATGTCAGTTGGATGTCAATCGTGACGGGCCCGAGTGTCTCAGTGATTGACGGACGATTCCTGTGGAATACAATCAAGGCATTGATTTCCCCGGGGGCGTTGTCTTCGGGGTTATTTTGTCAGAAGCAAAATTGTCAATTGGGTTCTTTAAGAAAGAGTAGGTTTCGGTGCAAGTCGCCATTACCAGCAGACACGGTACACTCAGTCCCAGCGCACACGAACACATTGCTCGTAAGGCGGAAAAACTGTTGACATACTTCGATCGGGTCACTGCGATCAATGTGACGGTCGATTTTTCCAATGATCGAATTAATGTTGAAATTCTGGTTGATGCCGAACATCGACATGATTTTGTGGCAAGCGAGTCGGGTGATAACGTCATACCCGTCTTCGATGCCGCACTCCACAAGATGGAACAGCAAGTCCGGAAGTATAAAGAGAAGATTCAGGACCATCGTGGCGACCCGGGGCTCAGTGAAATTGCGGAAGCTGCGGAAAAGCGAAGCCCAGAAGCGAAGCCATAATCGCTACGCTGCAACAGATTTCAAGTAATGATGTCGAACCGAAATGTTCGGCCGACAATTCAACGCGGTCTTGAGAATCGTCAAAAAGTATTCATAAACGGCGATAAGCCGAAGGGGAGAATTTATGAAGTTGTGTGACTTCGTTGTTCCAGGAGCGATCGTTCCGGAACTTCCGGCCGGTAACAAAGAGTCAGCAATTCGCGCCATGGTCGCCAGCCTTCAAAAGGCAGGCAGCATCAAAGCGGAGGACGAGGAAAACATTGTTGCTGCAATTCTGAAACGAGAAGAACTCGGATCGACTGGAATCGGACGTGGTGTTGCTGTTCCGCACACAAAACATGGTTCAACCGACAAGTTAATTGCCGCAATTGCACTCGCGAAAGAGGGCGTTGATTTTGCCAGCTTAGATGGCGAGCCGGTTTACATCATCTTTCTGCTTGTTTCACCTCCTGATCGGCCTGGCGATCATCTGAGGGGCCTTGAAAATATTTCGCGGCACTTGCGAAACGATCACTTCTGCAAATTCCTTCGTCAATCGAAGACCAGCGAAGATATTTGGGAGCTTTTGACAGAAGCTGATAATAACGAAATTTAGAGTTTTTTCCCGGTGTCGTTGAGCATCGGGCAGGGCGCTATGTGGACTCCGGATTTAACGCAGGGTTTCCAAGAGAAGCGTCGAGAATCTGTATCGTCTTTCGGTCACTTCTCTTTTGTTTTTCCCCGCATATCCGCCAACCGTGTCACTTTGTTCAAAACATCCACGTGATGATCGACTCATCATGTCTGAGGCAGTTATTCATCGACGAACGGTTACAGTAATCAATGAGCAAGGGCTTCATTTTCGCCCCTGTCAGTTGATCGCGCTCGCCGCACAACAACATCAAAGCTCCGTAATTCTTTCTCGAGGTGCGACTCGAGCTGACGCGAAGAGTCTGCTGGAGTTACTGACGTTGGCAGCGGAACAAGGGACAAACCTTGAGCTTGAAGTGGCTGGGCCTGACGCGATTGATGCCTTAAACGAAGTGACTGAACTTTTCTCGTGTGGTTTTCAGTCGCCGCCTCGGTCTGTTTAATTGATTGTTACATACTGTGGCGATGTTACCTGTAGATTGTGTCATTTATGCAGATCAAACGCGGCATCGCAGTTTCGCCCGGCGTGGCGATTGGTCCAGCGATGGTCCTCGGTTCCGAGAATTTTCGAATCCCTCACCGATACCTATCGGCGAGTGCAGTCGGATTTGAACTGAACCGCTTTCATACCGCCCTCGATGCCGTGTGCCGAGAAATCTCGCTTAATGAAAAACTGGCTCGCGAGCGTCTGGGTGAACAATATGCGGCGATTTTCTCTGCTCATTTGATGCTCGTGCGGGACCCTCAACTCATCGAACAGGTTGAGACGCGAATCCAGCAGAAACAGTCACCGGAATACGCCGTCAGCCAGGTTCTCGGGCAGTATGCAAAGCAACTCCAGAATCTTGGTGGACATTACCTTGCGGAGCGTTCCGTCGATATTTTTGACCTCGAAAAACGGATCTTGCGCCATTTACTTGGCGAACGACGTGAGGAGTTAGGAAACCTTACCCAGCCTGTTCTGGTGCTGGCGAGTAACCTGACACCCAGCGAGACTGCCAATTTAGACCGTAAATTTGTACTTGGTTTTGCGACGGAAGTTGGCGGCCACACAAGCCATACGGCAATTCTCGCTGGGGCGATGGAAATTCCGGCAGTCGTCGGAATTGGAAAGTTTCTATCGGATGTCGCGGGCTCGGAAACGATTATTATTGACGGTAGTCATGGGGTTGTGATTATCGACCCGGATGAGGAAACACTCGTCAAATATCGCGATTCGGAAGAGCGATTCCGAAGCCATGAACGGCGATTGAAGTCACTCAGTAAACTTCCCTGTGAGACTCAAGACGGGGTCGCGATCAGCCTGCTTGGTAACATTGAATTTCCTCAGGAGGCGGGACCTTGCAAAGAAAAGGGCGCTGCGGGAATTGGTCTTTATCGAACGGAGTTTCTTTATCTCGAGTCAAATCGAGAGCCGACCGAAGAGGATCACTATCAGGCGTATTGTCAGGTTCTAAAAGCATTTCCCAATCAGCCTGTCACAATTCGAACGCTCGATCTCGGTTCCGACAAAATGCCCGGTGCGCTGCGCGCTAAATATCCCGAGAGCGTGAACCCCGCGTTGAGCGTGCGGAGCATTCGACTGAGCCTTCAGCATCTTCAGCTGTTCAAAACACAGTTGCGGGCGGCGCTGAGAGCCGCTGAATTTGGAGATCTTCGGATCATGTTTCCGTTGATTTCGACGTTGCTCGAATATCGTCAGGCGAAAATGGTTTTAAGTGACGTCGTCGAAGATTTAGAGGAACAAGGAATTCCATTTCGACGGGATGTTCCGATCGGAATGATGGTTGAGGTCCCGTCCGCTGCGATCATGGCAGAAGAATTCGCTCAAGAAGTCGGGTTCTTCTCGCTTGGGACAAATGACCTGATCCAGTACACTCTTGCAGTGGATCGGGCAGATCAAGCTGTTGCAAATCTTTATCGCTCAGGAGACCCTTCGATCCTGCGAATGATTCGTAACGTTGTGAATGCAGCAAGGAAGCACAATATCCCCGTTTCTGTTTGCGGCCAAATGAGTTCCGATGCTGTATTCCTGCCGCTGCTGATTGGAATGGGAATTCGCCAGTTTAGTGTCACACCCCATGCAATACCTGAACTTAAGGAGGTTATTCGGAATTTGACGATCTCAAAGGCGGAAAAAATCGCCGCGCGAGCCGAGACTCTGGAAGTGGCTCGTGATGTTGAGAACTATCTTGGAGGGGAACTGAGGCGACTCTGCCCTGACTTAATGCAGATGGACTGAACCGCGAATGCTTCTCGTCGAGTGGCTCGCTACGATGCTGTCGCCTGCAAAACCGTAAGGTTGCCGCGGTTATGTGACCGCGACGAAACATATTGGATTGGATTCATTTCGAGTGCGCAATTGCGACCCAGGTGCCGACGAACGATTGCCGAGTGATCGAGCATCGCGATGTTGGAATGATGACCTTGTTTTTCGCTGCCAAGAGCAGTCGCCAGGTCTGTGCGCGCCGAGTTGGCAGATCGTGTTCACGCACGTACGTGATCGAAGACCACCGCAATTCGGTGGCGTTGAAGGACGACTGGTAATCGCGTCTGCGGTCACCACCGTATCAGGAAAGGGCTGTCCGAAAGGGGACCGTCTCATCCACCATCGACGTTTTCAACGGTCGTCTACGTCTCTTTCTGTCAATTCGGGTCTTCCCGACGTCGAGCGAGCAGCCTCTTCGTTCGAATCGGTCAGTGCACCTCAGCGCATCGCGTCGTTTTACGATTTTTACAGGGTATCCTTTTCCGGGAATGCCCGTTTGCGAAACCCGGCTCGAGATGTCGAAATCTTATTCGGATTTTTGCATCGGAAAAAATTCAGGGTGGCCCAGACATTATTGCAAAACGTTCCGCGCACTCATTCTTTGTTAAGGGTGAGTAATGAAAAAAGAAATGCTGATGAATGTCCTCCAACCGGAGGAAAGTCGAATTGCCATCGTTGAAGATGGAATATTGCAAGAGCTCTATGTCGAGCGAAACAGTCTCGAAAATTATGTCGGCAACATTTACAAGGGCCGGGTCGTCAACATCGAACCCAGTATCCAGGCGGCGTTTGTCGATTTTGGGGTCGGGCGCAACGGATTCCTGCACGTCAGCGATGTTGAATTTCAGTATTACAAGCATCTTGTCGACGGCCGGGAAGCCGATGATCTGGACGCTGATGATGATGACGACAGCCGACCGTCTCGTTCACCGAAGGGTAAGTTCAACGAGCGAAGTACCCGAAATAAACCGCCGATTCAAGACATCCTGAAACGGGGCAGCGAAGTACTCGTACAGGTGATCAAAGGGGCGATTGGATCTAAAGGACCAACGCTTTCCACATATGTCAGTATTCCTGGGCGTTATCTGGTTTTAATGCCGGGACTGCAGCGGGTTGGCGTCAGTCGCAAAATCGCCGACGACGATGCGCGAAAGCGACTGAAACGAATTCTTCGCGACCTCAGTCCTCCTGAAGGATTGGGATTTATCATTCGGACCGCTGGGGTCGATCGATCCCAGGCAGATCTGCAACGAGATTTGAACTATCTTTTGCGACTCTGGAAGGTGATTGTCAGTCGAGTCAAAAAATTCCCGGCTCCCGTGGATATTTACGAAGAAAGCGACATGATCACGCGGACGATCCGCGACATCTATACATCGGAAATCGACACGATCTGGATCGATGAACCTCGAGCTTTTGAGCGGGCGTGCGAATTCATGAAGATCGTACTTCCTCGCCATGTAGACCGGGTCATGCTTTACGATGGAAAAGAACCCATTTTCCAACAACACGACATCGAACAGGAAATTACCCGGATCCAAAGTCGGCATGTGCCTCTGAAAGGGGGCGGTTCGATTGTCATCGATCAGACAGAAGCGCTTGTGGCGATCGACGTTAACAGCGGTAATTTTCGGATGGATGACGATGCCGAGGAGAATGCGTACCAGGTTAATCTGCGAGCCGCCGAGGAAATCAGCCGACAAATTCGCCTGCGCGACTTAGGTGGTGTGATTGTCAACGATTTTATCGATATGCGAGAAGAGCGACATCGACGTGGTGTTGAACGAGCCCTTCATAACGCCGTGAAACGAGATCGTGCTCGGACAAAAATCCTTCATATCAGCCCGTTCGGTCTGATTGAAATGACGCGTCAAAGAATTCGTCCATCCCTCAGACGTTCGGTTTACGAAGATTGCCCCTGCTGCTCTGGAACGGCTCAGGTCAAGACCGGGGAAAGTATGGCGATTGATGTGATGCGATTGCTGATGTCGCACGCGAATCGGGACGATGTTTCCAGAATTACGGTCGAAGTTCACGAACGAGTTGCCGCCTTTCTGAATAATCGAAAACGGAAAGATATTACGCAACTTGAAGAGACATATGATGTTTCTGTGACGGTGGACTCTAAAGTTGGAGTTGGTCCAGAGCATCTGAAATTCCACTGTTCGAACGCAACCGGGACAGAAGTCAGAATTTTGACCCCGGTAGACTCGAAATCAAAGAGCTAAATCGGTATTCTCTCCCTCCCCCCTCTGGGTCGCCAGAGCCGGTACGTCAATAGGTTGCTCTGGAAACCAGGGCAAGCGCTTTCAAGGTCGATGCAATGTTCGCAGTATTTGAAGACGGTGGTCGTCAATTTCGAGTCCAGATGGGCGATGTTTTAGCGATTGACTATCGAAATGATGTTAGTGACGGTCAGGTTTTGACATTTGACAAGGTTCTTCTTGCGAATGGCGGCGGGCCAAGTATTGTTGGCCAGCCCCTTATTTCAGGGGCAACCGTTACCGCTGAGGTCGTAACGGCTCTGTTAAAGGGCTTGAAACTCGAAATTCAGACGTTTCATCGCCGAAATGCGTCCAAGCGTCACACTGGCCATCGGCAGAAATATACCCGGGTGAAGATTACGGGAATTACCATTCCGAATCTTCAAATCGTCGAGCGGCCAAAAGCGGCAGAAAGTTCTTCTTCAGATTCCCCTTCTGTGGCAACCGCTGCAACCTGATTCCGGGATTTGGTTGTTTGAACGAAAAATTTTGAGCGTGGGACGAGAAATCGTCCCACGCTTTTTTTTGTTTTTTCATGGTCGACGATTCGCTTGGTCGCTTTCTGCTTGGATCAAAATTCCGACAGCTGTGCAGAGAAGGATGAATTTACTCGACTATGTGCAAACTTCGACGATCAGAGTCGGTGGCAACAGCGTTGCGTTTTAATCCATATGGCCGTTTCTGGGGTGTCAGAATTCTGGCTGATAAAGCTTCGTTGTAGAAATCGGTCAAATCGGCAGCGTGAACGTTTTTTGGGGTTCATTCAAATCGTCCAACATGAAGATAGTGTTAATCAGTCTGCACCAAAATGCAACATGCCTGAGGGGTGTGTTCGTAAAACCGCATGAAAACATGGGTTTTGCTCAGCTTTAGGAAAAACGTAAAAAATTTGGAAAAAAACTATTGCCGTTCTGGAACGATCGACTACCATCTCCGCGTCGGGCGATTTGAACGATTTGAACGATTTGATTTCCTTCTGGTTGGGTAGTGAACGATTATGAAGTTGGCAGCATCATCAACGAATGGATCTGAAATCAGCAAGAGTCAATTGCGATTGGAAAGGATCTTGAAGCTTGAGATCGAATTCATCGAAAGCGACGAGTTTGAATCGATGCTGGCCGCTCAGACTCGACCCGGCGTGTTTGAAATCGTTCCTTTGAGTGCTTCACCAAAGGTTCAAGAGGAAGTTGAAGCTGAAAATCTTCCTTGTCTCGCTCCTGCATTGGGCGAGCCTCTGCTCTCCTTCGCTGAAGAGCAACATGAATTTCGTCGGATGAACTTCTTAAAGTTCCAGGCTGCTCGATTGCAGTTGTCACTCGACGCCGCCCGGCCAGATGAAGAAACGATGAATCAGATTGAGCGATTGCTTTCCCAGGCAAAAGACGCTCGCGATCACATTATTCGGTCAAATATGCGACTCGTTGTCTCCAACGCGGGTAAGTACTGCACGTCTAGCTACGGATTTGAAGACCTGGTGAGCGACGGATCCTTGTCCTTGATGGAAGCCGTTGAGAAATTCAATTACCAGCTCGGTTTCCGATTCAGTACCTACGCGACACACGCTATTCGACGAAGCTTTTTCCGACGAATCGAAAGAAAGCAGAAAGATCGCAAGCGATTTGCTGTCACTGACCCTGAAATCATGATGACCGCCCCGGATCATCAGGAAGTTGACTACGATGCTCCAGCAGAAGCTCGGCTGATGGATCACATGGTTGAAGTGATGTCGGATCACCTCACCGAGCGTGAACGTCAAATCATCGAAGGGCGATTCGGACTGAACGGGCGAGGTGAGCCCAAGACTTTGATGCAGCTTTCCAGCGAATTGGGGATTTGCAAAGAACGAGTCCGGCAGGTCGAAGGAACCGCATTGAAGAAATTGCACGCTGTGGCTGTCGAATATTCTCGGAAACAACTGGCTTCGGTCAAGGCATGAGTCTCGCTCCGGCATCACAACTTGCGTGGGCTTTATTTTTCTCCAGCCTGCTGATGTTCGTGCTGTGGTGCATCCAATACCGAACACGTGATGCCGGCATTGTGGATGTGGGCTGGTCAGGATGTCTGGGTTTGCTGGCCGTCTTTTATGGCGTCACACAACCCCAGTTCACTTCGAGAATCGGGGTCGTTGCCACAGTCGCGTTTCTCTGGTCAATGCGACTCGCTCTGTATCTCCTTCGTGATCGCGTTCTCGGAAAGCCAGAGGACGGTCGATACCAGAAGCTACGAGCTGGTTTCGGATCGCGGGCCAACTTGTTTTTTTTGGGATTCTTCCAATTACAGGCGCTTCTCGCCTGGTTGTTTGCACTTTCATTCTGGCTGGCAATGCAACGCATCGCCCCGATTGATGCCTGGGATTTTATCGGAATATCAATCTGGGGAATCTCTGTCACTGGCGAAACTTTCGCGGATTTGCAATTGGAACGGTTTCGTGCCAATCCGTTGAATCGAGGGATAACCTGCCGAAACGGGTTGTGGAAGTATTCGCGTCATCCTAATTATTTCTTCGAATGGCTACACTGGTGGACCTACGTTGTCATCGCGTGGATGACTCCGTGGGGGTGGGCGACCCTGTCTGCACCAGCGCTGATGTGGTTCTTTTTGTTTAAAGTGACCGGTATCCCTGCAACAGAAGCGCAAGCGCTGATCAGTCGCGGCGACGACTACCGAAAATACCAGCAGACAACTAGCATATTCGTTCCTTGGTTCCCGAAGAAATCTCCAGATTAATTGAACACGGGTATCGAATGCTGTCTGGTTTAGAGCTTGCAGAGCGAGGATGGTTGCCTGATCAGCTGATCCGTTTTGGGATCCGTCGATTACTCGCGGCACGTCTCGTCGAAGAATCCCGGCTCGGATGTGAAGGACTCAGCGAGCTCAATCGTTCCTTTGTATCAGAAATACGCCAAAGCCCCATCGCGCTGCATACTGCTTCTGCGAATCAACAACACTACGAAGTTCCTGCAGCCTATTTCGAGCTCGTCCTCGGTCCGCACCGGAAATACAGTTCTTGTCTCTGGCCCGAAGGGGTCGTCGACCTCAGCACCGCCGAACAAAAGATGCTTGAGCTGACCTGTCAGCGGGCGGACTTGCAGAATGGGATGGAGATTCTGGAACTCGGTTGCGGTTGGGGTTCGCTGTCGCTCTTTATGGCCGCACGATATCCCGGCAGCCGGCTTCTCGCCGTTTCGAATTCTGCATCACAGCGAGAATTCATTCTCAAACAAGCGGCTGTTCGAGGCATTTCGAATCTCGTCGTCGAAACGCAAGATATGAATAACTTTCAAACCGAACAAACTTTCGATCGCGTGGTGTCGGTCGAAATGTTCGAACATATGCGTAACTACGAAGAGTTATTTTTCAGAATCTCTCGCTGGCTGAAGCCCAAAGGAAAACTTTTCACCCACGTTTTTTATCACGGTCGTTGCGCCTATCCGTTCGAGACCGATGGAAACAACGACTGGATGGCACGCCATTTTTTTACGGGTGGACTGATGCCGTCCGCCGATTTGTTTCTAGAATTCCAGCGAGATTTGTTATTCGAAGATCGGTGGCTCATCAACGGCAGGCACTATCAGAAAACCCTTGAGGCATGGCTGAAACGTCACGATTCATCTCGCGAGCAAATTCTGCCGCTGTTCCGGGAAACATACGGTCCAGAACTGACAAACGTGATGTTTCAGCGATGGAGGATGTTCTACCTCGCATGTGCCGAGTTGTTTGGCTATCGCGGGGGAGAGGAATGGGGTGTGGCTCATTTCTTGTTCTCCAGGCGTGAGGGAATGTGATCGATTCACGAGATTTTCGAAATCAAAATCTTTCGATCACGGACATTGGCTCATTTCCACCAGAACATTGCCTGTGATTAATCGTCGGCGATGCTCGCGGTAAGGTATTTTCATGAAGATTGCGATCATCGGGACGGGAATCTCGGGCATGGTTGCGGCATGGTATCTCCAGCGCGAACACTCGATCACGGTGTTCGAAGCGAACAACTATGTTGGCGGACACACCCACACCGTTCCCGTCGAAAAAGAGGGCCGTTCTTACTCGATTGACACGGGCTTTATCGTTTTCAACCAGCGAACTTACCCGAATTTCTGCAAGTTGCTCGATCGTCTTGGTGTTGAATCGCAAGAAAGCGAAATGAGTTTCAGCGTGAAATGCGAGCGAACGGGACTGGAATATTGTGGAACCTCGCTGAACACTCTGTTCGCCCAGCGGACGAATCTGTTCCGGCCATCGTTTCTGCAAATGCTGATGGAAATCCTGCGGTTCAATCGCCAGTCTCCCCAATTATTATTGGAGGATGCCGACGAAATCTCACTGGGTGATTATCTCGACCGAGGTCGCTATTCGCAGACGTTTCGCGAAAACTATTTGATCCCGATGGGAGCCGCGATCTGGTCAACGTCACCTTCGAAAATGCTCGAGTTTCCGGCGCGTTACTTTATTCAGTTCCTGGTTAATCACGGACTCGTCACGCTGACGGATCGCCCAATCTGGCGTACGATCGTCGGTGGCTCGTGGAAATACATCGATCGACTTACCGCTTCTTTTCGCGATCAAATTCGGTTGAGTTGTCCGGTGACTTCGGTGCGTCGTACTGCAGATGACGTTGAAGTCACATCAGCTGTCGGGTCTGAGCGATTCGATCAGGTTGTGTTCGCCACTCATGGAGACCAGGCACTGCGATTGCTCCACGACCCGAGTTCTCTCGAACGCGAGGTCTTAACCCCGTTTGTCTGTTCAAAGAATGTCGCCGTGCTCCATACAGACGCCTCCCTGTTGCCGAAGCGTCGCCGTGCATGGGCCAGCTGGAATTACCATTTGTCGGACAGCCCGCTGGATGCACCATCGGTGACTTACCAGATGAACATTCTTCAACGATTGAATGCGACCGAAACATTTTGTGTGACGCTAAACAGGGAAGATGCGATTCGACCGGACAAAATTCTGGGACGATTTGTGTATGAGCATCCGATCTATTCTCCGGAAGCCGTCTTGTCGCAATGTCGCCATTCGGCGATCAGCGGTCTCCACCATCGAACCCACTATTGCGGGGCTTACTGGGGATTTGGGTTTCATGAAGATGGAGTGAAAAGCGCCATGGTCGTCGCTAAGGCGTTCGGTATCGAATAGAAGTTGGCAGCAGCAACTCAAAAAACGCTGATCGTTAGGGCTGGATCATGCAGAGTGGCATTTATGAAGGGACGGTTCGGCACCGACGATTCGAGCCCGTCAGGCACGAATTTCGCGCGTCTCTCTTTTTAATGTACCTCGATCTCAACGAACTTCCTGATCTGTTTCAAGGTCGGTGGTTCTGGTCGAATGAAAAATGGAATCTCGCCACGTTTCGTCGGCGTGATCATTTTGGTGACACGACTCTGCCGCTGGACGAATCAGTCCGAAATCTTGTCGAAGATCAAACCGGTAATCGCCCCTCAGGACCTATTCGGCTGCTGACGCATTTGAGTTATTGGGGATACTGCTTCAACCCGTTAACCCTGTTTTTTTGTTTCGATGTCACTGGAAACAAAATTGAATGCATTGTCGCCGAAGTCACGAATACCCCATGGCAAGAACGACACTGCTATGTGTTACCCGTTGTCGATTCAAAGCAGAATTCTCCGCCGCGTTCACCAGCCGAACCCGAAAAGCATCAGTTTCTTTTTGCCAAATCGTTTCATGTTTCGCCATTCATGACGATGGACTATGAGTATCGCTGGAATCTCGTTGGCCCAAGCCGCCAGATTGTGCTTCAGGCTGAAAATTGGCAGAGTGAGCAGGTGCGTTTTGATGCGACATTAAATCTGAAGCGACGGGAAATCACGACCTGGTCGCTTGCAAGAGTTCTTGCGTTGTATCCATTGATGACAGCACAAGTTATGGCCAATATCTATTGGCAGGCATTCCGACTGTGGTGGAAACGTATTCCGTACGTTCCTCATCCCGAAAGTAGTCGATTGGACGAATCAGATAAGATTCCCCAAACGGAAACTCCGACCGAAGATCCCAGCGAGAACTGACGACATGAGCAGCATTACCGAATCGCAACCAACACTTCCTTTGGAAAGTTATTGCAGCGAACGCGATGTCTCACCTCGTTGTCTACGCGAAAAATTTGCCAGAAGCGCGGTTGTCTCGCGTCTGAAAGGGATCCAACAAGGAAAAATCACTCTCATAGAAGGATCGTCCCAGCAGACTTTTGGCCAGACAACGTCGAACTGCCCTCTTCATGTGGTTTTGACCGTTCATCGATCACGTTTTTATCCTCGAGCGGCGTTCGGAGCTGACCTTGGTGCCGCAGAAGCGTTCATGGACGGTGATTGGTCCTGCGACAATTTGACTGACCTTGTCCGGATCCTCGTTATCAATTCGCAATCAAAAGCCGCTAAACCGGGATGGCTCTCGTGGATGTTCGAGCCGCTTTATCAGATTTCTCATCGTCTGAATCGAAATTCCCGACGCGGAAGCCGCAAAAACATCGCCACCCATTACGATCTGGGGAACGATTTTTTCAAGCTGTTTCTCGATGAAACCATGATGTACTCATGCGGAATTTACGAAAAACCCCAAAGCACGCTTTTTGACGCTTCAACGGCGAAAAATGAACGGATTTGCCAGAAGCTTCGTCTCTCGCCGCAGGACCACCTCCTCGAAATCGGAACCGGTTGGGGTGGATTTGCCCTGCATGCGGCGAGGAATTTCGGCTGCCGGGTGACAACGACGACGATTTCACAAGAACAGTTTGAATTGGCAACTCGTCGAATCGCCGATGCGGGTTTGAGCGATCGCGTGACGGTCGTGAAGCAAGATTACCGGGACCTCAAAGGCCAGTACGACAAACTCGTTTCGATTGAAATGATTGAGGCTGTCGGCCATGAATTCTTTGACACTTATTTTCAATGCTGTAGTCGATTGTTGAAACCGGATGGCCTTTTCGTTCTGCAGGGAATCACGATCGCCGACCAGCTTTATCAGGGCTACATTCGTAACGTCGATTTTATCCAGCGATACATCTTTCCCGGTGGGTGCCTCCCCTCGGTGACTCACGTCTGCAACGTACTGACTCGCTCGACCGATTTACGTTTAACCCATCTGGAGGACTTCCCGGACCACTACGCCAGGACACTTCGCGACTGGCGGACTCGGTTCTTCGAACAGATTGCCGAAGTCAGACGACTCGGATTTGACGATCGCTTCATTCGGATGTGGGACTATTATCTCTGCTACTGTGAAGGGGCGTTTCTCGAACGAAACTGCGGACTTGTGCAGATGGTTCTCGCAAAGCCCGCCAGTCGCTCCAGTGCGTTCAATGTCAAATAACGAGCTGCAACAACAGCTCGAACGTCATTATTTCTTCCCCATCAGCTTATCGATCATGGTGTGATAGCTGGGCATCAGATGGGCCTCGACCGTTTGTGAGACCGCCTTCCAGACATCGTCAACCAAAGTTCCCTGAATGACTCCGTTGGCGGATCGACTCAAGAAATCAGCGAACAGTGCTGCTGAGGACGATGCGCCGGGCCCGACACCGGTCGACATCTCTTTCTGAACATGACCATAGTCGTTCGCAATCAGGCTCACCGTGGGAAGCTTCGGGACCGGATCGGGGCCATTCACGTACCGAAAAATCTTGCCGGCAAGTTCGCGATCAAAGGCCCTGGACGCTTCGACGTTTCCAATCATCGGGCCGCCAAAGGTGTAAACCTGATGGACGTTCACGAATTTTCGCGTGAACAGCCAGGTACTCAAAACAGCCAAAGCACCGCCGAGGCTGTGTCCGGTGATCCATAGCGGACGGTCGGCTCGTTTGATTTCGTCTTCAACGCCCGAAAACAACGGCAGCCAGATATCATCCAGGGCATTGATGAAACCTTGATGAAACCGCGCACCCACTCCGGCCGCAGCAAAATCCGTCCCCAGCCGACCGGTGGGTAGAATTAACAGGTTAACGGCATCGGAAAGCAGCCAGTCTTTCAGGCCCTCGAATGTTGTGGGAGACTCAGTTCCCCGAAAGGCGACAACGATATTATTCGCATTTTGTGCGATGTAAGCCTGAGTATTCCCCACGCTGATCAGTCGCGCATCGAGTCCCAGCTGTGCTGCAAATTCTGCTTTTCCGAGATCTTCAGGAAGATAGGCCAGCTCTGATGCCTTGGCCAGAGTCCTCGCATTTCGATGGTCACCGAAAGAATCTTCGTAGAGATCCAACACCATTTTGCCACCCTGTCTGGAACTAAAACCTGTAAGTACGCAATCGACACAAGCACCGATTGCGTACATTCATCAAGTGACTGTAACCACAAACCAATCGGCGTGTTCGTCAGAGGCCTTGCGTATCATAATCAGCAGAGTGGCAAGAGACGAGCCGATTCGTGATGATATCGTTTTACGAATTTGGATCTCGTTACGTCGGAAGTTCGGGCCTTCGATCCCCGACCGCCGTCTTACGGAGAGCAGATCACAATGCCAAACTAAGTGGCAAAGTGAGAGAGATTTACAAAAACCAGAAGAGGAAGAGTTTTTTCGATGACTGATCACGCAAACCAATCAATGCTGGTCCACAACGTCTTTTTCACGCTCAAGGAAGGTACTGCCGAAAACATCCAGAAACTGACCGACGCCTGTTTCAAGTACCTTAAAGATCATCCGGGGGTCGTTTTTTTCGGAGCTGGGCCGTTAGTCGCAGAGCTCGAACGTCCGGTCAATGATCGGGATTTCCACGTCGCTTTGCTGGTCGTTTTCAAGTCCAAACATGATCACGATGTTTACCAGACCGCTCCGGCTCACTTGAAATTCATCGAAGAGAACAAGCCAACATGGGACAAGGTTCGCGTGTTCGACAATTACACGAAGGCGTGAGATCGAATTCGGCATGGTGGCCCTGATAGAAACGGCTTCACCACAATGCGTCGGACGTTTCAGACGATCCCAATCGCCCTGCGGGAACGATTGGGATCGTCAACCCACGTGTCGTATCTCGTCCGCGCCGGTGGACGTGTGAAATCCCGTGCAATTGATCCGCACGGTATTCGACAAAAAAGGCTCAATTCGGTTTTGTCGTCTGCCGAGTGATTCCTTGTTGGGATAGAATGGTATGAGTTCGGATTGTTTCCGGACTTTCCGATATTTCCGACTGATGGGCCGGGGCAGGATGTTCATGCGGCCGAGGTTTGCGAGCGACGTCTTGATGGCTTATCTCGCCCAGCGGTGAATCGAAAATTGCATGCGACAACCAACGGCCCTGATTCTGTCTGCCGGTACTTTGATTGCAGGAATGATGATTGGCGCCGGCCTGATGTGGCTGCCGGTCAACCGCACTGTCCACGCCCAGAACCTGGACGGTGCGACGGCGGAAAGAATCTACCGCGAACTCAGCACGGAAGGGTCGTCATTACAAGACGGAAGCGTGCTTCTCGCAAAAATCGCAGCCGTTACAACGCCGAGTGTTGTTCACATTCAATGTGAAAAACGAGTTCAAGGAGGCCGCGGAAGAGAAGAAGAAACCGGGTCGGGGGTGATCCTGACAAGCTCCAAAGCAAGCGGCTATTTCGTCGTCACCAATTGTCACGTCGTTGACAAGACCCCGGTCGATTCCATTTCGATTTCACTTTATGACGGCCGTGTCATTCAGCCAGAACGAGTCTATACCGATGCCGAATCGGATATCGCAGTCCTGAAGATCGGAACCACGAATGTCACCGCGGCAAAGTGGGGAGACAGCCGAAAGGTCGACATCGGCCACATGGTCCTCGCCATGGGAAGCCCTTTCGGACTCAGCCGGTCGGTCACGCTCGGGATCATCAGTGCCCGTGGTCGGCGTAAACTGCAGCTCGGCCGTACGGAAGTCATCAATCAGGACTTCCTTCAGACAGATGCCGCGATTAATCCTGGGAATAGCGGAGGGCCGCTGATTGATCTTCAAGGGCGAGTGATCGGCATCAACACCGCTATTGCCACGTCCAGCGGGGGCAATGACGGGATTGGATTCAGCATACCGAGCTACCTGGCGCAGCGCGTCATGGATCAGCTGCTCGAACACGGAGTCGTACCGCGAGCCTGGATCGGGGTCAAACTGGATGAACATTTTGATATCAAAGTCGCCAACAAACTGAAATTGGATCGGGCCATGGGTGCACGAGTCAATGAGGTTTATGAAAACTCTCCCGCGTCGCGCGCCGGATTGCAGCTAGGCGACGTCGTCTTGAACTTTGACGGATATGATGTTCAAGATCATGACCATTTAATCAATCTTGTCAGCCTGTCACCGATTGGAAAACAAATCCGCATGTCTGTCTGGCGGGCTCAGAAAAAGGTGACACTTTCGATCGTACTCGCCGACCGCAGCGATCTGCGAAAAACCAGCGAGGCGCCCCCACAGCAAGGTCGAGGCGTTCCCGTTCGGCCCATGGGTTTAATCGTGCATCCCTTGGACGGAGACCTGGCAGAACAACTGGGGCATCAACGAACATCACGTGGCCTGCTTGTATTGAAAGTCGAACGGGGCAGTACGCTCAGCGGCGACCTGGAGGCTTATGATGTCCTTGAAGCGGTTGGCCGCACGCCGGTGGCAAGCCTCGATGACCTGAGTCAGGCACTCGAACAAAATGCATACAGCGAATCCGTGATTCTCAAGATTCATCGGACCTCGCAGTCTGAAGCGAAAAACCAACTCGTTATCTGGCACAAGTGGATTGCATCCAGACCTCAATAGTCTGCGTTTCTAAGACCTTCTTGCAACCTGCTCGCTGAAATTAATTCTCAAGCCCGGCAGACGCGCGGGGAATTTCGACGATCACTTTGCCGAACACGTTTTCGCGTAATTTTTCGAAAGCGGCTGCCGCATTCTCCAGCGGAAATCGCTGGTCGATAATCGGGCGAGCTTGGGTGCGGTTCATCAAGTCAACGATCTGCTCCCACGCCGATTGCGCCTGCTGAGGAGTGTCATCCGTGACAAGAACTCCGTGAATCGAAGCCCGTTTGAACATTAGGGCGGGAATTGGAATCGTTCCTTCGACTCCACCCAGAACACCCACGACGCTGACTCGCCCGTGAAGACCCAGCAAATGGACTGACGTTGCGAGTGACGTCCCGCCGACGTTTTCGACAACCAGGGAAACTCCTTTGGCTTTCACGGCATCGCAGATTTTTTCCTTTAAATGCGGGTCATCGGGGGCGAAAACGTGGTGTGCTCCAATCTGGTGAAGTTGCGAACGCTTGGCGTCGGAACGGGACAGGGCGACAACAGTGGCTCCAGCAGAACGGGCTAATTGGATTGCAGCAAGTCCGACGCCGCCGGAAGCCCCCGTCACGACGACTGACTGGCCAGCCTTCAGGCCACCCAGATCAAACAGGGCTTTCCAGGCGGTATGAAACACAAGCGGCGCGGCAGCCGCTTCGGCATCGGTCCATGCTTCGGGCTTTCGAGCCAGGTTTTCTGCTGCGATCCACTGCTGTTCGCACAGGGTTCCGTTTGTGAGATCGGTTGTTGAGGTTTGAAGCACCACGACCGCGTCACCCGGCTGCCATTTACCAAGGCTGTCACCTCGAACAACGACACCGCAGGCATCTCGGCCTGAAATGAACGGCGGCTTGGGTCCGCCAGGATATTTTCCTTCGATCTGGAAATTGTCGGCCGGGTTCAGACCAACGGCGTGAATCCTCACCAGTACATCATCGGGCCGACCTTCCCGTAATTCGATCGGGGTCAATTGTGTATGAGACCAGCCACCTGGCGGTGAAGTGACAAGAGCGTGCATGATTAACCACCCGTGGCATTCAAACTTTACGACGATGACTCAGTCGTTGTGCAATGATCTGCTCAACGATCGGCTTGGGGCTCCCATCGGCACGCAAAAGTCCCGCATGGGGAATGCTGTGAGGATCAGCATCAGAAAACTGAGGGAAAAAGACACCTGCCACGCGTGGCTTGGCGACCAGCAATTCGAGCATCAGATTCAGCCATTTTGCCTGTTGATCGTCGTCGCACGGACCATCCCAGACGCGCGGATTAACGTTGATCTCTGATCGAGCGTTTGGGTCTGGACTGGCCGATGAAGGAGACGCCAGCGTCACGAAGATCGGGATGTCCAGAATCGTCCAGGCATCGATCAATCGAGAGCATTCCAGCAGATCGCGCCTGGCCGATCCGAACGACTTAAAACCGTTGGCAATTTCAAGATTCACACCGGACAAACCGACACCGGATCGGAGCAGTGCGTCAACAACTTGTAGCGGCGATAAGCGAAGTAACCCTCGCGACTGATAGTCACCCCAGGGCTGATCGACGCGAACAACCAGTTGAGCGTCTTCATCAACCTGCCGAGCCACGTCGAAAACTCGAGCGGCCAGAGTGAGGCGACTCTCTTCGGTCAGGTTCAGAACTCCACCCGTGTTGATTCGACTGCAGATTTCCCAGACGTGGATGCGACCGAAATACCGCGAGATTGCGGTTTCTACAAAATCACAAACAAAGCTTTGCAGGTTAAAGACGTCATGCTCCCAGCGAGCCAGCCAGGTCGGCAAGCCGCCAGGGCCAAGATCAAGCAAAGGGCCCCCTCGGACCATCTGCTTTTGTGATTCGCACCATTCGATTTGCCGGTCGACCGAGTCCCAGTTGTACTCACCTTCGACTTCCTCAATCGTGGTCCAGGGAATCGAGACGGTGGCCGAGTTGAACATTTCATTGAACATCCCGGAATCCGTTGCCGATGGGATTGCTCCCATCAATTCACAGCCGATTGAAACGGGAAGAGTTCCGAACCGTTGTAACCGACCGGCTAGTGCCTGGGCGGCATAAGATCGTGTCAGAATTTCCGCAGCCTCGCAGGCATATCGAATGGCATCGTTCGCCAGAGCACTGGATTCTTCTGGCTGGTTCTGTGATGCAGCAGCACGAGAAAACGCGCGGTGAGCGGCTCGATTTGGATCATTGAATTCCGGCGGGATCTTCAGGCCAGCCAGTTCCCACTGAGCCGACTGATTTCGAACTTGAACGATCTTTCCCCGAGCAAGTTCAACGGCTAAGAGGTAAGGCTCTTCGCGCTCAGGCAATGACGCCGTCGGGATAACGATGCGACCAAATCCCTGCACCGGCCAGACAACATGAAATTTGGCACTTTCCGAAGAAGTTCGACGACAACCCACAATGTTATTGAGGATCTCGATCCGGGTGGGAAAGATTCGCCCGTCGGCACCTGATAAATATCCCGCATGAACTTCTGGCCAGTCACTGAGCAGGTTAGCCGGGTAGACAGCAAACCGAATCAACCCCATCGCTGCACCGGCCTGCTTGTAAGAGAAAGGAACTCAAAATCCGGCGAGTCTGCGACCTGAAAGCCTATGCCTGCAGGAACATCACAATCAAACAAGCCGGTGTGAACATGGGAAAAATAAAAACAGATGGCTGGCGGACCAAACCACCAAATATCAGTGTAGTACTGGCGGCCACGTTGTTCAACTAGTCCGACGTCTGGTAGTCTTTTTTGAAAATCTCTGTGCCAAATGTTTTACATTGAGAATTTTCCTCAGACGATGACATCACCCTATGAACACGTTACTAAAAAGTGAGATCCCCGGTCGAAATCCGATTCGTGGTAAAGTTCGTGACGTCTACGATTTCGGCGATCGGCTGCTGATTGTGGCAACCGATCGAATCAGTGCGTTCGACTGGATCCTTCCGACCGGTATCCCCGATAAGGGGCGTGTCCTGACACAACTAAGCCGCTTCTGGTTTGACCTGCTGCAGGTGCCACATCATCTGTTAAGTATGAATGCTGCTGACCTTCCGTTGCCAGACGGCACCGACATTGCCGCGCTGGATGGCCGCAGCATGGTGGTCCGGAAAACAAAAGTCTTTCCCATTGAATGCGTTGTGCGCGGGTATCTGTCCGGCTCAGGCTGGAAAGAATATCAGTCGAGCCATACGGTTTGCGGGCTTTCATTGCCATCAGGTTTACGTGAAAGCGACCGATTGCCAGACCCGATTTTTACACCCGCCACGAAAGCCGAAACCGGCCACGACGAAAACATCTCGTTCGAACGGATGTCGACAATCATCGGTGATGAACATGCGGTCCGGTTGCGTGAATTCAGCATGCAGGTCTACACCAAGGCCGCCGACTACGCGAAGGCTCGTGGAATCATTATCGCCGACACAAAATTCGAGTTTGGAGTCGTGAATGACTCGATCATCCTGATTGATGAAGTCTTAACGCCCGACAGCTCGCGCTTCTGGCCGGCCGACCAATTTTCACCCGGCAAATCGCAACCGAGTTTTGACAAGCAATTTGTCCGCGACTGGCTGGAAACAACCTCCTGGGACAAGAACAGTCCGCCACCCGCACTTCCAGATCGTGTCGTGGAAGGGACTCGCGATAAGTACATCGATGCATACGAGCGTTTGACGGGAACGACATTTCCCTGGAAATGAGACACTGCCGTGAGACGCCTGACTATTTTCTTCAGCCTGATGTCGTGGTGGATGCGTCTGCAAATCCTGGTAATGATCCTGTTCATGATCTTTCAATTCAGGTTTGACGTTCGCAGAGGATTCTGGCCCGTTGCGGTCGCGATTTTCATCGTAACCTGGCTCGTCGGCTGGCTGTTGATGAAGTTGATGATCGCTTATCCGCGACCAGCGTTTAAGATCTGGAGCTCGCTGGCTGGTGTCATCCTGTTCGTGCTTTTAACGATGTACATTCAGGCGAGGGGCCAACGATGGTGGTTCAAACTGGGAGCCCATTTCGGACGCGAAATTGTCATCGGACTTTATCTGAGTTGCGGATATTGGTTCCTTTCAGAATTGCGTCTTCTGCAAGACCGCCCGAAGATAGAATCTGAACGCGAGCAAGACATTTTCCCGCCTGCTTATGACGAAAGTCGTCTGACGAATGAGTAATCACTACGCCACACGATTGCACGCCGCAATCAAAGCCAAACAAACACCGGTTCTGGTCGGTCTCGATCCCAGACTGGATCAACTTCCTCCGGATGTCTTGCGACACGCCAGAGATGAACACGATGACCCCGTCGCGCAGGCGGCTGCGGCGTTTGAAGAGTTCTGTGTCCGCCTGATCGATGTCGTCGCGCCGCTGGTTCCCGCCGTCAAACCACAGTCCGCGTTTTTTGAGGAGTGGGGACCGGATGGCTGCCTGGCGCTCTCTCGTGTGATCCGCTATGCACGATCGAAAGGCTTGATCGTCATCTGCGATGCGAAACGAGGCGATATCGGCACCACGGCAGAAGCCTATGCCAGAGGTTATCTCGCCGGAGCCGATCCGAAGGCCGCCTTGTGGCAATCTGACGCCCTGACCGTCAATCCCTATCTCGGGCGAGATACGCTTGAGCCATTCGTCAAGATTGCAAAAGAACGTGGGGCGGGGATCTATGTGCTGGTCAAAACCAGCAATCCCGGCTCCGCCTCGTTCCAGGATCAAAACGCCGGTGGAACGACGATTTACCAACATGTTGCGCGTGTCGTGGAAGAGCTGGCTCTGGAAACCGCCGAAGATGGTTTTGGTTGTGTTGGAGCGGTGGTCGGGGCCACCTACCCACGTGAACTGGTCGAACTACGGGCCTCCATGCCGCATGTTCCGTTGTTGATTCCGGGTTACGGCAGCCAGGGAGGAGCGGCTGCAGACGTCGCCCCGGCGTTTCAGGAATCGGGATTGGGAGCCGTCGTCAACAACTCGCGAGGGATCAACTTTGCTTACAAGCTGGAACCGTATGCGGAAGAATTTGGCCCGAGAAAATGGGAAGCGGCAGCCGAGGCCGCGACAAAACGGATGATTGCCGATCTGGCGGCAAATACGACGGCTGGAAAACTTTTATAGTCCTCATTTCACGTGATATTGTTCATTCTCGAAAGGTTCGGTCATGTCACAGGCTTCTCGTTCGAATCGTCGGTCTTTTCTGAAACAAGCGGCACTCGGTGCATTTGCCGCTCCCGTGTTTATCCGCGACTTGCGAGCCGCATCTCCGAATGACGTTGTCCGGCATGCCAGTTTTGGTGCATCGGGAATGGCCGGTGCCGACCTCTCAGAAATTGCCAGCCATCCGAAAGCCAAACTGATCGCCGTCGCAGATGTTGACCTGGGACGGGCCGAACAGCTGAAGAAAAAATTCCCGGATATTCGCGTCTACCAGGACTGGCGACAGTTGCTCGATAAAGAGCACGCCAATCTCGATTCGGTCAATGTTTCCACACCAGATCACATGCATGCGTCACTCGCCATGGCATCAATGCAGCGTGGACTGAACGTCTATGGCCAGAAGCCACTGACACATGATGTCTACGACTCACGACGACTGGCTGAGGTTGCGGCAGAAAAGAAACTGGTGACTCAGATGGGTATCCAGATTCATTCGCATCCCGCCTATCGGTCTGCCGTGCAACTGATACAAGGGGGTGCGATCGGCAAAGTGCAAAGCGTTCATTCGTGGAGCAGCAAGAAATGGGGCGATGAAACCGCGCGGCCTGATCGAACTGATCCTGTTCCCGCCAATTTTGATTGGGATCAATGGCTGGGCGTTTGCGAAGCTCGACCGTTTATCGGGAACGGCTATTACCATCCCGGCAACTGGCGAAAGCGACTCGATTTCGGGACTGGAACGTTCGGTGACATGGGCTGTCATATCTTCGACCCGGTCTTCAAAGCTCTGGAACTCACCGCTCCGCTGACTTTGAAGTCCACGGGCCCCGCACCAACCGCTCATAACTGGGCGAACAACGCTCTTGCGCACCTGACCTTTCCGCAGACGAACCAGACGATTGGTCCGGTGATTCCGATCACCTGGTACGACGGAGACCAGCGGCCAGCCCCTGAGATCATTTCCAAGCACCTGAAAAATCGACCGCTCCCCGATCAAGGGTCTTTGTTTATCGGAGAAAAAGGGGCGATGTTATTGCCGCACGTCGATATGCCTGTATTGCTTCCAGAAGACCAGTTTAAGGATTATCCAAGACCTAAACTGACTGACATCAATCACTGGCATCAGTTTGTCGATGCAGTACAAGGGAAGGGAACCACGTCGACTCACTTTGGATATTCCGGGCCTCTAACAGAGAGCGTGTTACTCGGCGGCGTCGCGACCTTCTTCCCGAACGAAACGCTCGAATGGAACGCCGCCAAGCTACAGTTCACAAACAAGCCAGAGGCCGCTCGGTTGATTCGCCGCCCAACTCGCAAAGGCTGGGAAGTCGCGGGATTGAGCTGATTTTAAACCGATATGAAATGGCTTCGGCGACTTCTATTCAAAGTCTTCTCTTCCATCCTGCCAACCTCACATCGCCGCGAAAATTGGTGTGAGAGTTCGCATGAGTTCGCGCGACTTCGACCATTTTTCATAATTCATTGGCTTCTGGCGACCGTTCCCCATTTTTCCATCATTAATGAGTTCACCCGATTTCGCGTGAATTCACCAGAGTTCGATTTAGTTGAAATCCCATCTCTCTATCAACTCAGGCGAGCCGCGTCAGCCCACGGCATGCCTGGACTGTTTTTATATATGTTTCGTGGTTAAAACTCTTCTCGTGATAAGGTTGCGGGCGAAGCCCTCGTCAGGCGATTCGTCAGATTCGTGGTCAAAACTCTTTTGCGTTTATCTGTCTGTTTCAGTGAGCATCTGTGGCGATGTCTCTTTACTTGCCCTGGTCCGATCTTGAGGGATCGAAGTTGAAATCTTCCATCGGCACAAAACCCAATTTGTCGTCGTAGGCATAAGATTTTTTCGTGGTCTCGTCATATTTCCGATCAGCGTATTTCAGACCGAGCGTGACCAGTTCGAATTCGGCTGCCGCGATCGGCTGGTTGAGAGACTCCGTTTCGATCTTGAGTGTTCGAGAGTGTGCAAATGTGCTCCTGGACTCGACTTGGTCAGAGATTTGACTGGTCTGCAACTCACACGGTACGAACTTCTCGTCAATTTCCGTGTATTTGATTGTGCGCCAGATATTCGGGTCCCCTTTCAGCGTTTGCGTGTACCGAGTGACGTTGTAGCCGACCTTTCCATCGAACTGATAAATCGAACTCAATAGCGTTAGCCCAGGTTTTCCGTAAACGAGTGTCACGACGGGAGGTTCTTCCGCAGTTGTGTAAAGCCGAGCATATTGTTTGCTGAGTGTCGTGTCTCTTTCTGATCCCTCTCCGCGAAGATGAGCGGCTATTTTTCCAGCGTAATTTGCAAAGAATTGCGACGAAGGGCTGTTGAATGAAACACTGCTATCAGACCCGAAGCATTCGAGCAGATTGATCAGCGAAGGAGTGATCCCGTTGCGTGCGGTCGTGACAAAAGCGACACGTGCTTTTGGAAAGATTTTGTCCTCAAGTCCCGGTTTCGGGATACGTGTCAAAAAGCGATCGGGGCTGAATTCCACCACCTGCACGGTGTCGAAAACAGTGAATGTTTTCGGCGATGGGTAAATTCGGCGATGTCGATATCCAGAGACCGGGTCCCAGAAATACTCGAAATCGCTCGGCTGTTTCAGGACTCGGTATCGTTTGTTGGTCTGATCCAGAAGGAATTCTGCTGTTCCTTCTCTGAGGTACCAGTATCCCTCTTTGGCTTGAAGCGTCTCCCGAGCCTGGGCAATTTTCTCGTCCGGGAACTGAAATTCCTTAAACTGATCGCTTCCAGGGTTTTGGGTGGACGTTGGATTGTCCTTGGTGGAGTAGTCGGAATCTCGGTATTCGCACTTTCCCTTCCATGTTTGGATGCCCTCCTGATTCCGCCTGATTTGTTTTGAGATGCGGTCAAGCGTGGAGGTCAACCGTTCCCCGGTCATTTCCTGCCCGTATTGATCGACGTCTTCCGCCATCACATGGCAAGAAAATCGTTCGTGTACGATGAATACCAACAGTGTCAGCAATAAGTTTCGAATCGGACGTGACTGCATGGGTGCGTCTCAACGAGAAAAGGTGACATGATGATAGACGTTTTGAGTGACGACATACCAGGAATTTCCAACCCGGCAAAGCCGGTTCATGCGAGTCTTGCGACTGGCTTAAAATAAGATCATCACTCGCGCGTTGACATCGAACGCGACGTAAGACGAAGAGGAGAGCGTTGGTCGGTCGCCCGTGCCGGACCAGCCGACGCGCGCACAATGGGCTCGCGTCCCATGAGACAATGTTGATCTAACAAACATTTTTTATTTTCTATTGACTTTTTTGTTGTATTTTTGTGATAATATTAGTGCTGAGGTGTTTGGCAAGAGCGTTGGCCCCGTAAAGAGTGAATTTGCCGGAATACGCCGCTTTGCTCGCGTGCGTTTTTAACGTCCCAACAGAGGCCGCGGGTGATCCGTGGGGGTTCGTTGCTTGTCGGTCATCTGCGACGGCATTTTTTCGTGCTTTCGAACTTTCGTGTTTTCGTGATCCTCATTGTCTACCAGTCGCAGGAATTGCAGACGAGATCAAATCACGAAACTTTGAAATCACGAAAAGGAGAGAGGCGAACATGCGAGAGATCTTGGGGCGTACACCAGTCTCCAAGGTTCTGGCGGAGCTTCGAATGCTCGGTTCACGTTGTGGGCTGTCAACCGGTATCAATTTGGTCAAATTGGCCAAGTTCAAGTATGCAAAAAGCCTATAAAACACGGAACTTGGCCAACTCCGCCAACCTGGTCAACTTTTTTCGATGTCCTCATGCGAGTTCAACAACTTGTTCCACGCTGAGACGACACAAGAGGATCGAAGTCGGTCAACTTTGCCAACCTGGTCAAATTCAAAAACCCGAACAAAAGCCTGCAAAACAGGGAACTCCGCCAACTTGGTCAACTTTTTTTTGATGTTCTCGTGCAAGTTCAACGACGTGTACCACGCGGAGATCCGGCGAGAGGATCGAAGTTGGTCAACTTCGCCAACCTGGTCAAATTCAAAAACCCGCACAAAAGCCTACAAAACAGGGAACTGCGCCAACTTGGTCAACTTTTTTTCGATGTTCTCGTGCGAGTTCAACGACGTGTACCACGCGGAGATCCCGCGAGAGGATCGAAGTTGGTCAACTTTGCCAACCTGGTCAAATTCAAAAACTCGCACAAAAGCCTGCAAAACACGGAACTCCGCCAACTTGATCAACTTTTTTCGATGTTCTCGCGCGAGTTCAACGACTTGTTCCACGCGGAGATCCCGCGAGAGGATCGAAGTTGGTTAACTTTGCCAACGTTGTCAAATTCAAAAACCCGCACAAAAGCCTGCAAAACAGGGAACTCTGCCAACTTGGTCAACTTCTTTCGATGTTCTCGTGCAAGTTCAACGACGTGTACCACGCGGAGATCCCGCGAGAGGATTGAAGTTGGTCAACTTCGCTAACCTGGTCAAATTCAAAAACTCGTACAAAAGCCTGCAAAACACGGAACTCCGCCAACTTGATCAACTTTTTTTCGATGTTCTCGTGCGATTTCAACGACGTGTACCACGCGGAGATCCGGCGAGAGGATCGAAGTTGGTCAACTTCGCCAACCTGGTCAAATTCAAAAACTCGCACAAAAGCCCATAAAACAGGGAACTCCGCCAACTTGGTCAACTTTTTTTGATGTTCTCGTGCAAGTTCAACGACTTGTTCCACGCTGCGATCCCACAAGAGGATTGAAGCTGGTCAACTTTGCCAACGTGGTCAAATTCAAAAACATGAACAAAAGCCTATAAAACATGGAACTCCGCCAACTCTGCCAACTTGATCATCTTGATATCTGGATTTCAATGAGCCGTCGTGTTTGAGGTTTCGGTGGGCGTTCGAAATGGCGAAGAGTTTGAATTCGTTTCCAAGACCACTATGATTCAGATACGAATGATTTCGTCCCACCGCTACAGAAAGTCCTGCCGTGAGCCAACTTGCCGAACTCGCCGCCAAAGCCAAATCACAACTTGATGCCCACACCTATGAAAACGTGCAGTGGCATTTCCATGAATCGACCGGAAGCCCGTTCTGGCTCGAAAAAGCCAAAACATACAAGTTTGACCCGCTGAAGGAGGTCAAATGCTTCGATGATCTGAAGAAGTTCCCTCATTTCGAAGACGAATGGCTGCGAGGGGGCCCGATCAGTCGTTGGATTCCAAAAGGCCTTGCAGGCAAGCCAGCGTACGTGTTTGAGACGGGTGGTACGACGGGCATTCCCAAAAGCCGCATGGTGATTGAAGATCACTGGATCGACTACGAGAATTTCAGTGACACTCTGCCCGACGAATATTTTCCTCGAGGTGCCAACTGGCTGATGCTGGGACCTTCGGGCCCTCGCCGATTGCGTCTGGCTGTCGAGCATCTGGCTCAGTACCGCGGCGGAATCTGTTTCTGCGTCGATCTTGATCCTCGCTGGGTGGTTAAACTGCTGAAGAAGGGGAAGATTCAAGAGGCTGAAGACTACAAAGCACATGTGATTGACCAGGCTGTCACGATCCTGTCGGCCAACCACAACATTCAATGTGCGTTCATGACGCCGAAGTTATTGGAAGCCCTGGCCATGCGATTGCTCGACGACGGAACGAGCATTGCCGAATCGGGGATCAAGGGGATCTTCGCCGGGGGAACCGAGTTCACTCCTCAATGGTATCGTACCTGTCGCGAAGAATTGCTTGGACCGGACGTGTATATCACTCCGACCTATGGCAATACCTTGATGGGGCTTGCCTGCGGAAAGCCTTTTGATCCTGCGGACAACTACAAGATCACATACTACGCTCCACAGCCGCGGGCGGTGATCGAAACGGTTGAGTTTAAGGATTACAACCAAGTTGTTGGTTATGGACAGACCGGCCGCGTGAAGCTGTACACGATGACCAAAGAACTGTTCATCCCCGGTTTCATGGAACGGGATGAAGGTGAACGCGAAAAGCCTCATGAAAAATTCCCCTGGGACGGCATCAGCGGTACTCGACCATTCCATGAGTATGCAAAAACAACCACCGTTGGGGTTTATTGATTATTTCAAAGGCAAGAACAGGTCCTGATGGTCTATAAGTCCTTCAGGAACTGTCATGTCGAATTTCGCGGGCGTTTACCCTACTTGAGAAACCACGATGTTTGAAATTCCGATTCTTCGATTTGGCCAGACTTACGAGTCGATGGAAAAGCAGTCCGTTGTTCATTTTGACACGGGTGAACCGGTCGCTCAGTTGCATCAGGCGACCGGGGCCATGGTGAAGCTGGATCTCAAAAAGTCTCAGAAAGCTCGCGATGCTTTACGAGCCGTGCCAATTGCCAAGCTCATCGATATTTGCAAAGCAGCAGCGAGGATGTATCTGGAAGAGACTCTTCCCTGCGGCAATGGCTCTTTGACACCGGCGGAATTCTGCCGTCTGCAATCGGCAACCACAGGATTGCCGGAGAACATGTGTGCCGCCAACATGCGGAAGAACGCATTTGTGCTTGGTCATATGGACGAAGTACTGGATGCACTGACGCGCGGATTGCCATATGAGATCATGGAAAAGGGTTATGGAAAAGAATCTCGCGGGGTGATGGTTTCGTATCAGGCGACGACGCCTGTGTTCGGGATGGTTTTGCCAAACAACTCGCCCGGTGTGCACACTTTATGGCTTCCGGCAATTCCGATGCAGATTGGCTTGTGTATCAAGCCGGGGTCGCAGGAGTTCTGGACTCCCTACCGAATCACAGAAGCCTTTTTCAAGGCGGGTCTGCCGCGGGAAGCGATTTCGGTCTATCCTGGCGGACACGATGTTGGTGGGGCGGTGATGACCGATTGTCAGCGGGCGATGATTTTCGGCGGACAGACGACTGTCGATCAGCATGCGGGAAACCCCAAGATCTCGGTGCATGGTCCCGGTTTTTCGAAAGTGATTCTCGGCGACGACGTGGTTGATCGCTGGGAGGATTATCTCGACCTGATGGTCGACAGCGTGTTTGCGAACAGCGGACGAAGCTGTATCAATGCCAGTGGGATCTGGGCATCGAGACACACTCGCGAAATCGCGGACGCAATTGCTCAGCGGCTGGGTCCCGTTGTGCCATTGCCGCCAAACGACCCGAAGTCGGCACTGGCGGCCTTTACAACACCGGGTGCGGCCGAAGCGATGAATGCTCAAATCGATGAAGGCTGTCAGGCAGATGGAGTGACAGAGATGACGGCGAAGTACCGTAATGGTCCTCGTCTGGAAAAACGAGAACGCTGCGACTATTTGCGTCCGACGGTCATTCACTGCACGGGTCCTGACGTGCCACTGGCCAATACCGAATACATGTTCCCGTTCGTGTCTGTCGTTGAGTGTCCGCAGAACAAGATGATTGCTCAGATTAAGCAGACGCTGGTCGGCACAGCCTTGACCGATGATGCGAAATTCAAGCAACAACTGCTCGACGCAACGAATATTGATCGATTGAATATCGGGCCGGTGAAGACGGTTCAGCTGAACTGGCTGCAGCCGCATGAAGGGAACATTGTCGACTTCCTGTTCCGAAACCGTGCGTTCCAGGATACGCCACCGGCGGCTCACTAATCGATTCATTCAGAGAGTCTGTTCTGGTGGAGATTTCCCGTATGAATTGGTTGTCGGGTCATTATTGTCTTATTTGTGCCTGCATTTGTGCGATGTTTGCAGGTTCGTCGGCGACTGCTGATGAGAAAGGAATTGCCAGCTATCCTCGACTTTCCGCCGAACGTGACTGGCCTTGGTGGCGTGGCCCGAAAAGAAACGGCATCGCGGAAAATGTCCCGGTTCCGACGACTTTCAGTGAGACGGACAACGTCGTCTGGAAGGTTCCCGTGCCGGGGCGAGGGCATTCATCTCCAACCGTCGTGGGGAATCAGATTTTCCTCACAACGGCCGACAAAAAAGAGCAGATCCATTACGTGCTCGCGTTTGATCGTCAGACGGGGAAATTGAATTGGCAAAAGGGAGTCAATCAGGGGGGATTTCCAGAGAAAAATCACGCGAAAAACACTGAAGCAACGCCGACAGTCGCGAGTGACGGCGAACGATTGTTTGTGGCGTTCTATCATCATGACAAGGTTGTGGCACTCTCGCTCGATTTTGACGGAAAAGTGGTGTGGGAAAAAGAGGTTTGTCGGTTTCGACCTCGGACTTACGAGTATGGATACGCCCCTTCGCCAATCATTTATGGAAATTCGGTAATCGTCTCGGCGGAGTACGATGGGGACAGCTTCCTGACGGCATTAGATCGACAGACGGGCGAACGGATCTGGCAGGAACCTCGACCGACGATGATCAGCTTTTCAACTCCGGTGATCGCCCACGTCGCCGGGAAGGACCAGATGCTGATGAGTGGTGCTCAAAAGGTCTGGTCATACGACCCGGCAACGGGAAAGCCATTGTGGTCTACCGAGGGAACGACGTTCGCCACCTGCGGAACAATGGTTTGGGATGGTGACATCGTATTTGCCAGTGGCGGTTTTCCGAAGGCAGAAACGTTGGCAGTGAGAGCCGACGGCAGCGGTGAAGTCCTGTGGAGAAACGGGCAGAAGTGCTACGAGCAATCGATGCTCGCCTATAACGGATACCTTTATGCACTTACCGGCAACGGAGTCATTTTCTGCTGGCGAGGATCAGATGGTAAAGAGATGTGGAAAGAGCGGCTGAAAGGGCCTGTCAGTGCCTCGCCGATCCTGGCCAATGGAAACATCTACTGGGCGAACGAATTGGGAACGATGTATGTCATTCGAGCGACTTCTGAACGATTCGAGATTATCGCCGAGAATCAGATCGGGACTGATTCCTTTCCGAGTCCCGCGATTTGCGGAGGCCAGATTTTTTTGCGAGTGGGTCAAGGCGCAGGGAGCGAACGTCAGGAGTGGCTGTTTTGTTTTGGAAAGCGATGATACCAAAACTTTATTACAAGCGAGGCGTGACAAATCTGTGAGCTGCCGGAAAAGTTGGTGCAATCGACTTACTGAGATTGCAAGGATTGCCGGGAACAAATGATTTCACGTGCATCTCGTCCGAACGGTTGGACTTGTGCAACTTGTCACCCGATAACTCAGAAGCCCGCGAACGATGCCTCGGCGAACTTCGTGGGACTGGAAAAGGTTTGGTAGGCTGGAACGGATTGCTTCAGGGGAGAATTTATCTCCGGCAAGCTGGTCAGTCCCGTATCGACAACCGAGCTGACACCCACCATGTGACAATTTTCGGGAAGTAGACCGGCGAAAATGCAGTGGGACAAGAAGCATCACGACATTCAACATTAACTGCATTATCCGACTGTTTGCCTAGCCTTTCCTACGTCGCCGTCGTTGAGCCACCCCCTCGGTTCCACGACGGCGATTTTTTTTGCTCGACACATCAGTTCCGCCCAACGTTAGTGAAAAACTGCCTGTGATCAGAGCAGTACTCAGTGAAATATTGTTTCGGTTTGCCGCACATTTCCAGGCAGATCAGTTTTTTCAGCTGGACATTGGAGTGGATTTGTATTTACGACATTCAGGAGAACCGTACGGCACGCTGATTGCTGTTTCTCTCTTTTAGTAATTTCCAAAATGAACGAGATACAGAACAAATCCGATGATTGCCGCTGCCCCCCATTACGAATCCTCAAATGTGGAGAATCGCGAGCTCGAGTACTTACTACTCGGTGATTTGCGGCAGGTATTGGAAGAACCGTCAGGGCCGCTTAATTCACGCTGGCTGCTGGCGATCCTCGATATGATTCTTGTTGGTCGACCTCGGGTTCATCGGTCGATTTATCTGCCGATTCAGTCCCCGGCTGACCCTTATCGCCCAAGGTCGATCGAATCAGGTTCACTGGTAGAAAAACTGAGGCGACTGCGAGACCGGGTCGCCCACCGAGCTGGTCATTCCGCCCTTGCTAATGAAATTCGCGAGGAGCTTCGCGAGGTCATGCAAGGACGGATGAGTTCAGCGGGGTGCCTTTACGATGCCTGATTTGCTCTATCGCACAAGTTTTGGCGCACTCAATTTGTGAACGATAAGTCAGGCCACTGCGGATTCGTGACCTGACTTCAGCACGCAGAACCTACTCTGAAAGTGCTTTGGCAAAATCAGCGATTAAGTCATCCGGGTGTTCAATGCCGACGGAAACTCTTAACGTGGAATCTGTAATTCCTGCTTCTCTTCGCGCGGGTTCGGTCATTGAGGCGTGGCTCATGGAATCCGGGTATTCAATCAATGATTCCACCCCACCGAGTGACTCAGCCAACTGAAACAGCTTCAGTCGACTGACAATCTTCTCGACGGCGGGTCGTCCGCCGTTGACGTCGAAGCTTAACATGGCACCAAACCCGGACTGTTGTCGCTTTGCCAATTCGTGTTGTGGGTGATCGACAAGTCCCGGATAGTAGACGTGTTTTACTCGATCATGCGAATCAAGAAACTTTGCCAGTGCCATGGCACCACGTTGATGAGCTTCCATGCGTGGACCAAGTGTTTTGATTCCACGAAGAACAAGCCATGCGTCAAACGGCGAGCAGGCGAGACCTAGTGCATTGACGATATAACTGACTTTATCGGCGTGGACTTTCTGGTTTGTGACAACGCAACCGCCGACGACGTCAGAATGCCCATTCAAGTATTTGGTCGTCGAATGGACAACGACATCAACGCCATGTTCGAACGGTCGCTGACAATAAGGTGAAAGGAACGTATTATCGGCAATCGTGATCAATCCGGCGGCTTTCGCAATCGCTGTGATTGCCGAGATATCCACGATATTAAGAAGTGGATTGCTTGGGGTTTCGATCCAGATGCACTTTGTTTTTGGTGTGATCGCCTTGCGAACCTGCTCGGGATCGCCCATGCGAACAAAAACAAAGTCGAGTCCCATACTTCTGAAGACCGAATCGAACAGTCGGTAAGTTCCTCCGTAAATATCGTGCCCGGCAATAATCTGATCGCCAGGCTGGAAAAAATGCATTGTTGCTGTAATCGCGGACATTCCCGTGCATGTTGCACGACAATCGATTCCGCCTTCTAAAGCGGCGATGTTTTCTTCGAGCGCACGCCGGGTTGGATTTCCACTTCGCGTATAATCAAAACCCCGATGCGTCTTAAGATCATCCCAGCGAAACGTAGAAGATGGGTAAATCGGGGTTGTCGCGCTATTGAAAGTCGAATCTTTGTCGACCCCAACATGGACACAACGAGTCTCGAACTGCATGTTAACTATCCTACAACGAACCAACGACCAAATTGAACCGACATGTTAAAGGGACGGTTCCGCCCCGACAATCGAGTTCAGCAAAACTCTCAGGTTGATCCGTTTTTTCCGCGGTTAATCACCAGGAAATTCCGTCTCAAAACCAAAAAAAACGATGATCAGTACAAATCGGGGTTTGACAGTCGCTCGAAAAGCATTTCGACGTTAATCTTCATCAAAATCGATTTCCACACGTACAGATTCTGGAACTTGCTCGTGACTCAGTCGAAAGCCTCCGCTCCTGACAAAGTAGATCCTGGTTCATCGGAACTGAATCCTCGCCTGAACTTCGCACTGAACGTCGCAAAAGAAGCCAGCGAGTTAATTCTCAAGTATTACCAGACGGCGGATCTCGCTGTCGAACGCAAGGGTGACGCCAGCCCTGTGACCGAAGCGGACAGGGGTGCAGAGCTTTTGATTCGCGAGCGTTTAGCCGCCTCGTTCCCCGACGACGCAATTCTCGGTGAAGAATTTCCTGACAAGCCCGGAACGACCGGATTTCGCTGGATTCTCGACCCGATTGACGGAACCAAATCCTTCATTCATGGCGTTCCACTTTTTGGGACACTGATCGGCGTTGAGTACAACATGCGATGCGTGATTGGTGTCTGCCGGTTTCCAGCCTTGAATGAAGTCGTTTATGCGGCTAAAGGAAGTGGCGCCTGGTGGCAGATTGGTGACCACGAACCCCGTCGCGCGCGTGTTGCGACAACATCGACATTGGAAGAATCGACGTTCTGTACGACGAATGTCACTCGATGGCAGAAGATCGATCGCTGGAATGAACTCGAAACGCTGTTGAATTCCGTCAATCTTGCTCGTGGCTGGGGTGATTGTTTCGGACATATGATGGTGGCCACCGGCCGTGCCGAACTGATGGTCGACCCGGCAATGAATCCCTGGGATGCAGCGGCTCTATTACCGATCGTCGAAGAAGCTGGAGGACATTTCATCGACTGGAGCGGAAAGTCGACAATTTATGGTGGGAATGGGTTGTCGGTCGTACCCGGTTTAAAAGACAAAATCCTTGGGATTCTTAAACCAACGTATGAGATTGACGGTGCGAACTTCTCAACGCTGGAAGGGTTCTATGATGAAATTGAGCGGATTTTGATCCCAGGTAAGGCTTGGGGACGCAATCTCGACGCCTTCAACGACATCCTGCGAGGCGGATTTAGAACACCCGATAATGGTTTTGTCTTTCGATGGAAGAATTCGGAACAATCAAGGGTTCGCCTTGGTTTTGCCGAGACAGTTCGTCAACTCGAGCATCGGCTTTCAACGGCCCATCAATCGAACCGGGCATCCATTGAACATGACATCAAGCGGGCAAAATCGGAACATGGCTCGACGGTTTTTGACTGGCTTGTGAAGTTGATCAAGGAACATGGGGCCACAGGCGAAGAATCTCACGATCGGGTTGAATTGATTTTGGAATAATGCCGCTTGTCTCTGACCGGGAGTTCGAAGATCTCGGCTCAGAATGAAGGCTCGTTTTTTCAACTCGTTTTGTAAATCGTTAAAATGCAATGAATCTCAAATATGACTGTTAGGAATCTGAGGCATGGCAGGAAGCCAGCAACGCAATTTGGCGACGCTTATCCTTGTGACAATGATTCTCCGACTCGCCTGGGCTGCCGGTCTTGAGACTGGTCAGGACGAGGCCTATCACTTTCTTTATACGGTTCATCCAGATTGGAGCTACTTCGATCATCCTCCGATGGTGATGTATGTCGCCAAATTTGGAATTGCGGTTTGTGGTGGTTGGATCCATCCATTGTCCGTCCGCCTGGGATTCGTTCTGCTCTTTGCAGGTTCGACGTCGGTTCTCTACTTTTGGACCAGACGCTTTTATGGTGAGCTGGCAGGATTCTACGCGGCACTCGCGCTCAATTTGAGTGCCTATTACACGGCCGCTGCAGGTGCATTTGTCCTGCCTGACGGTCCGCTGTTGTTCTTTGCGTTGTTAACGATGTGGGGTGTCTGTGAGGCGCTTGTCGGATCCCCTGGCCGCCTTCTTCCCTGGATCTGGGTCGGTCTCGCCTGCGCCGGAGCGATGCTCAGTAAGTATCACGCGGTGTTTTTGCCGCTGGGAACAGTCTTTTATGTTCTGGTCACCCCTTCGGCCCGTTGGAATCTGACGAGACCGGGGCCATACCTGGCTGCAGGTATCGGGTTTCTCGGACTGATTCCCGTTCTGATCTGGAACTCACAACACGATTGGGCCTCCTTCGCGTTTCAGAGTTCTCGAGCCGTGGGATGGGAGTTTCGGCCGGGTGGGCTGGCTCTGATGCTGTTCGGCCCGATGGGATTCCTGTTTCCCTGGATCTGGTTTTCGTTTGCACTGATTCTTGTGACTCGCGTTCCCAGACTGCTGTCGGCGACGGGAATCGATCGGTTGTTACTTTGTCTGTCACTCTTGCCACTGATACTCTTCACCGTTGTCGCTTGTTTTCGTCCGATCCTGCCCCATTGGCCGCTCATTGGATTTCTGCCCTTGTTTCCGATGGTCGGTTCGATCTGGGCATCGCGCTCCGATCACGAACCTGTTGTTGTTCGGCGCTGGCTGGTTTTTATGTCCACGGCACTCGTCATGATCGCTGGCGCGTTTCTTATCCAGGCAAGATTCGGTCTGATCAAGTTTCCGTTTCGCGACCCGTGTATTGAAATCAGCGGGTGGGAGTCGGTTGGTGAAACCTTGCGTCAACGTGGCCTGGTCGATCGACCAAATACCTTTTTGTTCACCGATCGGTGGTATGACAGCGGTGAATTGGCATTCGCCGTTCGTAACAAGATCCCCGTAGCCTGCTACCGTCAGGGGGATGCCCGTGGCTTTGCCTTCTGGAGTCGACCCGAGGATTGGCTTGGCCGAGACGGAGTCTTGATTGACGAAGAGGCCAGGCCGGATCTTGGCGACGAATACAAGTCGTATTTTCGTGAAATTCAGCCACTCCCCTCAATCGAAATGACTCGCGGAGGCCGACCGTTTCGAACGCTGAAGGCGTACCTGTGCATCGACCAGCAACAGCCATATCCATTTACCTACGAACGCAAGGTCGAATCGAAATAATGGAGTTCCGTCACAGACGCAACGTTTTCGTAGCCGAATTTCCAAAAATGCGATCGCAACCCACGTACATCACTGACCGCTCGAACGTTGTTCGATACAATCGATGACATCATGACTGGAAATTCATTTGGACAAGCGTTTCGAATCACAACGGCTGGCGAAAGTCACGGGCCGGCGAATGTCGTCATTATTGATGGTGTTCCCTCGGGGATTCCGCTGACCGTCGAAGATTTGCTGATTGATCTTAACCGTCGGCGACCGGGTCAAAGCCATATCGTCACCCAACGTGACGAATCAGACACTCCCGAGATTCTTTCCGGAGTGTTTGAAGGCCGAACGACAGGGACGAGTCTCGCAATCCTGATTCGAAATCAGGATCAACGCAGCAAGGATTATGGCAATATCCAGCATGTCTACCGCCCTGGACACGCTGACTACAGTTTCGACGCAAAATATGGGTTTCGAGATTATCGAGGTGGTGGACGTTCGAGTGCTCGTGAAACCACAGTCCGGGTCGCAGCAGGCGTTGTCGCCAAGAAGATTCTCGAACAAGCATTCAACGGCCGCGTTGTCGGGTACGTCACTCAAGTTGGTGGAATAAAAGCCCGGATTGATGACCCTGCAGGGATCACACTGTCGCAAGTTGAGACCCTGCCCGGTGGTGAGCCGAATATCATTCGATGTCCCGACCTTTCCGCCGCCTCACAGATGATTGAACTGATCGAGCAGGTGCGAAAAGAGGGCGATTCCATCGGCGGAGCGACAGAGATCGTCGCAACCAATATACCTGCCGGGTTGGGTGAGCCTGTCTTTGACAAAATCAAAGCGGATCTCGCCAAAGCGCTCTTCAGCCTGCCTGCGGTTTTAGGGGTCGAGTACGGCATTGGGTTTGGCTGCGTCACGATGCGCGGCAGCGAGCATAATGACCATTTCATCCCGTCATCCACCCCCCGGCGCGATGGCCGCAACGGGATCACGACCGACACGAACCGACATGGTGGGATGCTGGGTGGGATCACCACGGGCCTTCCAATCATTTTACGTGCGGCAGTGAAGCCGACCAGTAGTCTTCCGCTGGAACAACCAACCGTAACCGATCAGGGAGAACCGACAACGGTCCGTACCAAGGGGCGCCATGACCCTTGCTTGTTGCCTCGCTTTATTCCGATGGCCGAGGCGATGGTTGCGATTGTCCTCGTTGACCATTGGCTCAGATGGCGGGGACAAAATTCCAGCGGAGTGACTGCGTGATTTGTTATGTGGCTGGCGCGTCACGCTGTCAGGTCCGCCATATTTCACGGGCTCAAACGTAATTCCACAGACTTTACGTCACCAAGCGCCGGCAACGGGCGACTGGCAGGTTTAACGGTCAACCGGACTTCACCCGCTGGTAATTCAAGCTCGCCAAGTTCGGTCGTCTGATAATCATCCCAACCGTTTGTTTTTCCAACTTTACGCGTGAATGACCTGCCGAGGGCTTCAACCGTAACGCGATTACCGGCCGCTTGAGCGTCACAAGCCCATGTCCATGTCACCGTATACTTCGCGGTTTTTGGGATATTGATCGTCCAGACAACGATGTCGTCGGCACTGCTCCACCATCCCAGGTTCTTGTGCTGTTCTTCAATCACGATCGTCGGGCCGTAGATCTCGGCCTCAAAGGGGGTCAGGGTGATCTTCCCTGTCGAGTCAGGCTGAACGACTCGTGGCGAATTCTCGGGAAATGACTTCATGACGGGCAAAGGGACGTTCTGCCGGATGTAGGTCACCAATGCTGCCGCGTCGTGAGGATTCAGTTCTCGTTCCAGTCCTTCAGGCATCAATGACTTGGTACTGCTTTGTAATTCTTCGATCTCATTCCGCAGCAGAGAAATCTCCTTTCCTTCGGCGGCACGCAGCGTCAGGCTGTTAGCGGTCTCTGAAGAAAGAATTCCTGAATGAGTGATCCCTGCCTTCGTCACGGCAGTGAATGTCGTGAATTTTGTTTCGACCGCTCGATTCGGGTCGAGAACCGCTGTCACCAGTGCCTCAGCGGACTTGTCCGTCAACGACATCAGATCGGGCCCGACAGCATGTCCGGCATCACCAAGCTTATGACACTGAGCACAGCGTTTCAGGAAAAGCTGGCTGCCGTGTTGAGGGTCCCCTCCCATGCGAACGATAGGCAGGTATTCGGTGACCATCTTGGCACGGTCCGTATCCAGATTGACGGCAAGCACTTTTGCTGCCCGGTCCCGAACGGCCTGCTGGTTATGACCAAGCAGTCGCTGACGACATGTCGGATCAAGATCTGTCGCCGTCAGACTCTTCTTTTCCAGGGCTTCGAGCAACTGATCACGCCATGCTTCACGCCGTAGTAACACAGAACAAGCCTGCACTCGCAGACTTGGTCCGAACGATCGATAATTGTCGAGCAGCATTTTTGCAGCCTCGGGTTCGTTGAGCCGCCCCACCGCCTCAAGCGACGCCGACTGCAATTCCGGAGGCTGTTGCGGTTTGAATAGTTCACCAAGGACGACCATATCCTGCGTTGAATGACCCAGAACCCGCACTGCGGCGATACGGTCAACCACCGACCCCTCTGCTCTTCCGGCCAGTCTTCTTGCCGACGAGAACATCGATTGCAACCGCTTGTTGATTGGAATCCCCTCAGCCCCCAGGTCTCGTAACCACTGATCGACCGATTCGCCGCTTCGAGCCAATGAGTTCATGAACTGTTGCACTGCCGAAAATTGCCATGCCGAATAGCCTGCGTCTGCCGTGGGTTCTGTCGCCCTGGAAAGTAACGTTAAAAGCGACGATTGATGTCGAAGTGCCGTCGCTTGTCCGAGCAATGCTTCCAGTAAGTTTGCCGGAACTGATCCGTCGCTGGTGACCTCCTCCAGCATTTGTTGAAGATTGTCTTTACTGGCGGAACTCATGACTGCGGTCAGCATGTAAGTGTCGTTTGCGGATTGGCGAGCGATTTTTCCGAGTAACCGCCCGGCTTCCGGCTGCTTGAAATTGCCGAGGGAACAGGCAAGTTGAAGTCGCACTTGTTGATCAGAATCGTCAACAAGACGGCTTAAATTTGCGATCGTCTTCAGGTCTGGTTCTCCGAGTGATTCCAACAGCCGGATCGCATGGCGCCGAACCGCTGAATGCGGATCCGTCAGCGATTCGGCGACAAGTTCCGCAGTGATTCCCCCTGGAAGGCCATCCAAAGTACAGAGGGAATGCAGTCGACACAGCGGATTAGGGCTTTGTCGGGCCTGCCTTCGAAGTAAAGAAATCGCTCCAACATCAGCGCGATCGATCAGCAATTGCTGGACGAGATCTCGTTGCCATCCATTCGGATGATCGAGCGCAGCGACGAGGTCAGGCATCGCCAGGCGATCGAAACGAGGGGTCGCGCGCGGCTTTGATCCGACTGGTATGACACGCCAGATGCGTCCCTTGTTGTCACCAGCACGAACGTTCAATTTTCGTTGCCACTCGACGGGAATCCATTGAGGATGCTCAATTACCAGTCGATACATGTCTGCAACCCAGAGTGCTCCATCGGGACCCGTACGAATCATCGTGGGACGAAACCAGTTGTCTGTTGATGAAACGAATTCCGAGTCCTCTTCTCCAACGGCTCGCTGGCTGGTGAAACTCATACCATTCGTCGACATCACTTCGTGATGAATCAGGTTGTGGACCGGTTCGCTGACAAACGTATGCGACACGATTTGCGATGCGTCATTCAAATGGCTGTCTGCTGATTGCGTGGCAGCTGACCCGAACAAAAGGTTGTCTCGATAGACAATCGCACTGCAGGCCGAGGTGAATCTGTTCGCCGTATGGAAATCATTGAAGCGAGTCATCGTCTTGCTGGATGGATAAACCGGTGCTGCACCTGGTGCTACGGAAACGTCTCGCAAAAGATTTGGCACGGTAAGATGTGGATTTCGCCCCAGATAATGATCGTCGAGTAGAAAATGCCACATCGGCCGGCTGTTGTTGTTGCCAAACCAGTTGCCCCAATCATCACGATTGCGTCCAAACTGAGATGCTCCGGCGACCGCTTCCATCTCGCCCGTGTCGGGCCGGATGCGGAGATCTCTCCCTCGAAGATCCAGCGTCTGGCCAGTCTTCTTTGATACCACGATTCCACCACTGTCGCCGTTCGCCAGATACAACCAGTTATCAAGACCACGCGTAAGCCCGTTAACGCGATGCTGCTGATTCCCCTCGACAAATCCCGAATATAACACTTGCCGGACATCCGCTTTTCCATCCCCATCCGTATCTTCGGCATAGAACACGTCTGGTGCCGCCGAGACAAGCACCCCCTTCTTCCATGCGATCACTCCGTTTGGAAACGGTACCTTGTCAAGGAACAACGTTGACTTGTCGTACCGACCGTCTAAGTCTGTATCTTCGAGATACCGGATTCGTCCACCAGGCGTTCCCTGCCCGTCGATTCCAAGCGGGTAGTCCGCCATTTCCGCCACCCAGAATTTTCCATCGGCACCCCAGTCGAAAGCGACAGGGTCCATGGTGAGCGGTTCATGTGCCACAAGCTCAATCGTATATCCCGGTCGAACTCGCATCGATTTGATTGCCGCATCGGGTGACTTGGCATCGGGTATTCGATCACCCAGCAAATCGTCAAACGAGACTTGCTTCATCAAGTCGGGCAACACATCGGTCTCTTCATTGATCCAGCAAAGATGCCGATCTTTGACAAAGAATCCATTGTCCGTTCCATCCTTCCGCACAATGAGTGGCAACGCGTCTGGTGACGTTTTTTCGTTGTTGCGAGGTTCGGACATCAGGCAAATGGAATGATCTTTTGTCTGAGGATCAAACAGCCAGGCACCATATTCCTTGCTGTTCGAAAGCACGACGTCGAGATGTCCGTCACCATTGATATCGACATGCCAACGCCCTCCGTCAACTTTCTCTGGTGATCCGGGTTGAGCAACGGGAACCTGACTCAGTTCCCATCGTCCATCGCGATTCATATCAACAAGGCGAAGTCCTCGATCACTTCCGTCGTGATTCCGTAGCGATTGACCTCCTAACACATTCGCATTCAACCGATCGACGCACTCTCTGAAATTCAAAAACTTAACTTTCTTTCCGTGCCTGGCGATCGCGTGGTCGATCAGCTCAACCACCTGATCAGACTTAATCCAGCTATGCGGATGAAAGACAAGGTTCATCACACCTTGTTTTTTTACCGTGATGTCGAGAGCCACTTTCAGATCACGAACCGTGTCAGGGTTGTTTGGTTTTTGCAGGTGATTGGCCGACCAGTCGCTGGGGACCATGCAAGGGAATTCCCAGCATGTGTTCTGAATCACGTAGGGGTAAGGATAGTTTTCGATTGTATTGACGAAACGATCATGAACCTGCTCGGCACGTTTTAGTCGCCGTGGAACGTACTTACGGAACTTTTCCCGGCCATCGTCGTCGGTGATCCAGTCGCGCGGAATGTTCGGATCTTCGGCTGTGTACAGTGTGAAAACCGACGAATCGAGTTGTAAAAAATTGCCTGAGGCCGTCGACTTGCGGAAAATCTGGGAATAGAACCTCGGGCTGACCGTATTCAAAGAATCACAGCAAGGCATTCGAAAGGCAACGGGTTTGTTATTGGGAATGGAGGTCATCAGATCGACGCATCTGTCGTACGTCCCCTTCGACTTGGCAATGTCTCCACTTGCCAGCAGCGGGCATGGATGGTCAAACGTGTGGCATTCGAGACTCAAGCCTTCCTGCAGCCAGGACTGCAACTGGGGGTCATCAGGTTTCACCGCGCAGGTCATAATGCTGACCGGTGCACGCCCGTCGATGGCCTTCAGTCGCTGCAGGATCGGTCGCAAGTAAGCCTCGTACTTGGCTGGTTCACGCATGTCATCGATCGCCAGGACGACAACGCATTCGACCCCTTCGTCACCCACCCATTGAGGTGTGAGTAGTTTCGGGAAATCCTGATGCGGAAACCAGACTTCATTTGAATGATCAGATGGGGCTTGCTGGCCCAAGAGGTCAGAACCCAGCCCTTGAACCACAAGTATCAGCACGAGTACAGAGAGAAATCGGATCATAGGGTTCACGTTGACCGAATAAGAAGGCGGGAGTTGAAATCAAGAACCAAGACTAACCGCGTTGAGAATCATTTTCATCTGAGTTTTCCCGAAGACAAATCCTGTCGTGACCACATCGGGCTTTCCTCTTGGGGGCTGAAAGCTTGCGCGACTGTGGGACTTGGTTTTGCGCATGTCTTGGCGGAAACCACGCATTTTTCAATCTTAGACGGGGTTTGAAAGTTTGTGCACCTCTGAAAAGAGACGATGACCGTACCTGTGCGGCGGCATTCTGTGGGATCTCAATAAGTTGCTGACAAGGAACGTACCTCGTTGACCAGTTCTCCGTTGGACAAGCCGCGTAGGAAAGCGAGGAATTTCGATCGGTAGTACACGACGACGTCAACGGAGTGGAAATATGGACTGTTTTTCTGGACGGTTCCGACGCTAGAGGCGTCGTTCAAATGGTAGACGCTGACAGTATGGCTGCCGTTCAGAAGTGACTGACAAATTCTGGTTCGTCGGCATCAGGCCACTGAAACACTCTTTCGAATCGTTGGTGGGCTGATAAGATTCGATACTTGGCATTTCAGGTTGCAATACCCTCGTTGGTCGGGGTCTTTCGCTGAAATATCCGACCTTATTTGGTAACTGTTCACGGGTAATGAAGGGGAGTTGACCCATTTTCGTGGGGCCGCATGAATCAGAATCCGGTGACCTGATGGTGTTCGGTATATTTCGCCATGAGAATGTGTTAGTCCCTGCCTCGAGAGCGATGACCATTGCCTGTTGCTCGATTTTGTCCTTCAACTACTCGTTTCTCAGAAAGACGAAGCCTGAGTGTCCAAGATCTTGTTGACGACCTTCGGGTCCTATGGCGATTTGCACCCCTTTCTGGCAATTGCTCGAATATTGAAGGGACGTGGCGATGATGTCACGTTGGCCACGCACGAAGAGTATCGCGAATACGTTGAGCGGATCGGTGTTCGGTTTGTTCCCCTCAAGCCGGGTCTGGATGAACTGGGGCCGCAGGAATCCTGGGCGGCAAAGGCCAATCATTCATTGAACGGGACGCAGTTCATTATTCGGACTTTGATTCTGCCGTATCTCAATGACGGGTACAAAACAATCAAAGAGATTGCCGTCGGTCACGACTTGATGATTTCGCATGCGCTGACGTTTGCCACGCCAGTCGTCGCAGAAGAATTGGGGATACCATGGCTGTCTTGTGTTCTTCAGCCGTCCCCATTTTTTTCGGCCTATGATCCCCCGGCACTTGGGTTTATGACATTGTTGCCGCGCCTTAAGCATCTCGGTCCGACGGTCACAAGCTGGGTTCTCAAATTACTGGCAAGCCCCACTCGACGCTGGCTGAAACCAATCGACGACTTGCGAACGCAGGTTGGCCTCCCTGTTTCTCCGAAAAATGTCCTGATCGACGGGTTTTCTTCGTTTGGAACATTGGCCCTGTTCCCATCGTCATTTGCAACAGCTCAACCCGACTGGCCTGACCGAGTCAAACAAATTGGTTTCCCGCTGTTCGATGAAGAGACGACGAGTGACATCTCCGCGGAACTTCAACAATTCCTCGAGGCAGGTTCCCAACCAGTCATCTTCACTCTGGGAACAGCCATCGTGAAGATGGAGACGAACTATTTTGAAATCGCTTATGAAGCAATCAAACGGCTTGGCCTTCGTGCCGTCTTTCTGGTCGGAAAGAACCCGCGTCGAGTTCCCTCGGCGGCGAGGACCGACCCAGATATTCATATCTCGAATTACGAACCCTTCTCAAAGCTGTTCCCTCGAGGCGCGGTGATCGTTCATCAGTGCGGAATCGGGACGACCGGGCAGGCGCTCGCATCAGGTCGCCCGCAAATCCTGGTTCCGTTTGCTCACGATCAGCCGGACAACGCGCGACGTCTCGTCGAGCTGGGTATCGGAGTCTCGATTCCGGCTAGCCGTTTGAACTTCGCAAGACTGACACACGCGCTTAAATCGGTGACTCAAAATGAAGGGTTTTCTCAACGCGCCACGAGCCTCGTCACTGACCTTCAGGTTTCTGGATTTGATCGACGATTGCAACAAGCGATCTCGGAATGCCTGAGTCATTGTCGTGAGCGTTAAAAAGCTACTCTGATAAAGTAGGCGAGACCTGCGGGTATAGTCTTTCAAGTGTGCCTCAATGGTTGTCGCGAGCGTTACCAGAGCCTCTTTGATAAAGTAGGCGAGATCCGCGGGTATAGTCTTTAAAGTGTGCCTCATTCATTGTCGCGAGCGTCAAAACATGCATGTTAGGGATGGGATTCTTAGTCCGGAGGTTTGTCTGGTGACTGGGCTGGTTAGTCTGGCCGCGGTCGGGTACAGCTTGCGTAAACTTCGGATCGATCTGGAAGATCGTGCGGTGCCGTTGACAGGGATGCTGGCTGCGGTGGTTTTTGCGGGTCAGATGGTCAATTTTCCGCTGATTGGGCTGCCTGTGTCAGGTCACCTTTTGGGTGGTGTTCTGGCTTCGGTGATTCTTGGGCCCTGGGCTGGTTGTCTGGCGATAACGCTGGTGTTGATGGTTCAGGCGGTGTTGTTTAATGATGGCGGGTTGTTGTCGCTGGGTGCCAACGTCCTGAATATGGGCGTGATCGGTTCGTGGGGTGGTTATGCGATTTATACGACGCTTAGGAAGTGGTTTGGAAATGGGAGTGTCGCCGCACTTCCGGCTGCGGTGATTGCAGCGTGGCTCTCGGTGCTGGCCGCAGCCGCATTGTTTTGCATTGAGTTCGGATTCTCTGCGGGTTCGAAAGAGTTCAGTCTGAGCGGTATTTTTACGCTGATGGTGCTTTACCACGCCTTGATTGGGATTGGCGAAGCGTTAATTACGGGAACTGTGTTAAGTTTCGTGCTTTCGCGGCGCCCCGATTTGATTCCGACCCCTGCGTCAGCTGGAGCGGCTTCGGATGTTGGTCGATTCGTTGTTGCGGGCTTGATGGCGGCACTCGCCGTGGCGGCGATTCTTTCGCCAATGAAGTCCGATTATCCTGACGGCCTGGATAAGGTCGCGGAATCAACGGGGATCGAAGCGTTGGGAATTGAACGGCAGGGGCTGTTTCTGGATGGTTATGAAGTTCCGTTATTTGAACGAATGGGCTGGTCGGTATTAGCCACTTCATCGGCGGGTCTCATTGGAACCCTGATTGTCTTCGCCATCGCTTTTGCTGTTGGAAAAGCGGCTCGGTGGAATTTGCCGTCACTGGCGGCGGAAGGTGGTCATGCCAGCTAGTTCGCAAACCGCAGATGGCATCAGTCCCTGTCATGCGATCTCTTCCGGCTGGAAGCTAGGGTTAACGCTTTTCGTGATCTTTCTGGCGAGCTTGATTCCGCTAGAGCACTGGCCAGCGCAAGGACTATTGCTGGCACTAGTATTTGCCGGCCTCAGTATTGCTGGTGTGACGATTGGTTATCTAGCCAGGCGTCTGGCACTGTTCCTGCCAATGCTGCTGGTGTTTGGCTTGTCTGTCCCCATCACACAGATGGATCAAGGGGGAGCCTGGACGTGGATGCTCGGGCTTTGGTTGCGATGTACCGTCTCGTTTCTGACGGGATTATGGTTGATTCATGTCCTGCCGTTCCCTGAGTTGTTGTCGACTCTTCTCCGCTGGCGATGCCCGGTGCTGATGGTCGCGATGCTGGCTTTTATGTATCGCTATATTTTTATCATGTGGGACGAGCTCGCTCGACTTCGCCATGCCCGTGACGCACGAGACTTTGGTCGCAGTTCACTTAGGACGCGTTGGACGACGAATGCGCAGCTGATTGGATTGCTGCTCTTGCGCGCGATGGAACGGGCCGAGCGAACTCATCACGCCATGCTTGCCAGGGGATGGGATGGTTCGCCCCGTTTTCTTGGCGATGATCCGAGAAAGGCACGATGACCAATTCCACGAATTCCTCCGCCATCGAACTGAGGGGGCTCACGTTTCGTTACCCCAGCGGACGCACGGCCTTGAATGATGTAGTTTGTTCGATTTCTGATGGAGAACGCGTGGCCCTCGTTGGCCCCAGTGGAGCTGGTAAGTCAACCTTATTGATGCACTTAAACGGCCTGTTGCCTGCTGCGTCAGTCGTTAACGATGGCGATGCTCAGGTCTTCATCAAGTCGCAGCCAGTGACCAAAGGGCGATTGCGCGAGGTGCGACGGCAAATTGGATTCTTGTTTCAGGACCCGGACGACCAGTTGTTTTGTCCCACTGTTCGCGAAGACGTGGCCTTTGGTCCGCTGAACCTGGGGCTGGATCAGAACGAGATTCTGAATCGGGTCAACCGTAGTCTCTTAGCTGTGGGGATGCCGGAACATGGGCCTCGTAATCCATCACAGTTGAGTACTGGCGAGCGAAAGCGAGTCTGTCTGGCGGGCGTGTTTGCCTGCGAACCGGCGATTCTGGTACTGGATGAACCAACCAGTAATCTTGATCCACGAGCACGGCGCCAGCTTTTGGAAATCCTGCGATCATTCCCAGGGACTCAAATCATCGCGACACACGACCTCGATTTTGCAATCGAGCTTTGTCAGCGAGTCCTCGTGCTGGACGGGGGACAACTCAAGGCAGATGGCCCGGTCGAACAAGTGCTGGCTAACTCACGTTTAATGGATCGCCACGGGCTCGAAGTCCCGTGGCGATTAAGACGAACGCAGTAAGATTTGTGAAACAATCTTACGCAGATCAGGTTGTCACAGTACCCTTACCCGTCGCGGTATAACCGCTTGTGCTTGTGCCCTTCGCAGAGACGTCGTACGTCGTTGATGCGTTTAATGGCGTGCCCGTCAAATTCAATGACCAGTTCCCGACCGAAGGTGACGTCAGTTGTTTGTCGGTCGTTGCCGACCCACCCAGCGTGTAGGTCGTGCTGGCGCTTGTGGACCTGTTTGTGACGGTCACCGCGAAGTTCGGTTCATTAGCGGAATCCCACGTACCAGTAATTGTCGGGGTGGTTCCGGCACTGGTCAGCGAATTCACGGTCGGTGTATTGAGCGCGGCAAGCACTTTCACATCGAAGATCAAGATACTGTTTGCTGGGATTGAACCATTCCCTGTGGGACCGTACGCCAAGGACGACGGAATCAGCAGCGTCGCGGACGTTCCCACTGGCAACAGCTGGAATGCTTCGTCCCATCCTGCAATCACTTGTCCGACACCCACGACGAATGGGAAGCCGGCAGTGCTTGTGTTCGAATCAAACTGAGTCCCCTTGGTTCCATCCGCGTTCAAGATCCACCCGGTGTAGTTGGCAGTGACGGTCTGGCCTTTCACTGGAACTGGCCCCGCTCCCTGCGTGGTAACAACGTAGTTCAATCCGGACGCTGTCGTTGTCGCCGTCAGGCCATTCTTCGTGAGGTAACTGTTGATGACCGCTTGCTCGCTGGTCACAGTCCCTGTACCTGTCAAGCTGTCACCGTTCTTATCGTAGGCTGTTGCCGTCACGGTTGTTGTTTGAGCCGTGAGCGGTGCGCCCGTCAAATCCAACGACCAATTGCCCGCTGACGGAGCTGTCAATTGAGCGTCTGTTCCGAGCTTATAAGTCTTGCCGTTGACAGCGACCGTCAATGTCGGCGAATTGACGGAATCATACGTTCCTTTGACCGTTGGAGTGGTTGTCGCTGCGGTCTGGTTGGTCACGGTTGGGGCGGTAAAGGTTGCCTTCAGCGTCGTGACGTTGACGTTTCTCAAGGTCGGCGTGACGGCCGTGACGATGGAATTCGTCGCTTCATAGATCGTCGGCTTACGATGATGAGGGCCGTTTACGGTTAAGGAACTGTTGAAATGGCTTGGTCCGTCCGGCGAACCGTACATCCCGATAACGCTGTCACCTCCCAGGAAGATTGTCACGGCGCCCGTATATGTTGATGCGGTCGAAGCGACGGAGCTGTTGCGTCGGAGTTCCCAGTCAGTCAATGTTCCAGTGATCGTCGAATGATTCACGGTCAATTGACCGACCCACGATTTCACATTTCCCTTGACGGTCGTATTTTCCAGGTCCAGGTGATCACCGCTTTGGAATCCCAGATTGACGTTCAGGTCGTTGTTGATTGTGGATTGATTGATCGTGACCAGGTCGGTCGCGAATCCGCCGTTGTGGATATTCACGGACTTTGCATTGACCTTGGTCAACGTCAGGCCGTTGTTGTTGGTTCCACCTCCAAGATTGATATCCAACGCCTTCAGACTCGCCGTCCCATCTCCGGTGACTGTGACGGTGTTACCAAAGCGGATCAGGTTCATCGACAAATCGACGGGACTCGTGATCGTGGCAGTGTACGTGGACAAGTCCTTGCCGTTGACCCGAAACATCGTTCCGGTGTGAGCCGTCAACACGACCTGCGTCGCCGTGTACGAAACATCGAACGTGTCATAGGCCTTCGTATTCGGGGGATTGATGTCGTTGAGTGTAATTGCCGTACTGCTGGCATTCACGGCAATCAGATTCGTCAGAAGCTTTCGTGGCTCAAGCACTTCAAGGCGTGAGACGAGAGCACCCAATCGATCCGGGTTGTTGCGACTGCGTCGAGACGATCGTCGGCTAGCGACATGATTTCGTTGACCCTGAAGCCAAGCAAACAACCGTTGAGTCCAATTGCGTCGCATCGTTGAGTCTCTATCTCGAAGTTGTACAAATCAAAGAATCAGCTAAACTCTACCCAGTTTCTCCATTTTATAGCATGAGATCTCCAGGAAAGCTTCTGGATTCTATGGAGCGTGTGGGGGTTCAGGGAAGTATTTTCGCGGAGTTTGAAAAAAACGGTTTTTCCGAGAAGGGAAAGCGTTTTAAAGTGATCAAAATCGACACATTCGACGCATCGTGTTTCTGTGCTCGAAATGTTGGCGATGTGAAGCGAGTGATCGATATCATCGCAATCGATAGAACCGGACTGCTGCCAATTGCGTGCATCGACGATTTCACGAGAATCGCTCAAAACACCTTAAATATTCTTAAGGTGGACAGCAGGCGGTCATTCCACCGAGGTGTTTACTCTGTTGAAACCCACTTGGGCAACATGTCGTACTCGTCCCACAAAAACACGATCTTTGGGGATTGCGCGTCCTTTGAAGCGGTCGCAAGAGATGACCGCAACTTCAGTCCATTCGAAAGGCAGTTTTGGAGGATCACTGTCGTATGTGTGCAGACAAAAATAGTCGACATTGCCAGGGATTTCGCCGGTCGGCAACGGAACGATCGGAACTTGCCGACCGTAAAAAAACACAAAAGCATGATGTATTGAATCGAAGCTGACCAGTTGGGCATCAGCGGGAATCATGTGTTTCAGCTGGTCAATTTGTCCCACAATATCTTCGCAACGACGTTGCTGGACCGTCACAATCAGGCTCACTTGAACCAGAGCGAGAAATCCGGCAACACTAAGCATCCCACGGACCATCGCTCGATCAGACGGCTCTCGTTGTAACGACCGCCATGCAATCCAGGCCAAGGCGATCGCTGCGGCGGAGTAACCAATGGCGCTGAGTAACGTCAACGTAAACCGCCATGTCGGAATAGCCAATGATGCAGCCACAATCACGATTGCGGAACCGACCATCAGGTTGATCATTAATCTGACGTAGAACTTCCAAAGATCAAAACCAACCGCCTCTTTGCGAAGTGCGGCCAAGCGATCAGTGGCGATTCCCACCAGTGCTGCAAAGCAGGGAAACAGGGGCATGTAGTAACGGACTTTAGAGCCTGGCGGCAGCCAGACCGAAACGAAGGAAAACAGGATGCAAATCGTCAGGAACAAGGCAGCTTCTTGTTGACGGCCAACGAATTCTCGAACGCGCCGATTTCCAAACGCCAGCAGCAGGATTGACCATGGCATCAGTCTCACAAACAGCAATTCGCAAGGGAAGATAACCAGATGCTCGAAGAAAACGGACCACTTGCGATCAACGAAACGGCCAGCGACATCGCCGAAGTAAATATTCCAACTGTCCGCGATTCCTCGGTGCCAGGTAAACGGCCCCTGCCATGCGCCAAGGACGGCAATAAAGACCAGAATTCCGATTGCATGCCCTCGCGTCAGAATCGCTCGCCAGTTTCCCGTCACAAATAAGAAAAGTGTTGTCGCACCGACAAAATAGAGTGGCGCCTGCAATCCTTTTGTCAGCATCCCCAGCGCTGTGAAGCCGTAACCCAGGGACCACATTTGCCATGCGGGCCATTTTTTTATCCACGCCCAATGCCACATCAGCATGGACGCAGCCACGCACAGACTGAAAACCGCTTCTGTTTCTGCCGAACGGCCAAATTCCATCACCATTGTCATCGTCAGAAAACTGACTGCACCGCCAAGACTCCCCAGACGCCCCATCAGTTGCCGCAAATATTCGTAAATCAGGATGGCAATCAGGAAAGTCGAGATCACGCTCGGTATTCGCACAGCCCAGATATCAAAGCCACCAGTGAATAACGACGCCAAGGCGATCAACCAGTTTTGCAGGGGAGGACGACTCGGCAGAAAGACGCGCTGCGTGCCGGGAACCAGCCAGTCACCCGTTTCGACCATTTCTCGCGCAATGAGTGCTCGTCGAGGCTCTTCTCCAAACAGGGGCAGGGCGTCCAATCGAATGCACAAGGCGACAACAGCCAGCAACAGAATGATCAACAATTCTCGTTCACGCCACCATTCGGCTCGGCCTTCGTGACAAGCGTCCGTCGTAAATCCATCCATCGGGCCAATCCTTTTTCCCGGTTCAGTCCGTCGCATTTTTGGGATCAGCCCAGGAGATTATCAAAAATGGGTCTCACCGTCACTACGGTTGACGTGAGGAACTTCGTTGAATTTCAGCGACTTATGAAACCAAGTGACGGGGTTCTAGAAGATTGGGGGATTTCGGTCAATCAGTTCTTCGAGAACCGGCAGATTCCGCCGTTCCGATTAACCAAATTTCACCCAAGTGAATGCAAGTCAACCTCTTAAATTGTCCGAAACACAGAGAGTGGCTCGCACTGGGTTCGGGGAGTTGAGTTCTTTCGTCCGGATTGAACGTTGACGAGGACAGGCCATGGCAATTGATCAGTCGGGAAACGATTCGAATCGACTTCATTCACTTCCGATTCGTGTCTCAATCCGTGTTTGCAGGAAATCACTTAAACTCAAGGAATTGCTCACATGGACGTCGGGGACGATTTTGAAATTCGATCAATCCGTGTCGTCACCACTTTCGCTGTGTATCGGCAATCGAGAAATGGCTGAGGGTACGGCCGTCGATGTTGATTCATCGATTGGATTAAAACTGTCGCGGCTGAAATCAGAATAATCACGGCGATTCAATTGTTGCAGTCAATGAATGGACAACCGAATATTGTTTTTTGGGCGACAGACACGCGACTTTATTCGGCAATTGTCCGATCTATTGTACGAAACAGAGAAAAAATCAGTCATCAAATTCGTTTTCAAGACCATTTCTCTATAAAGAGCGCCAGAGAGAGGACACTTAAGCAGGACTTGACTACGTCCGAATTTCGAATTTCGCCGTTGTGTCGCAAGGCTATTATCTGTAGTTGTTTACATTATTGTTCCTGTTTTTATTAGACTTATCTTTGCTCTAGTTTACTTTCAATGTATCGCTTGCTTAACAATTTGTTTACCGTGAATCTGGGCTGGTCCAAATTATTTGTTTAAAAGGAATCGCCATCGAGTCGATGTAAGCTTCGAATAGAGTATTTGTGCTTCAGTGTATCCCGAAATCGGCTGATTTTTGTAGTATTTTGGTGTAGACAGGCCCGATTTCGATTTTTATGATTCAAATTGCCTACATTCGGTGACAAAAGGCATCCTCTTGAGTCGCTAGCAACATGCTTGATCTCACTCTTCTGGCGCGGCATCAATATTTCCCATCGGGAAAAATTGATCTTTCCAGATTCTTTGCGGGATCAGTACTTCTTCTGTTCTTAAGCGGCCTTTGCGGAGTCATCGCAGGGCTTCTCTATGCAGCTATCGCAATTGTTCCGCTTCTTTCGTACGTCACGATTCTCGTGCCGATCGCGTTTGGTTTACCAATTGCATGGATGGTCGCGAAATTCGTTTCCTTTTCGCATTGTCGAAATCCACGGCTCGCTGCGTTCGCCGGCGCGGTTTGTGGAATTGTGACATTCCTTTCCGCGTGTGAAATGCAAGGTGTGGCTGCAACATTGCGAGACGGCGAACAAAAAACGTCGTTATTAGCTGTAGCAACGCGAACGGATCAGATTCAGCAAGCCATCGTCCGTCGAGTTTTTGGGTCCGGCAATCAGCTTCCGAAACGAAACTTCTTCTCTGGTTTCAATTTTCGTGAATCAGTAATGCTCATGATCGAATTCGGTCTATTTATCTGGATCCCCGTGAGTTCGGGCCGGAATTTCGCTCGACGAGCGTACGGCGAATCAATCGACAGGTGGCTCGACCGATCGATCATCCGAACAATTCCAGGTTCAGGAGACAAAATCGTTTCGGTACTTAAAGAGCGGGAGTACCTGGTCGAGACGTTGTCGTCACTTCCGAAATTGCCAACGCACCCAATGAACTCGTTTCCAATATCCGTGCTCTCTCTGTCATATCGAGCAAGCGCCGATACTGCAGCTACATGGTTGCTCCTTGAAATCTCTCCCTTCCCCGCAGCTAACGGTGCCTACGAGGCCTATCTCAGTGCGACGGAAGTTGACTCCAGCGGGAAAAAGAGGCCACTGTTACACCAGTTGAAACTTCGAACACACGAAATTCCGACTGCCCGAAAACTGTTCCTGGGCCTGGCAACGGAATCGTCTTCAGATGAGGTCGCTAATCTCAGTGACGACAATCTGAATGTTGAAACAACCGGCCTGTATGTTCAATTTACTGCTCGACCATTGAGAAGATCAGCATCGCGATCGCGCATAAGGTGATTTTTCAACCTGAGAATGCGATGAAACAGAGTTGGGTCTGTTTGATCAGCAGTTGCGTCCGGTGATTCGTCTGTTTTCGCAAATGAGTCACTGAGGCACTTTCCTCAACGAGACTGTTTTGTCAAATCATTTCTGAGTATTTTGATGTGAGCCAGCGCGGACTGTCCGTAGGTGGCCTGTTTCCTCACCAGATTCACGGAATCCGCTATGGGGCATCTATTTTTTACTGCGCTGAAAACACGTTCCGGTCAGTTTGCCTGTTTTATTGGGGGTGTCGGGATTTCGGCCATAATGGCCTTGGCGATCGCTCCGATTGCAACCCAAGCCCAGGACAACCCTGAGAGTAACATCAAGCAGGCGGAAACAGACCCGGACTATGCTGTTCCGGATGGGACACCCGACGAAATTATGGAGTTCGTCAATGAACTTAAGGGGCGACGACCCAAGTTTGCCAACCGCAAAGAGACGCTCGAGCATGCCATACGGATGCACCGCGCGCTTATCGCTGCCGGAGATAAAATCCTTGGTCAGGAAACCAGTGACAAAGTTGCTGCAAATGCGGCTCAAATGAAATTAAGCTCCCTGACGATCCTCGCCGCCAACGACATCGGTGATGCAGCCACCGAAGCCATGGAAGTTGCTAAAAAGCTGAAACTCGACGAACGAAAGACCGTCGCGAAAGTCGTCGATCAGTTCTGGATGCCGATTCAAATTATCAATTTACCAAAGTTGTCGGATGCAGATCGCAAGGGAATATCAGAGGAAGTGCTTGCTTCTGTGACAAGCAGTCATTTTTCGCGGGAAACCATGGGAGTTGCGTCGCAGTTAGGTGATGCACTCGCCAACAAAGGGTTTCCCGATGAGGCAGGCGGACTGTTTGATCGCCTGGCCAAACTCGCCAGCGAATCGGATGACGAGAAAATCCAATTGAACTCGAAGCGTTTTGAAGGCCTGGGTCGTCGTGCACGCCTTCCGGGTCAATTGATGACTCTCAATGGAAAGAAATTGAACGGAGAAGACTTCGACTGGACATCCTACCGCGGCAAGGTCGTTCTCGTTGACTTCTGGGCCACATGGTGTGGTCCTTGTATCGCAGAACTGCCCAACGTGAAGGCGAACTACGAAAAATACCACAGTAAGGGATTTGACGTCGTCGGAATCAGCCTTGATCGATCGCGCGAACCGCTCGACAAATTTATTGAGAACGAACAAATCCCCTGGACGCAGATGTACGATGAAGAGATTCAGAACGGTAAAGGGTGGAATCACCCAATGGCAGAATTTTTCGGTATCAATGCTATTCCAGCGGCAATCCTCGTCGACAAGGAAGGTAAAGTCGTATCAATGCGAGCCCGCGGTCCAGAGCTACCAAAGTTACTGGAAGAACTCTTAGGAAAAGCGGAGTAATCCGTTTGACGCCTTTGAACGAATATCGTGTGCCACTACTTGAACTTCTTCAGTCAAGCAGTGCTCTTTGTCCAGCAGAATAGAAAGCACTGCTTCTCCGAAGACCTCCGAAGCAGTGGTACAGGGGCCCGAGCTAGTAGCACATTGTCCGTGCAGTGGCACAAATTCAATATTCGGCAGTTTGACAAGATCGTCGTCAGTTTCGTCGTTTTCATTCCGCCGAAATGACTTCCAGTTTCAGTTTGCCGATTACATTCATCAGAGGAGAGAATCCACTGAGTGCTGCGGGGCCATCGTCGCTCAGTGCCGAATCAGCCAGTTTGATGTGGGCCGCTCCGATTCCGCCATTCCCCAAGGTTGCGTCGAGAGGAATCCATTGATCGTTGAGATTGGCTTCTGTCCACATGTGACCGCCGAACGCAAACAAGCGATCGGCATACACCAGACCCACGACGATTCGTGACGGGATCCCTTTCGCTCGCAACATGGCAGCGAGCAACACGGCGTGCTCCGTGCAGTCTCCTTCCAGGTTGTTAGCGACCTCTGCCGCTGAAGCCATCGCCGTCGAAAAATTCTTTTTCGTCAGTTTCTCACGTACGTACGTTTCCATACGCCGGGCAATCTCGCCAGGGTCTGTGGCGTCACTGGCGGCTCGAATGGCGTGCTTCTGTATCAGCACATCGTCCCGCTGAAGATACTGCGACGACTGGAGGTATTCATCAGCGACTTTGCCAATCCTGGCCGGGCTGGGAATCGGAAGGGAAACGACGGTTAGCTCTGCGGATTCTGCATCAATCTTCTTGAGCGTCTGGGTATCACTGGCGGGAATAACGTCCGTTGGATCCTGTGCGACAATCGAAACCTTGTACACGATACGTTTGGATCCGTGCCCCTTCACTAATGGCTTGACTTTGATGAGCGTTCCGATTGCAAGATCGAGCTCCTCCCCTTCGATTGCTTTCAAGGCCTCGGTTTCAGAAACGACGTAGATCTCCATTAACGAACCGAGCATTGTTGTTGAGACCTTAACAGCTTCGCCCCGCTCGTCCAAAAAGGTCTCCATCATAAATCCGGGTATCAGCGAGTTTGAAACACCGACTTTGAAAAGCTTTTCAGGCTTGCCATTGAGCAGCTTTGTTTCCTGACGGTCAAACGCCGTCATGGTTGTTTTTCCAACCTTGGCGAATTCGGGTACAAATGTTTCGAATGTTCGAGTTTCCCCAGGCTTGAGCGGGTTTACTTTCAGCATTCGGTCTTGAAATACGGGAGACTTCACTCCATCGCGCCACGGCTGAATTGTGGTTTTGGGTTTTCCATTAACCTCTTGTGTCAGCGAAAGCTCGCGTCCCTCGATCTTTCCACTTGTCACCGACGACATGGCAGGAGGATTCGCCATTTCGAATCGAAACCGACGCAGATCCCCTTCCGGCGTTTCTTCAGTCGTCAATGCCTGCTTCATGACCAGAGTCTGGCCGAACCGCTTGATCGTCATGAACGTATCGGCAGTTGTTTTGACGATGGCTGATTGTCCTGAGCCGACGGTTTCCAGTGTTGACCAAGTATATCCTATCCGCTGACCAGCCAGATAAATGACCTGCCAGGTTTCTTCTTTCGGCAGAGTCTTCGTCGGGGAATCCTGTCCGTGCGCGGATGGTACGAAAGAGAAGCTGAGAACGAGAAAAAGTCCCAACAGCGTTCGCAGGAGTATTGGTTTGACAGAAGTATGCATGAACAGATTCCTACGAAAGCGAAATGTAATGTTAGGGGCCGCGCGTTCTGGGGTCGGGCATTCACTTTTCAAAATTGGCCATGCGAGCCTGATTTGCTGATAGAAAACCCATGATCGGCCAATTTTGAAATTTGAATACCCGCCCCCCTCTTCGAGAGCGCCCGAATTCCTTCGAAGTATACGACGATACCAATCGCCGGACAAAGGGGGACATTCGGTAAACGTAATAAGTCTGTCGGAATCGGCAGGATTTCGACGACCCGCTTTTTTCAGATTCACGAGGCCAACAGCCAGCTTGCGGCAACGTAGGCGACCCAGGCACCGATGTAGGCTAATGTGGTCATGTAGGCGAATGTAAAGGCAGCCCATCCCCAATGATTCGTTTCCCGGCGAATCACCATCAATGTTGAGGCACATTGAGCACACAGGGCGAAAAAGACCATGATCGATATCGCGACAGGAATCGAATAAACGGGTCGACCATCCGGCCATGTCGCGGATTGCAGGGCGGACTGAAGTCCCTGACTATTCTCATCGACATCACCCCCAAGGCTGTAAATTGTCCCCAGGGTGGCAACGATGACTTCGCGGGCGGGGAATGAGGCGAGCACTCCCACGCCGATTCGCCAGTCCCAACCAAGCGGCTTGACAACCGGCTCGATGATTTTGCCAAATCGACCGAGAAAGCTGTTGGCGAGCAGTTGTTCCGAGATTTTATTTCGTGTGTCAAACAGATCGTGAAGTGGTTTTAGCCTTTGATCCAGCTCTGCAAGTCGTTCGTCGATCTCGGCCTGCGGAGCATTCGGATGAGAGTGATTTTCTCGAAGTAGACTCAGTTGTTCCTTCGCCTCCAGTTCCCTGGCGAACGTCGATTCGGCCTGGCGAATTTCTGTAAGAACTTTCTGTTCTTCGGTATGATCTGACGGAAAATAACTGGCGCCCCAAATCAGGATTGATGTCGCCAGAATCAGCGTTCCTGCACGCATGACAAAAGCGGACGCTCGGTCAAAGACACGATGCAGCACGATTCGGGGCGAGGGGACTTTGTAGGACGGCAGTTCCATCACGAACGGGGGCGTTTCCCCTTTGAAGAGAGTCTTCTTAAATAACCAGGCGATTGGAATGGCAACGACCGCTCCAAAAAATGTCATCACAAAAAGCATGACCCCATGCAGCGTGATCCAACCACCGGCCCATGAGATCGAAGGGAAGAACGCGGCAACCATCAGCCAATAAACGGGTGCCCTTGCAGAACAACTCATCAAAGGTGCCACCAGAATCGTCACCATCCGATCACGACGATTTTCAATCGTTCGCGTCGCCATGATTCCGGGTATCGCGCAGGCGAACGAAGACATCAGCGGCACAAATGATTTTCCGCTGAGGCCCACTTTGGTCATCAACTTGTCCATCAAAAATGCGGCCCTGGCCATATACCCGCAGTCTTCCAGCAACGCGATGAACAGGAACAGAAAGCAGATTTGCGGGAGGAATACAAGAATTCCACCGACCCCCGCGATCACTCCGTCAACCACCAGGCTGCGAAATGGACCAAAAGGAAGCAGGGACCCAATCATTTCGCCAACTTGCTTCTGGCCAAATTCACAGAACTTCATCAGTGGCTGGGCTGCCCACGAGATCGACTGAAAGACGATGAACATGGCCAGGCAAAATGCCAGCAAGCCCCAGAATCTGTGAGTGAGCCATCGATCCAGGGTATCGGTTGCGACCGCAGGGCGTTTTTCCGGCACCGACATCACGCCGTTTAAGATTTGCCTGGACCAGCCGTAACGGAGCTTGGCTTCAATATTTGGGACTCGAAATTGCAACGCTTTCAGTCGCTCGCGGGCCTCTTTCAATCGAGAAATCAGTTGTTCCGGGTTTGGTTTTGTTAAATCGATTTCCAGTTGACCGCCGACATCCAGGATCAGTCGTTCCACCAGGTATGTTGGAAGTACCTGGTTACTGAATTGCTGGAATTCTGCCTGAAGCGTTCGTCCTTCTTCGTGGAATGCCTCCGGGAAGATATCCAGGGGCGTCGACTTTGGGGCATGGCTGGCCTTAACGATTTCCGAACGAATAAGATCAATCTGCTTCCTGCGATGGGCTTCGCAAGGAATGGCCGGTATCCCTAATCGATTTGCCAATTCTTCGGGATTAATCTGAATTCCACGCTCTTGCGCGACGTCCCACATATTCAAAACCAGCACGGTCGGCAGGCCAAGATCAAGAACCTGGCTGAGGACATAGAGGTTTCGCTCCAGGTTTGATGCGTCGACAATACAAACGACGGCATCAATCTGACCGACTTCCGGCTGACGGCCGAGCAGTACATCAACCGAGACCATTTCATCAATTGTTCGGGGCGAAAGGCTGTAAGTTCCGGGCAGATCCACAAGTCGGATGGACTGGCCTTCGAATTCAAACCAACCCAGCTTTTTTTCAACGGTGACACCGGGATAATTTCCAATCTGGGAATGGACACCCGTCAACGCCGTAAAAAGAGTGCTCTTTCCCGTATTCGGGTTGCCGATGACCGCGACAGTCCGTTCCAGATTTTTCGAGGGGACTTTTTCGATCATGGGTAAAGGAAGCAACTTTCAGTGATTTGCGTCTCAGCCGTTCGGCTGACTTCATATTTCAATGCTGACTTCATATTTCAATGAGGTGCATCAGCGAAGAGGTTACAGCTTGGAGTCAACAAGAGCAGTCACTTCCACCCTTTCCGCTTCGGTCTTACGCAGGGAAAGTCGATATCCGCGGATGAGAAACTCAATCGGGTCACCAAGCGGGGCAAACCCAATCAAGCTGATCTCTTCGCCGTCTGTCAGTCCCATTTCCATCAGCCTGATTGCTATTCCGTCTTCTCCACCGACTTCAACGATCTGTGCTCGTTGACCAATTTGCAACTCGTGTAACTTCATGGCACTAAGCCCACGAGTACTGTCACCGACTCATCAAAACGCATCGAGTATCGTTGATGGTTGATTTCGAGAATGCAGGGAGAGCCTGGTTGCACCATGTAGACACGCACGCCGGTGTGCAGTCCCATTTCTTCAAGCCGGACTACCAATTCCGGTGCGCCATCGATTTCAACGACGAGGCCTTGTTCGCCTGCTGACATCATTTCGAGAGGCAATGCATGTGAAACCACGCTCGACATCGGCCCCGCCTTCCGTAGAAAACGCGAATTAAGAGTGTGGATTGAGACTCAGTCTCAATCCACACTCTTAATTCTATCGTCACTTATCGATATCAGCCAGTGTAATTTGAATCAGAATCGATAAAAAAGATTGATCTGACCACGCAGCCTGACGGTTAGATCGCAACAATCTTTAACCTTGTTGGGCTCGCAAAAATAAGAAGCCCCCTGCCTCAACGCGTTCGGTGAAACAGGGGGCTGAAAGTCATAAACTATTATTTAGAAACGTGTTTTGCGATTTCCTTTGATCCAGGATGTCACAAAAAGCGGGCGCAACATGCAGTTTAAGCTGGCTGTTGCCGTTATTCGCGAGCCATGCTATTTCCATCCGCTTCATACGAAGTCTCAATCGGTCGTCGATTCGATTTTCCGATTGCTCCCGTTCTCGCTGTTTTTTGCGGTGTGGATTGTGCGAACGACTGTGGCCTCGACTCGTTGGCGCGTTTGCTCTCGATTGATTTGTTTGATTGTCGGTACGGAGCAAAAGAGTTTGCAAGACCCCGCTCTGTGCCAGTGGATTCGTGCAGCAGGTCGTCCACAAAGCGCGAGCTCGCCTGATTGATGATCACCACGCGACTGGACGCACCTGGGCCTTTAGTTCGCACAATGCAAATGATTTCGGCACCGGAAAAATCCTGAGCGCCAGATAATGGAGAAACACCACTCACGCCAGAATTGAGAATCGCTTCTGCCGCCATTGTTTCTGCCATTTCGCTGGGAATTGAAGGAGAGCTTTGTTTGACGTCGCCGGGATTTCCAAGCATCGTTCCAGTTTGATCGAGACCACCATCTGCGAGCACCTCGTTCCTGTCAGAAGATGCTGGGGCGAGATGCCCCAGTTTGGCTTTTTTCAGTAACTGAGCGACAGGTTTCATTCCCGTATAAATTCCCCGTTTGTAATTCGGGTCGGCGAGAATGCAGACTCCAATTTGCTCGGAACCGAGAAACAGTCCGCCACCAGAACGTCCCTGTTGAGGGATACCCGTACATTCAAGGTTTTCAGGGCCAACACATCCATTAATGGCTGTCACGACATGATCTTCGACCGACGGGAGTTTTCCGCCACCGCAACCAATACTGAAGACCCGGTCATTCACTTCAGGCAAGTCGCGAGCAGTTGCCAGCCTCACAACCTCTAACCGTTGTTGGCAGGGAATCGACAGAAGTCCGACATCAGCCTCCAGATCAAATTGAACAATCTTTGCAATCACGGTTTGCGGTTTGGACTGATCGTCGGAAAATAAATCGACTTCGATGACCGCGTTCTTTCCCAAATCGCGAAGGATATGTCCGCAGGTCAGGATCACCGCCCGGCCAGTTTGACTGTCAATCACCGTTCCCGATCCGAAATGAACTTGAGATCCATCTTTGACGCGGATTCGGGTACTGGCTGCAAGCGCCCGGCGAGAAACTTCATCGGATTTCGGTCGACGATCCGGGCCCTGGCCACGAACTGTATCTGGCTCGTCAGCGGGCAGGGGCTTCGGCTTCGTGCCCTTTGAGGGAAAAATGGACGCCATTGGCGGGAATAACTTTTTGTCTTCTGATGGCTTGTTACTACCCGGTTTAGAATCGCGATTTGTCTTCCCTGTACTGCGTGACGAATTTCCGACTAAAGAGTCGTCAATATTTTGTTTGGGAAGCGTCATCATCAAACTTTTTAATTGCCGTTCGTCTGTGGCGCCGGTGATGCGATTGATTTCACGACCGTTCGCAATCAGGACGAAACACGGAATTGATTCGACGTTGTACTTTTGTGCGAGAGCCTGTTCCTGGTCGATATCAACCTGTCGGATTGGATATCCCTGTCTCTCCAGCTTCGAAACAATGGGGCTCATTTTGTTACAGGGTCCGCACCATTTCGCCGAGAAGTCCAGCAGAATGTTATTCTGGTCTGTCGCCTGAGCGGAAATACTTGTGATGGTAACCAAACTACACGCGGCTGTGACGAGTACCATGCCGAGAAGCATGGTCCAAAGCGAAGCGGTTGTTCGACCACCAAGTGAAACTCGATCCTGCATGAAATCGGCCTCCGTGCCTATTGTAAATCTGCCAATCGTGCCGCCTTCCGACGGCCATTCTTACAACGAGACCCCTTCAAGCCATCCATGGCCTGAAAAAGTGCTTGATGTCGAGTTGATTCGATCTGAAGTGACCGGGATGTGACCGCTGGCGCGGCGAGTTTGCCCAGGACAGATGAGAACGTTTTACAACCGAGATTGGTGATTTCGGAGAGATGCACCAAGCATGCCAACACCGGAAAAAACTGCCTATGGACACAAAAAACTGTTGCTGATACGTTCCCGCCCTCACGAATCTTGAAATTCGACGCAAGTTTACTGTTTCAGATCAATTCGTCAGGAAGAAGACGTTTCGGTCGATCGCCAAATCGTCACGCCTGGTTCATTTCGTCACGGGCAATTAAGGATGGAGTCTGTCGTGCGAATTCAAAAATCTGCGCTGTTGGTATTGATAACCTGCTTCTGCTCGATGTCGTTCTCGAAGGCTCACGCGATCGAAAACGATCCCGGAAAAGAATACAGATTGACTGAAAAACATGGGCCGTGGATGGTCATGGTTGCCTCCTTTCGCGATGTGCACGAAGAGGATCGCAAAAAAGAAGGGATGACCGCTGAGCAAGCCGCGAATGACCTTGTTCACGAGCTTCGCGAAAAGGGGATTCCCGCGTATTCTTTCTCACAGGACGCAAAGAAGGAAACGATTGAAACGTTCGATCGGATGGGCAATCCGAACAAGCGAGTTTTTGCGGCTCAACGAGACATGATTTGCGTGCTGGCTGGGAATTACGAAAAGGTCGACGATCAAGTAGCTCAAAAGACCCTGGCTTATATCAAACGCTATCGGCCAAAGTTCGTCTCTGATCCAAAGTCAGGAGCGGTTGTACGTGATACGGGTGGAACCAAGGGGCCGTTTGCCTCGGCCTTCATGACGATTAATCCCCTCAGAAAACCGGATGACCTCGCCCGGAACAAATCGGACAGCGTCACGAAGTATTTGAATTCAGGCATCGATAACGCGTTGGTTAATCTCAAACGAAAATACACGTTAAAAGTTGCTACATTTACCGGGAAGTCCGCGATTCCGATGGGAAACAGCAAGTTTGCCGGACAGGAAGCAAGCTTCGATCTGGCAATTACCAAGAAAGATCGCGGAACTGACAGTCTTGCCCGTGCCGGGGAAGATGCTGCACAGCTGACCTACGCGTTGCGACAAAGTAGTGCTGCGGCAAGAGAGTGCCTGGGATTCGACCGGTTTGAAGCCTACGTTTACCACGACAAGTATCAATCGATCGTCACCGTTGGCGGGTTCGATTCGCCAAACGACCCTGAAATCAAACGACTCGCTGAGATTTTTCACTCGAAATACAAGGACAACCCGGAAAATCCTGGTAAATACGAACTGACCTCCGCAACACTCAGTCTGCCAAATCCGAATAACCAGCCAGAAAAGAAAATCTGGTATCCGCCGATACAATCATGGGCCTTCGATCCAATCCCTGAACTGATCGAAGTTCCTCGCATCAAGTAACGGATTGCACAACGGCAAGCACATCGTCAGAGATGCTCTGTGGCTTCGGGTTCCTCGTTTAACCCGAAGCCATCAGCGTAGACGGACGGCGTTCAGACGATCTCTTCGAGCGTCCTTGTGCTATCCACCGCAATTGCCAAACGGCAATTGAGACATCAGTCTTCGTCAGAGACTCCGCACCCCTGCTTCTCTTTGAGTGCGGGCTTACGCGACCAACTGCAATGCAATTCGTGCGTCAACGACGTCAAGCAATGATTTCGTTCACGACCTTTCCGTGAATATCCGTCAGACGGAAATCGCGACCCTGTGCACGATAGGTCAACTTTTCATGGTTGATTCCTAACAGGTGTAAAATTGTAGCGTTCAGATCGTGAACGTGAACGGGCTTTTCAGTAATGTTGTAGCTGAAATCGTCTGTTTCACCATGAACGATGCCAGGCTTGATCCCGCCACCCGCCATCCACATTGTAAAGTTGCGCGGGTGGTGGTCGCGACCGTAGTTGTCTCTGGTGAGTGTCCCCTGGCTGTAAACCGTCCGACCGAATTCACCACCCCAGACCAGTAGCGTATCCTCCAGCATGCCACGCTGCTTCAAATCTTTAATCAATGCCGCACATGGCTGGTCTGCAACCTTGGTCAGCTGACGGATTGAGCCGGGCAGACCGCCATGATGATCCCAGCCACGCAAGAAAATTTGCGTAAAGCGGACGCCACGTTCGGCCAGTCTCCGGGCGAGCAGGCAGTTGTAAGCAAACGTACCGGGTTGAGTTACTTCCGGACCGTACATGTCCAGAATATGTTTCGGCTCGTTGGAGATGTCAGATAACTCGGGCACCGAAGTCTGCATGCGGTACGCCATTTCGTACTGAGCGATTCGTGCGGCGATTTCGGGATCGCCGACTTCTGCCAAATGTTCCTGGTTAAGTTCGCTAAGCCCATCCAGCATCTTCCGACGTACTGAACCGCTGACACCGGGAGGATTTGACAGATACAAAACAGGATCACCCGAAGATCGCATCGACACCCCGGCATGTTTCGTGGGCAGGAAGCCGGATGCCCACATGCGTGAGAAGAGCGCCTGATTCTGCCCGCCTGAAGCCAGGCGTGAGATGAGGACGACGAACGACGGCAGATCATCATTCGGGCTGCCGATTCCATAAGACAGCCAGGCTCCCAGCGAGGGGCGACCGGGGATTTCACTTCCGGTTGTGATGAACGTGATCGCCGGGTCGTGGTTGATCGCATCCGTGTGCATCGACTTGATGATACAGATATCGTCGGCAACCCCTGCCATTTCTGGTAACAGTTCACTGATCCATGCGCCATGCTTGCCGTGCTGCGAGAACTTGAACATCGAAGGAGCCACGGGAAATCGTGCCTGACCCGATGTCATCGTCGTGATCCGCTGCCCGTTCCGGACCGACTCAGGCAGGTCCTTGTCAAAGTATTCACCGAGTTTTGGCTTGTAGTCCCAAAGGTCCAGTTGCGACGGTCCATCTGCCATGAACATCCAGATGATTCGCTTGGCCTTTGGGGCATGATGCAATGCTGGCATAACGCCAAAGGTCTGTCGCTCACCACCCGCAGCGAGATCATTGGCGAAAATGCTGGGGTTCAGACAGGCGCCGAGCGCGGCAGCTCCGATGCCGGTCGCTGAACGGCTGAAGAAATGACGACGGGTCATTGCCAGTTTGTATTCGAGAAATGGGTCCATGTGCTTCTTCCCGTGACTTCACTTCGTAATGGTTTCGTCAAGATTGATCAGCAGGTTGGCGATCATCGTCCAAGCCGCGTATTCGGCCGTTTCAAGGTTCATATCTCGCGGCGAATCACCGTAAGCCAATAATTTTTCGGCTGCGGGCTTGTCTGCCTGGAACACAGCGGTTTCGATGTCGAGTGTTTTTTTCAAAACTTCCAATTCTCGTGTCGATGGCGGACGGGCGGTCATCCATCGAAATCCGTACGTCAGTCGTTGTTCGGCAGTGGCCCCACCCTCTTTCAGCATGCGCTCGGCCAATTTACGCGCCGCATCAATGTATTGTTTGTCATTCATCAGCGCCAGAGCCTGAAGTGGCGTGTTCGTACGTGGACGACGGACAGTACAGTTCTCGCGAGACGGAGCATCGAACGTGGACATAGAAGGGGGGGGAGCTGTCCGTTTCCAGAAAGTGTAAAGGCTGCGGCGATAGAGCGATTCCCCGGCGTCTGGTTTGAAGTCGCGGGTGTTGCTGCCGACGAAAGCGACTGCTTCCCAGATCCCTTCGGGCTGGTAAGGCTTGACGCTTTTTCCGCCGGCACGCTCAACCAGCAATCCGCTTGAAAACAGGATGGAATCGCGAATTACTTCTGCATCGAAGCGGAACCTTGGCCCCCGCGCGAGCAGCAGGTTTTCGGGATCTCGGCCCAGTAGTGCGGAGGAAACTTTGGCGGTTTGACGATAGGTTCCCGACATGACGATCAGTTTGTGCATCCGCTTCACGTCCCAGCCAGTCTGGATGAATTCCGTGGCCAGCCAGTCGAGCAGTTCGGGGTGGGTAGGCCAAGTTCCCTGTGCTCCAAAGTCCTCGGCCGTTTTCACAATCCCCGTTCCGAAAAACTGCTGCCAGTAACGGTTCACGATCACTCGAGAAGTCAGCGGGTGGTTCGGCGCGACGAGCCATTTGGCGAGACCAAACCGATTGTTTGGTACCCCTTCGGGAAGCGGCGGCAAGACGGCGGGAACTCCACGATCGACTTTATCAGCCTTCTTGTCATATGCACCGCGAACGAGTACGAAAGTCTCGCGAGGTTGTGGCAGGTCTTGACTGACCATGGTCGCCGGAATCGTCGCTTCAACGTCGTTCTTCTGTTTGTTTAATTCTGCGATCTTGCTTTGCAGAGCGGCAAATTTGGCGCGTGTCCCGGTATTCACATTCTGAATGAAGTATTCGCGTAACTGCTTTTGCTGATCTGCGGATCTTCTTGCTGGTTCAAGTTTCAAGGCCTCTTGAATCGGTCCAGGATACGTTGTTTTCGGGGTTGGTCGTTCGGATAGCTCCCAGGCGATTTGCGAGCCGAACTCCGTCGGTGCCGGACTTGCGTACGTGACCACACCCGCGCGGTCCCAATGGCACGTACCGCCCGATTGAGTGAACGCCCAGCCATTTAGCGTTGCCCCGGCAGCGAGTCCGACATCGGCCGCCTTGACTTCCATGCGGACCCATTCGCCCGTTTTCGGCAATGGTCCGGCAATTCTCTTACCGGGAGTATTCTTGACGCCAAACCCGATCGCGTCCTCGTCACCCCAGTTGGAGCGGTGATCCCAGCTACCGTCATTGAACTGAAGCATGATCGACTTTGGAGGATTAGCGGGGTCGAGAAAAACATAGGCAAAAAGCACGTCACCTTCGCCGATCTTCAGCCCGGGATTGGCACCCGTGAAGAAATGTTGTGATAACCCCGTTGCAGTTCGTGTCGAGGACTTTTCGCCCGAATAAACCGGCCCTTCACCTTTTGTGACGAATCTCCAGGGAGAATCTCCTTGAGATTGAGCGCCTGCTGGCAGGTCGTCGTCGACCCAGATCACTTCCTGTCGCAGGACCGAAAGTGCATCTGCGGGTGGCGTTGAGCCTTCCCACGGATCGACATAAAGCGTGTTTGCCAGTTCGGTAGCAATGGTCTGCTGAATTGTTGCCAGTTGTCCCTCAAGGTCTCGCTGTTTTTTTGTATGTTCTTCGCTGGGGAGCTTTAATATTGGAGGTGGAAGCAAAGCATTGCCGTCCATCGCCGCGTCGGCCATCGAATAGAAATAGGAATACAGAGAATAGAATTCTTTTTGTGAAACCGGATCGAACTTATGGCTGTGACAGACGGCACACTGAAGCGTCAGCCCGAGGAAGACAGTTGAAAGGGCTTCTGTTCGATCGACGGCGTACCGGACCAGGACTTCATCATCGATCGATCCCCCTTCGCTCGTGGTGACGTTACAACGGTTAAAGCCTGATGCAATCTTCTGATCGATCGTGGCGTCAGGGATCAGGTCTCCTGCCAGTTGCTCGATAGTAAAGCGATCAAACGGCATATTTTGATTCAGTGAATTGATGACATATTCACGGTAGGGCCACATCGATCGTTCGTTGTCGAGGTGCAATCCGTGGGTATCTCCGTAGCGGGCAGCGTCCAACCAGATCCGTCCCTGATGTTCGCCGTAACGTGGAGACATCAGTAACCGGTCGATGACACGTTCATATGCTTCGGAGGAATTGTCTGCCAGGAAGGCATCGACTTCCGCAGGGGTCGGAGGAAGTCCTGTTAAATCGATTGTTGCACGCCGAATCAGGGAAAATTTGTCGGCCTCTGGAGATGGCTCAAGGCCGTCGGCTTCCAATCGGCTGAGTATGAATCGATCGATCTCGTTGCGAACGTAACCCGTAAACCTGGTTGTTGGTGGCTCGCGGCGAACCGCAGGAATGAAAGACCAATGTCCCTGATACTCGGCCCCCTGCTCGATCCATTGTTTGAGCAGTTCAATTTCGGATGGGGTGAGTGTTTTGCCGCTATCAGTCGGCGGCATTTTCGCGTGAGCGTCTTTGGAAATTATTCTTGCATATAAGCTGCTTCCGGCGACATCATGCGGAATTATTGCGGTTTGCCCAGACTCGAGCCTGGTCTTAGCGAAATCGGATTTGTCGAGACGTAACCCCGCTTGAAGCTGATTCTTGTCGGGACCATGACAGAGATAGCAGTTATTCGAAAGGATCGGGCGGATATCCCGGTTAAACTCAATCTTTCGATCGGCTGCGACCGCGAAGCTGGATGCGGTCGTTACAGCAATCAGACCGACGAACAATCGATGAAGAAGCGGCATACGAGGGGATCCTCGAAGGTATTCACAAGCAACGGTGAAAATGGTGGGAGATTTTGGCAGGCGGTCTTCTAAACCGTTCATCAATATCAACCGATTCGTCAACGAATGTCAAACACCAATTTCAGATTCCGTATTCGTTTTGACTCGCCGAAACTTACCCTTTGATGCGCATTTCAGAAAACTAAGTGTCCGCCGCTATTGAACTTGCAATGGGTTTTGCTGCGTGGTAGGTTCGATAAGCATGTTCTAATGCGATCTGTTATCTTAATCCGAGATTAAAGTTATGTGCGGTTTTGCCGATCGGCATCCGCTTTTTGTTTCGGGCGTGTTACGAATCAGGTTCGTTTTTCATCAATGTTTTCGAACAGGAGAGGCTCATGATGCTGAGGCGAAGTCGATCGAAAGGGTTCACATTAATTGAGTTGCTGGTCGTCATTGCGATCATCGCGGTTCTGATAGCCCTGTTGCTGCCTGCTGTTCAGCAAGCTCGCGAAGCGGCTCGTCGGACCCAGTGCAAGAATAATCTGAAGCAATATGGGCTGGCGCTGGCCAACTATCACGACGTATTCCTGATGTTTCCGATCGGAGGAACAGGTGGGTGTTGTTCAACGCCGCCAAATATGGGATTCCAGCCACGATTGCTGCCTTATTTTGACCAGGCACCACTCTTTAACCAGATAAATTTTAATGCAGTCGACGCATCTCAGCAGGTACTTGCCGATGGACAGAAAGTCATTGCGCACGTGATTCCGATGGCGCTGTGCCCCTCAGACGGGCGTAGCTCAAGCACATACGGTGGTGCGGGACAGACGAACTATGATGGATCGCTCGGTTCACAGGGGAATGTCTCTGTCAGTGGATCCTGCAATCCTTACCAGCAGTTTGCCTTAAAACTTGAGAATAACGGTGACGGCTTGGATCCGAGCCAGCTTTCCGGCATGGGAAGTCGTGACGGGCCAAGCATCAAAATTTCTAGCGTGACCGACGGTACATCAAACACGATTCACATGGGTGAAATTCTGCCATCGTGTAACGATCACTACGGAGGAGGTTTCTGGGTGACGAATGGGATCGGGAATTTCCATGCATCCACGATCGTTCCCATCAACGACTTTACAACTTGCACCTGGTGTTTGCCGTCTCAAGTTCGAGTTGCCGGATGCACGAATCCGAACAATTGGAATATCAGCTGGGGATTCCGGTCTCAGCATGTTGGTGGAGCACACTTTCTGTTTGTTGATGGCTCGGTCCATTTCTTGAGCGAAAACATTGATCACAAGAACACTTACCAAAGGCTTGGTGATCGCGCTGATGGCCAGACTGTCGGGGATTACTAAAACATTCGACAAATAGGGGCGGCGAATCACAGGATTCAAATTCCATTGATCGACTTTGAATCCTGCGAATTCAGCCCCCTTTTTTGTTTTTCGTGTCTTAAAGTGCAATTAATTCGACTCGAGTCTAGAAAGCATCAGATCGTGTTTCGTGGATATCAATTGTTCGGAGCCCCCTGCATTTGTTTACTGCTGGCAGGTGTCGGATGTTCGAAATCGGAACTCAAAGTGGCTCCGGCGGACGGGACCGTAACGTTTTCGAATGCACCCTTAGGGGGTGCCCGAGTAGCAATCGTTCCTGAAAAAGGTCCGGTTGCACTTTGTATTACCGGCCCGGATGGAAAGTTCAAAGTTTCGTCCGTTCCCGTCGGTCCGGTCAGAGTTGCAGTTGCTGTTGACGTGTCAGCCGACGACGGTAACGACTTCGCCAAAGAAGTTTCTCAACGTCCATCAAATGATGCTCAAGCTCAAGAGTACTTGAAAAAGGCTTCTGAATTGCAGAAGCAAATGATTGCCAAAGCTAAATCTGGAAAGAAGGATAAACCCATCCAAATCGTTCCAGCGAAATACAGTAAGGTCGACACGAGTGGGCTAAGCTTCACGGTCAAAGAAAATGGCGACAATCACTTCAAAATCACGTTGTAGTTTTGCGAATCGGAAGTTCTGTCAATTCACCGGCAATGTGCAGCTGGCGTGAATCATGTGGGAGTTTTTCAAAGGTTGGCGACGAAAGACGGGAATCATCACGTTGGCGGCGGCACGCGTTTTCACGGAAGTTTGGATCAGAAGCTTTCGCTTTGAGGACAATTTTCCTTTCGAGTGGATGATGATACGGTCGACGTGCTGTGCTCGTCCAAATGGGGGTTGGTAAGAACCCGATTTGATGAATTGGAGCGGACACAAATCCAATTGGTCGGATATTGTACCCTCCCCTCTGGCGTGAACCCCAACTACGTCCCGTTATTGCCCAATAAATCCATTCTGCTTTTTCGAAATGGCAGCGAAGGAGAAGTGTTGCCGGAACTTCTCGCACCAGTGTTTGTACAACAACTGCACGGACTTGGAACTTCGTATTCTTTCTGGTTTGTTCCGTATTGGTTTGTCATTGTCCCTCTGATTCTGATTTCTACATTTCTGCTGTTGTTCAAACCACGGGCGTCAAAAAAAACAGGGACTCTGTCCAACACCACAAGCTGATTTGGCTTTCGTTCGATGAAACCAATGAAGCGATTGCAAGATCTTGCGTGAGATTCGCACGAAAAAAGTCAAAATCTGCTCAAAATCGGGAATGATAACGACTTGACCCCCCGTGAAACTCTTCACAAGAGGTCATCGTTAACCCTCGAATCACCGCAGCGAAACAAAAAATGCGAGAGGGGGGAGTCGAACCCCCACACCGATTAAGGTACAGGATCCTAAATCCAGCGCGTCTGCCAGTTTCGCCACTCTCGCATGAAATTGGATGATAGCAGTAACAGGGGATGTTTCGCAAATAGGACACTGGAACGTTGAAGTGGGTTCGAAAATCCAGGATTGATCGATCGTATGACGACGATAACCACCTTCTTCGAACTACCGAGGTAGCCAGCTGAGAACTCGCTGCCTGATCGATTTGGGTTTGGCTGAGACCGATGGAGTTTCAACGCCTGGCTTTGGGCCTTCGGGAATGGGGGGAATAGGAGCTTCATCTGTGCTGCGGAATGGGGGTGTCGTTGACGGGTTTGGTTCCTGAGACGAATTCGGTCTTGGTGATGGCGGGACATCAGGCAGACTCTCTTCCAGACCTGGCAAGTCATCTTTTTCGTAGTCGATGCTCAACGGTTTCGCTCGCATATTCTTCGGGCGTTCCAATTCAAACTTCTCTTCCGAGGGCTTGTCTGAGGTTGGATAACGGTCGCCATTGAGAGAAGGTCGGTTTTCCAGCGGATAGCAGACGTCTGAAACGAATCGGCCTAGTGGACCAATTGAACCAAACCGTTCTTCAAAAAATCGCACGCCGTGCGTTTCGAGAATGGTCCCTGTCTGGCGTTCGAGGGTTGCTAACGTCGTATTGTACGCGGCGAGTGAAGCGGCTTCGTTAGAAATCGCATTCCCCCAGTCGGTTACCGCCTGCAAGACGTTGATAAGAATGGCACTTCCGGTCCGATATTTGGCCAGTTGATAATCAAGATTGATCTTGGCCGCCTCGCGGACTTCGCGATAAGCCAGATAGAGCTCGTAATTCTGATCCAGGGTTCGGATATTGGTCGCCAGCAGGTGGGCTGCGTTGTGCATACCCTGTTGAAGGTTGATTCGATCGCGAACGATCGTCAGTTCTCGTTGCCTCAACAATGCTCGCGACTGACGCAAGCCGAGTGGAACGGAAAAATTGACACCAAGCGTCCAGTCCGTGTTGGCACCCGTCCCGGTTTGAATTTGCCGTCCGCTTGGCGTTGTTCCCTCCAGGCCATTCCAGCGATAGAGAGCAACGCCATCGAGTTGCGGCAGCGCCCCGTTTTTTGCGATGAGAATCTGTTGTTCGTCCGCCTCAATGATTAATTTCAGTTCGACCAGATCCGGACGACGTTCCGAAGCGATTTCGAGGATCAGAGACCAGTCCGGATGAAACCGTTCGTCCGTAGGAGGAGAGTACGGAATCAGTCGCTTCCCGTCAGCAGGAGGCATGCCGATGATATTTCGCAATACGTCCTCACGCTGAATCACATTCGCGCGAGACGTCACCAGGGCGGCACGAGTATTGGCCAAAGTCACCTGGACCTGCGAAAGATCAGCCCGGTTATCGAGATTGACTTTGACTCGGGATTTGATTCGATTCACAACGACTTCCAGTTGCTCAATCTGCTGCTGCTTGGACCAGACGTCGGTTCGAGCGGAGACCAGCGACCAGTACGCGTCAATAACTCCTCGAACCATCTCCTGTACAGAATCTTTCAACGTAAAAAACGAGATCTCCGTGTTAATACGAGAGATAACGATCGGCGCAAGATTTGGCCCAAACCCGGCTCCCTTCAAGAGGGGTTGGGTATAGTTCAGCGTCGTGGAACTTGATGTTTGGGGGTTAAGCGGAAAAATGTCGGGGCGAAATTGCGAGGTCGTCGAATTCCAGCCAACGCCCGCGGTTCCGCCGAGAGCATTCAGTTTCGTCAAATTTGTTGAATTTGCGAACGCATCGGTACGAATGCCGTAGAGTAACGCCTGACCGGGTATTGCCGATAAACCCGTGTTTGGACTTTCGACGTTGTTGTAGGCGCTGGTTGCCGAAAAAACCGGGTCGAACCGGGCGTTGTTCTGATCGATCGTCGTATTCGTAATCGCTGCGTCATAAATTGTCTGACCGCTCGATGTGGCTGTCGTTCCAACGAGAATTCGAACGACATCGGTTCGGCTGAGCGAAATTCGTATGACATCATCAAGCGATACCGGATACGGCTCAAGATCAACTTTGGTGGACACGGTCGGGGGCGGAACCGAGTCGTTGATCCGGTACTTGGGAAGCTGCGACGGATCTCGGATTTGGATTGACCGTTGTTCGGGAAACAACGTCGGCAGAAGCCGCTGGGCATCGGCAGATTTTGCCGATAGCAGAAGAAACATCGCCAATACTGCGACCGTGCGACATCGGTGATTGGCATCCATACCAAAACACTCATAACGAAGAATGGACCATCCCCGCAATTCATCGTCGGACGGCATCGCGCCAGACGAGGGTTATTCTTCAAGACCCGCCTGTAGGACGTGTAACGCCTGACGAAAATCTGTCGTGTCGCAGACGATCCCCCCATCTCGAAGCACAACGACCCGTTTGGCGTTCTTGGCGACATTTGCATCGTGGGTCACCAGAATGACCGTAATTCCCGCCGATTCGTTCAATTCTCGAAATAAAGTAATCACCTCGCGGCTGGTCTTTGAATCCAGGTTTCCGGTCGGTTCGTCCCCCATCAGGATGGCAGGCTCATTAACGAGAGCTCGTGCGATCGCGACACGTTGCTGCTGTCCGCCCGAAAGTTGGCTGGGATGATGGTCAAGCCGATTTCCAAGCCCCACCAGCGACAGTTTTTCGATCGCGCGTCGGTGACGATCAGCGGCGGAGATTCCTTTTGCATACAGAAGCGGCAATTCGACATTTTCCAGTGCCGACGTCCGATTCAACAGATTGAAGTTTTGAAAGACGAATCCGATTCGCTGATTGCGGATCCTGGCGCGACCATCGTTTGACATGGTCGCGATCTCTTCACCAGCCAGTTTGTAACTGCCGGAAGTCGGTCGATCGAGGCAACCAAGCGTATTCATCAATGTGCTCTTGCCAGACCCCGACGGTCCGATCAACGCGACGTACTCCCCCTGCTCGATCGTCAGCTGCGCGTTCTTTAACGCATCCACTTTGACCTCGCCGAGGTTGTAAACTTTGCAGACATCACGAATCTCGATCAAAGCCACGTCGAATGTCCCGATATTTAGTCACGAAAGAACAGGTTTCATACCAGAGTTTGACGATCAACCGTTTTCCAAAGGGATGATAAACCATCGTAACAAACTCTGGATACGACTCAGTCTTTTTTGATGACCTGTAAGAGATCGCTGTGTTGGTCCGACCATCAGTGTGCGGCGTGAACGACCTCCTGTGGAATCGTTTCTGTCAACGGCGGATCGGGCAGTAGCGATGCCTGACGTGACAAGACCAGATCGTCCGTCAGTTCGACGAGACGGCCACGGTTGGTTGGTGGGCGAATGCGGAACAATGTCCACGCCAGTTCTTGTCCCAGCCTTGCGACGACGAGTGCCAGTTCGAGTGTTCAGGACAGTCCGGTCATGTCGGTGCTGAACGGATCGACGAGTGATTTTGCTGAATAACACTTGGCGGTCAGACCGATATTCGCTTACCATGAATGCATCAACATTGGCTTCTGCTTGCCCCGATGACGGGGTAGCGAAAATATCCAATGGAAGACCTGCCCGATTTCCCGCCCTGATGAAGAAACCGCTACAAAACGCGGCCTTGCCGAACGAGGACTTTCCATGCTGACAATTTCCGGTGCTTCTCATCGATTATGTGACGGGGTGACCCGGCGTGACGCCTTGCGGATCGGTGCGTTAGGACTGGGTGGGCTTACTCTGCCTGATCTGCTTCATGCCGAACAAGCATCGGGAATTACGAAATCGCATAAAGCAGTCATCATGATCTACATGGTGGGTGCTCCTCCACATCAGGATATGTACGACCTGAAGCCGGACGCTCCAGCCGAAATTCGAGGCGAGTTCCGTCCGATTGATACAAACGTCCCCGGCATCCAGATTTGCGAGCATTTGCCGAAACTCGCTTCGATCATGGACAAACTGGTGCCGCTACGGTCGGTGTATGGTTCACCCAGTGGTGACCATGACTCGTTCATCTGTTACACCGGACGTAAAGCAACGAATCAGCCTGCCGGTGGTTGGCCCTCGATCGGCTCGACAATTTCCAAAGTGCTCGGCCCGGTCAATCAAACGGTTCCTCCGTTTTTCGGCTTGGCTCCCAACGCGGGTCATCCTCCCTACGGTTCCCCGGGTCATCCGGGATTTCTCGGGGTGACCCACGCCGCATTTCGTCCTTCCGGCCCGTCGCGAGACGACATGAAACTGAACGGAATCGACCTCGGTCGACTTTCCAATCGCCAGCAACTTCTTGCAAGTTTTGATCACTTCCGTCGCGATGCCGATGCAAAAGGAATGATGGATGGACTCGATTCACTGAACAAACAGGCGATGGGAATTTTGACGTCAAGCAGGCTGTCCGAAGCATTGGATATTTCGAATGAAGATCCCGCCTTGCTGGCTCGATATGGCAAAGGTGATCCAAACAATTACGGCGACGGCGCACCTCGCAACCTCGAACAATTTCTCATGGCACGCCGACTTGTCGAAGCGGGTGCTCGCGTGGTGACACTCAACTTCGGACGCTGGGATTTTCACTCCAGCAATTTCAGTGAATGTAAAAACACGCATTTTCCCTTGTTTGATCAGGGGATGCACGCGTTGATCACGGACCTTCACGAACGGGGTCTCGATAAAGACGTCGCGGTCGTGGCATGGGGTGAATTTGGTCGGACACCACGAATCAATCCAGAAGCGGGCCGCGATCACTGGCCTGACGTCGGTAACGGACTGATCGCGGGTGGAGGGTTCCGAACCGGTCAGGTCATCGGAGCAACCGACCGCAACGGAGCAAAAATCGCCGATCGTCCCGTCCACTTTGGCGAAGTTCACGCAACGCTCTATCACCACTTCGGCATCGACCCACTGGCGGTCCACTTGAACGACCTTTCAAGCCGCCCACATACCCTCGTGGACAACTGGAAGGCGATGCCCGAACTGATTTGACCCGAATTGTTCGAGAGCTGTCGCAAAGCGAGGGTACTCCTCTTGGCAACGCACATCTCTCGACTCGGCGGCGGGCTATCATGACCGAGGTCGTCTATTTTCGATTGGGGACCGTCGAAGGCCGTTTCGGTTCGTTTTCAAACGGCTGATTTCCGTAAGCGGCACGTGGCGGTTCGACTGTCTCACCGACTTCTTGTCGCAGTCTTTCCACTTCCGCATGCAGCTCTTTGACCGTCTGGGAATACCCGGGATCGGCGTAAAAATTCTTCAGCTCAAGAGGATCCTTTTCCCGGTCGAGCAATTCCCAGTCGTCGATGTCTGGTTTGTAATAATGCACAAGCTTGAAACGATCGGTGATCACGCCGTAGTGCGGGTGAACACGGTGGGGTACCGGGAATTCATAGTAATGGTAATAGAGACTCGTACGCCAATCGGCTGGAGTTTCACCCCTACAAAGCGAAACAAGGCTGCGCCCCTGCATGTCAGCAGGCGCTTTGATATTTCCGATCTCAAGGAACGTCTGGGCGAAGTCGATTAGCGAGACAATGCGGCCGTTCACACTGCCCGGCTTCACGACTTGCGGCCAGCGGATCATCAGCGGTGACCGCACCGATTCTTCAAAAATCCAGCGTTTGTCGAACCAGCCGTGCTCGCCGAGAAAGAAACCTTGATCAGACGAACAAACCACAACTGTGTTTTCGGCGAGTCCCTCTTTGTCCAGAAAATCAAGCAGCCGTCCGACACTCTCGTCAACCGCTTTGACGCAACCGAGATAGTCGTGCATGTAGCGGTTGTAGCGCCAGCGGACAAGATCCGAACCCGTCGGTCTCGCTTCACGAAACGCCGCATTGCGGGGTTCGTAATACGCATTCCAAACTTTAAGTTGTTCTTCTGTCATGTTGGGCGGAGCGACAAATTTGGCATCAAGATCCGTGAAGGTCCGATCAAGACCCATATCGTGATCGCTGATCGCCTTGCTTCGTCCTGCGTAGTCGTCGAACAAGGTTGCTGGCTCGGGATACTTTCGATCATTGTCCCAGCCCAGATGTCGCAGCGCCGGAGCCCATTCGCGATGAGGGGCTTTGTGTTGACTCATCAGCACAAACGGTTTCGACTTGTCACGGTTTTTCAGCCATTCGATTGAAAGGTCCGTAATGATGTCGGTCGTGTATCCGTTGTGTTTGACCTGCTGACCATTTCTGATCATGGGCGGATTATAATAAATTCCTTGCCCCGGCAGGATGTGCCAGTGATCAAATCCGGTCGGTTCGCTGACGAGATGCCATTTTCCAATCATCGCGGTCGAGTATCCAGACGCCTGCATCAGCTTGGGAAACGTCTGCTGATTGCTGTCGAATTTGCTGTTCGTGTTATTGTAGAAACCGTTTCGGTGCGAGTATTTGCCGGTCAGAATCGAGGCACGGCTCGGTCCACAGATCGAGTTCGTCACGAGACAACGATCAAAACGGATCCCTTCGCGGGCAATCCGGTCCATATTCGGCGTCTCCAGCAATCGCCGATTGTCTCCGTAAGTGCTGATCGCCTGACAGGTCAGATCGTCCGAGAAAAGAAACAGGATATTCGGCCGCGTCGGCTCCGCTGCCGGCAACGACGGCAATAATACGGCGAAGACCATCCACACTGTTGCCATCCAGGCAACCTGACGTATCAACATGATGAAGTACCTCTGTGATTCGACGGGCGAGACATCGATAAACGGAATGGACAGGTCTGGTATGAGCCAGACCTGTCCATGTTTTACCGTCGGTAAGCATCCAGATTCCATCTCGATTCGCTTTTTACCGCGACTCAGATGTGGGATGAATCAGGCCTTTTCTCGTTTCGCATTCCAATCGCGGTTCGTTGTATTGCCGTCACGAGTCATTTCGATTGTTCCCTTGATCGCGTCGCCATCAAGTTTGCCCTTGTACTTCGTCGTATTCTTCTGCCCGTTTCGTTCGCGAGTGACCGAGAAGGCGACCTCGCCGTCCTTAAATGTTGCATCGTCGATTTTCGTTTCCTGGTTATCGCGACCAAGCATGGCCCCCGTCAGCTTGTCACCATCCAGTTTCAGCTTCAGCGTGACATCACGGGTCTGATCATTGAATGTGATCGACCATTTCCAGGTTCCGCTCGGATCTGGTTTGTCCGCAGCGTGGACGAATCCCGCCAGTCCCACGAGAGCAATACCAAACGCCAGGAATTCACGTCGTTTCATCGCAGTTCTCCAATTCCAAAAACACGGAGGATCGAACACGCTGATCGCAGTCCTTAAGAATGCGCCGCCGAACCGGCGGATTCTACCCACGGCTTCAGATCACTCACAATGAGACTGAAACCTTAGCGTTCGATTTCAGGTCTCGTTAAGACTAGGATTCCCAGCGATACTCGGTTCGCGGCAATTCTGAAGATCGCTAAACTGTTGGCATGTTAACCCAGCCCCGCAATTCATTGAGATTATTGTTCGTCGCCGTGGCGATGACATTCCTGTTCTGGTGGCCGCTTTACGGCGGTGCCGGCTTCATTGGTGGTGATCTTTATCCCTATTTTTTTCCCCAGAAAGCGTTTTTAGCTGACGCATTGAAGGGGGGAAATTATCCCCTCTGGAACGATCTATCGGGATTCGGATATCCCGTCCTGGGTGAAAGCCAGACAGGGGCCGCATATCCGTTTCACCTGCTGTTTTATTGGTTTTTCAATCTGAATACCGCCTACAACGCTGAGCACTTGCTGCACTACATCATTTGTTTTGTCGCAACATCGCTGTTCGCCAGGCGACTGGGGCTGACAGAAGCAGGTGCCGTTTTCACCGCACTGGTCTTCACTTATGGCTGGTTTCCCCCGCGCGCCTGTCTTGAATGGGCCATTCTCTCAGGGGCCTGGCTTCCCGTGTCACTCTGGTGCGTTGAATCCTTTCTGCAAACCCGATGGTGGAGGTACGCGATTGGATTGAGTGGCGCTCTCGGCATGCAGCTGCTCGCGGGACATTATCATCTGGCGTTTATCACCCAGTTGCTCGTTGCGACCTATGGATGTTGCCGACTCTGGATCGAACAACGCCAGAAGCAAAACGGAACTTGTCCTGTCAATGGTCACTGTGGAAAGCGAGCGGCCCTGGGCTTGGTCCTCGCAGGAATCGCAGGCATCTGCCTGGCAGGTATCCAGGTTGTGCCAACATGGGAATTAAAACAGCGAAGCACCCGAGTGATTACCAGTGACGAATATGATCCGGCGTATGGACACATGCCGCCACTGTATAGTTCGCAACTGATTGCTCCCTGGTGCTGGTATAGCCCTCAGTCAATTGACGAAGAAAACATCGTCCGTGATGTTGCCGAGTTCGTCGCGCCGTGGCACTGGTTCGGGCCGAATCACGATCTGGACGAAGCAATCCGTGCCTGTCGACCCGGAGCGCTCAATGCCGGTACGAATAAGGTTGAGGCTCACGTCTACTGCGGAATGGTTCCCATCGCGATGGCCTTTTTTGCTGTGATTATCTGGTTGCGCGGATTTGCCGGGAGAACAAAGCTCCCGCTGAGCCGCGAAGAGGGTAAACGCATCAACATCACGGTTCAGCAAGAACCCTGCGCCCCTTATTTGATGATCGATGCCACGACTGTTTACTGGCTGGTTGCTGGCGCGTTGGGACTGGTGTATGCCACGGGCTGGCTTCTACCCATTGGCTTATCGCTGCCCGGGTTCAGTTTTTTCCGTGGGCCTGGCCGTTACGGGATCGTGACGACATTGGCGATTGCCTTGATGGCCGGCAAGTCTTTCAGTCATTTCCGCATGCAACGCTCGCCTCCGTTTTTGCGGATATTGGTGTTTGTCGTGGTGTTCTGTTCAACCTGCGGTGACCTGTGGCTGGTCAGCCGAATGGTTAAATACACCTATATCACGTCGACACCTGCCATCGCTTTTCGCGACGCAAGTGAAGTCCGTAAACGACTGCTTGCCGAGCCCCGGTTATCGCGATTGCTTGCGCCAGGCCCTAATGTTTGTAACCTGCTGGGAGTCTCATGCGTCCCCTGGTATCTCGGGATCGCTCCGGCTGAATACGTTGACCCGGCTTTCGCAATGCCACCAAGAGAGAAGCCACTCCCCAACGGAAAGCCGACTGGCTGTTCGCCAGAACTGAGGCGGTGGCTCAGCCAGGCTGGCGTGACACATGTCTTGAATTTTGAGCCGCTGGACGAAACGGCTTGGCAGGTCGATCTCATCTGGAAAGGAGTCGACCCGTTCCTCAACCGGGTCTGGGGTCGCGCTGAACCGATCTACCTTTATCGTTTCCGGGCAAGCGAGACCGAAGGGGGGGCGTCATTGTTCCCGGGTCGAGCCTACGTGGGAACGGAATCAATTCCCATTGCCGCCGAGAGCGAAAGGCAATTTGGACGTGGCACGCGCCGCGTCGTCGTCGAAGGAAATCGACAGGGCCGTCAGTCGCTGGTCTTGACGGAACTTGCCTATCCCGGATGGACGGTCACTCGCGACGGAGATCCTGTGATCGAAAAGCCCCACGGTCTTTTCCGTGCGGTCGACTGCCCGGCTGAAGGGGGCAGTTATCTATGGACTTACCGACCACTCAGTTTTCTCTATGGTGCTGCAATCAGTTCGGTGACATTATTTGTGCTGGCTTCGATCGCTCACTTGAGATTCTGGCATCCAGCGTTGATAGATCATCTGCTGCGACATCGTTAAGCCGTAAGATGGAGTATCACGACATGACGATCACTATGACGAAAACATTCGTGGTCCTTCGACCATTTCACAGATTCATTTTCTCAGATCAGTTGAGGCACCTGGTCTGTGGACTTGTGATTCTGGCTGGTTACAGCCAATCGCTCTGCGCCACCGACTATTTCCTGACGATCGGCGGTGGTTACAACCCCGAAGGGAATCAAGCGTCACTGGAAGCCAACGTGGTCTTCTTTCAACAGGTCCTTGATGAAAAACATCGGGGATCAAGGCTGCATGACATCTTTTTTGCCGATGGATACGACACGGCACCCGACTTACAGGTACTGAGTTCGAAATCACCCGGAAAGACCTCCCAGGCCTTTGACCTGCTCGCCTCTCTTCATCGAGGAGGCGATCGTGAAACCGTTGAGTACAGGAATCACCGGGTTCCGAAGATCTCAGGAGCGATCGACCCGGCTCTCGTCCGTTCGAGTCTTCAAAAGTTTGTAAAAGGGGCTCAGCGACAGGACCGGTTGATCATTTATGTCACGGCACATGGAAGTGCCGGTTCGGATGATGACCCATACAACACGACAATCGACTGTTGGAACGGCAAAAAGATCACGGCACGCCAATTCACTCGATGGTTAGACGAATTGCCGCCCGAGGTTCCTGTCGTGATGGTCATGGCGCAGTGTTATTGCGGCGGTTTTGCCCGGACCGTTTTTAACGAGATGGATTCTTCGAAAGGTCTTTCAACGCATCTTCGTGCGGGATTTTTTGCTCAACAACACTACCTTCCTGCAGCAGGATGTCGACCCGATATTAAACACGACGAAGAATTCAGCAGCTATTTCTGGGGCGCGATGGCCGGCCGAAGCCGCAACGGAGTTCCAATCGCGACCTGCGACATTAACGGCGATGGCGAAGTCTCGTTCGCTGAAGCATACGCCTATGCGGTCACTGTCGGTGACACGATCGATATTCCATTGAGAACGTCGGATGTCTACCTGCGCACCTATAGCCGCCTGCCTGACGATGATCAGGATCGTGCAAAAAAAGAGTCCGAAGTGAAGTCGGATTCGATCGCCGGGACCGAGTCGGCAGATGCCGCCAGACAATCGCCGCTGAATCTGGCATCAGTCAAAGGCTCATTGCAAAGCCTGGTCGATCAGGCACCGCCGGTCTCCAAGCGGATTGTCATTGAGCTCAGTAAGCACCTTGGTTTCAAACTCGAAGACGATTGCCAGGCTGTATTCACGGCCTATGACAAACATCTTCAATCCGTACCGCAAGCGCCGCGTCGAGGCGGTCGAGGTCGAGGCGGGGCCGGTCGCCGAAGTCTTTTGCAGGAAATTTCGGAAAAATGGCCGGAATTGGGCGATGATCAGCATTGGGAAGAATCTGCATTACTGAAGGCCGAAAATCAAGAAAAACTGCTGGCAGAATTGAAAGAGCTACCGAGCTGGAAAAGTTATGACGAGCGTCGGCAGCAGGCGCAAGAATCAGCCAGAAAAACAGAACAACACGAACTGCGAGACGTGAAATTCCGTCGCTTGATCAAGGGGATGGAAATTATCGTTCTCGAGAAGAATCTCCCATTGGTCGCCACACCCGAAATTGTGCAACGATATCGGCAGTTAATCGACCTCGAAGAATCTTCGTTTCGAAGGAGGTGATTTGGCAATCAATCTCTGTCTCATTCACTCGACGGGTGGCAACGAGACATCGATCACCGCTCCCCCTTGAGGACTGTTCGATGCCGTGATGATTCCGCCATGCGCCTCAACGATTCGCCGACAGATTGACATCCCCAAACCGGTCCCCGTCTCTTTCGTGCTGGAAAAGGGTTCGAACAGTCGATCAAGAATCTCCGACGCGAATCCTTCGCCAGAATCATGGATTGAAAGCAGAGTCCACGCGTTACTCGAATCTCCTTCGGACTTGCTTTGCCAATGCGGGGATCGAGTCTGGGAAATCGTCACGTCAATTCGTCCTCCATCTGGCATTGCATCGAGGGCATTCAACAACAGGTTCAAGACAACCTGTCGCAGTTGAGCCGGATCGGCCTCAACCATGACCGGTTCTTCGGGAAAGTCATCGAGAATCTGAACTCGCTGACGATCGGCACGGCCAGAAACGAGTTCGACCGTTTGTTCCACGACCAGACGAATATCCTGCGGCGATTTTTCAAGTGTTGGTGGTCGAGCAAAGTCGAGAAAATCTTGAATCGAATGTTCAAGTCGTGTGATCTCTTCTTCGACCACCAGAAGCTGCTCACCATTCAAACCCACCCCGTCATCCCGATCGATCGCCCCCTGAACTAACATCTTCATCGGCATGAGCGGATTTCGAAGCTCATGAGCCAGACCGGCAGCCAGCTGTCCGATGGCCGCAAGCTGCTCGCTGTGCAGTACCTCCAGCTCCCGTTGCTGTAAACGTTCCACAATTGTTGTGATGTGGCTTTCCACTTCCTGCAGCCCCGCTTCGAGTTCCCGAAATCCGCCACTTCGAGAAATCTTGACCGGCCCAACGACATCCGACATGCGACCCGCTGCGCCCCGTACGCTGATGTCCAGCTGAACGATCGACTGACTGACACCGCGAGCGATCAACAGCCCGGCAATCAATCCGGCCGCTCCTCCCGTAATGCCCAGCAACAGAAAACCCTGACGTGATTGTTCAGCAGTATGACGATTCGCCTCGTTCGTCGTGTCGACCGCAGTTCGATTGAGGGCGAGGAATTGGTCTGCCGGTTTGACGACGTCACTGATATCTTCCAGCAGTTGATCGATCGCAGCTTCGGAGTCAAACTGCGGTTGAGGAAACTTCGTTACGTAATCCTGGAAACGTTCAGAAAAACCGGCCCACGCGTGTCGGACAACTTGCATCACATGGCGCTCTGGATCAGTCGATGAATGAGTTTCGGCGTAATCCATGTGCGAAATCGCCTTTTCACTGATTCGCTGAACCTCTTCCAGATGTTGCCCGTCGCGACTGCGTCCGTATTGCTGAAGCTGATGCCGAATTTCACGCAGGGAGATATAAAGGTCCTGAGCAGCAAGTATCCCGTGAACCTCGTGTGCGATTAACTCTGAGCTTCGAAAATGTTGATCCTGAACGCTCCACGCTGCCATGACACCGAGTGCGAGCAGAAGAGCGCTGATCGCAATCGTCGGTGCCGCAATCTTGAAAACGAAGTGACGGTTGATCCGAAGCTGACCGTTCATACAAAACCGAACTCGAGGCGTTGTTGTGCGTTGAGGTGATTGAACCCGAATGAAGCATATCCAGCACGGTGGGCGAGGCACAGCGAACGATTTTTATCCCGTTAATCTCGCTCCCAAGCTCTAGCGGATAATCTCGTCCACAAGAATCTCGCCCCCAAGCTCCCGCGGATAATCTCGTCCGCAAGAATCTCGTTCCCAAGCTCCCGCTTGGGAACGCCCTCTTCGAAGCTCCGCTTCGCGAACAGCAAGTCGCCCCCCATCCAAAAAACCCAAATCCGCCATCAACCATCACCTCACCGAAGTTCGAAAAAAAGTTGATCAAATTGGCAAAGTTCCCTGTTTTGTAGCGTTTGCAATGGCTTCAATGTGGTTAAGTTCACCAAGTTTCTCCCTATTTTCGTCACTTCGTCTTCCAGGAAATTCAAAAGAATTCAGCCACAGATGCACACAGAACCACACAGATAAAGAGGCGCGAATCCCATCAAAGATTTTTGAAAACTCAGTTGCCTTTTTTGCATTTATCCGTTTGAATCCGTGTTCATCTGTGGCAAAAGCTCTTCGCTCTTTCTTCCCACTCGTGGATCGATAACGGTACCGTTCGATGCAGGAAAACGAGGGTAGAATCTCTCCCTCAAGCTCCAGCGGATAATCTCGTCCGCAAGAATCTCGTTCCCAAGCTCCCGCTTGGGACCGCCCACTCCGAAGCTCCGCTTCGCGAACAGCAAGTCGCCCCCCATCCAAAAAACCCAAATCCGCCATCAACCATCACCTCACCGAAG
>CAIULL010000100.1 GCA_903899985.1 uncultured Schlesneria sp.
GTCACAAGGCCGGCAAAAACTTTCATTTCTGAAAGCCTTGTAAGACAAGGTCTTTGCACGGCCAGCAACCGCATCAATACGAACAAAACTGATTCTCAATTCTCTCCAACCGTGTTTTCAAAGATCAGGTTCCCCGTCGCGTTTCCGATTTGGTCGGCGGCGGGGTGGGGCATGTTACAGGGATCGCCGCGAATGTCAATCGCCGCAGACAAGTTTTGTCAGCAAGTTTTTTCGAATATTTGGCAACCCCCGTCAATCATTCAACTTCCACCTTCCACTGCTTGCCGTCAGCTGGACGAATGCGTATCCTGACATACGAATTGTGGGCAAGTGCTAAGGCTGTTTTTAAATCGAACCGCCAGGCGCGCTCGACCACCTGGAAGTCATTTTTTTTAAACATCCCGAAGGACAACGCAGATGAAAAAGATGTCGATTGGTCTCGTAATCAGCCTCGTAGCAATCGGTTGTGAAGGCGCTAAGGCACCAGTGGCTCCTCCGCCGGTTGATATGTCCAAGATGCACATGCAGATGGGCGCCCCAACCGCTGGACACATGGCTCCCGCCGGAGAAGCCAAGCCCGCTGAAGGTGACGCCAAGCCTGCCGAAGGGGAAGCGAAGCCAGCAGAAGGCGAAGCCAAGCCCGCCGAAGCCGAAGCGAAACCAGCCGACCAGTCCAAGTAGTCTTCATTGGCTGAGTCAAAACAGATGTTGGGGGCAGAGACTCACTCTGTCCCCAATTTTCGTTTGTGGTCGAAATCCAACTTCAATGCCCACAAACAACACTGTCAACAAATCTGTCTGATGACTGATGGCTTGTGATTTATCGTTTCCAGCTCCTTCATGAACCTGCCCCAATTTCCGAGAGGACCATCGTGGTCTCCCCTGGCGACCGCAAGTCGCACCTAGAGACTCCTTCACTCTGCCTGGATCTCTCCCTCTTTGAAGCGAACATCAGCCACGTCGCTGCGATCACGCACGCCGCTGGAAAAAGCTGGCGACCGCACACCGCCTGTCATAAGTCCCCGGATATCGCCAATCTCCAGATCCGTAACGGGGCGATCGGTATCACCTGTGCCAAAATCTCAGAAGCGGAGGTGTTTGCTTCGGCAGGAATTCACGAAATCCTGCTGGCACATCCTCCCGTCGGTGATGCTCGGATTCGTAGAATTGCCAACCTCTGTCGCCATGTCAATCTGATCGTTGCGTGCGATCACTACGTCCAGGCGGCACCACTCTCTGCCGAATGTGTTCGACAAGGGGTCAACTGTCGCGCTCTGGTCGACATCAATATCGGCATGGATCGGACTGGAGTCAGACCCGGTCGAGACGCACGCGAATTAGCTCGCGCCATTGATCAACTTCCCGGCCTGACGCTCGCCGGGATCATGGGGTACGAAGGCCACGTCCTGCAGATCAAACACGCTGAAGAGAAACGCCGACAGACTGACGCAGCTCTCGGAATCCTGACGCAGACTCGCGATATTTTCCTGAAAAATGGATTGTGTTGCGACATTGTCAGCGCCACAGGGACGGGATCGTTAGAGAATTCATTGCGCTGTGACGGCTTAACCGAAGTTCAAGCGGGCGGAGCCATTTTCGGCGACCCGCTCCACACTGCCACGCCCGATATCACTCATCTCAAGCCCGCGTTGACGGTACTGACAACAGTCGTCAGTCGACCCGCATTCGATCGTGCCGTACTTGATGCCGGAAGAACGGCTGTCTCCAATGAGCGTCATCCGCCCGTTGTCAAGGACTGGAGCGACGCCAGCCTGGGTCCGCAAAGCGCCGAACATCTTGTCTTGGATCTTGGACCCTCCTCACGCGAATTGAGGATCGGTGACCGGGTGGAACTGATCGTCGGTGACTCCGGCTTTACGACCATGCTGCACGATGAATACCTTTGCTTCCGCAACGATCGGCTGGAGACGATCTGGCCAGTTCTAGCGCGCGGCAAGTTACAATGACTTCACTGAAATGATCGACCAGAGTTTTGTGAAAGGCTTCATGGATGGAACGAAGCATTCCGATGAGACCGATTGGCAAGTCAGGCGTGCTTGTACCACCGCTGGGGTTTGGTGCATTCAAGATCGGTCGCAATCAGGGTGTGAAGTATCCACAGCCCTACGATCTTCCTGATGAACTTGCCGTGACCCGCCTGTTGAATTCGGTCCTGGATCTTGGTTGCACATTGATCGACACAGCACCCGCTTATGGACTCAGTGAAGAACGAATCGGCAAGGCGATCGGCCATCGCCGAAGTGATTACGTTCTCTCAACAAAAGTCGGTGAAACATTCACCGATGGAAAATCGGTCTACGATTTTTCCCCGGCGGGCGTCACGTCCAGCCTTGAACGTAGCTTGCGAAATCTGCAGACGGATGTTTTGGATATTGTCTTTATCCACTCCCATGGCGACGACCGTCAGATTCTCGAACAAACGGACACGGTGCCGATTCTGCTGGAATTCCGTTCGCGCGGACTGATTCGTGCCATCGGTCTGTCGGGGAAAACCGTCGAAGGTGCACAGCTCGCGCTGGGTTGGGCCGACGTGCTGATGGTCGAATACCACCTGCAAGACAAAAGCCATGAGCAGTTGATCGCCCGTGCCTCTGAAAAGAACGTGGGTGTCTTCGTCAAAAAGGGGCTTGCTTCCGGAAAACTCGCACCAGGAGAATCCATTCAATTCGTCCTGGGAAATCCTGGCGTCACCAGCCTGATTGTTGGCGGCCTGAACGTCGATCATTTTCGCGAGAATTGGGAAACCGCCATCTATGGCCGTACCGACGAAGTTGGCAATTCCCGACTCGATCGATGACGTTTAACTTGTGTTGACTGGGTGAATTTGGCAGCATTTATCGACTTCACCACAAGTCATCTTCGGCCGCAGGGGGCGATGGGATACTCCGACTGTCGAGGGTGGTGTCCCGGCCTCGATTGGTCAACGTTCGATTTTTCTTAATTACCTTTTGATTCAGATGAGCAAAATTGGTGGGCCAAGCGATTGCGTGCCTTTCAAAAGGGAAATGTCACCATTGGAGAGTTGAAACGATGTTGAACAGATTTGTGACTCGCCTGATGCAACGATTCGCGGCCAAATATCCTGTTCGCCGTCGACGATTCGCGCCTTTCCAGGCGATGGTGGAACCACTGGAATTGCGACGAATGCTGGCAGGGAGCAGCATCGCAACCATGACCGTAACCAATGACTGGCAACCCGCAGCCGGATCAGGATACACAAATCCGACCACAGTCGTCAGTTCAGCCAATCCCGCCCCAACCGGGTCCATTACGGCGAGCTCGTTTTCCACGACGGTGACGTCCCATGCAGGGGCTGGACTGCTCATCGTCCCGACGTTTGACACAACCATCACGAGCGACGCGAATGCCGCCACGATCGAGGCCACAATCAACAACGTGATCGGTGAATACGAAGCCGTCTTCACCGACCCGATCACGATCTATATCACGTTCCAGGAAATGTCGTCGGGGCTTGGTCAAAGTAGTACGTACCTCACATCTCTCCCCTATTCGACTGTTCGAAACGAGCTGGTTTCCGGGGCCAGCACGAACAACGACACCACGGCACTCAACTATCTGCCGATCGCCTCGGCTGACCCGGTTCTGACTCATTCAAATATCTGGGTCACCGTGGCGAATGCCTTGGCGTTGAACCATTCCTCCGGCAGCACCGTCGTTGGCGGGACGATCTCGTTGAATACGACGATCTGCAATCTCGACCGGACAACAATCGACCCTTCGAAATACGACCTCGCTGCGGTTGCGGCTCATGAAATCGACGAAGTCCTTGGCCTGGGGTCAGCCCTTGGATCGAGCTTCACAGATATTCGAATGCAGGATTTGTTCCGTTACGATCAAACTGGTGTGCGCAGTTTTACCACTACGTCAACGGCATTGTCTTATTTCTCGTTGGACGGAACCACCGATCTGACCCAGTTCAATCAATCCGGAGGTGGATCGGATTACGGTGACTGGGTGACGGGCTCCAAGCCGCAAGTCCAGGATGCGTATGCAACGCCTGGAGCCACTATCGATCCTGGCGTCGAATTTATTGCTCTAGACGTGCAGGGATACCACTACGTCGCGTTGAACGCCAACCACGCGCCGGTCGGGAAGTCGAATTCCGTCACGATCACGGAAAACACCAGCTATACGTTTGCCGCGAAGGACTTCGGGTTCAGCGACCCGAAAGACAGTCCACCGAACAAATTATACGCTGTTGAAATCACAACCGCCCCGACAACAGGCACTCTGCTGGATAACGGCAACATCGTTACTGCGGGAACCTTCGTTCCTGTGGGTGACGTAAACACCGGTAAGCTGATTTTCACGCCACGGCTGCACGCATACGGAATTCCGTACGACAGTTTCACATTTCAAGTGGAAGATGACGGAGGAACCATCAACGGGGGGACGAACCTCGATCCGAGCCCGAAACAAATGACGATCAACGTGGTTCCGTCAACAACGACAACCTTGTCAGTCTCAGCCGTGACCGAGATGTACGGCCAGACGGATATCTTAACGGCCACGGTGGGAAGTGATGCCGGAGTTCCCAACATTGGAACCGTCACGTTCTACGACGGACCCACCAAACTGGGCATTGTGAATGTCATCAACGGAACGGCAAGTCTTTCTGTCGCGGGACTCTTGGTCGGTCAGCATACACTCACCGCAGTCTACAGCGGCTCTGGTAACAGCTATGCCGGAAGCAGTTCGACCAACAGCGTCATAGTCACGGTCACGCAAGCGGCGACCTTTACGTCGGTATCCACCGCAGCCACTGCTTACACCTATGGTCAAAATGAAACGTTGACCGCCAAGGTGCTGAGTCTGGCGGGGATTCCCAACGGCGGAACCGTCGCGTTTTACTCGGGAACAACATCGCTGGGATCGGCCAACGTCATCAACGGCACGGCGACATTGACCACCACCGGTCTGTTACCGGGGCTTAATGTTGTTTCCGCCAGGTACTCGGGGTCAGGGAACTTTGCCGCCAGCAATTCCACCGTCAGCCCATCGTCCCTCATTCAGACGATCGCCGGTAACGGCACACAGGGTTACACGGCCGACGGTATCGCGGCATCATCGTCTGGTTTGTATTCTCCATCGAGTATTGCCGTCGATGCGTCAGGAAACATCTTCATTGCCGATTCCGCCAATAATCGAATCCGCAAAGTCGATGCGTCGACGCACCTGATCAGTACGGTTGCCGGAACAGGCTTTGCCGGTTTCAGCGGTGACGGTGGCTCACCGACACTGGCAATGCTCAACGCCCCGACTGGAATTGCTGTTGATTCGGCGGGTGATCTCTTCATCGTTGATCGTGGAAACTCCCGCGTCCGGGAAGTCAGCGCTGCGTCGCACACGATCAGTACTGTGGCTGGAACAGCCACAGCCGGCTACAACGGCGATGGGATCGCCGCCACATCGGCCCAATTGAACTTGCCGTTCAGCATCGCCGTTGACGCTGCCGGAAACCTCTTTATCGCTGATGAAGGAAACAGTCGAATTCGAGAGGTGAATGCGAGTACCCAGCAGATCAGCACCGTCGCCGGTACCGGAACTTTTGGTTTCAACGGCGACGGAATCACAGCGGTTTCCGCACAACTGAATGCACCGTACGGGATCACCATCGACTCGGCAGGTAACCTCTTTATCGCCGATACGAGCAATAATCGAATTCGCGAAGTCAACGCATCGACAAAGCTGATCAGCACTGTCGCTGGAACAGCCACGAAGGGCTTCAACGGAGATGGAGCTGCGGCGACGTCGTCGCAGTTGAGTGCACCTTATGCCGTGGCCGTTGATGCGGCAGGTGATTTGTTTATCGCAGACTTCGGTAACGACCGAATCCGTGAAGTGAACGGGGCCACGAAACTGATCAGCACTTACGTCGGAACGGGGACTGTGGGCTACAACGGCGACGGCATCGCGCCAACCTCCGCCAATCTCCAGAACCCCTGGGGGGTCGTGGTTGATCTGTACGGGGACGTTTTTGTTGCCGATACATTCAGCAACCGCGTCCGCATTGTCACCCCCGGTGCCCCGAACGTGACCGTCGTCGCCGCAACCACCACGACCGTTCAGGCGTCTTCGCCAACCATTAATCTGGGGCAGCCAGAGGTATTTACGGCAACAGTCTCGAGCATTGCCGGGACGCCCAATTCGGGAACGGTGACGTTCTATAACGGCACAACCGCGCTTTATATCGCGAGCGTCGTGAATGGAACGGCGACGTATACAGCGACAAAACTTCCGGTTGGCAACAACACGATCACAGCCACCTTTAACGGCTCGCCGAACTTCGCGCCCAGCAGTTCGAATCCCGGAGCCACCGTGACGGTGATCGGAGTCACACCTCCGGTAGTCTCGTCACCGACCTCCTCCAATATCACCAGCAGTTCCGCGACACTCGGCGGCAACATCACCAGTAACGGTGGACTGACGGTGACAGCGAGCGGCGTGTTGTACTCACTGACGAGCGTCAATCCGAACCCGCAAATCGGTGCCTACGGGGTGACAAACGTCCCGGCCACCAGCACGTCAGGAATCTTCACCGTCCCGGTCCTGAACCTGACCCCGGGAGTTCTCTATTCCTTTGTCGCGTACGCCACGAACAGTGCTGGTACAACACTGACCACCACGATTGGCACGTTTACCACGCTGGCCGCTCCCACGATCTCGGGGCAAAGCAGTACCGTGACGTTTAACAAAGGTTCGGCTCCGTTGCCGATCGAACCGAATCTGGTCGTGGCGGGTTCTGCCGGGGTCAACCTCGCCAGCGCCACCGTGACAATCGCCAACTGGCAGACCGAAGATCGACTGACTTTCACTAATCTGTCTGGCTTCGGCAGCTCGTATGTCGTCAACCCGACGTCCCATACGGCTTTGCTGACATTGACGGGGAGCGCGACGGCGGCCGCTTATCAGGCAACGCTGAGAACACTCGCCTATCAAAATGTCACGCTCGGCTCGCCCGTCGTGGGGACTCGAAATGCCTCGATTACGGTCAGTGACGGCTACTCAAACAGCAATCTGGCAACAACCAGCATTACGGTTAAGAACGTCAACCTGCCTCCCGTACTTGCGGGAATCGAGACAAACCCGTTGACTTACAAGGCGAACAGCACCGGCGTCGCCATCACATCGACCGCAACAATCAACGATCCCGACAGCGTTAACCTCAGTTCGTTGACGATCCAGATCACGTCGGGTTATCAGAACAACTCCGGAGGGGCGGACAAGTTGTCGTTCGTCAACCAGAATGGAATCATCGGGACGTTTAATGCCGCGACCGGGACGCTGACGCTGAGCGGAGTCAGCTCACTCAGTAACTATCAGGCCGCACTGAGGTCTGTGAAATTCAGCACGTCAGGGACCGCGATCAGCACTGCCACCAGGACCCTGTCAATCGTGGCGACAGACGATTCCACGACGCGCGCAGTAAGTGCACCAATCATTCGAAACATCGCAGTCAGTTTGTAAAACTTTCGACCATCGAACAGGAAAACGAAAATCATTTGAGCGAGCCTGGCGTTCGCTCAAAGGGTTTTCGTTTTCTGGCGGACGTTTTTTAGTCAATGATCGGATCTGCCTTGCGATCTGAAGAAAGGACACCATGCGAACCGAATTTCGACGACGCGCTTATTCCGGGATTTTCATCCTTATTTGTTTTGTATTCGTCGCGCCGTCGAGTGGACTGGCCAAAGACGATTTTCGTTCGTGGGCCGATGCGTCTGGAAAAAACAAAATCAAAGCGAAGTTCGTCAAACTGGATGAATCTGTCGTCACGCTGGAAAAAGAAGATGGTGAAGAAGTCGAAATTGAGTTGAAAAAACTCAGTACGGCAGACCAGAAGTTTGTCGCCGAAGCGATGAAAGCGGCCGAGGATAACCCCTTCAAATCGAAAGGGGACGATCCCTTCAAACCCAAGTCGAAAGCGAAAACTCCCAAAGGGAATTCCAAAAGCTCGATGAAAGGTTCGAAAGAATCTGATGGTGATTCTGACTCGCCGGACCTGATGAAGGTCGATCTCTCATCGGCCGAACACATTGCGTTGGCGTCACCGACAGAAAAATGGAGTGTCGAGATCCCGAAAGCAGGCAGTCTGCAGGATTCGGGAAAAATGAAGCCGGTGCTGATTCCGAAGAAAAATGACTTCTTCGAAAAACTCACCGGGATGGAACTCAGTCGTGGTGACAAAAAATCTGCCGTTGTCGGATATCTGCTGGAAAAGCAGGAGGCGGGTACGACGCGAATCGTCCTGTGCGATTTCAGCACCGGCAAAGCTTCGACCGCTGCGGTGGCGAACGGAAAAATGATGCCGATGGCCCTGCACGATGACGGGAAACAGGTCCTGATGCGGCGCGAGGAATTTGGCTGGGGCAAGCACGACCGCCTGGAAGTCTGGGTTCCGAAGGAAGCAAAAGTTTCGAAGACACTGGCGTGGTGTCCTTACGATGATGAAAAGGATGGGAACCGGGATGTGAACTGGGCCCGATTCATCAGTCCCACGAAACTGGTCACATGCAATAACCCTGGGAAAATTGTCATCTGGAACTATCCCGATATTGAGCCGATCTGCCAGTTCCAGACCGTGAATGGGTCGATTCCGGCACTCAGCCCCGATCGCAAGTTGATCGCCTACGCGACGGACAAGGATATCGGTCTGTTCGATACCGAAAAGCATGAAGTCGTCGCGCAGCAGGAAGCCCCTGCCAAGATGATCAACCCGTTGCTGGCGTTCAGTCCGTCCATGAATCGCCTGGCCTGCGTGAGTGCCACTCAACCGGCCCTGATCTGGGATCTGGCAACGGGGGACCTGGAGCGAAGCATTTCTTGTGAGGGAATTCTTGCCAATGCGATCGATTTTCCGGATGACAATTTCCTGCTCGTGGGCAACAGGTATGTGATCGACCTGGAGAATCAATTGAAGCTTTGGACCTATGACGGTGCTGAACACGTTCGCTGTGCCAATGGAGTCACCTTTTTCGCGCTGACCGATGGGGATAAACCAGGTGCGGTTGTGAATACACAGATCCCCCATCCCGCCGCGAAAGAACTGCTCAAGAAGACTCTCTCAGACCCGGAACTGTTTGTCCTGAGAGCGGGAACCAAGGTGAAGATCGATGTGAATGGCATTCCTGATGCGACTCAACGAGACCGCGTCCTGAAAGGACTGACAAAACAGTTGGAAGGGAACAAATGCACGGTCGGGCCAGACGGAACGATCGATCTGGTGGCCACGGCAGAAGGCCCGAAAGAGACCGAACTGATAGCCCGTCACAGCGGTACTTACAAATTCAAAGAATTCACCACGCGAGTGAAATTCGTTTACAAGGGTCAGCCGGTCTGGGAATCATCCCAATCAAACCGTCCGCACTTCATGGTGATGCTGAAGAAGGGGGAGAATATGGAAACTCATCTCCGCGGCCTGGAGCATCCGAACTATGAGTTCTTCGAGCGCGGGCAATTACCAAAATTCCTGCAGAAACCAGCAGCCGGGCAGGGCCCAAACCGCTCGCTAACACTGGGTCAGTCAAAGGTCACCGTCAACGGCATGCGCTAAACATCCAAGTTAAGCACCCAATCCAAAACGCAACCCCACCCCCCCCGCGGGGGTGGTCAACGGGCCTTCGCCCTACCGCCCGGCTCTACGCAACCGCCGACGACCCCGATACGCCCACCCCATCAACACCCACAACGATACGGGCATCGAATCAATAATCATGCTGACGAGACTTGAACTGTCTCTTTCGAGCAATCCGTTCAATCTGGGTAACACTTCCATTTCGCACGGTGATCGTGATTTCGCCGAACTGAAGGCCCCGCAGCGCCTGCCGGATGTTATCAACAACGGGTTCGGGAACTTCGGTTGGCGAGTCTGATTCGACGTGCGTATTGGTCGGCTCAGTGTGCATGAAAAACTCCAGAAATCATGTGGAACGAGTGGTTTTACGGAACAAACTGTCTGGCCCATGCATGGCGTTGTTCATGCCTGGCTGGCAGGAAACAATCGCTGAAATCCCACGACGGATTATTGCGAAGGAGATTGAACACAACCGGGATACAACGAATTCGCTGAACAGCAATGGGCTTCGTCAAATCGATATCGAGGCCGTACGACTGAGGATTTGCGAGGCGAAAATGGCTGAACCTTCAGTGAGTCCAGCACCGTCGAAACGCCATAAAGCCGTTCGACGATTCGCACGGCAAGATCTTTGTCCCGGAAGCTCGAAACTTCCCCGGTCAACTCGATGATCCCGTAAAACGCTCGCACCGAAATACGGTCAAACCGAACTTCGTCGAAATCGAGAAGAGCTTTCGTTACGTACGCCACCATCTGATCATTCAGAGAGGTTTGGTGGAAACCATTTGCAGCAACCATAATTTCACCACATCAGACGAATCCGCGAGACCTCTTTGTTTAAGTCGTCAGAGCTCGACGGAACGGGGCTGAACATCAGCCAGGGTTTAAGTTCAGAACGTACTAACAAGTGCCAAGTGAAAAATTCCGTTTCATCAACAACAGCGGATTGTTTTCCAGCCCGAACGTTGAGGTCGTCGTCGAGAGTGCGTCATGAATTGAAAAACCGAAAAAGGGGAATCAATGGCAGTTCCCGTCAGAATCACAGGAAATTTCTCCGCACAAGTGGAGGTGAAGACATTCGGTGCGGAAAAAGGGTTCATTTCCAAGTCGTCCGAGGTTTTTTTATTTTCTAATAATGCTCTAACTCATTTCATGCCAGCGGCTTCCTGTCAATTCTCTTCACCGCACTCATTAACTATCACTCATTTAGTAGTGATTTAATTATCGGCGCAGGAGCCGGATTTGTCAAGAGAACTTTTCAAAACCTGAAAAATGCAATTGCTGATTGGCGGATTTGGAGCGAGCGGAACCGCAACTGCGCACCCAATTTCACGACAGCCAGCTTATGGTGCCGCTGTCAATGGCACTGCCATATCGGGATGCGTATCATCGGGCTAATGGTGACTGCACTGTGGAAGTTGAAATTCGCTTCCGCTGTGCGAATCTCCCTTCAATCCAATCTAACGATCGACGTGACACCGCCCGAACAATTGCCGTTAACCGGGCCCAAGCATGACCAACGAAAACGTCTCGACGCATTGTTACGGATTTCACTAACGCTCACTCCATCCATGAACATTTCAGGAGATTCGAGCATGTCTGACGACGCAAACCTGCCCGCACCACAGGGGCAGTTCCTCATCTACACCGACGGCGCATCGCAGCTTCAGGTCCGCTTGGACGGCAATACGGTCTGGCTCACGCAAAAGCTCATCGCCGAGTTGTACGAGGTGTCTGTCAAGACCGTCAACGAGCACTTGGTCAACATCTACGGCGACGCCGAGGTACCGCCAGAGGCAACTATCCGGAAATTCCGGATTGTTCAAAGTGAGGGAAGTTTGAGGGGTGAAGGGAGAAGGGTGAAAGGAGATGACGACAAATTTACCGGTCAGAACTTTCGAGTTTGCAAAACGGATTGTGAAGTTGTGTCAGGTCCTCGATCACGACAGTGGTGTCGGTCGAACGCTAGGCCGACAGTTGATTCGTTCGGGAACCTCGATTGGAGCAAATGTCGAAGAAGGACAAGCCAGCCAAAGTCGTGCGGACTTTTGTTCGAAGTATTCGATCGCCTGCAAGGAAGCACGAGAAACCCACTACTGGCTCCGCCTTCTCGCAGAAACGGAGATCGTGAAGAGCGAACAACTTGCTCCGTTGAGCAAAGAATGCAACGAGCTGATCGCCATTCTTACAACCATTGTCAAGAAAACACGCGCAAACAAACCCGACAAATGACCTCCTTTCACCCTTCCCTCTTCCAACGTCACTCTTCATTCAACGCCGTCAATGAACTGAAAAAGATCGAGAAACAAGGTAAGAAAGAGTCGAAACGCAAGCCTAAGGGAGGCGACGATGCGAAGTAAAAGCGACGCCCAGAAATATCCATGACGGGTGATTGAGTTATCGGCGTCCTTCTGGGAGAGGGCATGTTTGGCTGCGGTGATCCGGAATCGACTCGAAGGATTTCATGAAAACGAGCAAACCTATTGCGCGAATTGGTGGCCGTGAGATGACTGAGGTTTTGATCGAACTCGATAAAGGGACAGATCCATATGACATGGGCCTGCGTCCTTATCGAATTGTTGCTGAGCGTTTGTCAGTAGGTGTCTGGGAGCCAACCTCGTTGTCGTTTCGCATACCAACTGGCTTCAATGCCGCCGGGGCGAGAGTTACTTGGAGGCCTCAGCCGACCGAGGTTTGGCAGGTCTTCGGGAAATCCTGCGAGTTGCTTGAACAGGTTCGCATCCCGTTCCTTCGCAAGGTCGACGATGCGCATCCACATCACACGCCATTTCTTGAGCTTGGGTGAATTCAGGTCCAGTTGTCGTATCAGCCGTTTTGTTTGAGGCTTATCGCTCGCAAGCCCGCCATCCTGACTGACGACGACGGATTCCGATGAGAAGTGCATCGTCGGATCATCCACCGACTGATCGAGCTTCACCGAGTTGCAGCGACGACAGGCATAAACGAGGTTGAAGTAATCATGGGTAAGATCCGGGGCGAGCGATTGGGGGTGGAAATGGTCCAGCTCGAAGTCTCCGGTGACCTGACCCCACGTTTCTCGTTTCAAGCAATATACGCAGCGAAATATGAATTCATCGCGCAACCAAGGCCGGAAAGATTCGTAGGACTCGTACCCAGCCGGTCCGTGAAGACGTCCTGATGGCGATTCCGGATAGTCGAAGATCATTGCTCCGCGTCCGTCGAATCTGGTTCAAGGTCCGAAAGATACCTATGGAGCTTTCTTGCGCCGTCAAACGGAAGGTTGACTTCGGAATCTACGTGCTCACGCATCAATTGCGTGAGGGTATTCAGTTCGATCTGCTCGGCACGACTGAGAGTCCCTTGAATGTCGCCGTCGATGAGTTCAAATCGCCTCTTGTTCAGCTTGGTACTCCATACCTTCTCATTGGCCAAATCCACGTCTTCGATCGCAATCCGCCCAAAAAGATTGGCAATCTCGTCATCATCGGCGCCCGAATGGCGCAACGTCAGTTTGACGGCGTGCATGGCAGCAAGGCGCAATTCCGCCAATTCGGAGTCTGAGCGCAGGGATTTCCCTGTCTCTGCCATGAAGATCTCGAGCTGTTTCAGAAACAGACGAAACCAGTCATTTGCAGCCTCGCTGAGTTCCCGGTCGCTGGATTCAGGCTGCTTCTTGACAGTCATCGCTCACGCCCGTGTTCTGCACTGCGGTCGCCAATGTTTTCACCGCCTGCTTCGCCGCCTGACGGTAATGGTCTAATGTGATAACGTAGGGAGGGTTGCTGTTTTTCGCCAGTTCTTTTGCCAGTACAGCGACCTGCTCCGCAAAAAACGCCTTCCATTCGGCGAGTGCTTCCACAGCTTCCGCCTGAATCCGACATGATTGAGTGAGCACGATTACAACCTCCCTGTTGTAGATTGACCACGAAAGTTACCACGTGATCAACCGATCGAGAATACCAGTTTGCGTGTCGGCGGGACTGGACGCGGCGCAGCTGCCGATCCTCACCGAGGAATTCTTCGATCGAGTCAGTGCGTTGGAGCACAAGAACCTGCCGCTGGAGACACTACGGAAATTGCTCATCAATCAGATCAAGAACAGCGAGCGGACGAACGTCGTCCAGGTGCAGAAGTTCTAAGTAGCGCTGGAGAAGTCCATGCTCAGCGACACGAACAAGCAGATCACCACGGCCGAGATGATCACCAAGCTGCTGGAGCTGGCGAAGTGGGTCCGGGACGCGAAGCAGCACGGGCAGGACCTGGGGCTGAGCACCGAAGAAGTCGCGTTTTATGACGCACTGGCCGAGAACGGATCGGCGAAAGAAGTGATGAAGTCCGACCAGCTTCGCCTGATGGCTCGTGAGTTGGCCGAGATGGTCAAGAAGATGCCTAAGCTCGACTGGACTCAGCGGGAATCGGTCCGGGCAGACCTGCGCCGCAAGGTGCGAAGGTTGCTCGCGAAGTACGGGTATCCGCCGGACCTGTCAGAAGATGCGACGCAGCTCGTGCTCAAGCAGGCGGAACTGTCGACGGAGGCGGGTGCGTAATTTGGCCGAATTCTTGGCGGACACCGTCCTTCGGCAGGCAGGGAAAACATTTTTGGTGAGCACCTTCCAAACGTTAAGAGCGCAACGTCTATTTTTCTATTGACTATCCACAACTACAATTGTATTTTTATGTCGGTCTTTTTGCGGACGCAAAGAAAGTCCGCGCGGACTTGTGTGAGGACCAAGGTCGACATCATCGGTTTGAGGTTGTCAATCTTGCGCTTGCGGGTCTCGGGCGGGCCGAAGCGGCGGGCCAGAAAGTAGTTTTGAGAAAGTTGAAAGTAGACAATTTAAGGAGAATCAGAGAGCGGGCCGAAGCGACTCGTCTGGGTGGAATGAAGGGTTTGAACTTGATCGAACTGCGTCGAACTTGATCGAACTCGAACACCCCTAAAAACCGGTGAAATGTTCGCCAAAAGCCTATGAATTATGGGGAATGGTCGAAGTCGATCGAACTTGATCGAACTGTGACACCTGATTTTGTGATCCTCCTGGTGATCTCGCTTGCAGAGAATTTTAGGAGGTAAACCAATCACGAAAGCACGAAAGTTCGAAAACACGAAAC
>CAIULL010000101.1 GCA_903899985.1 uncultured Schlesneria sp.
CCATGAGCTGGCAAGCCATTCGCAGAACCATTTGAACGCCTGGAAGGTCGCTCCTTGGCGCAGCGTTGACGACGTACAAAGGGGTTTTTCGACGCTCATTCAGCATGACGTTGGATTCACTTTGTTTCGTCCTCCCTATGGCAAACTCAATTTCCTGACATGGCTTGCCGCAATTCGCCATGGGGTTGGTTTGGGATGGTGGACAGTGGTTTCTGGCGATACCTTCAGTCCGCTACCTGACCCTGATTCTGTGGTAAAAGCAGTCGAGCGAGACGGTGGAGGAGTCGTCTTGTTGCACGACTTCGATCGTGATGAAGATCGTTTGAAATACGTTCTTGACGTAACGAGGCGATTACTCGAAACGGCTCGTGTTCATGGTTGGAAGGTCTGCACTTTGAGTGAGGTGCTGCGATACGGTAATTCGGCAGGTTCGCATATTCGGTGATCAGGCTGCGATTTCAGGAATTGTTGGTTTCACCAGATTCAATAACGCTGACTGATTATTTCCGTGTTGTCATGTTCCTCCTGGGTTGAACAAGTTTCAGGAAGTATCTGGCTGGCGGTCGTTTTGATGAAAACTCGATTAGTCCATTGCAGAACCATAGAAGGCCGGGTTTTCGCCGGGCTTGAGTGCGTTCAACTGTTGTTAACACCGTTCGTTCGCGAGACAGGCTGTTTTTCGTGTTGATGATTGTCGCGATGAAGTCATGGGTTAAACGAGATTGAAAAGCTGCTGTGAGAAGCAGGATCGTGAAACGTTCTCTTTCAGCGGTTTGTCGCCGCAAAATCCAAAGTCGATTTTTTGGGGCGTCAGTATGTTCACCAAAGCTTGATTGGATCGCTGTTTGGAAAAAGGAAATGCTGTGGTTTGGTGAGGCTCGTGCGAGTCGTTTAATTCGCGCGATGTGCGACTGACGGCATTCATTTTTAATTCCAGCGACGCCAAGCTGCCGACGGAACTTCTGCGAATGGTCACTGAGTTCCCAGCGACTCGTTACCGGGTAGGTGTACATTTTTTGCTCATTGCCAGGCGGAAAACGGGATGTCCGCAGGCGGTGCTGCATATCCCGCGCGCGTCACGATTGTTGGCGACCCCGCTTCTCGATCGTTTTAACAAAACATTCATCGTCCGATTGCATTTTCAAGACAGCGTCACGCATGACTTCGAACAACAAATTGGGTATCTTATCGCCAAGTTGATTGGCAAATACTTTAGGGCTCTTGTCATTTTTAGCGGGTATCGAATTCAGATTTGGCGACGGAATATGGCTTGTGTCACTGCCCGGAAACTCCTCTTCCGACGGTGTTGGTAGCGATAACTCAACGGTTGCCATTTCAGTGGGCTTAAGAGCGAGCCAATGTGGTGGATCTCGAAAAGATGCGTTTTGAGCCGAGTGAGAAGGTCGTATTGTGCTTCGCTTCCGATATTTCGGTGATCATCAACCAATTGTGCCTCTTGGATTTGACGAGGCTTGGCAGAGAGCGATGTGAGAATCGATGCTGATGTCGTATGAGTTCAAATCAAAGATTCGCGGTCGTTTATTCTGCGTCAAAAATTCTTAAATCTATTCAGGCGTGTTTCCAGCATATTCAATAAGGCTGTCTTGAATGGATGGGCTTTTCAATCATTTTTTAGTAATGAATTAGCGGATTTTAGGTTTCTCTTTGAGAAAGAGAATGGCTGGTTAGGTTTCACGACCGTGTGTCGTTGGCGGCGTATTGGGTTTCGACAAGCTTGAGAGTTGCACTTTTGTACTTCAGGCGACATCCAAAACCCATAACAGGAAATTGGTATGGTTTCGATCGTCATTCCGGCTCATAACGAAGAGGCGACGATAGGTCGTTGTCTGAGCCGGTTACTCGGTGAGGGGTCTTCCGAATCCTTGCGGGTCGTTGTGGCTTGCAATGGGTGCAGCGACGGCACGGCGGAAGTCGCTCGAAAGTTTGGGGATCGCGTGACCGTGGTTGAGACAGATGTCGCATCCAAAGTCTATGCGATGAACCTGGGTGACGAAATCTCGGAGGGATTTCCTCGTTTCTATATGGATGCGGATGTTGTTCTTTCTCCGAATGATATTCGCGAAGTGGAGCGGACACTTGAGAGTGGGACGATATTGGCTGCGGCTCCTCGAATGCAAATGGATTTTTCAAACGCTTCCTGGGCTGTTCGAGCGTTTTATCGTGTCTGGATGGCCTTGCCTTATACTCGTGCCGGAATGATGGGTGTGGGGGTTTATGCGTTATCTGACGAAGGTCGACGTCGATTTGGCCGCTTCCCTGACATTATCGCGGACGATGGCTATATTCGCGTGTTATTCAAGCCGCATGAGCGAGCTGCTGTCGACGCTGCGAAGTCGATTGTCAAGGCCCCTTCGACGCTCGCCGGGTTGATCAAAATCAAGACACGTAGCCGACTTGGCGGATTCCAATTGGCGAAGTTGTATCCCGAATTAATGAGTAACGACGATAAGGACTATGGGGCGGCAATATGGGATATCCTGAAAAGGCCATCTCTCTGGCCGTGTGTGCCTGTCTATCTTTACGTGAACCTGACGGCCAAGCGACGTGCCCTGAGGCAACTTCGGCAACTCGATCAATACGTGTGGGAACGAGATGAGAGTTCTCGTGCCGGTTGATTGGCGTCCGGGGAAATGCATTTCAACCAAGAATCAATTCTGAGAATTTGGAAATGACGGATAAGACAGCAAAGCAGCAGGTTGGTTTACAGCGTAAGAAAGTCCTGGCAATCGCTTCGCGAGGGGGGCATTGGATTCAATTATTACGGCTGCGTCCCGCGTTTAGCGACTGCGACGTGATGTTCGTGACGACGGATCCCGCTTACAAGACTATGGTTGACGGTGCAAAATTTTGTGTTGTCACGGAAGCAACCCGCTTTCAAAAGCTGAAAATCCTGAAGATGGCAGCCCAGATGTTCTGGGTGATCATTCGATTTCGACCAAACGTCGTGGTGACGACGGGAGCTGCGCCGGGCTACATTGCGATCCGGCTGGGGAAATGGTTTGGCGCAAAGACGCTTTGGATTGACAGCATTGCCAATGCTGAAGAATTATCGCTCTCTGGACGTCTCGCATCGAAATATGCGGACACAACTTTGACACAGTGGGAACATCTTTCCGGCTCTGACGGCATCGATTATCACGGAGCCGTCATATGATATTTGTCACCGTCGGGAACATGGACCCGTTCGATCGTTTGATCAAGGCGGTTGATCATTGGGTCTTAACAAATTCTCACAACGAGAAGATTTTCGCCCAAATCGGCGGTGGGCAGTACATTCCGTCGAATTGCGAGTACGTCAGGCGTCTGACGCCGGACGATTTCGAGAAGCGTTTCAGAGAGGCTCGCCTGGTCGTCTCGCACGCTGGAATCGGGACAATTATCACCGCTCTGGAACTCGGAAAACCCATCATTGTTGTGCCGAAAAGAGCGTCTCTTGGCGAACAAAGGAATGAACATCAGCTCGCGACCGTCAGATGCTTCAAACGTTCGGAACTGATGATGGTTGCCGAATCGGAAGCTGATCTGATTGATATGCTCTCGCGATGGGATTCCAGAGTGATTCCGACGACGGAGCCGCCTGCCGATAATTTAAAAAAAGACTTATGGGAGCCTGACGAAAAATTGCTGAAGTACGTGAAAAACTTTGTTCAGGATCAGCCCCAATCGGGAATGATACTGCTCACGGTGGGTAACGAACCAATGGATCGGTTGGTCAAAGCGTTCGATGAATGGATCGGTTCGCGACAGGACATTCAAGTCAAAGGGGCGGTTGCCCAAATCGCGAATGGTAGTTATGTGCCTAAGAATTGTGATTTCATCCGATATATGACACCGGCAGTGTATCGGCAAATGTTCGATCAAGCCGAGATCATCGTCGCGCATGCAGGGATTGGGACGATCATTACGGCGATGAACGCCAATCGACTGATTGTGGTGATGCCAAGGCAAGCAAGATTTGGGGAAACGCGTAACGATCACCAGTTGGCCACTGTAAGGCATTTTTCTCCTTCACCGCAACGGTTGATTGCCGAGTCGGAATCCGAATTGAGCGCAGTGCTTGACAGAGCGATAGAGATACATCAGCGACAAGTAGCCGACTCAACTTTGTCAATTGCGCCGGCACAGCGGCCGCCCGATGAATCGTTGCTCAGTTTTTTACGGGACTTTGTTTCGAGTAGTTCCTGATTGCCGAATTGCGAATTTTTCAAGTAGCCAGTCTTCGAAGCGTTGCGTTATGACGACTGGTGGTTAAAACTGTTTTAATTGTGTCGTATTGTTCTTATTAGCGGGGGTTTTATGCCGGGTAATCAAGAGCACCTTCGAAAAGGGATTATTCTCGCAGGGGGATCGGGAACTCGTCTTTATCCGGTAACGCATGTCGTCAGCAAACAATTGCTGCCGATCTATGACAAACCAATGATTTATTATCCGTTGTCGACGCTGATGCTCTCGGGGATGCGGCAGATTCTGATTATCAGCACTCCGCAGGATCTTCCTCTTTTTCACCGACTGTTCGGGGATGGATCACAGTGGGGTTTGGAGTTGTCCTATGCCGAGCAACCACGGCCTGAGGGATTGGCCCAGGCTTTTATTATCGGTGCCCCATTTGTGGGCAAAGATTCGTCGTGTCTGATTCTCGGGGACAATATCTTCTACGGTCACGATCTCGCCGCCTCGCTGGAAGCCGCAGACAAACGTGTTGAGGGCGCAACGGTGTTTGCCTATCACGTTCAAGATGCTCGCAGCTATGGGGTGGTAGAGTTTGGAGTCGACGGGCAAGCGATTTCACTTGAAGAAAAACCACAGATACCGCGGTCTAACTACGCCGTCACCGGTCTTTACTTCTACGACAACGACGTCCTTCAAATCGCCAAAGAGCTGAAGCCCTCGGCAAGAGGGGAGCTCGAAATTACGGATGTCAACCGGGCCTATTTAAATTCTCGGCGGCTGCACGTGGAAATCCTCGGACGAGGTAGCGCTTGGCTCGATACTGGAACACACGATTCGCTACTTGACGCGGCAACTTTTGTTTCCGTGCTTGAGAACCGGCAGGGGCTGAAAATTGCTTGTCCAGAAGAAATTGCCTGGCGAAATGGCTACATTGATTCTGAACACTTGTTGCGACTGGCTCACCCGCTGGCAAAGACAAATTACGGGCGTTACCTCATCAGTTTGGTGGAAGCGGGAAAGCGTTGATTCATCGTTGTTTGGATGAGGGTGAGTCTGGGAAAAATTGTCCCGGAAAACCTGTAACCGGAAAACCTGTAAATGGTTGAGATCGAGTGCGTTCGCGAAACTCGATTGGATTGAATTCAAGATTTACGACACGATATTCGAGCGATTAACACATTTTAAGACAGACGCGAATTGATAATGACCACACATGGACTTGCAGAAAAGATCGCTGGAAAAACAGCATTAATCGGGGTCATCGGGTTAGGCTACGTAGGCCTGCCGTTGATCCGGGCGTTTGTTCGTTCTGGCTTTCATACGATGGGGTTTGATGTTGATCAGTCTAAAGTCGATAAACTGAAGGCTGGCCAGAGCTACATTAAACACATTGACAGTTCTGCAATTGCAGAGTTGATTCAGCAAAAGCGTTTTGAACCGACGTCCGACATGGGGCGACTGGGAGAGGCGGATTGCATCATTATCTGCGTACCGACGCCACTCAATGAAAGCCGAGATCCAGATCTCAGCTACATTGAGGGGACTGCCCATGCGATTGCAAAAACGCTGCGCCCGGGCCAGCTTGTTGTTCTTGAAAGCACAACTCATCCGACAACCACTCGCGAAAATGTGCTGCCGGTGTTGAATGCAACGGGACTCACCGCTGGAAAGGACTATTTCCTCGCATTCAGTCCAGAGCGAGAAGATCCTGGAAACCCCAACTTTGAAGCTTCGACAATCCCCAAAGTTGTTGGTGGCTACGACGCAACCAGTACTGATCTTGCGTGTGCGATGTACGAGCACGCGGTCGTGAAGGTTGTGCGCGTCTCAAGTATGGAGATCGCAGAAGCGGCTAAGATTTTGGAAAACACGTATCGCGCCGTGAACATCGCGATGGTCAATGAATTGAAGATGCTTTACGACAAAATGGGAATCGATGTCTGGGAAGTGATCGACGCCGCGAAGACAAAACCATTTGGTTTTCAGGCATTTTATCCTGGCCCCGGACTTGGCGGTCACTGCATTCCAATCGATCCGTTTTACCTGACCTGGCTTGCTCGAAAGTGGGGTGAGCAAACTCGATTCATCGAACTGGCAGGTGAGATCAACACATACATGCCAAACTATGTGATCAGTCAACTGGCTGAGTTTTTGAATGACGCTGGAAAGCCCATTAAGGGTAGTAAGATCGCGATCCTTGGTGCGGCCTACAAAAAGGATGTTGACGATCCTCGGGAAAGCCCGACGTTCGAACTCATGAAATTGCTGATCAAGCGCGGTGCTGTGCTGAGCTACAACGACCCACACATTCCGTCGCTGCCTAAGATGCGTCACTATCCAGATCTTCCTGAGATGGCAAGTCAGCCTTTGACATCTCAGTACCTCGCGGCTCAAGATTGTGTTCTCATTTCGACGGACCATTCTGCCTACGATCACGACTTCATCGTTGCACACAGCCGTATGGTGCTGGACACGCGAAACGCCACTAAAAATGTTAAGGTTGGGCGCGAGAAAATCTTCAAGGCTTAAGTGGAAGTCGGTTGATCCCGAAATTTTTTTCAGGGATCAAACACGGTTGTCACGAGTGTCGGCAGTCTCTTCAGGAGAAAATATTGTGAAAATCCTCGTTACGGGTGGAGCTGGCTTTATTGGTTCTGCGGTCATTCGCCATTTAATTTCTGAGACACAACATTCGGTCGTCAATGTCGACTGTTTGACGTACGCGGGGAATCTAAGCACGCTTGATTGTGTAAGTTCCAATGCGCGGTATTCGTTCGAGAAAGTCAATATTTGCGATTCGGTTTCTGTTCAGAACGTCTTCGAGCGACATCGACCGGATGCCGTGATGCATCTGGCTGCAGAATCACACGTTGACCGTTCGATCGACGGGCCTAGCGCGTTTATCCAAACGAATGTTGTGGGGACTTATGTCATGCTGGAGGCGAGTCGACGGCATTGGCAGTCACTTGCGTTAGAGCAAAAAGAGAGTTTTCGGTTTCATCACATTTCCACCGATGAAGTCTATGGTTCGCTGGGTGACGAAGGATTGTTCACGGAACAGACTCCGTACGACCCAAGTTCGCCATATTCAGCGACTAAGGCTGCTTCTGATCATCTGGTGCGTGCATGGAACAGAACTTACGGTCTGCCGATTGTATTGACGAATTGTTCGAATAATTATGGGCCCTTTCAGTACCCCGAAAAATTGATCCCGCTCACGATTACATCAGCGCTCGCGGGAAAGCCGCTGCCCGTTTATGGGAAAGGTGAAAACGTCAGGGACTGGCTATACGTCGATGATCACGCCAGGGCGCTTGTCGCGGTTCTCGAGCGCGGGCACGTCGGCGAAACATATAATATTGGTGGTAACAGCGAACGAAAGAATATCGATGTCGTTCGAGCAATCTGTGGATTAATGGACGAGCTCAGCCCAAATTCAACAAACCGCCCCCATGAAAAGCTGATCACATTTGTGACAGACCGACCCGGGCATGATCACAGGTATGCCATCGATGCCAGCAGAATTCAACGTGATCTCGGATGGATGCCGGAAGAATCTTTTGCCAGTGGCTTGAAAAAGACTGTGCAATGGTATCTTTCGAATCAGGAGTGGTGTCGGCAGGCGATGGCAGACCGTTATGCCGGTGAACGATTGGGGTTGAAGAGTTAATTCCGTTGCCATTCGCAGCCTACCATGAGTTCGCTTGAAATAAGCCGCAAATCTGAAGAGCCATCAAGGTATGCTGTGCTGAAGCCATTCCGCTTATCCGGAATTCCGCTTGAGTGCTTGTTCGTCTTCCGGTCTCAATCGATTCTATCATCGGATCGATTGACAGTTCGCCGTGGCGTCTGCAGGACGACATGATTTTAAAATGTTTCGCAATGGTCCCGAAACCGTTGATCCCTTCGCAATGCCGGTTCGTTTGAGTCCATCGAATGTAAGCTGTGTTCCGGTCTACGCATCGACATGGTGAAACTCACGGAACGCATCTCAGCCGCTGAAGTCCGATTCAAAGTTTTGCTGATTAACCAGGGCTTGTTTCCCTGCATTGTCTGCGAAAGATTACCGTGCGAGTCATGCTCCTCAGAATCCCCAAGGGTTTTCTTGCAGGCTCTCACACGGCGAAAACGTAATCTTTCACGCAGCGAATTGTCGTCCTGACCCGGACTCAATTTTCGGGTGAAGCGAATCCAGGGCGACTGATTGCGGTCGACGTTGAGCCTGGATGGCTCACCACGTGATCTCGATGCCGTTCGATCGTTAGCGAGGACAATATCGCCTGTAATCGGCCGGCTGTCAGTCTGACGGTGAAGAAATCGTCCGAACAAGAGCTCTGCATCTCATCGGTCAGAAACGACCAGGCTTTATTTCGTTGCGTCAGAGCGTGTTTTGGGTCTCTTTGTGAGCCGGGGATCACTCGTCGGCGAAATCTCGCAATCCACCGAATCAAGCTGATGCGTCGAAGCTTAAACAGAGTGACGGATTGCCGAACGCAAGTCCCCCAATCTTAAAGTGGTCAGCTTACGCCAGCATCTTGGCGACGATCGCTTACCGCTCGCTGCAGCGTTGAAACAGCGGATGTCGAACTCTCGTTCATTTCAATTGACGCCTTTCTTTTACGACGAAAGGGGATGAGACCCCCTTTCCCTTTTTCTGAGGAAACATTCTGAAAATCAGGGATTCCCCGATGCAGGACGCAACAAAAACAATAGAATCAAACACCGCGGGCCAAATCAACTGAAGCGATTTAGCAAATCGCTTACGATCTCTTCAGTTCTCGTCGTGATAACGAACATTGGTACTTGTGTATTTCCGTTACTTTTAGGGCTCTTCTACAGGTGTCCGCTGCAATTTATGAAAATAACGATGCATTCGATCCTTCGTCTTGCCTTCGCCGAGCGTTAAAGCGTCCGTGAAAGTGGACATGTGTCCGCATGGTGTGTCTTTATGTTTCGTGTGTTTTGCATGCAAATAAATGCAATTCGCTGGGCTTGTTGTGGGAATGTGTTTGACTTCGTCTATTTGATGGTTAAATTTAGTTAGCCTCCTTGTGGTTTTTGTCAACTCTAGCGTTTTGTGACGGCTCTTTCCCTTTTTGCGCTCAACTTTAGTCTGTTTCTTTTTGCGATCAGTGCGGTGTTCTCGCGGTCGTTGGTGTTCATTTGTGCGATTTCGGTTGCGTGGTGCCGATCTTTAACAATCTCTTGATTCCATCGGCTCGAGTAATGGCACCTTAGGGTGTTGGCCGTGATCGATCGTCGTTCAGGGGATCAGAAAATGTACTTGAAACACAAGTCGCTTCGACAAATGCGTGCTCGAATCAGCTCGCACGAAGTGTCCTTGCGATGGGTGTTCTTGTGATGGTGCGAGGTTTGTGTGTGGTGGTCTGTTTTGACAGGCCGTCGTCGAAATGAAGAAGTGAAACCTGTTGAGCTTATTGATGGCCAAAAGTCACGATGCGAGACTCAATCTTATTACAAGGAGTAATCTTAAAAAGGCATAGTTCAAAAAATAAGTGAAATAAACTCGGTGTAGACACATGTCACGTTTCTACTAATGCGTGTCATCGCATCAAACCATAATAGTCACCGCGTTGCGGGCCAGGCATGGTGGCTTTTGGTAATGGAAAACGGAAGTTGATGAACCAGCGTTCGGTTGAATTGTCGCAACATTGAATTTCTGCAGTAACGCTAATGTAAAGGATACAGTATGGCTCTTTTTTCACGGTCGAATGTTTTTTGTGCGTTTCTTGTTTTACTGGTTTGTGCGCCGCTGGAAGCGCAGACGGGCAGCAATCCGATTGGCTGTGCTGTCCCGAAGCGACCAGTCCACATTTACTATGTTGATCCGATTAACGGGAGCATGAATGGAGATGGTTCAGCACAAAGGCCTTGGAGTACGTTAGCGGCTGTCGTCAGTGCCGGGTTGATTAATGGACAAAACAAAGCGAGTGGCGTTGTACACGCAGGCGACCTGATTTACCTGTTAAGCGGCGATCATGGTAGTGTGAATTTGAGTCAGTATACCGGTTCTTTCGTTAACACGGATTTTATCACGGTCCAAGCGGCACCTGGAAATACACCTGTGCTTGAGCAGTTAATCGCGACGGGGATCGCGAAATGGGTCTTCAGGGGATTGACAATTACCAATCCGAACGGACCTGCTAACGCGAGTAGTGTGTTTTTATCCAGGTTTTCCGCTTGTAATAATATACTTTTTGATCGAAACACGATTTATTCCCAAGCGAATGTCAACAACTGGACACCAAGCGACTGGGCGGCCTTGTCATTCAGGGGTTTGGCCATTGACGCAAATTCTGCGACGGTCACTAACAATATCGTGAAAAACGTACTCACGGGAATTGGTGTCAGCGGTGACGGGGTGATTTTTCGAGGCAACGTCGTTGACTATTTCGCTGACGATGGAATCGACTTTCAAACGAGCAATTCAATACTTCAGTATAACGTCGTAACAAATCATTACGGGCAATGGAATAACGGGGGTCACCATGACGGTATGCAAGGGTGGACGCTCACAAGTGATGTGTATAGTAACGTGTTGATCGACAGCAACTTCATTCTTGCCTCCACGGGGGCTTATCCGGCGATTCCGCAGCCGACGGGTCTTGGGGACGATTATTTGCAGGGACTTTCGATTTTTGATGGAGATTGGAGTAATCTGACCGTGACCAATAACGTGGTTGGAGCGTGCGCGTACGATGGTCTGTCTCTGTACGGGATCGCAAACTCTGTCATTGAGAATAATACTGTGATCAATGTGGGGTCCGACCCGGATGCCCTGACTTGGTTAAAAGTGGGGGCGCAACCGGGGTATCCGGTCACGAACGTGACTGTTCGCAATAATATCGCAAACACGTTTCAATTGGACCGATCCGGCGGGGTGGTCGATGACCATAACTTGACGTTTAACAATGGGTACGACAACATGTGGAGCAAGGTATCCACGAATTTGTTTGTTGCTGACCCGACGACAGTTTTCGTGCAATATCATCCGGCGACAAGCACCTTTGATTTTAATCTCATCAAGGGAAGCCCCGCAATTGGTGCCGGCACTGCGACAAATGCGCCCACGCTTGATATTCTGAAGAGGACACGAAACCCACTGAGTATCGATATCGGTGCTTATATGTATGTCGGAAACTAAAAGGTGTGAAATCCGCAAGACCAGGTGTCTGTGCCATTTGAATTGAGGCGGTCTTGCGGGCTGGAAAAAGGTGATCCACGTATGAGAATCGGAAGCCGCCCCTGAGGAATTTGTTGGAAGACGACCAGAAGTTGACTGCACCTTATGGGTGTGTTAGACCAATGGAAGGGACTCGGGAAGCGGCGGGGCGGGTAGGCCGATGTAAGGCGTGGATGATCATGCATGGCAGTGGCGAGATTCGCCGTGGCATATTTTTATTAGCGATAATATCAACGCTGCTGACGATCATTAGTGGTATTGCGGTTGCCGCAAGTGAGCCGTTTGCTCCGCTGACACCAGTTTTGTCGGAATTCTGTTTCAGGTGCCATGCGGGTGAGTCCCCGGAGGGGGGACTTGATCTTGAGAAGCTGGAAACAGATCTTGAGAATCACGAGGTTGTTGAAAAATGGATTCGAGTTTTCGATCGAGTTTCCGATGGCGAGATGCCTCCGAAGCCGAGCCCCAGGCCGAACGCCGCAATGCTTCAGTCGTTTCTTGATCGACTGAGCGCACTTCTTACAGAGGCAGATGGCGGCCGGCGACATGTTCGTTTTCGACGATTAAATCGCGTCGAATATGAGAACACAGTTCGCGACCTCTTCGGGATCAGAGTTGATCTGAAGGACTCGCTACCGGCTGATCCCAAGTCTCAGGGCTTCGACACGGTTGGCGACGTTTTGTCGATCTCGACCGAGCTATTGCAGGTCTACCTGCAGGCAACTGACGCGATTCTTGATCAAGTGTTTGGGCCTGATCGTGAACCTCCGCGCACGCAGGTGCGAATGCCGTTGGGTCACGATGAGTTTGTCAGCAGACAAATCGGACGTTATTTCGTGAAAACCGACGATGATTCGGTGGTCACATTTCAGGATCATCATTCGCCAAGCGTTTTTTATTCGGGGCGGGCGAAAGCGGCCGGCACGTTTCGAATGAGAATACAGGCGAAAGCTTATCAATCGAAGAATCGATTGATTATGGCGGTGAATGGTGGTGATGTCGTTGCAGGTCGAGGTCCAACTCACCTCGTTGGATTTTATGATATTCAGGCCGGTGACGATTGGACAATCGTCGAATTTGAGGACTATCTCGAAAAAAATGGCTGCTTCAAGATGGTTCCTTATCGACTGAACACGCCGGTCACTGGTCCAAACCGATTCAAGGGACCGGGCCTGATGATTGGTGAAGTTTCTGTCGAAGGGCCGATTGAAGACTGGCCGCCAGCCAGTCGTGGGAAACTGCTTGGGAATATCGATTTACGAGCAGCCGGGGTCGACGATGCGCGGCAAATCTTATTGCGATTGTTGCCGCGAGTGTTTCGCCGAAGAATTCAAGCCCATGAGGTTGAACCTTATCTGAATTTGACCAAATCCGCTCTGGCTGACGGGCGAACGTTTCTCGACGCCTTGAGTCTCGGGTTAAAGGGGATGTTATGTTCACCCGAGTTCCTGCTTCGAGAAGAATGGCTTTCTTCAGAGCATCCTTCCCGAATTACAAATGAAGCCCTCGCGTCGAGGATGTCCTACTTTTTATGGAGTTCGATGCCCGATGACGAATTGACGGATCGCGTCTCCAACGCCGACCGGGTGACGCCCGACGTCTTGCGAGAACAGGTCGAGCGAATGCTCAACGATCCCAAGTCGGATCGGTTCACTCAGAATTTCACAGGACAATGGCTCGGATTGCGGGAAATCAACTTCACCGAGCCTGATGCGCGGCTGTACCCGGAATTTGATGAAATGCTTCGTTACTCCATGGTGGAAGAGACGCGCCGGTTTTTTCGGGAGATTCTCGAAAAGGACGAGTCGCTTTTGGATTTCGTCGATTCAGACTGGGCGATTCTCAATGAACGTCTGGCAATTCATTACAGGATTCCGGGCGTCGTCGGGCAAGGCTTCAGGCGGGTAGCGCTTCCGAAAGGAAATGTCCGTGGAGGTGTGATCACTCAATCCAGTGTTCTGAAAATTACCGCGAACGGGACCAATACGTCACCGGTAGTTCGCGGCAACTGGGTGCTCACGAATATTCTGGGTGAACCTTCGCCACCCCCTCCTCCGAATGTTCCAGGAATCGAGCCTGATATACGGAGCGCCAAGTCGATTCGCGACCGATTAGCAAAGCATCGAAATATTGCCTCGTGCGCAATTTGTCATGATCGAATCGATCCACCGGGATTCGCTCTGGAAAGTTTCGACCCTATCGGCGGTTTTCGCTCAGCTTATCGGACGACTGGTGTCGGACAGCAGGTCAATCTGGCGATCAATGGTAAGAATGTCGAATTTCGGAATGGTCCGAAAGTCGTTTCGAGTGGCGAATTATCGGGGGGGCGCAAATTCGCTGATATCCGGGAATTTAAACAGCTGATTCGGCAAGACGAATCTCGAGTCGCCAGATGTCTTACGGAAAAATTGCTCGTTTATGCTCTCGGGCGCCCGCTGACCTTTTCTGATCGTGGTACAGTAAACGCCATTGTCCGAAATCTGAGTAGCCAGAATTATGGATTTCGATCATTGATTCGCGAAGTTGTCTTGAGTGTTGCTTTTCGAGAGAGGTAGCCGTTTTTTTGCTGAGATTTCATCTCAGCAAGACCTGTGTGGTATGAGTCGCCGTCAGCAGCAATTGAAATCATGCTTAAAATCAACCGCAGAACATTTTTGAAAGGAGCAGGCATTTCGATCGCGTTGCCTCTCCTCGAGTCACACCGTCGTTTTCGAGCTGCAGACAGTCCGGAGCAACCCCGTCGGAGAATGGTGTTAATTGATTTCGGTCTGGGGCTGCATGCCCAGAATCTATTCCCGAAGAAAGCTGGATTTGATTACGAGTCGACCCCCTACCTGGACGTTTTGAGGAATTTCCGTAAGGACCTTACGGTGATCTCTGGCGTTTCACATCCCGATGTGGATGGTGGTCATTTTGCAAGGAAATCCTTTCTGACTGCTGCGCCGAAGCCAATTAGCTCGGGCTTTAAGAACTCAATTTCCGTGGATCAAAGAGCGGCAGAGCATCTTGGACACCAAACTCGGTTTCGATCGCTAACGCTGACGATGACCCCGGATTCAGGGCTGTCGTATTCACGCAGCGGTGTCGAAGTCCCGGCCGAAAGCAGGCCATCGCGGCTTTTCGTTAAGCTGTTCCTCAATGGGAATGCTCAGGAAAAGCAAAAACGGATTCAACAGCTCAGGGATGGGCGGAGTGTTATGGATACCGTTCTGGATCAGGCTCGTGTCTTGCGAAACCGACTTGGTTCAGCCGATGGAGAAAAGCTCGACCAGTATCTCACTGCGGTCCGTGAAACCGAACAATCGCTTAACAAATCGGAAGCATGGGAGTTCAGGCCCAAGCCGACTGTCGATGTCAACGCACCTGAGGATATCAACAATCAGGCGGACATTGTCGGGCGCGAAAGATTGATGTATCAGATGATGCATCTCGCGATTCAGACAGACTCCACTCGCGTTATCACATTCTACAACCCTGGCATCAACGCAGTTCCATTGATTGCGGGAGTGACTCAGGATTACCACAATTTGTCACACCATGGGCAAGATCCTGCACGATTGGCCGAATTGAAGATTATTGAACTGGAGCAGCTGAAACTGTTTGCTGAGTTTCTCGAGAAACTTGCTGCGACACAGGAAGACGGGCGGACTTTGCTCGACGCGACAATGGTCATGCTTGGCTCAGACCTGGGAAATGGCAGCAGTCACGACAACCACAACTTGCCAATTATTCTGGCGGGCGGCGGCTTCCGTCACGGACAGTACCTCGCGTTTGACGAGAGAAAAAACTATCCGCTGGCCAACTTGTTCGTATCGATGCTTCAGCGACTTGGGTTGGAGTCTGACAAATTCGGTTCGAGTACCGGCGCGATGAAGGGGCTCGATGTGATTGGCTCCTAGGTTCGGTCGGATGAAGATCTTGCTTCCAGGAATACCAATGCTGAAAGTTTGGGCAGGAAACTCCTGTCAACCTTATTTCCGTCTCGATGTGTACGTGCGCAATCATTAATATGTATTCATGCATCCTCGTTCATAGACTAACCGTAGCTTTTTTGTGAGAATTCATCTGTATTTATGTTAAGTTTTTTTGATGAATTTCGTATCTTTTTGCGTTGATTGTATTGACGGCCAAAAGAAGCTCGTGTCATGTGATGCGTGTTATCAGGTTGTAAGTCTATTGGTGTAAATGACTTTTCGTGTCTGCGTCTGGTTAAGCCGGGTTGTTTTGGAGTCTGTCGCGATCGTGGTTTACTGAATCATTTCAAATGGTTTTGTGTTTTATTTTATCTTGTCGCATTGATGGGATTGAGTGAACGAGTTTCTGTGAGGTGGACTGGTTTATTCATTGAGAATTCACACGAATTTCATCAGTAACTCGCTACTAAAATTCACAGTGAAACCACAGACTGAAATTGAACAGAGCCGACATGGATCGTTTCGCGTTCTCGCATGGTTTTGCCGGAGAAAGATTCTTCAAAACGTAATTCACTGTTGAGGTCGTTTTTCAAGAAATTCAGCCAATTCGATTATAAGCCAGGCGTTATAAACTCTTGGTTGCAATTCGTTTATCAAAAAGTCAGCGCAAACCTTTCGCCTTCGCTTCGGGAAGTTGTTTGCGGCATGAAAAATGCTTATCGACGGGTTTTCCAGCGTAGTTCGGCAGAAGCGACGTAGAACAGAAGCATCGTTGCAGAAATTCTTGCAGTGGCAATACGTCAAAGAACTGAATTTGGGATTCAAGCACCATTTTAGTGTGCAAATAACTGTTGTTCGAGAAATGGTTTGTTATGATTTCGGGTTGTCACTCATAAGAAAGGCATTGATGTCAGGACAAGCCAAAATTTCAGTTCAAGAGCCCCAAATGAATACCCAAGATCTGAATCGTCCCGGAGGCCGTTTGGTTCAGTTGTCTTTAGGGGCCATTCTCGGGATTTGCGTTCTCGCGCTTTCGTTTTTTTTGAGTGACATTCCGGCATGGCGTTGGATGTACGGCCTTTGGATGACAAGTCCAGACAATTCCCACGGCATCCTCGTTCCTGCGTTTGCGATTTGGCTTTTGTGGCATCGTCGCGATCTGCTTCCCTCCCAATTGCCTCCGGTTTCGATCACCGCTGTTTTGCTCGGTGCTGGTTTGATCGTTTTTGGGGTCTTGATTCGTTGTTCTGGGATTTACACGCGAGCAATTACGGTAGAAGCTTTATCATTGGTTCCCTGTATCGCGGGGATTGTTTTGCTTTGCGGCGGTTGGGCTGTCGTACGATGGGCGTGGCCAGCCGTGCTGTTCCTGTTTTTCATGATTCCGCTTCCCGGTGTGGTCGGCGGCTTGCTGAGCGGCGTGTTGCAAAAGATCGCGACAATTTCCAGTACCTACTTATTGCAAACGATCGGTATTCCTGCTGTCTCTGAGGGGAATGTGATCTGGCTGACGCACAAACCCCTTGGGGTGGCTCAGGCCTGCAGCGGGTTGCGCATGCTGACATCATTTTTCGCTCTGTCAGCAGGGGTGAGTCTCGTGATTGAGCGGCCGATCTGGGAGAAATGTCTGATTGCCTTCAGTGCTCCTTTGATTGCAATCGTCGCGAACGTTCTGCGCATTTCCGCCACAGCGGTCGCTTATGAGTTTGGGAACGAGAAAATGGCCGAACTGATTTTTCATGACCTTGCAGGATGGCTGATGATGCCCGTTGGGCTGCTGCTGCTGTGGGCCGAGCTCTACATTGTTTCTATGATTTTTGTGGAAATCGACGAGCCCGAAGTCGGCGGGCTTGGATCACTTACGGTGTAGCCGATGATCAGTTTATTTTGAATTTGTATTGGTTCAGTGAGTTTGGGATTCGACTTTTGCCGTGTTGTTCGTCGTCAAATGAGGACTTTTGCAAATGAGCACGAATAAAGACGATGATTTCGATGGCCCCGGCCAGGAATTCTCGTTGCCTCATGAAATTGTGCCGATTGACCGATCACCAAAACTTATTTCGCCTCGTGCGACAGTGACGGAAACCCCGTTTCACGTTGCCAACGAGAGTGGTGAAGTTTCGAGTGGCGGTGATTTCGATAAATACCTTCACGCATTTCGACGAAATTGGTTGCTCGGGTCGATCATTGGCATTCTTGTCGCAGGCCCGGTTGCTGCGACCGCATGGTATATGTTCCCCGTGAAATACAACGCGGTTGAATTCGTCCGAATTTCGCAAAGTCAGTCGACATTGGTGTTTGAGACTGCTGACTCGAGTGGGCGATCGGATTACAAAGGGTATAAAAACACGCAAAAGCAATTGCTGTTGCAACCCCTTTCCCTCAGTAAAGCATTGAAAGATCCCGAAGTCGCGACACTTCCGATCGTTCGTGAAAACGTTGATCCGATCTCATGGTTGCAAGATAAGCTTGAGGTTCAGTTCCCAGATAACTCTGAGATGATGAACATTTCGTTGAGGCTGACCGATCCGGTTGCCGCTCACAAAATCGTCAAATCGGTCGTCGATGTATACATGGCGGACGTTGTCGAAAAGGAGCGCGCGGAACGTCTTCTTCGAGTCGACCGACTCGAGAAAATTCTTGTCGCCGCTGAGGACAAGGTCCGTAAAAAACGTGGTGAATTAAGTAGTCTTGTTGATCGACTCGGCACCAGCGATACAACAACCCTGAACCTGTCTCAGCAGGCACTTTTATCTCAATTCAGCTTTCTCCGAACAGAGCTTTCTAAAGTTCAGTTCGAGATTTTGCGTGCGAAAAGCGAACTGGTGACAAAAAACGGGGGGCAAGTCAACCCTGATGGAACCGTGGACAATCCACAGGCTGCTGAAAACTCTGAGGGCGGGGGCGCGGGGGATTCTGGAAAGGATACGTCGGTATCCGAGGAAATTACTGATCCTTTCGTGCTTGAAGCACTTGAAAAAGATCCGGCTGCCTCGCAACTGTCCAGGGAAGTTGAACAGCTGAAGACGAAATTAAGTCAAGTCGACAAAAAATATGAACCCAAGATCGCTGCTTCGTATCGAGAAAAATATAAGACTCAACTCGAAACCGCAACGCAGAAGCTTCAGGATCGTACCAAACGAATCGTGCAATTAATGGCGGCCAAGAATGGCGGAACGAGTGCTGATTTGAACCACATGAGCTTACCGCAAAAAATTGCCGCTCTTGAAAGACAGGAGTCTCATCTTCGCGAAGAAATGAACAAGCTTGAGGGCGAGTCGAGAAAATATGGCCGTTCATCAATCGACGTCGAGATGATGCGTCAGGAAATTAACGGGCTTGATCCCGTTGTGGCACGAGTCAGCGATGAAATTGAGCGGACCAAGATTGAATTGCAAGGGTCGTCGCGAATCATGCGTTACCCTTCGGCTGGTGTTCCTACGAGTGGAGAAAGCAAAAAGCGACTTCCGATCGCTGCCGCTGCAGGGCTTTTCGGGCTGTTGCTCCCGCTCGGGTTGCTGATCTTGCGTGATTCGCTCCTGAACCACGTGGACAATATTCGCTCCGTCAACAAGACCATGAATCTGCTGGTCCTCGGGACCATTCCCCGCGTGCCAATGAAGATTATGAAGCGACTGAACGACCCGACAAATATCGACGCAAAATATTGGCGCGAACGCGTTTCCGAATCGATGTCAGCAGTGACAGCGCTGCTGCTGCGGAAATTGCAGAATGAAGGGCATCGCGTGATCATCATCTGTAGTGCCAAGTCTGGAGAGGGGAAATCCACGTTCTCTGAGCAGTTGGCTCGTAGTCTCGCCGATTCAGGTCATCGGACTCTGCTTATTGATTTCGACTTGAGGCGACCGGAACTGCATCGAAGGTTTAACGTTCCGCTGGAACCAGGTGTGTGTCAGGTACTGCGAGAAGGGCTGGATTTAACGCAGGCCGTTAAGGAGACGAAGTCACCGAATCTCACGCTGCTGACTGCTGGCGAGAACGTCGGAAGTCTTCTTCGGGACTCGGCGAACGGATCGCTTGATGCGTTGTTTAAACGATGCCGAACTGAATATGAGCTTGTCATCGTTGACTCATGCCCTTTGTTGCCTGTTGTCGATGGACGAGTCATTGGCCAGTACGCTGACAGCGCGATACTGACAGTGGTAAAAGATGTCAGCCAGCTGGGGCAGGTGAATGCGGCCCGTGACATTTTGAACAACTACGACATCAATATCCTGGGATGTGTCGTTTCAGGCGAAGATTCCGGTGGATACTATCACAATTACGGTCCAACTCACGACAGATCAGTGATCGCGAAGGGTGTCACGTCATCGCGATCGACGAGTGCGATGTAGTCACAGTGTGAGGGGGGAAACCTCCTCTTTGACAATCATTGTCAGCTTTTCCCACGTTATTCAGTCCCGGGTTTTGCTGAGATTCCAAAAATGACACGGGCAGTGTGTCCTGTGACTTTTAGAACTCACAGTGTCCTTGAGAAGTTTTTCGCATTCGATTCTTTATACGGAGCTAAACATGAATCAATTGACCAATAGAATCTGGCTCGCAGCGATATTGATGGGCTGTGGGTTTGCCAGTACGGTCTGGATTCGGTCGGGTTATACGTTTGAAGTTCAGCCCCTCAAACAAGGTCTTGAATCACTACCCATGGAATTAAATGGGTATAGTGGGACGGACCAACCCGTTGATCCGGATGTTTCCGTGGTTTTGCACGCAGATACGACGGTCAACCGTACTTACTTGCGACCCGACGGCACGATCGTCTTATTGCATGCGTCTGGATGGGTGCGGCCTGAAAACGTGGCTGATGTGGCTCCTCATAATCCCAAGGTCTGTTACGTCGCGTCTGGTTGGAAAATCCTTGAAGAGCGCAACGTGGAATTGACGTCGACGACAGGAAAACTGCCGCTGTGCTTGTTATTTCTTGAGCGTGATACCGAACGGTGCGTAATTGGTTTCTGGTACCAGATGGGTCAAAGAATGTTTACAACGACTCAGGAAGCACGCCAGATCCATCGAGAGCTTTGGGGTACAAAAAAATGGCCCGCCACGATGAAGTTCCTCATTCAAACGCCAGCGCAGGGAATTGATGCAGCGTTACCCCGAATTGAAGAGTTTGCCTTGATCGTGCACCAATGGTCTCTGGAACTCTAGGCGAATTATCGCAAGAGAAATTCGTTTTCCCTGCCAGGATCGCGGTTCGCAAATGATGGGATTCGTCATTTGCGAGTCAAGATCTTGTTTTCGTGAAATCCCTTCAATATTTGTTTTTTTGGTCTCCTTCCATGCGTAAAAAGCGCACGTTGAATCTCCCTTTTCTGGCGGGGCTTCTGATATCCCCCTTGATCCTTGCGGGGCTGACTCACCTCCTTCACCATTTTCAGATGGTCAGAAATGCGTCGACCTACCTTCGTCAGGCGAAACGAGCGCAGGAAGATACTGGTCCCAATGCGAAAGCAACATCGCTGAATTACCTGGCCCGCTACGTCCAGTTGGCTCCTAACGATCCAGAAGGTCTGATTCTACTGGGGTTGCAATACGCTGATCTGAATGGTTTTCAGCGTGCCGCAATTATGCTGGAACGCGGGTTGAGTTATCAGCCTGACCGGTCTGACGTTCGACGTCGGCTTGTCGAGTGCCTGATGAGGCTTGGGAGATTTACGGACGCGAGCGACCATTTGCAGAATTACCTGCTCAAGGAAGCACCGAACGACAGCGGGTTACTGGAACAACTGGGGGCCTGTCAGCGAGCAAAGCAGGAGTTCGAACAATCTGAGAGAACATTCCAGGCGGCCATCAAGAGTTCCCCTGAACGGTTAGAGCCTTATCTGTTGCTGGCCTCACTTCAGCAGGAGCGGTTGAATCACATCGACGACGCAGTGGCAACAGTCAACGAAATGGTGAAGGTAAATCCAGAGAATCCGCGAGCTTATCTTTTTCGTGGACAGTGGTTTTTGCGTCAATTTACGGAATTCAAAACCCCGAGCGGGATCAATCGGCTGACGAATCAATCGGCAGCGGAAAAGTATCTTCAGGACGCCGAGGCGGATTCGAATGAATCGTTGAAACGAGATCCGGACAACGCTGACGCTTTAATGCTCGCATGCCGGGTCAAACTTGTATCAGGCAAACGTGATGAATTGCGTCAATTGCTTTTCAAAGGGATTGAGCTTTTTCCGGAACGCACGGGTTTTTATTCGATGCTTTCCAATCTGGAGTCGGAGTCAGGCAATCCCGCACTGGCGATTGAATCGATGCGAAAAGCAAGTCTGGTCGCGCCGAAAAATCTTGAGTTGCAATGGAATCTGGCGAGACTGCTGATCGAATCTGACAACGTGAATGAAGCAACGGAAATCATTACCAAGTTGCGTAACGAGAAGTACCCGCTTGTCTTTCTTGATTTTCTTGAGGCACGAATTCTTTTTCGCCGCAACGAATGGCTGTCAGTGATCCAAAAAATTGAATCGCGACGCGGAGTCACCTCGCCCACCCCTGAAACGGCATTTCTCTTCAAAATGTCGGAATACATGCTTGGGGTCGCCTACCGCGAAATCAATTCGACGGTACCACAAATTGATAGCTTTCGTCGTGCCGTGGCCATCGACCCGGATTGGACGCAAGCAAAACTCGCGCTCGCTGATTCGTTAACCGCCGTCGATCAAAACCAGGAGGCTGCATCGCTGTATGCAGAAATCTGTGCGACGCCCAATGCGCCGGTGTCAGCCATGTTTGGCCTGGCAAAATCATGGATTCTTTACAATCGAAACAAGCCACGCGCAAAGCAAGAGTGGCGCGAATTTGACGAAGTCATCACAAAGCTTGCGAAACTCGATCCTCAACCAGCACAGGTCGCGATTCTGCAAACGCAGAGGTTAAGCGTGAGTTCTGAGCAAGAAGCGGCCGCCAGATTTATTCGTGCCGCGCGTGAGAAGAACCCGGACGTATTTGAATTGTGGTTTACAGAATTTGAGTTAGCCGAATCGAGACGTGATTCAAGTACGTTAGCCGAGCTGGCTCAAGAAGCAGAGAACAAATTCGGAGATTCGGTGAATGTCCGGTTAATGAAAGGGCGTTCAATTGTTTCACAATTGGGAACGTCAGATAAAGAAAAAGCGAAAGCAGAATTGCTGAAGCTGTCTGAACCCGATCCATCCTGGACGGAACCGCAAAAGCTTCAATTGACCGAAATCTTCGCGTCGCTCTTTCTCTCGATCGAAGATTACGACGATGCCGAAAAGTTCGCAACGCTTGTACAGAATGCGCAGCCGGCGAATAAGCGAATTCTCTCGGTGTTGCTTGAGATTTGTCGGCGCTCAAAACAATTAGACAAGGTTGATCACGTGCTTCAACAAGTGAAGGCTGTTGAAGGAGAAGGGGCCAACTGGCACTTTGGCCAGGCGCAGCGAATGGTGATGGTCGCACAGGAAACAAAAGACTCGAACGCATTGCGAAACGCTGTTTCGCACCTTGAGAAAGCAAAGGCACTTCGGCCGGCGGATAGCCAGTACCCATTGCTCTCCGCGAAACTTCTGGATATCCAAGCCGATCCTCGGGCTGCGATCACGCAGTATCTCGAGGCAATTCGGCTGGGGGAAAAATCGACGGGTGTCACGAGCCGTGCTCTGGCATTATTGATTAATTCACAGAGAATCGAAGAAGCCGACAAATTAATCACCGAGCTGCGTGAATCCCGGTCGCCATTTTCTGAGGAAATGGCTCGCATCGAATTTGCCGTCACGATGCAGCGTGACCGCAAAGATCTTTTTAAATTGCTCGAACGATTTGTGCGTGATTATCCTGGTTCTGATCCCAAATGGCTGGGGAGGGCTTATCTGAATATTGAAAAATACGATTTAGCCGAAGAGCAGTTTCGAGCAGCAATCGCCGCCAATCCGGGGGAACCCGAAGTATGGATCGGCTTAGTTCAAACGTTGACGCGATCAAAACAGGCCGAGAAGGCAGAAGCGGCAATTGAAGAGGCGAAGCTGGCAATCTCAGCAGACAAATCTGCCCTGACGATTGCTCAGTGTTACGAAATCATGGGGAAAGCAAGTCTTGCCGACGAGTCGTACCGGAAAGCGATTGAGCAATCGCCGGATAATCCGCTCCTCCGCCGCAAGCGGATTGAATTTCAATTGAGTGGCGGTAATTTTCGCGAGGCCGAAGCATCGCTTCGCAAGATGCGGGAACAGTCGAATGGCGACGACGAGGCGGCCCAGAATCTTCGCCTGTGGGTCGATCGAAATCTCGCGATCTGTCTGCTGGCGATGGGAGGGCGTTCGCAGTTAACCGAGGCTCTCAAAATTGTCGACCAGATCATCGAAAAGAATGGCTCGACTCCGAACGATGATTTACGGCTGAAGGCCAGTATTCTTGCAAAATGGCCCACGCGTGTTGAGCGTCAGCAAGCAATCCCGATTTTCGAAAAGCTGGCGGGTGATGATAAAACTGTGACTGCTGAGGATCGTTGGCAGCTTGCAAACCTCTATCAGTCTGAAGGTGATTTGAAGAAGAGTCGCGCCGAATTGCTGAAGGCAATTTTCATGCGCAAGGACGACCCGCGATTCTATATTCTCTACGTCGGCCTCTCTTTAAAGGCGGGCGAATTGAGTAATGCCGAATTATATATCGAAGCACTTCAGAAATTGTTGCCGAACGACTGGCTGACGATTGATTTACAGTCGCAACTGCTTTATGCCCGAAAGAAGTATCCGGAAATTGTCAGTTTGCTCAAGAAATTCGTGAACGGTCCCGCCGGGGCAAAAGAAAAGCCAGAAGCAGTTCTGTTTCGGAAATATCTAGTTGCCAAGCAGTTGGAATTATTTGGAAATAAGTTGAAGCGGGAGGAAGAACCTGCTGTCGCGACTCAATTTTTTTCCGAAGCGGAAACACTGTTTAATCAGATCGTCAAAGAAAATCCCAACGAAATCATGGTGTTGGCCGATTTTCTCGGCGGGACAAAACAAGTTGATCGAGCTCTGGAGATGCTTGAGAAGCATGGACCCAAGTCTGGCGCCAGTCGAATCATCAACGTCGCTCGCAAGATTTCCAGAAATCCTGTTGTGAGCCGTCAGCAACAGGAAAGGCTTCGAGATCAACTTATTCAGTTTCAGTCGCTTGTTGCGGACAAGTCGCTGAATGATCCGGCCATGTCGATTTCGTTAACGCTTGCTGATTTGATGAGTTTGCTGGGTGACACCAAGGGGGCTCAATCCATTTATCGAGAGGTTTTACAAAAGAGTCCGGACAATATCTTTGCCTTGAATAACCTGGCGGTCTTGCTGGCATTGAATTACGGCGATCATCGCGAAGCGATGAAATTAGTGACACGTGCGATTGAGAACGGAGGTCCGATGGATTCGCTGCTGGACACGCGGGGACTCGTTCAACTCGCTGCGGGTCACTCAGAGACGGCGATCGACGACTTCAAGCAATCGGTCTTTGAAAAGGAATCGGCGGAAAACCAGTTTCACCTCGCGGTGGCTTACGCGGGAGTTCAACGCACGAAAGATGCGAAAGAGTCATTGATGATCGCAGAAAAAATCGGACTGATTGAAGAAGAGCTGCACCCCATCGAACGAGACAAACTGAAAAAACTAAGGAGCCAGCTTGGGATAGGAGGGGCAAAATAAACAGGACGTGTGGTAAGTTGCGATTGCAGTTTTTGACCGAATGTCGATTCAATTTTCAGGTTGTGAACCTGGCATGTATTTCACGTAAAGAGTGTTTTGCCGGGAAAGCCCATCCGTCATGTTTTAATCGTTTTTTTTCCGTGTTAAATCAACGACTGTTCTGCAGAACATGTTTTGTTCCCGAGCCGTATCCGGGCCTGTAAGGTTTTTGTGGCTTTCATGATGCCAAAAGTAAATGTTAAACCGCTGTTGATTCTGACCGTCACAATATTGATTTTGTGTTTGATCACATTTGGCATTCACGAATTTCAAATGTCACGGAATTCATCGGCGTACATTCGAGAAGCCAAACGGGCCCAGGCGGAAAATCGCCTCGGGGCCGCAGCATCTCATCTGATGCGTTACACGATGCTCAACCCCAATGATGTCGAGGGCTTGAAGCTTTTCGGGATGACGCTGGCCGAGATCGGAAAGACACATCCGATGCAGCTACAGGCTGCGTACGTCACCCTGCAAAAAGCGATCGGAATCGAACCTGGCAATGTTGAAGTCCGTCGAAAATTAGCAGAATTGGCAGCCCATAACGGACTGTTTGCCGAGGCGATCGACAACATCAACTATTTATTAAAAGATTTCCCTGACGATATTGATCTGCTTGACCTGTTGAGCGACTGTCATGTGCTTCGAGGGGATTACAACGAGTCGGAAGCCTTGCTTGAATCCACGATTACAAAAGCACCTGATCGGCTTGCGCTTTATTTGAAACTGGCCAATTTGCGACAACTGAAATTGAACCGCCCGGGAGATGCAGTACTTCCGGTCAATCAGATGGTTGCCGCGAATTCCGAGAATCCGATGGCCTATTTCAGTCGGGCCGAGTGGCTGTTAGAGCGGTTGAATGAACTGAAGAATTTAGCTCGCTCAAATCGTGAAAAAGTGCAGGAATCTGCTGCAGAACTTTTAAAGCAGGCGGACGCTGACACGCAAGAGGCTTTAAAACGGGCACCTGACGATATCGAAATGATTGTGCTCGCCATTCGCATTGCCTTCGAGCAGGGTCGAAAGGACGAATTGCGCGCTCTGGCGATACAAGGGGTCGAACAACATCCGAAAGATCCTCGCTGTTACCTCGCCATTTCGGAGTTGGAAAAGAGCGTTTCGAACAACGCCGCTTCAATCAGCATCTTGAATCAAGGTGTTGCTGCAATTCCTGATGATCAGCAATTGAGATGGGCGTTGGCAGATGTCCTGATTGATAGTGGAGCGTATAGCGACGCGAAAAATCAAATTGCGAAATTGGGAAAAGTTGATTTTCCGGACGTGCTGGTGCAATTTCTCGAAGCAAAAATCTCGATTTTTACTCGAGACTGGCTGGTTGGGATTCGTCAACTTGAGTCTCTTCGTCAGCAGTTGCGTGATAAATCCGATTTGATGAAGCAGGTCGAGCTCTGGCTTGGGTATGCCTATCGCGAAACGAAATCGTACGACCAGCAATTAATTTGCTTCCGTCGCGCTGTCGCGCTCGACCCCAGTTATCTTCCTGCACGATTTGCGCTGGCAGAAACGCTGATGAATGGAAACAATCTTCCTGAAGCGATCAGTGAATTCGAGCAAATCTATTCTGTTCCGTCGTCGCCAGCGTCGGCCTCAGTCGGGCTTGCAAAATGCATCCTTCTCTGGAATCTTGATAATCCTGTCCGTTTACATCGTTGGGATGTCTTTGAGCGGGCATTAAGTCAGCTTGAGCAATCTGAGTTGCCTCCTGCGATTTGGGCTCAGATTGCCATCCTTCGCATGGAAAGGCTGGTGAGTGCTTCCAAGCGTGACGAAGCGGTGAAAATTATTTCTGCGGCACGGGAAAAGTTTCCCGACGAGATCGAGTTATGGACGGCACAGATTGCTTTGGCGCAAGTGGCCAAGGACACCGAACGCTGCGATGAACTATTCCAGGAAGCGCAACTTCGGTTCGGCGATACGGTCAGTCTTCGAGAATTAAGAGGAAGGTACCTCATCCAGCAGAAAGGGGCAAAGTGTATCGATGAACTGCAGAAGCTGGCAATCGAAAGCCCCTCGTGGAGCAATGCGGATCGAGCCAAGTTTGCAGGTTCGCTGGCGTCTCAATTTCTTGCCGTCGGCGATTTGGAGAACGCAGCAAAACAGGGGCTGATTGCCAGCCAGGCAGAGCCCACAAACATGACGATTCGACTGGTTTTATTGGATATCGCCGTCGAAGCGAAGCGTGCCGAGCTGATGCAGCAAGTTCTTGACGAATGTCGAAAAATTGCGGGCGAAGGGGCAATCTGGCATTTTGGAACGGCGCTGTTACTGACAAAAGTTCGTGAGGCGGACAATCAGGCGCTGCTCGATGGCCTGTCGCATCTGAGAAAAGCGAGAGTCTTAGCCCAGTCGTGGGGGCGTGTTCCCCTTTTGATGGCCTCTCTGTACGAACGGCTGGGGGACCAGAAGTCCGCGGTCGACCAATTCGTTGAAGCGGTTCGATTGGGCGAGCGAAGTCCGGCGGTAACAAGCCACACATTGTCGATGCTGTTCAATGCACGACGGTTTGAAGAGGCTGAAAATTTAATCAAGCAGTTGCGCGAGACACAGAGTACTTTTACCAGTGAGATGGCACAGACAGAAGTTGATATCGCACTTCAGCTCGGTCGGGTGGACGCCGCGATTCAAGCAACCGAGCAGCTTGTTCGGAACTCAAAGGATGTCGTGGATCCTGTCTGGCTGGGTCGGGTGTACGGGTCACTCGGGAAGTATCCGCAGGCGGAAGCGCAGTTTCGACGGGCGATTCAGTTGGATGGGAAAAAATCGACCGCTTGGATCAATCTGGTGAAGGTTTTGATGCTGTCAAAACAGCCCAATGCAGCGTTGAAGGTCATTGACGATGCCAAGGGGGCGATCGAAGAGGAACGTTCTGCACTTGCTATTGCGTTTTGCTATGAGTTAGCTGGCAAGGGGGACCTTGCTTTGGCGACCTACCAGTCTGCCTTCGAAAAATCACCAGAAGACGTCGCGGTTGGTCTTGCGCTCGTTGACTTTCTGTTGAAAACAGGAGCGACGCAAGATGCCGAAGGCGTTTTGAGGAAATTGGTGAAATCGAGCAGTGGTGAGGACGAAAAAAGTCAAAATCAGCGGCGTTTGGTCTACAGAAAGCTGGCCAATATTCTGATTAACGCTGGTGGTCAAGACCGGTTAAACGAAGCTTTGTCTCTCGTGGAACGTAATATTGGTAACGGTAGTTCGGTCTCTGTCGAGGATTTCCGGCTGAAAGCGATCATCCTGGCGAATGGGCCGACGGCGTCGCAACATGAACAGGCCGTGGCGATTCTCGAGAAAATTTTGCAGAGCGCTCCCGGAAATTCACAGTTAGCTGATGATCAGTTTCTGCTGGCGCGTCTTTATCTTCAAGCGGGTGATCGGATCAATGCCCGAAGTCAATTGCGAAAGCTGATCGGGTCGAACAAGAGTGAGGCTCGCTTTATTCTGGCTTATGCCCAGCTTTGTCTCCAGTCTGACGAGCCGACCGAGGCAGAACTGTATTTATCATTTTTGCAGAAGTTGGCACCGAATGAACTTTCGACGATTGACCTGGAGGCTCAGGTCTTATTCGCCAAAGGACGCTATTCTGAGATCAGTTCTCTGTTAAAAGGTTTGAATTCGGGTCGTTTTCAGGATTCAACGAAAACTGAAACTGCCGTGGCCGCCAGGTTGTGGGCCGCCAAGCGACTTGAAGAATTCTCGCGACGGCTGGAAAAGATGGGAGAAACGGCAGAATCAGCGACTATTTCACGTGACGCCGAAGAGTTGTATGCAAAATATGTGAAAGATCGGCCCGAGGAAATGCTGGTTTTTGCCGAGTTTCTCGGAAAAGAGAACCAGGTTGATCGTGCGCTGGATCTGCTGCAGGAGCATGGTCCGAAAGCAAAGGTTTTCCGAGTGGCCAGCGTGGTATTGGCCATCATGAAGAATACCTACACGACGCCAGTCCAACTGGCTCGACTCCAGGAAATGGTGAAGTCTCTGTCATCAAATGTCGAGGATCGGACGATTTTTGACATTCTGTCTGCAGATCTTTTGAGTTGGCGTGGTGAGTACAAGGAGGCGGCCTCATTATACAAGGGTATTCTGAGGAAGGATGAACGCGATGTTCGGGTTCTCAATAACCTTGCGGTTCTTTTGGCTCTCACTGGAGACGACTATAAGGAGGCCGAGCGTCTGTTGAAGAAAGCGATCGAGATCGCGGGCCCATTGGACGCGCTGCTTGATTCGTCCGGGATTGTCAAACTCGCCTCGGGTCATCCTGAGACCGCAATCGTTGACTTTGAGAAGGCTCTCCAGCAACGTGAATCGGCGGAGCGTCGTTTTCACGCTGCGGCGGCCTACACTAAGCTGAAACGATATGACGCCGCCAGGAAGTCGCTCGAACGGGCTGACAAATTACAGTTGTCTGATCAAGAGCTTCACCCGCTTGAGCGTCCCACTTTGAAGAGCATCCGCGTCGAGCTTCAAGAGCAATCTTAGTTGTTTCGGTTGTTAATCTGGGGGCTTTGCGGCTTTGCTCAGTCTCAGTCACGCTTGTGGCCAACCGGTTATCTTATGTGCAAAGTCAGCCGAACGCGCAAGGTGTGAAGAAGACTGTACGCCCCGTGCTTTCGGGTCGAAATGACCTGGATGAATCGGGTATCGTTTGCGATTTGATGCAAGGTTTTTTGATAAGGGTTTAAGCCACGATTCCCCCAGTCTCCTGCCAGGCCAGCCAGGTGCTAATTTGAGGGAACTTAGTGCCGCCAGGACGAAGAGTAGGTCCCCGGCTGGCAACTGGTGCTCGCGAATCATGCAGGCAAACGAGTGATTCCGTCATTTTTTGAAATTTGGATCCTCGATTCGATTGGCGATTGACCGATGACTTCGAGATTGGGGCTCTGGGTCTCGCTCGGCTTCTTCAGCTTGTTTGCCGCAGGAAGTGCGTACGCAATTGAGCGTATTTCGATGAGAAAGCCCGTCAACAAGATGCAAGTGGCTTGTTTTCACGAGCAAAAGATCCGATAATCGCGCTGGTCGGGGTCTGTCCTCCTGAATCTACGAACGCGGGGGATGAACTTACGACAGAGCGGGCCGGTTTAAGTAAAGTTGCTCATCAGAGTCGCTTATTTTGTGGCACTGATTCTGCTTCGTGACGTGTGTAGATTGACAGTTTTGCAACTTTTTCCTTGTCAATCCAGAATTATCACTTTTTTCACTTGAATTGTCGGAAGTTACGTGGTCTAATTTTAACGACCAACCGAGCGCAAAAAGGCTTCGGAAGTTTATCGCAGTTTTTTTAAGGTCCAAGAAGACAGTACCCTATGAGCAGGCTAACCGTCATTCGCCGCAGTCTTCTAGCAATCAGCACACAGTGCTGTTTGTTGGTTGTGGTGTTTGCTGGATTGGTTGCTCCTTCCGATTCCGCCGCTGCCGCGATGATGTTGTCTGATCAGACTGTCAGTTCTGCTCAGATGCTCAGTGCGATTGAAGGTGGCGATAGTCAGTTGGGCGGTTTGTCGGTTTGGTACGACGTTGCTCTTTCTGATGCGAATGGGCCTTCGGCTTCAGGTGCTGGTTCGAGGCGTGGTAATTCACGTTCGAGTGGCATGATGGCGAGCGGTACGGATTTAGTTGAAGAAGATCCAGTCTTGAGTTTGCTCGCCAATCTAAATCGTGCGTTCATCTCAACTGTGAGCAGCGATTCTGGTTCAGGTTTGGCTTCGGGTGTTTCATCAGCTGCTCAGGGTGGTTTGTCAGTGGCAGCGATTCTGGTTCCGCAAATGCGGTTTCCGGTTCCTGTTTTAAATCAGTTTTGGCGGGGGGCAAAATTTCTGTTTGTGCCTTCTGTCGTTCCGGATGAATTGTTAAGACCGCCGCAAATTTAGTTCGTTCCGAGTCAGTTATTGGCTTGTGCTTGTGAGTGCGAAAACATCCGCTCACGTGAAACGAATGTGAGTTGTTTCTCACGATTTGTGTTGGTTTTCTGGAGGCTTGCCTCCAACTTCATCTAGTTCAAAAAACGATTTAAAAAAGGTTTAGATTAATGAATCTCATGCAAAATGCTCGTCGAATTGGTTTGGTTGGTTTGGTTCTCGTTGGAAGCTCGGTTTCGGCATTCGCTGACACCATTCTTCAGTGGAGCACTCAGACGGCAACCGGTACTACCGCTGTTAGCCCATTCACGACCGCTACCACAAGCGCAACCAGCAGCTTTACTGGTGGTGCTGGTACCGAAATTTCGGCTTCAGGTGTTCTGCTTCGCGGTGCGACAGACGTCAATGGTAACCCTATTACCGCTTATTTGACGTTCGACCTCAAGTCAACTGATGCTGCCACCACAACGACGGTTGGTTCGAACACGAACATCAGCCAGGACTACGAAGGTACGTTCTCGATTACGAGTGCTGCCAGTGGTGGAACCGTACTGGTTGCAACGACCGACATCGGTGGTGCAGTTGTTGCTCGTGCTGGTGCTACCAGTTTCAACCTGAACACTTACAACAACACCATTGCTGACTTCACCGGATCGTTGATCACCGGCCCGAACCCAGCTTATGTTGCTCCATTCGGCCTTGACTTGAACCTTTACCGAGTCACCAATTTGACCACCACCACGGTCAATGGTGTCAAGACCGTTAGTTTCAGCCCATCGAACATCGGTACCGGCCGTGTTGACGCTACTCCTGGAACTCCTTCAGCTGTTCCAGAACCTTCAACGTTCGCGTTGTTGGGCTTGGGTGTTGCTGGCTTGGCCGTTGGTGCTTACCGACGACGCAAGGCTGCTGCTGCCGTCTGATTTTCAGATTGTGGTGAGTAGTTAATTCGCTTAAAAGGAAGCCGCTCGGAAACGAGCGGCTTCTTTTGTTTTGATGATTGTGATTTTAATCGGCGTATTTCAAACAGTGACAGGTTCATGGTTCATGCAGAGCGAAACAGGCGGGACACGATCGATCATTGCTTACGTGGCGCCGCTGGCCTGCTATATGATCCCGACGATGTTCGAAGCATCGAATCTGTTTGGTTTAAGCTATGAATCGGCCTGCACTTTAAAAGGGGTACTGGCGATAGGTGCCTTCTGGGTGTTTCACCGGCATTATCCCGCGTATTCGACGGCCGGTTTTCGACTGGCGGTGATTGCAGGCTTTTTGGGAATGATTGTCTGGGTCGGGCTCGATCGGCTTCAAGCGAGTTTGCCTGCACTGCAGCGAGTCGTACAGATGATTCAGGGAAGCCGTGTTGGATACGATCCTTTTGCGAACGGTGGGCCGTCAGCCTTGCAGGTGGCCTTTGTGATTGTCAGACTGGTGGAATTGACGATCATCGTTCCATTGATTGAAGAAATTTTCTGGCGAGGTTTCTTGTCACGTTTTCTGATTGCTGAAGATTTTGAGAAAGTGGAACAAGGAACGTATACTCTTTTTAGCTTCTTCATCGGAGCTGTCATGTTTGCCTCGGCCCATACAGAGGTCATCTCGGCGATCGTCTGGTGTTCGATCATCAACGCGCTTTACGTGAAGACGAGAAATGTCTGGGCTTGCGTGATGATGCATGCTGTCACAAATGGTCTCCTGGGTGTCTATATTCTCATGACAAAGGAATGGCATCTTTGGTAGGTCATTGTTTAATGCTGGCTTTTGTCGAAAAATCGTGGTATTTCTGGTGGTGAACGTTTCGATACCATCAGAAAATCAGAATCAATTCTTCGCTTATTCCAGGACATTTCGAGTGGAATCTGTGGCGGCATACCTGCTGATGACAAATGTCTCTCATCGCGAGTGGCAAGCCCCGGTTTTTGAGCATTCGCAGGTCATCGGTCGACTTCCTGACTGCGATATTGTCATTCCGGAAGAGCATCTTCATGTTTCTCGCCATCACGCCGAAGTCGGATGTGATAAGGATGGGCTATGGATTCAAGACTTGGGATCTTCGGGAGGGACTCAATTGAACGGAGTTCCGCTTGTTCGGGAAACCAAGACCAGGGCGGAAATCGGTGATCGTGTTTCGCTCGGCGGATTAGAGCTTTATTTCGTGTCGCCGGATGCCAGTATTCTTGAGGAATCGATCGACTCAGAGGGGGAAGAAAGGAAGACGAAAAAGACGGTTCAGTTTACGGCGAAATCGATAAAAACCGTTGGCGACGTGCGTCTCGCCAGCTTAAGCCCTGCCGAACTGGAAATTGTCCGTTGGATTTGCCGCGGACTGACCACTTTTGAAGAGATCGGGCGAAAACTTTTTCGCAGCCCGCATACGGTTCGAACTCAGCTTGGGAGCGTTTTCAAGAAGCTGGACGTGCATTCACGTGAACAGCTACTCGCGCTGATGCGAAAGTGCGAGATTGCCTGGACGCAACCCGAATCGAATTCAGCGGATGACACGATCGGGCCGGTCAAATCTGATTCTTGAAGGGTTTGTTGCTACGCAAGCCTGTAAATCAACATGCTGGCGAAATGCTGAGATTCAGGCATTTTGCTGTCGTCACTTCCTGCTTCGCGGAAATGGTGACGTTTTTGGGGTGTTGGCTGGGAAGAGATTCGTTGGTGCACGGGCTGAAGCCCATGCTACGATGGCGGCGAAGCCCACAGTTCGCGACTTGGTTCGCCAGATTTGAAAAGCCAGAAAAAAAAGAGTGGACGATATTGGACTCGAACCAACGACCTCCACGATGTCAACGTGGCGCTCTAACCAACTGAGCTAATCGTCCCTGGAATTCACTTGTCGCCAAGGGAAAGACACAATAGAAGCCTGTCGCCGCGCGGTCAAGCCTGCGACCGCTACGTTTCAACCCGATCTGGTGAGAATCTTCGGTCTCGATTAATGTTGTTACGAGTACAACGAATTTCCCGAGGGTCCCTCACATGCAGGATCTCAGTCGCTTTTTTTCACGACGAACTGTGACGCTGACGGCGTTTTTCACGATGATCTCGGGCTCGGGATGTGAGATGTTGCATAACGCAGGGGTTCCCGGGCTGAAGCCGTATATCAAAGTGAATCCTGCTGAAGTGAAGAAAGAGCAGGCCTGTCGGGACGATTTTCAGCTGCATCGAGATCACAAAGCCCTGTATTGGTTGCTTGCGAATCGAATTCAGACCGGGATGCAACTGCACGAGGTCGAGCAGGTTTTGGGTGAACCGGGCGAACGGGAAACCGACCTGAGTCGACTGAAGTCTGACGGCGTGTACCAGACAACGGACCTGGTCTATAAATGGGGGCCGGACCAGACGGGACATAGTGTTGTTTTGTTTTTCCGAGACAACCATCTCGTCAATTTTGATCGGGAAAGTTTCAAAACTGATTGACGACGGTTTGTCTGGTTTGGTTTTGGCTGTTTTCGAGTCCCGTCCGATCGGTGAAACGAATCGGACTGAACGGTCTTATCGGGCCTGTAAGTCCTGTTAATCTGGGGCTTCGGCTGGGTCTTGCTGGTTTCTTTTTCAGGTTTTTTCATGCCACTTTTCGGTTCTCACTTGAGCATTGCTGGAGGCTATTACAAGGCGGTCGATACGGCTGCAGGGCTCGGCATGCAAACGGTTCAGTTATTTACAAAAAACAACAATCAATGGGCGGCAAAGCCTCTTACCGACGAAGACGTGCGGTTGTTCCGTGAATCGATCCAGCGGACTGGAGTTCAACGTCCTTGCGCTCACGACAGTTACCTGATCAATCTCGCGAGCCCTGATGAGACGCTTTGGAAGAAGTCAGTCGATGCGCTGGTCATTGAATTAGAGCGGGCAGAATCGCTCGGACTGGAAGGGGTGGTCATGCATCCCGGCAGTTTCGTCACTTCGACCGAGGAAGAGGGACAACAACGGATCATTGAAGGGCTTAACGAGGCTCATCGTCGAACGGCGGGAGTACGGTGTCAGTACTGGTTGGAAACGACTGCCGGACAGGGATCGAATCTCGGTTATCGATTCGAGCAGATTGGTTTTCTGCTGAAGAACGTTCGAAATCCTGATCGTCTGGGCGTTTGCGTCGATTCATGCCATATTTTCGCGGCAGGATATCCGCTCCAGACCAAAGACGAGTACGCAGAGACGATGGACGAATTTGAGAGGCAGATTGGCCTCCACATGATTCGAGCCTGGCACTTGAACGACAGTAAGAAGCCGCTCGGCAGCCGTGTCGACCGTCACGAGCACATTGGTGAGGGATTCCTTGGCCTCGAGCCGTTTCGACATATCGTGAACGATCCGCGATTTGCAGACACGCCCATGTATCTGGAAACGGAGAAAGGGGAGCGAGACGGAGTGGATCTGGACGCCATGAATCTGGCGACGCTGCATGGTTTAGTTGCCAAGCCGGCGAAAAAGAAAAAGCGTTAGTTTCAGGTAACAAAGACAAGTTTTGATTATGCCGAACTTTTGAAGGTATTTCTTATTAATTCATGTGTGCCATTGCTTTGGACTCCTTCGGGTCCGAAACTTGACTCAATGAGTCAAGTTTCAGGATTTCCTCAAAAGTAGCCTTCTCGCTCCTCGAGAAGAAAGCCGAATTGCCAATGACCACGTAATCCAGCGGGGCTTTCAAACGCCAGCTGAACTCGGTTGCAACGTCTGAGGCGACGCTCTCTTTGGAGTCTTCGGAGAAGCAGTGCCCTTTATCCTTCCATTTTCAGAAGATGAAGAGCACTGCTTGACCTCGGACGGTCAAGCAGTGGCACGTGAGTTGAGAGTTTGGCGGAAAGATTCACCTTGGAATTCAATGAGACTTGCAATCTTTTGCCCGTCTCACGATACTGTCCGCCCCCCTTCAGCCGAGTGCGCTGATCGGTAGAGATTGCTCCGCCTGCGAAACACGTGTTTTGAGATGGCGGGCAAGTTCCTCCCGCGTTTCGTGATGAAACGGGTTCCGGAGATTCCGGGATCGCCAACCAGAGGTACAAGACGATGAATGCGTATACCAAGACCGAAATTAAGAAGCTTCGTAAGAAGCGTCAACGCCTGAAGAAGAAGCTTCGTTGCCGATTCTGTCCAAATGGCTGTGATAAATCACCCCGTCCGATCTTCGTTGATTACAAGGATCTGAAGACGCTGCGGACGATGATCGACCGTGAAGGGAACATGCTGGCTCGTCGTAAGACGGGCAATTGTGCGAAGTTCCAACGGGCGGTGCGAGAAGCAATTCTTCGTGCTCGATACGTCGGATTGCTGCCTTACGTTGCTGAAGAGTGAAATCTGTCTCCAGCGAAATCGAGTCGTTACAGCCCCTTTCAGGGCAATCAACTCGTGTGAACGTTCAAACCCGGGGCGGCGCTCGACGTCGAGCTTGCCCCGGGCTGATCTCTGTCAGCCCTTCAGGCTGAAAATTGCGAACGGAACCATCCTGTAGTACTAACGTTTTGTTTCTTCGCGCGCCGCGAAGATTTTTCGCGGAAGGGTGAGGCTCCCGCCGAGCCGTGAAGTAGGTACACGCATCGACTTAGCGGCTCGGCAGGAGCCTCGCCCTCCCATTGGGTTGCTGCCGAAGCCCGCGCCAGGATTTCCGTAGATGCTGTCGTCCGATTTCCCAAGATTTTCGGCGTCTGCTCAATGATGGAACGGCTAACGCTGTCGACTGAGTTGTTGAAGTCGATCGACCGAATCTGTCAGCGATTCCGTTTCTGTTGGGGATTGCTGCAGGAACGACTGGATCTGTTCCTTGAGTCTGATCGCCGCATCGACCGATGGGTTTGAACCGGCCTGGTAGGCACCGATTGAGATCAAATCTTCGGCCTGCTGGTAGGCGGAAAGAATCTGTCGCAGGGACATTGCGGATTCTCGATGCTCGTCACTGGTAATCTCGGGCATCAACCGTGAAATACTGGTGAGAATATCAATTGCCGGGAAGTGCCCTTGTTGTGCGAGTTTTCTCGACAACACGATATGGCCATCCAGAATGCCTCGAACGGCATCCGAAACAGGTTCGTTCGTGTCATCTCCTTCCACGAGAACCGTATAGAAACCTGTGATGCTTCCCGAATTCGTCCTTCCGGTTCTCTCGACCAGTTTGGGGAGTAACGAGAAAACACTTGGCGGATAGCCGCGAGTCGCCGGAGGCTCCCCTGCGGCAAGACCGATTTCTCGCTGAGCCAGAGCGAAACGAGTGATGCTATCCATGACCAGCAGGACATCGCGACCGGTCTCGCGAAAGTATTCAGCGATCGCTGTGCCGAGATAGGCCGCTCGTAGACGAAGAACTGCCGGGTCATCCCCCGTCGCCACGACGACGACGCTGCGAGCCAGCCCGCCCGGCCCCAGGTCTCGTTCGATGAACTCGCGAACTTCGCGTCCTCGCTCGCCGATCAGGACTACGACGTTGATATCCGCTTCTGTGGATCTTGCGATCTGGCCAAGCAGGGTACTTTTGCCAACACCGCTTCCAGCGAAGATGCCTAATCGTTGTCCTTTTGCACACGTCAGCAGTCCATCGATCGCTCGGACACCTGTCGCCAGGGGCTGGCAAATTCTCGGTCTCTGCATGGGGGGCACGGGGATTGAATGGAGATTGACATGTCGCGGGAGAATCGCGGGAGGCAGGCCATCAATGAAACGTCCTCTTCCGTTGATGATTCTTCCGAGCATTGCGTCTCCGACTCGTGCTCCTTGAACGGAATGACCAAGTGTCGCTCGCGTACCGCGCCTGACACCATTGAGATCACCGTAGGGTAAAAGCAATGTTTCTTCCCCCGAGAATCCGACGACTTCTGCTTCAAGGACTGTTCCTTGTTCTGATTCCAGTCTGGCAATAGCACCAAGAGGGGCTGGAAAGCCGGAAACGGAGACGGTCAAACCGACGATCCGGGTGACTCGACCTGTCAGCCCGACAGGTAAAATGAAACGAACGTGTTCATCGAGAGAGAGCATTTCAAAACCTCAATATCACGTTGTTCAATCGTCGACCAATTCTTCAGCAATCCGGTGCAGCATGGTTTCGACCCTGGCATCAATTTCTCCGTGACGCGTCTCGATTCGGCAACCTCCTCTCATTGACTGAGGGTCGGGAACCAAAGTCGTGTCGGCACACGCCGTCAGAGATTGCACAATTTGTGATGCCCGATCACCCCAGGCCGACAAGTCATCGGGATGCAGGTAGACGGTCAATTGGGGTTGTCCTGCAGCAAGTCGCAGGGCATCTGAAATCATCTCCGTGGCGAATTCGGGGCGCGCCGCCAGTTGACGTTGCAGAAGTTTTTCAGCGATGGCAACACCCAGTCGGACTGCAATTTGTTCCCATCTGACAAGCCAGCGATCGCGTTCGGCCTGAAGTGATTCTGCTGCGGCTCGAAGTGCGGGAAGGGCGGTGGCCAATTGAGCCGTCACCTGTTGCTCAGCGATCTCTGTGGCCGATCTGGCGATAACCGCCTGGGAATCACGCAGCCCATCGACGCGCCCTTCTTCTCTGGCGGCAGCGAGAGCCTGTTCACGAAGTTGTGCGGCATCACTTCGTGCCACATTCAGAATCTGCTCGGCGTCGTGGCGAGCCCGAGCAACAATCTGGTTTCCCTGTTCCTGTAGATCAACGAAATTGAAGGCTTCAACCGTCGATAAGGCGTGGGTCGAGTGAGCTTTGATGATTCGAGCATTCATGATGAGCGTAACTCAACCCGTGCCGGCTTAGTATGGGGATGGTTAAAGGGCTATTGCACTAAAGCGAAATCTGGCTACTGAAATCAAAAGCAGCCGCGTTGGCCAGGGCAAAGGCCCGGTAACCACCCCCACAGGGGGGGGGTTGCGTTACAAATTCCTCCTTGAAAGTCGTTGCATTGATGCTGCCGATTCTTAGCCCGTTCTGGCGATTCGATTATTGGTTTTGTTTCGATTCGCTCGTGGTGCTGGTAGCTCGATCTGATCATTGGCCTGGAGTGCCAGAATTGCGCGAGCCACCTGCTCTTGTCCGGCTGTGATTTCGCTCAATCGAAGAGCGCCAACCGACTTCATTTCTGCTTTCAGAGCCTCGCCGATTTTTGCTGGAAGGGATCGGATGATGCGCTGCCGAAGTGATTCCGAGCATCCCTTGAGTGCGACGGCCCAGGGGCAGTCCGCTGTTTGCTGCAGGATCGTCGCAAGTAATTCCTCGTTCAAGCTGGCGAGATCCTGGAATGAAAACAGCGACTCCCGGATCGTCCTGGCGACGTTCGCGTCTTTTTGATCAAGGGAATGTAGAATTGCATGGGACGTCGTTCGTTCGGTTTCGTGCAGCACGTCGGCCGCATGATCCGCTCCTTGAGTTCGCACCGGCTTTCGTCCTGATCGCATTTGCAAAAGCGTTGCGATCTCGGTCAAAACATCGGCATCCGTAGGGCCGAGCGTCGCGAGCCTGCCGACGATTTCAGCCTGTTGTGACGGACTGAAGCCAGCCAGGACTTGCGAAGCCAGGCTTGCCGGTAATCGTGCCGCGACGACAGCAATCGTCTGCGGATGTTCGTGCTCGATGATTCTTCGCACGTCGTCAGAATGTCGATTGTGCAAGAAGGCAAACGGACCGGCTTCGATCTGTTCATCCAGCCGATGTTCAGGCGGTCCGACGCTCGTCAGGTCAATTGTTCGCTCTAACAGTTCTCTGGCGGTGTCTGGTCCCGCTGGATGGATGAGTGGTCGGGAAACAAACGCCGCTTTGAATTCATTCAGAACGACTTCCTGTTCTTCTCGCGTGACGTGATCGATGTTCGCAATGGCGAGTGCCACTTGCTCCATTTTTTCGCGAGGCAGTTTTCCCATGACCTCGGAAGCCAGTGACTGGTCGAGGCTAAGTAACAAAATCGCTGTCTTTCGAGTCCCATCCACGAGATTGGTCCTCATTCATTTGCCTCTGATAACCAGTTGCCAAGCAGTGCAGCAGATGCCGCAGGATCGCTTTCCACGAGAGATCGAATTTCGTCACGCAACATGGCGAACTGATCCAGCTTTAAGGTCGTGATAGTTGTCGTCGCCAGCTGTGCCGATGGTGACGCGATCGAATTCGATTCATGCTCGATGAGGTCAGGCAATTGAAGCAATGGCGAAGCGGACCCGGAATTGCGTTTCAGAATCCAAACACCTGACAACACTGACAATCCAGCAAATATGAGTGCAAAACGCCATTTTTGAATGGCTGAGGTCAATTGTCGGGATGTTGATCGAAGTGTCTCGTCTGGTGAATCCGGAGTCAGCCGATCGACGCAAGTGACAGAGACGGTTTGACGGGCGGAGTCCAGGGGAACGAGTCCAGCGACGATTCGTTCGACTTTGGCGGAAACGTCTTGTTCGATCGACTCCAGGTCCAAAGGTTCCGTGGAAGCAGACGTGTTTTGCATGCGGCGGGCGACGTCACGAAGGTAATCGCGTGGGATTGAGACGCTGACTCGAATGTTTTGCGTGAGATCTTCAGCCTGAGCCGACTTCGATTCGGTTTCGGTGGTTGAGAGATCGGGCTGGTTGTCGTCAGTCCCTCGGAACCCGGTCAAGTGTGCGTCTGCGTCACCGAGAGAGGCCGGTCGGTTGAGCACCCGAGCGTGATCGTTTTTGGTTTGCAGGGCCGAGCGAAGACGTGTTGTCGGCCTCCGTCGTTCACGATCAATCTGAACAACCACACCGACGTTGGGGATATGCGACAGTGCCTTTTGAAGGCGCTGTTCGTATTGGCGAGTGATTTCATGCGTTTGCTGCCGCTGCCGTGTTTCCAGAGACGTGTCCGTCGTTTCACCCGTAAAGGCCTGCCCCCGCGTCACATCAAAAATTGTCACGTCTGCGGGAAGTAATTCGGGTACGACGCTTGCGACCACAAGCCTCAACGAGTTGGCCAACGTAACAGAAACTTCACGACCGGCACGAGGCTTAACAGAGACGTTGGCGGTTGCTCGCGACTTCTGATTCCAGCCTGATCGACGTTCGGGGGATGCGATGACGACCCGAGCGTCTTCGATTTCGGGAACCGCCTTAATCATCCGACGCAACTCTTGAAGTAAAAGTGCTTCTTTCATCTGCTGTCGTTGTCGATCGGTACTGAACGGTCCGAGCGCTTCGTACTGTTTGATCATTTGCGTCCCCAGATCGGCAGGGAGCGCGTCAAACTCTAAGAGCGCCGCGTTGTAGCGGGGAAGATCCCTGGCGGGTGCTAGTAGTCGTTGGCCATCACGCCGGAAACTCGTCAGGCCTGCAGCGACGAGAACCCGCTCCGCGGAAGCGAGTTCTTCATTTTCGAATGATTTTCCCAACGAAACGGGTTGGAATTCAGTCCGCTGATTGAAAATGACCAGCCAGCTGAATCCGGCGCAAACAAAGAGCAGTAGCGCGATGGACGCTGCTCGTTGAACGGGCGGCATCTCGCGAAAACGATCGACAAATTGCCGAGTGATGCGCGGTAAAACATCCATGAAAATCGCGCAGTCTTAAAGTAGACCAATCAAGTCAAGCCACGATGCGTCTTATAGTTGCGACAGGCGATTTAACGCAATGTGAATCATCGATGCGGAAAATGAGTCAGGCAACGCAGGAGAGAGGTTTTGACCGAAAAATCGCCATTTGACCGAAACCGATGTGACGATTGGGCCGTTGTCTGCCAAGCTGTCCCCGGTTGCACGATGAACATCGCTGATAAGTAAGACATGGAAGCCTTCTTTATCAACGGATCTTCTTAAGTCAGTTTTGTCGTACTCACGTTTGAATTCTGCGCACGGGGCGAAGAATTTCCAGAAGCGACGAGTCCCGACCGGCACAACCGACCGGCACAGCCGGTTTTCATGCGCGTCGCACGACGGGTTTAAAATAGGGAAATCAATCGCGCGTTGAACGAGGTGAGCCGAGCAGGAAATTGACACAGCCGACCGGCACAGCCGGTTTTCATGCGCGTCGCATGACGGGTTTAAAATAGGGAAATCAATCGCGCGTTGAACGAGATGAGCATGCGTGCGTTGCCCCCGGACCGGCACAGCCGACCGGCACAGCCGGTTTTCATGCGCGTCGCGTGACGGGTTTAAAATATGGAAATCAATCGCGAGTTGAACGAGGTGAGCCGAGACAACGCGCGAATGACGATCAGATTCTGAACCCATCGTCCGACGCGCATCAACCGGCTAAGCCGGTCCGGGGGCTGACGCCCGGCTCGCCTCGACTGTTGTTTTCGTATTACTCACGTTTTGTTTCTTCGCGCACCGCGAAGATTTTTCGTGGAAGGGCGAGGGTCCTGCCGAGCCGATACTCGAATTGAAACAGGCCTGCAGGGAGTCTCGAAATCCCGGATGTCTCGCTTGTCGAATGGCAGTTCAGCTCACTTCTCCATTGAGCGAGAAGGCGAATGCGGCAGGAAACCGAAGTTGTGGGACATTCCGATCAGGCTGTCGGGCGTCCCTTTTTCCGGTTCGGGTCAACGGGCTTGATGTGTGGCTTTGGTGGATTTGTTCCGTGTGAAATCGCCGGGGCCGCTTCCTCAATTCGTGGTGGCTCGACGACCAGCATCTCCTTTTCGGGTGGTGCGGTCTTAACTTGTTCAGGCACAGCTTTCGGTTCAAACAACCAGCCGAGCGGTCCAGCCAGTAATTGGGGCAACAGGACAATGTCGCCGAGCAACGCGACGCCGATCATTGATGCCATGAGTGATCCGAATCGACTGATCAGGCGTAATTCTGCGGGAACGAGCATGAGCAATCCGACGGCGATCGCAATGCTTGTCTGCCACATTGCCGGGCCACATTGAACGAGTGCCTCGATGACGGCCTCCTTTCGCGAGCGCCCTTTTTTCATAGCCAACTGTACCCAGGTCAGGTAATGCAGCGTTCCATCAACAGCGATCCCTAACGCGATAGATGCGGTGATCATTGAGCCGATATCGATCCGTTGCTGGACCCATGAAATCGCTCCGAACACAACGGTGATTGGCAGAATGTTAGGAATCATCGCCACAATCGCCGCACCGAAACTGCGTAATTTCACGATGAATACGACGAGAATGAGTGCGAAGGCCAGCCCGAAACTACTCAGCAGGCTTTGGAGAACGGCCTGTTGCGTTCGGACGAAAAGTGGCACATTGCCAGTGATGAAATGCTGTGATCCGGGATGAAGTTTGAGGACATCCTGTGCAATCGCATGCAGATCCGACAGGACTCTGGCAAAATCGTTATCGGTCATGACGTTGACCTGGGCGGTAATTCGCCAGAGTTCGTCGCCAGGTTGATTCAGCAGGCCGTCACCTGAATGATCAAGATCACGTCCCTGTTCTGAAACGGTGTAGAACGAGCGAGCACCGGGGATTTCCCCGTCACGAATTCTCTGCTGAACCAGCGTCGCTCGTTTGTTGTATTTGGATTTGAGCAGGAATCCGGCATCTTCTGGCAAGGATTCGCTGACCGGCTGAAAATCAGCGAGTGAAACCGAACCGCTGATCTCGGGATGAGCCCACATACGTTCCTGAATTACCCGGATCAATTCCATTCGATCAAGAAAGCTGGTGTCCTTCTGAGATTGTTCATCGAACCTAATGATGGTTTCGACCGGCATGACTCCCGAAAGGTTGGTTTCAATCTCCCAGTAATCCTTGGCGATCCGAGCGTGATCTGGAAAGTAACGAATCACTTTGGTTTCGGTTCGAAAGCGCATTAAGCCAAGGCTCAGTCCGACGCAGACTCCGATGAAACCAAGTGCCTGCCAGCTTGGACGAACCGTCAGGATTCGCCCTAAGGCCCTCCAGCCTGGGTGGTCGAGTTCCGGCTCACCGGGTGGTTTGCCTGGCCAGATTTGCATCAGTGCGGGAAGCCCATAAACGACCATGACAAACGAAAACATCGTGGCGCAAGCTGAGTAGATTCCAAATTCGCGTACCGGTTCCAGGCGGCTGGAGCACAATGAGATTAAACCGATTGACGTGGTCAAACTGGCAAGAAAGCATGGCATCCATGAACGGAGAACGGTTTCAATGATCGCTCCTGTTTCATCCTTGGAGGCTGCGTGTTTCCAATAGTTCGAGACATGAATGGCTCCGGACATCGTCAATAAGACGATCAAAGTCGGCATGATGATCAGCACCATATTCATCGAGCCACCGGTCGCCGGAACGACGGCCATCGAGCAGATTGTGGTGAACAGAGAGATGATCAGAACGAGGGTTGCCAGGCGGAGATTACGTACGAGGAGGAAGGCGAGTAAGGCACTGACCAGGGCTGACGTCAGGATGACCGAGCGGCGGTGAATTTGAACCAGTGGGACGGAGGTGTCCCAGGCCGCCTTCACAATTTCGGCATTCAGTTCATTTGCGGAGACGACACTTCCCGAAATGTGGAGTGCTTCGGACGGAATCCCGGCAAGTTTGCAACTCGCCCGAATTGCGGCGATTGTTTCTGCCTTATCCGCCAGTCCTGATTCGGAGATGCCGATGGCCAGAGCGACGGGCGAACCGATTGCAAAGAAAGCCTCTTCGACGAGGGGCTTTCCTTCGCCCCGCGGCGGAATGTATTCCTTCAGCCAGGTGACAATGCCGGCCGTGTGCCCACTGCCGACGCGCATCCCTTTCCAGGAAACCTGCAGGTCGTGCTCAACGTTCGTGCTGTCGAGAAGTTTGCCATCAACAGAAACAAGGGCCGGAGGACTTGGATCAGTGGACGTTGCCCCATTCTCAGCGGGTACTGGAATCGAGATTAAGGGTGACAAGTCGGGAGCGGGGTCCTGGATCACCAGTTCCGATTCGAACCTGGTCCGCATGGCGATTTGAAGTTCGCGTTTTGTTTTCTTCAGTGCTGACCGGCCAGCTTCCGTCAATCGCAAGCGAAGCGGCCCGGCGCCAAGAATTGTTCCCTCAAGTCGGCGAGCGGCTTCCTGCGGTTCGATGCCATTTTCCTGCATGACGCGCAACGACTGATGGGGTTCAACGACAGAGGAAACGTGTGGAAGTCCTCCCCGTTTGATTCCGTGGCTGTCGGTCTTGCCGACCAGTTGTTCGACCAGCTTATCGATGCGAGGGTCGTTGATCGAACTTCCATCCCAAGTCAGTAGAATTCGTTCTTCGACGGGGAACTGTTCGTGCGCCCAATGCAGGGCTCGCAGTTCAGGATCATTAGCCGGAAGCCACTTTTGAACATCGTTGTCAAGCTGAAGCTGTCCGACAGACCAGCAACAGACAGGGGTGACAAATGCCATAAGGACGACAAGCCAGAGGCTTTGACGTTGTCCCCAGGAATCACGTTTTTCAAAGAAGTGCGTCATTGGTCCCCTTCCGCCCGACTCCGCAGGCGCGGCATGCTGATCAATCGTTGAACCGATGGGGGAAATCCACAGCTCTTCAACGGTGACCCGATGAATGGCCATGAAATTCTCGCACGGATTCTATCCGGGAATGCCAATTTACGGAAAGACCGATGCGCAGCCTGATTTTCAGGGTTTTTTACGCCAAATTGGGATGTGTTGGTTCAAAATCGCATTTTTCAGTTCCTGGTCTCGATCACATCATTTCCTGAAGCAGGAAGCATTTAACAGGCAAATTCTCGATCGTACGTCATCAGCGTCGATCGCCAGGTGCTGCGTTCCCGGAAGGAAATAGTCAGAATGTCTTGATTTTCCGGGTTGGGGAATTCTAGGATATTACTGAGATCGTTAATTCCCGGGGATCTGGAAATAATCAAATGCATCCAAACCGACTTTCATTACGTCCGGAACGAATTGACGGAGCCATCCACGCTGCTGGCAAAAAAGAGATTCCATCATTTTTCGCGGCAATTTCGCGAATTGCGGTCCTGAACGCGTTTCACGCAGCCAGCGTCCTGTTCGTTGGCCTGTATTTTGCGTTTGACGTTGATTCGGGAAATGCTGCGCCGCCACCGACAGAGACGAATACGACCGAAAAATCAAAATTACCAGGGGTTATTTCCGGTCGGGCTGTCGATCTGTCGGGAAAACCAGTCGCCCGAGCGAAGGTCGTGCTCTATCAGTACAAAAACCCGAGTCAACGATTTGGGCACATGGTTCCAGTGCAGACACCGACAATAACTGATGAGGATGGCGGATTCCGTTTTGAAAGCCTGGCTTACGGATATTACTTCATTGAAATTAAGAGAAAGGACTTTGCGACCACGCTTTGCAATCGAACGCTCGACGAAGGGAATTCAAGTTCTCGGACGGACATCCTGCTTAAAGCCCCGGCCATTGTGACGATTGAACTCACCGACGAATCAGGGAAGCCTGTGGAAGGTGCCAGCGTTCGACAAATCCGACAACGCGGCTCAAACGGAGAAAATTACCTGACGCAGATGTGGCTCCGCGATTTGGGCGTTGAGATCGCCGCGAGCGACGATCAGGGACGCTTAACACTTCCTCCGTTTCCCGAAGGCGACATCCTGAAGGTCACGATTGATCATCCGCGTCTGGCACCGATTAAAATTGATGACCTGAAGATTGCCAAAGGGGAATCGACGAAAGCCTCGATGAAGCCAGGGGTTGTAATCACCTTGCGTCGCGGTCGGTCGAAAGATTCGACGGAGCAGATCTCCAGTGCTGTCATCGACTTACATCATACTGATTTTCAAAATCCGTCGTCGATCAGGCTTTACGAAGTCCAATTTGATCGTGATGGAGCCGGGAAAATCACTGTCGAGCCAGGTGACTACAACTTTCTGCGACTCGAACACGATGATTTTTATTTGACTCCCAGCATCAGCGAGGAAACCACAAAAAGCGAACGACTGAAAATCGAGCCGGGAAAAAATCTCGAGTTCACATTCGAAGTTCGTCGCAAGATCATGGCGCGTGGTCGCGTCATCAATTCGGATACGGGACTTCCTGTGAAGGGGGAATCCTTGTTGGGCGAGATCCTCGACTCGAAAACGGATGTCGCGACACCGGACTCAAAATGGAGCTTCACGGGCTGGGGAGAGACGGACGAAAACGGGGAATATTCGCTACCTATTGCTGCGGGGCATGCACGAGTAACTTTCTATGGCGAAAAACTCATTGCCGATCCAGAGCACGTTGAATTCAAGGCCAGCGACGACAGTTCAACAACAATCCCCGAAATTCGAGTACGATCTCTGCCAACAATTCGGGGAACGGTCATCGACAGTGACAATCGACCGGTTTCTAAAGCGATTGTTCGCTTTCGCGGGAAGACTCGCAGCGGCCAGCACATCGCGGATCCCGTTTTGACTGACGAGCAGGGGCGATTTGAATTGACGGCAAATTACGTCCCGGTTGATCCCGTTTCGAAGAAGCGGTCCTTCGAACAATTCATCGCGGCGTTCGATCCCTATCGACCGCTTGCTGTAAAGAGTGAGATTCGGATTGATGCTTTGGAGCCTCTTGTTTTGAAACTCGAACCACATCCATTCGACTGGCCGCTCACCGAGTTTGAGGCGGAAACAACGGACTGGCAGCGTGGAATTGTGCCACCGGAAGAAGAGTCGAAGAATGCAAAAATCACGCTGAAGGGACGCCCGGCACTGGAACTCGATGGCTGCGGATGGATTAACAGCGAGAAATTACGCTTAGCCGATCTGAAGGGTCAGTTCGTATTGCTCGATTTCTGGTTCATTGGCTGCGGTCCCTGTCACGCAGATTTCCCGTCAATGACGATGGCTCATGAGCTTTATAAAGACCGAGGACTGGTGGTCATCGGAGTTCACAACAACTCGAACGACCTGGAAGCGGTTCGAAAGCACGTCAATGAAATTGGCCTCCGTTTCCCGATCGTTGTCGATCAACCGGATGGCCGAACCATCTCGCGCTATCAGAAACATGGCATTGCCGATGGTTATCCAAACTATGTTTTAATTGATCCTCATGGGAATGTGGTTCTCGATGACCGGACGATTCCTCATGTGACGCTGCGAGGGCATAAGCTCGAAATCGTCCGCAAGTTTTTGTTTGATCGAAAAAATGAACTCGGGAATCAGTAACAACCAAAGACGTCGATTTGAACAACAGCCGCTCGAAAACTCGCAGCAGGCATGGGGTTGGTGAGAGGAAACCGCTATAATCGCGAAAATTCTCTTCAACAAGTCGCGAGGTACAAAGGTTATCCCATGTCTAACGAAATCGAGTCGAATTCGTCTTCTCCCGAAGACCATTGGGAAATCTACGTCAGCTATGTCGACGATCATCCTGCCGTGATCCTCGTGGATATCGGGATCGCCCAGGTCGCTCCGCTGGAGGACAAGCCGACCCTGGTTTGGCTATGGGTTCACGTTCAGGCTCCTGATGAAGAAGGTTTTCCGACGGAAGAGGAGGATATGAAGCTGAATGAGATCGAAGATGTGTTGACCGATTCGATCGACCTGGGGGATGCCGAATACGTGGGCCGGATTACGTCGGACGGTCGTCGCGAATTCTACTTCTATACGAACGATGCCGAGCAATTTCGCCAGGCGGCGACTTTGGCGATGAGTTCCGCCCCTGAATACAAATTCGAGATTGATGAAGCAGATGACGCCGATTGGCAGCACTATCACGACGTTCTCTTTCCGTCGGCGGAAGATTTTCAGCAGATTCACAATCAGCACGTCATTTCGCAGCTTTACGAAGCTGGTGACTCGCTGACGGAACCTCGGCCCGTGGATCATTTCGCGAATTTCGCGACGGAAGCGGATCGGGAATCGTTTATTTCCGCTGCGGCCGAGCTTGGCTATGAAGCCGCCAGTCGACCGGATCGGACTGACGAAGAGACCGAGTTTCCCTTTGCTGTCGGATTACTTCGCGTTGATTCCGTTGATGCAGAAACGATTGATCGGATCACGTTTGAGCTTTTCGAACTCGCCCGACAACATGAAGGGGAATACGAAGGCTGGGGTTCAAAAGTGGTGAAATCAAAGTAGCTGATGCAAAATCATAAGGCGGCGTGAATTCGGCTGAGAACGTCACCGTCGCTGGGGTCCGTTGACGCGAGCAGCGGGCGAAGCGGAATCGGGACTTCGTCCATGCGGTACGCAGTTCCGTGTCGGTGAATGCCATAGACGGCCGTTGTAATCCGGAGTTCCGGCTGGAAAGGGACGACTCCGTAGGGATGCTCAATCAGAATGGTCGGGATTCGTTCGAGATGTTTGAGCGCTGCTGATGGAAAGGATTCCAGACGTGTCGATCCAACAAGGACGACAGCATCGGGTTCGCCTCGTTCAAGCATATCTGCGGCGGAATATTCGTTTGGATTATACCGAGGATAACCTCGCGCAAAATTGACACTGAAGGGGTATCCGGTTTGCCAGCAAAGCACGCTGTCGGCCCCCGAGACGTCGCCGCCAACGCGCATGCGCCGAGCGTAAAATCGAGTCTCCTGGTTGAGATCAGTCACAAGTTGAAGCAAGGCTTCGACGTTGTGATTTCCCATCGGCTGCAGCACCAGGCCGTAACCAAAGAAAATAATGCCGCAGCGACAGCTTCGCATCCGCCGGGCAAGATCCTTCAATTGATCGAGCGGCAGTCCGGTCGATGCGCGGTCCGTTGGATCGATTCCTTGCAACAAGCCACGGAGCGTCCAAAGAGCTTCAAAGTCCTGATGAGGTTCGATATTCAAGACGATATCCGCCAGGTTCGATGTCGCGGTTCGTTTGGTATCGACGACGACCAGAGTCCGATCGGAGCGACCACCTGGCGTCAACATTCCTTGTCTCATCGAATATCGCTCCAGATGGCGTGGCTGCCACTGGATCGGGTCTGAGCCCCAATAAATCACAAGATCGGCACGGTTTCGGATTTCACCAAGTGAACAGGTTGATTCGCCAACCTGTTGAAGAGCCAGAATCGACGGCGCGTGTCCTTCAGACGCCGTTGTATCGATCGTCGCTCCCAATCGATCGGCCAGCGCAACGGCCGCTCGTTGACCTTCGGTGCTGCTTTGAGAAAGTCCATAAAAAAGCGGTGATTTCGCCTGACGCAAGATACTTGCGGTCTCATCGATGGCGGTATCCAGGGAGATTTCCGTTCCAGATCGCGTCGCCGGAACACTGCGGCGGGAATTTTGTTGTTCAAACCAGTTCCCAATCCGGGAACAAAACGGCTGGTAATCGGAAATTCGTCCGTCGCGCACAGTGACGCGCAAGTCGTCACACACGCAAGCACAGACAGTGCAGGCGACATCCTCAAATATTTTTTCGTCCGACATTTTGACCGTTCACGCGAAAAAGAACCGTTCCGGTCGCAAAGCGTATCCAAAATGCCTGAGGAAGCCGAGCGATCTTTATATGCCTTCGGCGAGGAGCATTGCCCGCGCCGAAAGTGTTGACTTGAATTTGATGGTGAAAAGCTGCGGTTCAGGTCCGTGCCATTGATCGGAAAAAATTGATAACTCGGACGGTTTCGTTTCGCTGGGTTTGCTGGTCGCGCCGCTGTGTCTAGAATCTGGTATCGTTCCAGACGATGATTCCATTTGGTTAACAATGACAAATACAAAGCGTCAGTCATCAGATTGACCCTATCGAGGACTTTGGGCCATGAAGGTATTGGTAACAGGAGCCACGGGGCTGGTCGGTTCAGAATTGGTCCCTTTTCTCACGAAGCAGGGGCATGATGTTTATCGTTTAACGCGAGGGAAGGCTCACGAGGCACATGACATTGTCTGGGACCCGTCTCGGAATCAGTTTCCGAAGGGGCGGATTGAAGGAACTGATGTCGTGATTCACCTGGCGGGTGAAAACATCGCCGGTAAACGTTGGAATTCTGCAGTCAAAAGCGAACTTCGACGCAGTCGCGTCGAAGGGACCAAATTGTTGTGTGAGACAATCACTCAGTTGGAAACTTTACCGAAAACGTTGATCTGTGCGTCAGCGATTGGATTTTACGGCGATCGCGGCAGCGAAATGCTCAATGAAACATCAGCAGGAGGAACGGGTTTTCTGGCTGATGTCTGTCGCGAATGGGAAGCAGCATGTGAACCGGCCCGAGCGAAAGGTATTCGGGTTGTGAATTTGCGAACTGGTGTCGTTCTCAGTACGAAAGGAGGGGCTCTTGCAAAGATGCTTCCCCCTTTCAAAATGGGCGTCGGCGGGGTGGTAGGAAGCGGAAATCAATATTGGAGCTGGATCACAATCGACGACCTCGTCGGTGTGATCAACCACTGCGTCACGCACGAGAAGCTGTCTGGACCAGTGAATGCGACGTCTCCGTGTCCTGTCACGAACTATGACTTCACAAAAACACTCGGCACTGTGCTTGGCCGACCGACGATTTTTCCGATGCCCGCATTTGCCGCGCGGATCGCGCTGGGTGAAATGGCGAACGACCTTCTCCTGGCCAGTGCCAAGGTCTTGCCGAACCGGTTAAGCGAATCCGGCTATCAATTTCTTTATCCAAGTCTCGAGCCGGCCTTGAGGCATTTACTTGCGCCGCAAACATCAACTCATGTTTGAACTGCACGAACGTCAGGCGCCTGGCCGTTCAGCGATTCGAGCAACGTTTCGTCGTCACCAGATGTCTTTAATCGACTGATTGTTGACGAAAAACTGCCGACCGGGGCCAAATTGCGTTGGCGCAGAGGACGTGATGCGCAGCCAGACTGTTTTGTCGTGAATCGTTCCTTCGACCGCCAGATGCGGTCCAAGTTCGTCGAACTGATCCATTCGATGGGCCTGCCAGGCAATCGATTCAATCGTCGAAAAAGCGTCGATCAAATGTTTCACGTCGACGTTGAAATGCGAGTTTTTCAGCTTCCCATCTTGCGGCCCACCGATTAGTTCTGTGAGTGACGCAAATAACGTAATTTCCCAGACACCATTAAAATGCTGAAAATGGCAGCCCAATGGCGCCAGGTCACCGTGCGGTTGAATAGATGCGGAAACCTGATCGATGAAATTCGACATCCAGTTGAGGGGGGGAGCCATTCGGCGGAACTCCATCGTTGCGGTTCAAGTGTGATTAGAATCAGTTGGCGAACGTGCAGATCGGCAATCGACGTACCAGAGGCAACAGAGGACAAGTTCTAACGACCTTGATTGAAGTTTGACGAAGTTTTCTTAATGCGTTTGAGTGGAGTCGAATTGCGATCACGGCACGAAACGGATGGGCAAAGCGATCCGTGTCGGGCCTCGTTGTGATAGGCCGATTTGAATAATCCCCCTAATGGTTTCGATCGCTCAATCCCACGGCATTCCGAGATTTTGAGAAATTACTGGATATGGCGTTGGCTGATCTCTGAAGATGGTCAGAAAATGCTAAGTTTTCTTGACGCTGTTTTGATAACTCTTGTTGACAATTGTTAAATGGTCTTAACATTGACGTCAGATCATTACTGACTGATTTGTGGCGATGTCGTCAATCAGATCTCAACAGACTCAACAAGTTCTGCTATAACGTTCGTCTGAAATGGAACAACGAATTCGCGGAATTCATTTTTCTTACGGAAAATGACCGCGTTGAGATTCTTCGAGACACGGCATCAAAACGAAGGCCGGCGAAATGATTCGGCTGGCAGGCGGGGAATGCCGAAGTTTACCTTTTCCTCGATTGACCTGATTGGAGCGGTTCCTGATGTGTGGCATAGTAGGATATGTTGGCCCGAAGCAAGCTTATGGATATCTGATCGAAGGTTTATTTCGTCTGGAATACCGCGGATACGATAGCGCCGGAATCGCCCTTCAAAACGGCAACCAGATTGGAATTCGCAAGAAAACAGGGCGTGTGTCGCAGCTGGCGGAAATATGCAAGCAAGACCCGATCAAAGGATCGACGGGTATCGGTCACACGCGGTGGGCGACACATGGTGAGCCGAGTGACGTCAATTCCCATCCTCACACAGGTGGGAATGGCGAGGTCGTTCTGGTTCACAATGGGGTGATCGAGAACTATTCCATTTTGCGAGACAGGTTACGAGAACTCGGTTATGTGTTTCATACGGCCACTGACACGGAGGTGGCCGCCCATCTTGTTGCGCACCAGCTGAAGGAATCTCTTAAGCAAGGGGCCGACCCCGGTGACCAGCAAACCTATGTGCGGGCGGTTGAATCAACCATCAAGCAAATCAAAGGAACGTATGGTCTGGCGGTCCTGTTCCGCGACGTCCCTGGATTGCTGATCGCAACCCGGTTAGGAAGTCCGCTGGTCGTTGGTATCGGTCGCGGCGAATACTTTCTTGCCAGTGACGCCAGTCCTCTGGTTGGTAACACGGAAGAGATCGTTTATCTGAATGACCATGAAACCGCCGTGATTACCGCCAATTCGTTCGTGCTGCGACGTCAGGACGGTACCGAACCGACGATGTCGATTCGGGCTCTTGAGCAGACAACTCAAGATACGGACTTGGGTGAGTATGAACATTACATGTTGAAGGAGATCTTCGAGCAGCCTCAAACAATTGAAAATGCGCTGAGAGGTCGGATGGACGATGACGAAGCAACGGCGAAGTTCGGTGGATTGAATCTGGATCCACAGACGTTGCGGCGTATTGATCGAATTGTTCTGACGGCCTGCGGCACAAGCTGGCATGCGGGACTTGTCGGAGAATATCTGATCGAAGAATTTGCGCGGATACCCGTTGAAGTCGAATATGCGAGCGAGCTGCGATATCGCAATCCACCAATGTCTGATCGAACGATGATTTTCGCAATCACTCAAAGCGGGGAAACTGCCGACACATTAGCAGCGATGCGGGAATGCAAGAGAAAAGGCCACCCGACGCTCGCAATCTGTAATACCGTGGGATCAACGATCGCTCGCGAAGCGGATGGCGGAATTTACCTTCATGCTGGTCCGGAAATTGGAGTGGCTTCAACAAAAGCGTTTACTTCTCAAGTCACCGTGCTGACTCTTCTCGCCTTGCTTCTGGGGCGGATGCGACACCTTTCGCATCCGGAAGGGAAGCGAATCATCAGTCAGTTGCGTGCCATGCCTGAAAAAATTCGTCAGACGCTTAAGTGTTTTGACAAAGTAAAAGAAGTCGCCCGCAAGTATTACACGGCCGAAAACTTCCTTTACCTGGGCCGGTTATACAACTTTCCCGTCGCATTGGAAGGAGCATTGAAGCTCAAGGAAATCAGTTATATCCATGCGGAAGGATATCCTGCCGCCGAGATGAAACACGGACCGATCGCGCTGGTAGACGAGAACACCCCCAGCGTGTTCGTGGCCCCTCGCTGTGAAATCTACCCGAAAGTGATGAGCAATCTGGAAGAAGTGAAGGCGCGTAAAGGCCCTGTTATCGCGATCGCCTGTGACGGAGATGACAAAATTGCTCATCTCGCGGATGATGTCATTTTCGTCCCAGATGTCGATGAGCACTTACAGCCACTCGTCACGTCCATTCCGCTTCAACTGCTCGCGTACCAGATCGCGATTCTGCGCGGCTGCAATGTTGACCGGCCAAGAAATCTCGCCAAGAGTGTGACTGTTGAATAGTCATCGGCCACTCGGGAAGCGAAACGAATTTTGCCAGTCGGCGACTCCTGATTCGCCCGGCTGGCAAATTTTTTGCCATGAAATATGAATGGCGACCGGTTCGATTGAATCCTGGGCCGCAGCAAATCGTTCGCGATTTATTCTTCCGTCAACGGCAAAACGTCTAGCAGATTAATTGGCTGCTGAGTTCGCAACCTGAACAGGAGCGTTGATCACAAGCTCTTGCCGACGCACCGAAACGTCATCAGGAGCTTCAATACCTAGGCGAACCCGTCCCCCTTTGACTTCAAGGACGGTGACCGTCACGCATCGTTCGCCAATTTCGATCTTCTGTTTTACCCCGCGAGTCAAAACTAACATCATTTCTTCCTTGATTGAAACTCTGAATTTCCTTCTCAGCACTCAACTGACACCGCAATTATTGCACCGGGTTCGGTGAATTCCCAAAAATTTCAGGCTTACTACGCGATTTCTTGAGATAAAATTAACGAAATGCTGTGATTTTTCACTATTTTTTTAAAAATGCCCGATTGGACATCGTTTGAAGTTCACCCATCTGTCCAATTGATGCCGCGCAATTTGCAACGGACCCATCGGTGATTGAAAACTTTTGCTGGTGGACGATTCCCCATCACGCAATAATTGATGCCGTACGTCCGGTAAATGTTACGAGCAATCCTGAAAGAATTCTCTGACCCATGAAAACTTATTGTATCTATCCCATTGTATCTATCCTTTTTGTTCTTCCTGTTGTGGCGGTCGATGCTGCAGAGCCTTACGTGCCGATGGTTGCCGAGAAGTCACAAGAAGGGGAGCAGGCCATCCATCGATTCCGAGTACCCGGTGGAATGAAAGCTCAATTATTCGCTGCTGAGCCAATGATCGCTAATCCGGTCGCCTTTTGCTTTGATGACCAGGGACGCGTCTATGTCGCAGAGACATTTCGCCAGTCAAAAGGGGTTGAAGATAACCGAAGCCACATGAATTGGTTGCTCGACGATCTCGCCGCGAGAACGGTGGCGGATCGGATCACAATGTTTAAGAAGTACCTTAAAGACGACGTTCAGCAGTATTCGATCGAACACGATCGGATTCGGCGACTGGTCGACGCCGATGGAGACGGACACGCGGACGAGTCGTCGGTTTTCGCTGATGGATTCAACGCCATTGAGGACGGAACGGGCGCAGGACTGCTCGCATTCGATGGCGGGATTTTCTATACGTGCATTCCGAAATTATGGCATCTGAAGGATACGGACGGTGACGGTGTCGCAGATAAAACCGCGGCCCTTTACGACGGATTCGGAGTTCGCGTGGCTTTTCGCGGGCATGATCTGCACGGGTTAGTCATTGGTCCTGATGGACGAATTTATTTCAGCATTGGAGATCGCGGTTACAACGTCGAGTTGAATGATAAGAGTCGGCTCGTCCAACCTGATCAAGGGGCCGTCTTTCGCTGCGAACTGGATGGTTCCAAGTTGGAAGTCTACTGCAATGGACTCCGTAACCCTCAAGAGCTCGCGTTTGACGAGTTTGGAAACTTATTTACCGGCGACAACAATTCGGACAGCGGTGATCAAGCTCGCTGGACCTATTTGATGGAAGGTTCTGACACCGGCTGGCGAATGTACTATCAGTATCTGCAGGATCGCGGCCCATGGAATCGGGAAAAACTGTGGCACGTTCCTCATGCGGGTCAGGCCGCATACATCGTCCCGCCGATCGCTCATTTCGCCAACGGTCCATCCGGACTGGCGTACTATCCGGGAACGGGGCTGGATGAAAAGTATCAAGGTCATTTTTTCCTGGCGGACTTTCGAGGTCAGGCAGCAAACAGTGGAATTCGCACTTTTTCTCTGATTCCCAAAGGGGCTTCGTTCGAACTTGTCAACGCGGAAGAATTCATCTGGTCGATCCTGGCGACGGATGTTGACTTCGGTCCTGATGGATCCATCTATGTCTCGGACTGGGTTGACGGTTGGGACGGAACCGGCAAAGGTCGAATCTATCGTTTTCAGGACGAGCGGTTGTGCAAATCAAACCTCGTCATCGAAGTGCAATCGCTATTGAAGCAGGGGTTTGATGATCGATCAATCGACGAACTTGTTAAGCTGCTCCAGCACGTTGACTATCGTATTCGTCTGCGAGCCCAACTCAGTCTGGCAAGAAAAAATGCTGTCAAAGAGTTAACAAAGACCGCAACGACGGGCGAGAACCAGCTCGCTCGCCTCCATGCAATCTGGGGACTTGGCCAATTGGGACGTCAGGACTCAGCCGTTCTGAGGCCTCTAATTGATCTGATGGGCGATCCGAATCCTGAAGTCCGTGCTCAAATCGCTCGCGTCTGCGCCGATGCTGGCATTCAAGAGGCGGGTCCGGGTCTGATAAAACTGGTGAAAGATCAAAATCCTCGAGTCCGTTCGTTAGCGGCAATTGCGGTCGGCAAATTAAAGTATCGACCAGCCTATCCCCCGCTTTTGGAAGCTCTTGTGGAAAATGCTGACGCCGATCAGACACTGCGTCACGCGCTGGTGATGGGGCTTAGCGGAGCAGCGCTGCCTGAAGAACTCATCGCCACTGTCAGAGTACAAAATACGGCGATAAAGATAGGGGCAGTCGTCGCACTTCGTCGACTGGGGCATCCCGGGCTGGAGGTTTTCCTGAATGATTCCGACCCACTGGTCGTCGTCGAAGCAGCCCGGGCAATCCATGACGTGCCAATCCCTCAGGCGCTTCCTGGGCTTGCGAAGCTGATCGAAAATTCTGGTCTTGCCGACCCCGTATTGCGACGAGCCATGAGCGCCAATTTTTATCTTGGAGCTAGAGAAAACGCTGAAGCCGTTGCTTCGTTCGCCGGAAATCCATTAGCCGAAACCAGTCTTCGTGCAGAGGCTCTTGCCGAGCTGGACGAATGGAATGCTCCTGGACCTCTTGATCGAGTCACAGGCGAGTATCGACCGCAGGAACCTCGTCAGGTCGATGTTCGCGGCGTTGTCGGTCCCTGGATCGAATCGCTTTTCGCTTCAGCGCCACTTGTTCGGGCTGCCACTGCGAAACTTGCAGCACATCATGGTATCGCCGATGCGCAGCCATATCTGGTTGATATTCTTAAAGACGTTGAAAACTCCGACCCGGCACTTCGAGTCATCGCTTTGAAAGGGCTTCAATCATTGAAAAGTCCAAGCCTGCTGAAGTCAGTCGAATTGGCCCTGAAGGATACCGATTCAACGGTCCGGGGTGAGGCGAGGCGGGTTCTGGCGAGTGTCGACCCGGTCCGTGGAGTCAAGTCGTTAGCGGAAACAATCGCAGGTGATTCAATTTCAGAACAACAGGCTGCGGTCGCAGTCTTGGCTGACCTGAAGCGAGACGACGCAGATACCGTGCTCGGCAGCTGGTTCGACAAATTACTCAAGGGAAGTCTTCCCCCCGCTTTACATCTCGATCTCATCAATGCCGCCACACGGCGAGGTACACCGAAATTGCTCGAAAAGATCAAGGCGTTCAACAAAACCCGTTCGGACAAAGATCACCTGAAGGACTATCGAGAAACCCTGGTCGGAGGAGATGCAGATCGAGGCCGCGAAATTTTCTCTGGGCGTGTCGATGTCTCGTGTCGACGATGTCACAAGATTGATAAATCGGGTGGTGACGTCGGACCCGATCTTTCACGGATTGGACTCGATAAGTCCCGCGAATACCTGCTGGAATCGATCGTCGCTCCAAACAAACAAATCGCCAAGGGCTTCGAGACAGCAATTCTTGCGACGGCGGATGGGAAAGTTTACGCAGGGATCGTCAAGAACGATGAGGGGGACCAATTGAAGCTGCAGCTTTCCGACGGGCGGCTGGTCACAGTTGAAAAATCCGAGATCGAGGAGCGAACGGTCGGAAAATCGGGAATGCCGGAAGACATTGTCAAAAAGCTGACAAAGTTCGAAATTCGTGACCTGGTCGAATACCTTTCGACGCTGAAGTCCACGGCCGATTCCACAGCACATGGGAATAAGTAGTTCTGAGGTCAATAAACGAATCGAGGGGAGCCATTGGCTCCCCTCGAAAGTTCTCGTTTATCCGTCATCGACAATTTCAGCGATCTTGCCTGAGATCATCGAGTCCGTTTAACAATCAGTTCGTGCAGCCAACAGGAGCGGCACAGCTAGGAGCACAGGTCGTGGCTGGAGCTGCACAGGTTGGAGCACAGGTCGAAACAGGAGCGGCACAGCTAGGAGCACATGACGAACCGCAAGCGGTCAAGCAACGTGGTTTGCAGAGGCGGATCTTAGGCATGCAGAGCTTTGGCATGCGGATCTTGTGGCAACGTGGTTTGCAGCAGCTGTTGCAGGTCGAAACTGGAGCACAGCTGGTTGCAACTGGAGCGCAGCTCACTGCAGGAGCAGCACAGGTTGGAGCACAAGAAACAGCAGCAGGAGCACAAGCAGGAGCAGCACAGGTCGGAGCGGCGGAAACGCACGCAGCCGGGGCGGCACAGCTCGGGGCAGCGTTACAGCTGTTGCAGCTGTTGTGGTGGAAGAAACCAGCTTGAGCACTGTTAACGGTAGCACAAGCGGCCAAACAAGCGGAAATCCAAACAAACTTCATTGCATTCTCCAGGTACATCATGGGGCCGAGGGAACGTGTTGAACTGATTCGATACCTATCCAAACACCACGTTTGGTGGACGACTCAATTCGAGGGAGCTATTCGCGTCACGCCATTGTTTTCGGCGTTAACTGCCTGTTGGACTGAAATAAACACGATTGCTTTTTTTGCTGCCGAAATAACTCGGTTCAACGTACCAATTACAGTGACTCTGCGGGCTGATGCTGACTCGTTAAACTCCTTAACAAGCAAATTCGTTGTCATGTTTTCAAAGTGAGTATGGATTGAGCCTCATTTGGCATCTCATTGTGTCTGTAGGAATCGTCGGCGCCGGGTGGATCGTCATACGGAGTCAAAGCGTTCTGAAATCTACGACGTTGAAAACGGCGTGGATTTGGAGCGTAATTGCGACCGCAATGTGGGCGACAACCTGGTTTGTGGACCTTTGCGCACACGCGATGTCCACGGCGGTCGCGGACCATGCCTGGTACGCCTGTGCGGTTCTTGCACTCTGTCCACCGATGGCCGTCCTGGGATCACGACGCCCCGGCGTTCGCGTCTGGGCCTGGTTTATTCTATTTCCGATGCTCTTTGCTCTGGGTTGGCCGTTAATTGCACTCAGGCTTCAGGGGTCTGAGCTGCGTGGACTGCACCTGGAAACTCCTCAAGTCGCGGCCTTTACTCTGATTCTTGTGATGAGTGTCGGAAATTACCTGGGAACCCGATTTACGCTATCGGCGCTGTTCTACGGTGCCGCGATCCTTGCGATTGTCGTTGCGAGTTGGTCGGGGTGCCCGGTATTCCTGACAAACCGACCGGCAGTCCGCTTCTGGTCTACGTTTTTAAACGTATTGGCAATCTGGATGAGTTGGACATCCTCGCGTTCAATCGTCGCAAACCGCTTCGACCGATTGTGGTTCGATTTCTTCGATACCTTTGGGATTGTCTGGGGGCGACGGATTCAGGATCGTGTGAACTTCATTGCGACCAGGGAACGCTGGCCGGCCAGGTTGGAACTTGATGGTTTTGTTTGGCTGGACGAATTGAAAACCGTTATTCCAGAAGGCGTTACCGTATCCGAAATCCAAAACGAACTTCAACAAAATGGCCAGAACCATGATTCCGACCAGAAAAAAATAGAATCGCGTATCGAGTACACCTTCCGCTGGTTGCTGCGTCGATTTGTTGATCCAGCCTGGATCGACGAGCGGCTTGGTTCGGCTTCACAACCGTTGGACGCCGAGTTACCGGCAGATTCATAATCCAATCAAACGTCAAATCTGGATAATGATGCAGAACGGCTCATTTATTGAATCGTACGTTATTTTAATGCAATTACGTCAATTTGAAACACATCAGCCGAAATGCATGTTCGCATCGGGATTTAGGATCAACGAAAATAACCGCTGAATACAAGCCAAATTTGATTTTCTTTGATTTCCAGGCAGAGTGGCATGGTTTGTGCGTGATAGTTATTTCGCTGTCGGCAGGCGTTGGCCCGCTCTTGTCGATTGCTGCTGAAGGCGTCTCAGGTGATTACTTGGGACGCCTTCAGTTCGTTATGGGGCTGTTGTTTTTGATCGTGTTGAATGGGTTTTGATAGCGGCTTCTGAATAAACGCTCCGCAAACGATTCTTGCGGTACATTCGAACTGAAACAGATTGTGGTAGAATTCAGACATGACAGCTGTTATTGTTACGTCACACATGAAACTTGGAGAGAAATTCGACAGATTCATGGTTTTCCACTGATATTTTCCGACTTCGGCGACCCCAATCGTGACAGTCAACGTTGGTGATTCGTTCAAATTTGATTTTCATTTTTCGTTGAAGGCGATCAATTTAAATCCAACCGCAGCGATAACTGCGTCTCGGTGAGTTTATTTTCGAGTTTTCGCCGAATACTACGAGATGTCCATGCCGCTCAGCGTCGAGAACTTCATCGCAGTGCTTCGAAAAAGCGGCTTGGTCGAATCGGATCGACTGCTACGTGCGTTGAACCAATCAGTTCCGCCGGAAACAGGATGGACAAGCGCAGAACAGATTGCTGACCACTTAATTGCCTTAAATTTCATCACGAAATGGCAGGCGGAAAAGTTATTGCAAGGGAAGCATCGGGGCTATTTTCTGGGAAAATACAAGCTCCTCTCTCTGCTTGGTAAAGGTGGAATGAGCTCGGTCTACCTGGCAGAACACCTCTTGATGCGTCGCCATTGTGCGCTGAAAGTATTGCCAGCCAAGCGAGTTGATGATTCGTCGTATCTTGAGCGTTTTCATCGCGAAGCTCAGGCTGCCGCATCGCTCGATCACCCGAACATCGTCCGGGCGTATGACGTCGATCATCAGGAAGAGGGTAATCGGCAGATCCATTTTCTGGTCATGGAGTATGTCGAAGGGCAAAGCCTGCAGGACCTTGTACCCGAAACAGGACTTGCATCAATCCTGGACGCGGCTGAATATGCCCGACAAGCCGCGCTCGGACTGCAGCACGCTCACGAAAACGGAATGGTTCATCGGGACATTAAGCCTGGTAATCTTCTGGTTGATCGGAATGGTGTGGTCAAGATTCTCGACTTGGGGCTGGCCCGTTTCTTTCGTGTCGACGAAGGAAACGAAGCCTTGACTCTTCGACATGACGAGAGGGTTTTGGGTACCGCCGATTATCTGGCTCCTGAACAAGCCATCGACAGCCACAGTGTTGATTCACGCGCTGATCTTTATAGCTTGGGGTGTACGCTTTATTTCATGGTCACGGGCAGGCCTCCTTTTAATGAAGGGACGCTTGCGCACCGATTGCTCGCGCATCAAGTGAAGACGCCACCCGCTGTTGAATCGTTGCGAGTCGACTTGCCTCCGACGTTGGCCGCGATGATCCGTAAGATGATGGAGAAAAAGCCGGCGGATCGATTCGAAAACGCAGCCGCAATTGAGAAATCGCTTTTCCATTGGATCGATGAAAATGCCGACGCCGCATGGCGTAAAGCTCATTCAGGTGTTTACGGTTCCAGGTCGAATGATTTGGCGAACTCATACCCGGCTCCTCCGGTCGCTCGACCGATTCCCGTTGCAAAAGTCGTGGTCGACGCGCTTTCGGATCGAACAACTCCAACTCCGGCGGTCAGGAGCTCGAATGGTTACTCAAATTCTGATTCGAATCACGAAAAGCCCCAGAAAGTCGTCGATTTCAAGTTTGAAACAGGGTTCGACGCAGCCGATACGGCACTTGACCATGCTCGAGTGATCCCTCCTCCGGCGAGCACAGAACCAGAATGCGAGCCAATCGAAGAGAAACCTTCTGTTGAAAGTAAAACGATTGACGCTGTCAGCACGTCACGTGATTCAGTCAGTCAATCAATGGAATTGCCGGAGCCGAAACCCGCAAACATGCTGGAAAACAGCGTTGTGTCGAAGGAAAGCGACGCTCCTGAACTCAATTTTCCAGTTTTTGAAACTTCGCCTGTTTCCATTCCCACCAAACCGAGACCGAGAACATCCGCGAAAGTAACCGCAAAATCATCGTCCGTTTCTCTCTCGCAGAAAAATCGATCAGCACAATCAAAGATCCGATCGTTTAAATCTCTGGCCGGGATCATTGCAGCTTCCGCTTTCGCGTTAATGCTTCTGTATGCCTTTTCTGGGGGAGGGGCGAGTAAAAAAAACGAGCGTGTTAAATCGACTGCGGTACTCCCATTTCCAAAGGACAAACGTGAGATTACTGTCGGGAAAAAAAATGCAGATTACCAGAGCATTCAACAAGCACTTGTCGCTGTCCGTGATCGCTATCGACCTGGTTTAAACAGTACGGACCAGTTCCTGATTAAGATCGCCGAAGGGGTCTACAACGAACGGATTCAAATTGACGGACATGCCAAAGAATGGCCCGAAGGGATCACCCTCAGGGGAGAAGGAAAAGTCCGATTGACCGCGTCCGGTGATGAACCCGTCGTTCGACTGGCAAATATCTCTCGCTTGATCGTCGAAAATATTCAGGTGGATGCGGAGAAGAAAAAGGTCGCCATCGAACTTGCAGAAGACCTGCACGAATCTCGACTGACCCAGTTCTTGATCAGCGGTTTTTCCGATTCAGGAATCGTTTGCAAAGGGACTCAGGGTCTCTCGTTTGGAAACAGTCAGCTCAACCTCGAAAAGCTGCGGTTTGAACCAGCTTTGCCACAAGCCGTCGGAATTCGACTCGAGGAAGGGGCCAGCAATGATGTCAATAATATTGTAATTCGAGCTTGTCGATTCCTTGAACCGATCGATTCCGGAATCGTAATTCATGGAAAATTACCGTATGGAATTGAAATCTCAGAATCGGTTTTTAACGCCTGTCATGACGGGATTCGAATCGAAGGAAATCCCACACTGAAGTCGATTCGCGTGATCAATAACTCGTTTCGAGATATCAAAACGGGAATTCGGTTTGTGAATCTACCCAACGAACTTTCTGCAGAACTGGTTTTTCGCAGAAACCTGTTCGTGAAAGCGGCCGTGGCTGAGGCCTTTGTGCAGAATGGTTACGACGAGACAAAATTTCGGTCAATGCTGTCGACAGCTCCCCCTGGGATCGAAGCCAATTGGTCTGATCGAGCCCTTCCGATCGAGCAGGTCGGGGGGGAAATTAAGATTTTATTTGAGAATGGAGGTCGACCAGGGGTGTCAGATTTCGCATTTGAATCGACTGATCCCCAGTCCCCCGATTTCCTCGTGCCGACCTCGACAAGCCCCCAAAAAGACGTTCCCGGAGCGCAAGGCTCTGAAAAGAAATGGCTTGGGGCGATCGGACCTTGATGGGCTGACCAGTTTGCCGGATCGTTATATTCGGTAACCTCAGCCTCTCGTTCTGATTTTTTTGATTCTTCTACGAAAAATTCATGAAGATTTGGCGTTCAGAGGTCGCACGTATCGCCTTCGTCGAGCTTGGATTGACTTCGCAACTCGACTCGCTCAAGCAAGTTACGGGCGAACACCCAAAATCAAGTCATGACCAGATGGGATGACTTGTCGCCGTCTGTTGCTGTAACGTCTTTCCGGGAAATGGCTTAGTGGCGGTACTTGTCTGCCGTCTGGTACGGTCCGTAACATAGTCATTGCCCCAAGGCTCTGGTCGCCAGTTACGGTCCGGCAACCAGCCATTTTGCGACGCCTCCGAACATAGGCCGTTGTTCGCGAATAGAGTGGATCAAAGAAGGTAAGAGCTCATGTCTTCCCGAATATCCAAGACACATCATCAACAACGTTCTGTGCGAGGTGCGATCCACCAGAAGCATAGTCGTACAATCCGTCCTGACGCTGCCTATCGTCAGCGGCATCGTACCGACGAAGTATCCACTCATTTCAGCGCTCCGGAAACGTGGTATGAACCGCAACAGCGAGCCGTCACCGAATATATTGTTCAACCCCCCGGAAAGGGCTACATCCATCCGGTGACCGTCGACGAAATTCGGGGCCGACTGGCACTGCTTCCTGAATCATTGACGAGTGAGATCGAGGTCGTGCAGCTGAGTGGGATGACTCGAAAACGCTGTCTGTTTCCGTTGTATGGGATGCAGTGGGGCCCCAACGTTTACCTCTATCCGATTGAAGAAAGCCTGACCGAGACGTTCATTCGCCCACCTCGTCCTGAACAACTGGTTGAAGCTCGAATGTTCGGCGGCAAATGGCTGCAAACAGGCCATGAATGGAAATTAATCTGGACACCAGAAACGATCCGCGACTTTTATCTCAATAACGTGCTGATTCACGAAGTTGGCCACGTCAACGACACGCGAAACACGAATCACCACAAGCGCGAGCAGTACGCGATCTGGTTTGCAACCGAATACGGATATCGGGCGTCTCGCGGAAGAGCCCGTTACGGCAAAGCCAAATAGTGCTTCGGCATCAAGTTTGCGGTTGTGTGCTTGCCAATGGTAACTGTGCTTGCGCGAACTGAGGTTTTGATTTCTGCGAATTAATTGACCGATGCACCGCTGTTAACGACGTCGTTTTGATTTCGTATTAGTCCGCGGTCGGCTCGGAACCTTGGTTGTCCGTTCCGCGTTGGCACCCGAATCAGATGTGCTCTTTTCCGCTCGATCACCGTTCGTAGGAGCATGAGCGACTTGCTTCCGCGCTACATCCGAGTCAGGTTTGTCGACAGGCGCCAGCACATTTTCAGGCGGGGGTATACTTTCGATCGTTCGTTCGTTAACGAGGTCTTTCAATTCGATATTAAAGATCTGGATCAACGCAAACAGGCACGAAGCGATGATCGGGCCGATGAAAATCCCCCACAGCCCCAGCACCTGTAACGCACCGACAACACTGATGAATGCCAGCAATGGATGCAGGTCGGCGTTATTCTGCAAAACGTAAATCTTCACCACATTATCGAGCGTGCCGACCACGCCGATACCCCACACCGCCAGAAGTGATGCCGCAATCCAGTGTCCTTGCAGTGCCAGAAACACGGCACACGGGACCCAGACAATCCAGGCACCGACCAGAGGGATTAACGAGGCAACCGTCGCGATAGAGAGAAAAATCCAGAAATGTCCCAAGCCACAGACCTGCAAGGCCAGTGCCGTCGCAAATCCCTGGATCAGCGCCGCCAGAAATGTGGCGGTGACAACCGCACGGACCACCGTCGCAAAACGTTCGCAAAGACGACGCTGATGGTTGACCGGAAGTGGAATCATGACTTCCGCAGCCGCAATCAAAGCCGGGCCGTCTGCCAGGAAGTAATATAAGGCTGTGATAAACATACCAGCCGCCACTGTCCATGAAACAAACACGCCAACGGTCGACGAGGCAATTTTAAAAGTACGACCAGCAATCTGACCCGCCAATGACTGAAGGTTCGCACCAAACTGATCCCTGAATTCCGTCATTCGCTCTTCGGAAAACCCGCCAGGCACGTACGGCTTAATCCGCTCAACGGCCGGCGAGACCACGCGACGCCACAGAAGTTCAAGACCTCGATGCCAGTCACCGTCCAGATGTTGATCGGCCAGTGAGTACAATTGAACGGCTGAGATGAATGTCCCCGCCACGAGCGGTACGACAACGATTGCCACTAATGCGGTTGTGGAGCAGGCCGCAGCCAGGGCGGCGCGCTGACCTGTCTTACGAAGAAAGTAATTGTGCAACGGCTGACAGATGACAGCGAGAACCGCCGCAAGAAATAGCGGAAGAATAAACGGAGCAATCACCTGATAAAGCATGCCACCCAGCAACATAATCAGCGCCAACAGCACTGATAAAGAAACCATGCGATTCATGCAGAGGTGTCCCACCAAAAAATGTCACCTGGGTTTCGAGGCAAATTGAAGCCGGGATTTGTGACCCGACAGATCTGCGTTGTATGACCAGCTACCCGGTAATTCACCGATGAGAGAATCTTACTTCACGGGTGTCGGTACCCAGAAAATGGACGCTTCGTTGATGCCGGCTTCCTTTAATGCGGTCTTCAAATTCTCTTCGGCAGACGCGCGGGCGGTTGATTTGAGATAGACTCGGACGCGCAATCCGTCGTCGTCACCGGGTGCTTTTTCGATCAGTTGAATGAGCTTAGGTAACTCGATCAGCGTATCCTGCCCGCCTGACTCTTCCGATCGCAAGTAGTACTGCCGCTCGTCAATCAAGATTCGTACAACCTTGGGCACGGGGATCGGTAATTCTTCTTTCACTTCCAGGGGTTTGATGGTCCCCCCCGTTGTCGTCACTTGCATCCCATCGCCGCTGGAACCGATTCCGAACTGAGTCCCACCACCCAATCCAAAATTAAACTTTCCGAGATACACACCCAGACCGACCCCTGCGAGCAGTGCCGCACCCAGGAAATTTCGCTTGCGAAATAAAGAGCTGCGCGAGTCTGCTGCCATCGTAGGACCTTTTCTGAATGTCATTAAAGTTATCGATTAAAGCGTGGATCTTATTACGGTTTCAATTCGGGTTGAGGACGATATCCGAACACAGCATACTCAAACGTCTGCGTTCCCTGACCATCATTTTTCATTCGCTCGGCAAGTGACGGAAGGCCGCGAGTCATGGCGAGCCGATGCGATAATCGGCAATCTCCGTAACTGCACAGGATCAGAATGCTGTTTTTGGTGGGAGGGAACTGTTTGCGGACCTGCAATACAACTTCTACGAAGGTTTCCGGTGATTCGATCACCTTTGACTTCACCTGCTGGCGGTCTTGACCAATCGTGATCTGTAGAGTGCCGTCCTCATTGAGGTAGAAGTCCCAGACATCGAATTGCTTACGCATCTCGTTAAAGGTCAGCAGATGATCAATCACCTGCTCCCCAGTGGAATTCGCCAGTTTCTGGAAACGCGCCTTCAGTTCTGCTATTTCGGCTGATGACAGCCCCCCGGTTTCTGTCTGGCTGCGAGGCTGAATCAGCTTATTCAGCGTCGTATCAGGTATTCGAAACAACTCGCGGACGACTTGCCCCAGCTGCTCGCGTTCGCGTTGCTGAGCATGATCGAATTGCTGTTGTTGCGTCTCCCACTGATCGACACGTTGTCGCAAGATTTCGTTTTCTTCCACGGTTTCCTGACGTTCGCCCGCAACCCGATCGATTTCCTGCTTGGCCACCATCTTGACTTCCATGTACTGAGCGAAAATCACGATCAGCATCAGGTCAAGTAATGGCGTCAGTTGTAGTGTCACGCGGCGAACAAAGGTCATTCCCTGGCTCCCGCAGCAATCGACAGTTCGCGTTTCGTTCGCGCCACGGTTTCACGCACGTGCAGCCGATTTTCGGTCAGTCGTCGGAATTTTGTCTCGACGATACTGTTTACGAACATCAAAACCATGGCCGAAAACAATCCGATAAACGTCGACCAGATGGAATCTCCGAAGTTGCGGACAATGTCCGCGATCGTCTGCTGTGCGTTGGCTTGCCCTGATTGCAGCCCGGCACCGATCGCCAGAACGGTCCCCAGGACGCCCGCCAACGGGTAAGCTTCGATCATCGTGCGACAGACAGTGTACCACGTCTCGAATGCTTGCGACTGCAGATAACGTCGCTCTTCATCGAGGATTTTCATTCTCTGCCAGAGGCTTTGACGCTCGGCAGTCTTCGACGGATCGTCCAGGACATCCTTGATATCTGCAAGAAATGAGTCGATCTGGTCCGACAGGTTTGAACCTCGTTCCAGAATACTTCGGTATTTGAGCTCACGCGTGAACTGGTCAAAGTCGGACGCCATTCGTCTCAAGTCGCGTCGAGCCCATCCCATCAGCCAGAAGAAGGTCAATAAATGAAGAACGGCAACGATGGCAATGATCGGCGCAGCCAGTCCCGATAAACGATTGAGCAGCAACGTCGAAGTCTCGGACGTAATAAAAGGCATCAACCGGTCCTGGCAGGCGAAATGTAAACTGAATCACAGCATTGCCTGATTCTATTCTTGTCAGGACCAATATTGAAGAATCCTGCCAATGTTTTGTTATCCACCTCTTTTCCCGCCTGATTAGCGGTGCATACGAAATGACGCGCAACTGCTTTTGGCATTGCGGCCGACGAAATTCATTGAGGGGCCGCGCAGCCTCTGGAAATGTCTCATTTCACAAGTTCGTATGGGCCGCAAGAATCGAGACATATCCTGAATCATTCGGGTTGAATCAGAAACCGATCCAGCGCCACACCGACAAAATAGACGATCGCACCTGCCCACAAAACGTCGCTCAGGAAGTGGCCCCCCTGCAAGACGCGAGTAAAACCCATGGCCATTCCATAGGCCATGCCGCCAATAAAGCAGCCTCGGCGTAGCCACGGTCGATGTGGACTGATCACAAAACCGAGTCCCATCAGAAAGAATGCCACAGCGGCGTGACCCGACGGAAACGAAGAATTCGGAAAGCTTCGTTGAGCCCATTCACCCACAGGCAGGAATTTCATCTCGCCACCGAATTCCTGACACTGCAATGGTCTTGGCCGACCCCATAGCGATTTCAAACTCGCGTTGACCAGCAGTCCGGGTCCGATCAGCAACAACAGCGCCAGGAAAGCCCCACCTCGCCGGGTCTGACTGAGTTTTTGCAGGTCCATTGACGGGAAAAGCCGACTTCCAAAGATCGCGACCACGGCACCGGCAAGCCCGACAAGCAGCGGAGGATAAGTACCGTTCCGGTAGAACCACAGCCATGGTTCGGCCCGCTCGAATGGCCACTCGCCACGAACCGAGTCATAACACATCCCGGCGACCTTCTGGTCGATCTCGAATATCCGAATCAGCAGGCTTAACAGGAGTATGGCGAGCAGCGGTCGCCAGACGGGCCAACGTAATAATTGCGGCAATTCATCCTTGTCAGCTGCCACAGGAGGGGCACCAGGAATTCCTTCGACGTGAGCCCTGGCGACTTTTGCCACATTTTCCACGTCACGGTTTTCGAAAGGCGTTGATTGAAGCGGCAACGATCCACTAACCGGTTCGCTTGCATGGGCAGCTGGTTGAGTCGTTGTATCGTGCATGGCGTTCGGACTTTTCGATCACGTACGGATGACACCCGAAAGCCACGCGGACATCGTCCCACCGATGACAACGGGTGCCCACGCAGCCAGTTCAGGTGAGACCACATAGCTGGCTCCCAGTGATTGGAACCCCTGTGCGACGGCGAACAGGATGGCGAGCACGAAGCAACACAGTGATGAATCAACGGCCAATCCCGGACTTTCACGGCGGACCATGAGCGGTATCGTCAGCAAGACTGCAATCACGTTGAGAATCGGCTGAGTGAATCGGGAATGGACATAAAGCACGAGTCGATAGACAGAAACCGGGCTGATGGCGGGGCACTTGATTCGTTCCAGTAAGTCTGCGGTGGATAACGAAGTAAAGCTCGAACTTCGTTTAAACAGCTGATCGCAGGTCACGGCAGACGCCACAAACACGTGATCGCCAGGGCCCGGAAGCACACGGACCAGTTCACGACCGCGATCGGTCAGATTTCGTGAAATCTCATTGAGCGGTGGGTAGGTGACTCCACGCAGTAACCAGCCAGCCGGATGTTTTTCGGTCGCGGGTAAAAAGGTTGCGGACGGAGCTTCCAGCGTCGTCAGCTCGTTCACTAGGCTTGGTGACGGAAGCACGAACACGGGCTTTTCGATCATCCGCTCTGCCACTTTGACCATTTCCCCGTCGATCGAAATCCGCGTTCGATGATCAGTGAGGGACTCAACCTGAGATTGAGACAAGTCATTCTGGTGCCGGATTTCGTGCTCGCGAAACGCCACACGAGGAACGAGAACTTCCTGATTGAAGACGATCAAGGCATTCACCCCGATGGCAGCAAAGACCATCGGCCTTAAGATCCGGTACATCGGTATCCCGGCGGCCAGCAATGGATGCAGTTCCCCGCTGCGTTGCAGCAGGATCAGTACCGTCATCACCGAAATCACCGTCAATGCAGGGCCTGCTCGATCAAGAAATAGAATCGAGCGATATGCATTCAAAGTCACAATCAGTTGGACCAGACTCATCGGGCCTTTGCCGCCATTGATCTCCAGAAATTCGTCAAGGTTTTCGAATAAATCGATGACGGCCACCAGTCCGAACATGGCGATGAAGCACACGCCAAACGTGTGCAAAAAGTTTCGCATTAAATAGCGATCATACGTCATGCGATTTCAGAACCAATTGACTTGAGAAACTGACAGAGACAACGAAAGGAGGCTGGTCATTCTTCGAACGCTAAAATCGGCAAGCCAAAATCCGTAGCATGGGCTTCAGCCCGTGCGATTCTCTATCGAGAACGGGAAGGAAACCCAAACAACAAAGTTGATCACCGTACTCGGCCGACTTTGCGGCGGATTACATGACAAAGGGCAGGTTCGGTCAAGATTGGTCTGCGCTGGCAACATTTCGACCCGTCAAATCCGAGATTCAATTCCCAAGAATTACGACGTGGCGGAAACTCCCATCGTCGGGCTGACGTGACCCGTTTTTTTGTGCCGATTCTTTAAGTCTCAATCGATTAAGGGGTTGTGCTGAATCGCAGCGAATGAGTGATTATTCAGGGAGAGTGACAATCCCAGGGAAAAGCAAAAATCAATCACAAAAACGGACTCACGAACGCGTGCCTGCCGCGTTCCAACAAGTTTCTAATGTGGCGTCTAAGTTCTGATTTTGAGCGAACTTCGTGAATTCGGCTCAGCAATCAGGATGAGCACATTGATGATCACGCATTTTCCCCTCGGGATGTTGCTGGAAATCGACGTGAGCAGGTGGTAACGTGCGCGAGAAACATCCTTGAGAGGCATCGGTGCGAATCTTATGAGTAAAAGATCTGAAGTATCAGACCGTTGGGGATCGCAGATTCGGTTAATGTTAATCCTGGGATTGGCGGCGTTTGGTGTATCGTATTTCGCAACACGCTTCAGACGCGATAGTGAGAACGTCCCACCGAAAGCCTCGGTCCAGAAGGATGCACCGAAGGTTGTCGCTCCGGTTTCCAGTCCGAAAGGGAGTGAGCCAAAACAGGTGAAGACGCCCCCTGAAGGGATGGTCTGGGTACCGGGTGGCGAATTCTGGATGGGCACCGATTCGAAAGACGCCTGGCCTGATGAACAGCCTGCACATCAGGTCCGTGTGGATGGCTTCTTTATTGACGTGACAGAAGTCACAAACGCCGATTTTCGAAAGTTCGTTGACGCGACGAAGTTTGTGACGACGGCCGAGCGTGCTCCGACGCTTGAAGAGATCATGTCACAATCTCCACCTGGAACTCCGCCCCCTCCACCGGAAAGTCTTGTCCCCGGGTCGCTGGTATTCATGCCGACGGATGGTCCCGTTCCATTGAACGACTTCAGTCAGTGGTGGGCCTGGACTCCAGGGGCCAACTGGCAACATCCCGAGGGGCCGGGAAGTGACCTCAAGGGACGGGAGCTGCATCCCGTCGTGCATGTTTCCTGGGATGACGCCGTGGCCTATGCGAAATGGGCAGGAAAGCGCCTTCCCACGGAAGCGGAATGGGAATTTGCCGCTCGCGGCGGTCTGGACCGCAAGAATTTTACCTGGGGCGAGGAACCACCCAGCCTGACGAAGCCTCAGGCCAATCTCTGGACTGGAGATTTCCCGTATCGAAACACGGCTCAGGATGGCTTCCAACGGACTGCTCCCGTCAAATCCTATGCACCGAATGGATACGGGCTTTACGATATGGCAGGCAATGTCTGGGAATGGTGTTCTGACTGGTACGACCGGGACGCTTACAAACGTCTCCGTTCTGGTGCGGTCGCTGTCAATCCAGCCGGCCCGTCAGCCAGTAACGATCCTCTGCGACCTTATACAACTCAACGAAGTCAACGTGGCGGTTCGTTCTTGTGTAACGACACCTATTGTTCACGTTATCGCCCCAGTGCCCGGCACGGCGGGACTCCTGATACGGGAATTTCCCATGTTGGGTTTCGATGCGTCCTGTCCGACTGAAAAGCTGAAGGCGAAGCATCCCTGGCCCGTTGCGGGCTAAAGTTCTGGTTTCCTTAAGGAGTAAATCATGTCGAAACGGTTACTGACTTCGTCAGTACTTACGATGGCGATTGGTGCCCTCGTCGGATACGGAGCGGCGATGGCCGATTTTCGTGTGTCAGCCAATGCCGCTTCCTCGTCCAGCGTGCCAGCGAAAACGGACGTGGCCAAAACTCAAGGGGTTGAGCTTCCTGCACCGCTCGCTGCGCCTGCCAGTCCCGCCTGCTGTTCCGAAGGGCTAAGTCGCTCTGACCAGCTGGCAGTTTTGAATCATAATCAACTGGTCGCTGCATCACTGGCTCAAACGGGCAAGAAGCCGAATTTCTGCATCATCTGGGGTGACGACGTCGGTCAGTCGAACGTCAGCGCCTATACCATGGGTCTGATGGGTTATCGGACCCCCAACATCGATCGCGTCGCCAAAGAAGGGATCATTTTCACCGACTATTATGCAGAACAAAGCTGCACAGCGGGTCGTGCCTCATTTATCACGGGTCAGCACGGTCTGCGGACGGGGCTTACGAAAGTCGGTCTGCCAGGAGCAACGCTCGGTCTTCGCAAAGAAGACCCGACAATTGCCGAACTATTAAAGCCGCTGGGATATGTCAGCGGCCAGTTCGGTAAGAACCATCTCGGCGATCGCAATGAATTCCTGCCGACAGTCCATGGATTCGATGAATTCTATGGCAATCTTTATCACTTGAACGCCGAAGAAGAACCGGAACTTCCTGACTACCCGAAAGATCCGGCGTTCCGGGCGCGGTATGGCCCACGCGGCGTCCTGGATACCAAAGCCTCGGATAAGGATGATCCGACAGATGATCCACGATTCGGCAAGGTTGGAAAGCAGATCATCAAGGACACGGGACCGCTGACGAAGAAGAGAATGGAGACGATTGACGACGATGTCGCCGAGCGATCTGTCGACTTCATTAAACGACAGGCCAAAGCAGACAAGCCGTTCTTCATCTGGGTGAACTTCACTCATATGCACTTCCGGACTCATGTGAAGCCCGAAAGCAAGGGGCAATCGGGCCGTTGGATGGGTGAATACGCCGACGCCATGATCGATCACGACAAGAACGTCGGAACCGTTCTGAAGGGACTCGACGATGCTGGTGTCGCCGACAATACCTTCGTGATGTACAGCACCGATAACGGTCCGCACATGAACAGCTGGCCTGACGCCGCAATGACCCCGTTCAGGAACGAAAAAAACACGAACTGGGAAGGTGCTTATCGAGTCCCTTGCATGGTCCGCTGGCCAGGCAAGATCAAGCCAGGAAGCGTCTCCAATCAGATTGTCGGCCACCACGACTGGTTACCCACGATTCTGGCCGCCGCGGGAAGCGATGACATCACACAGAAACTGCTGACCGGTCATAAAGTCGGCGATTCAACGTTTAAGGTTCATCTCGATGGATACAACCTGGTTCCTTACCTCACCGGAAAGGTGGATAAGAGCCCGCGAGAAGCGTTTATTTATTGCAATGATGACCAGCAATTGACCGGTTTGAGATACGACAACTGGAAGTTTGTCTTTCTGGAACAACGAGCGGTCGGAACGCTCAGGGTCTGGGCCGAGCCCTTTACCGAGCTGCGTGTTCCGAAAATCTTTAATCTTCGGTTAGACCCGTATGAACGAGCCGATATCACCTCCAACACCTATTACGACTGGTTGCTGGACCATGCATTCCTGCTGGTTCCCGTTCAGGAAGGTGTTGGCAAGTTCCTGATGACGTTTAAAGAGTATCCGCAGCGACAGAAAGCAGCCACTTTTAACGTCGATGAAGTGCTGCAGAAG
>CAIULL010000102.1 GCA_903899985.1 uncultured Schlesneria sp.
CTTCGGTCACTCAGTGTCTTTCCATCGCAAGTCTACGTGGCGAAGACACTGCGTCGGAGAAGACTCCGATGCAGTGGCACGTCACGTCGGTACCGTTTTGAAAAATCCTTCACGGCGTTCCCCAAGGGGCGATAGACCTTCTTTCAAAGATGGCATTTTACAAATATTTATTTGTCGTTTCTGTTGATCATCTGTCGTCCCTGTCGGGACTCGACTTCTAGACGGGCCACTCACCCACCGTTGAAACGGTGGGCTATTATCGGGCGTCCCAAGGGGACAAAGAACCTCACCCAAATCCGTTAACTACGGCGACCTTTTGAATGCGCAAGAATTATTTCAAACCGCTGTTTTATCGAAGAAAAATCCGGTTCAGGGCATTAAGCAGGCTGAAACGTGATCCAGAGTCGGGATGGCGCGGGAGAATTCATCGAGTCGCGTGGTCACTTGATCGTCGGAAGTTTTGATCCGACAAGGTTTATAAAATCGCGAACTTGATTGACGTCAGCAAATGCTGATTTCGGAATCACCGAAAAGGTTCGGGGTGTCGTGTAAAGCAGGATGCATTCCGGTGTCTCCGAATAGCCGCAATAGACGCTCCACTTCAAATCTGACGTTCCCTCAATCGTCTCAACATGGATTGTCTCATCTTCGAAGATAAGTGAAATCGGCGCAGTAAACTTTTTGTTATCAAGAAAGGCATGCCGCCAGATGAGCGATCGTCCGATTACGAGGGCAATCAGTACGATGCCAACGAGAATGAGCAAAGATGCGATCCAATGAAATGGTAACAGGACTGCTCCGACGAGAATTCCGATGACACCCAATATCGAATTGGCTCGTGCACCTTGTTTGCGGGCGTTCCAATGCGCGTGGCACGCTCCCATGAATTCTTGCAGAGTCAAGCGATAGGTGACCTTAATTGGGGTCATTCGAAATCTCGCAGGAAAACGGACTCATTCGACGCGGTCTGCAATACCGAGGACTGGTGAGCCATCGGCCATATCTGACAAATGTCCCCAGTGCGAAGCGACCATTCGCTTGCCAACCGGTCTCCAGCGTTCAACTCGATCGTCTTCGAAGACAATGACCGACAGTCGATCTTTTCCCACTGCTTGTCCACCGGATTGGCGACCCGTTTCAGCGACAAATGCCGTTCCATCCTGGTTGATTGAACAATCTTCTATCACTCCATTCGAAAACTCGATATTCCATTTTCCAATCGGCAGGTCGGACACCTTAGTACCCGGTGCCGACCAGCCGACTGGAAGTGTATCCAGCACGTGGCTGGCTGATCCCAGAATCAGAATACAGACGATGGTTCGCGTGATGTTTCCTGAAACGGACGCCACATACAACTGGATTAACAGGTACAGAGAAATTGTACCGACACGATCGTGCGTGTTTGACAGTCATTTCCCCCAAATCGTGCGGTGATTGTTCGAGATTCTCGCAACTGCGTTTCATTTGCCAGCAAGCGATCACGTTTCTTACCGCAGCTGACGGTCTATGGTTGGTTTACGGTTTCGGTTTCGCAATAATCCGAACTTCACGATGGGTGACTTTGGATTTGAATCCCACTTGCTCGTGATTTTTTACGAGTACCTTACCCGATGGACTGTGATACGCTGATCGTATTCAAAATACTTTCGGTCACGAACGAAACTTCCTCACCGATCCGATGGTGATCCTTCCGGCAAATTGAGGTGACACTCATGGTTGCAGAACTCACCCCGCTCTCGGCCGAATCTCTTTACACGTCACTGGTGGAAAGTCTGCCGCTGAGCGTGTTTCAGAAAGACAAACAATTTCGGCTTCTATTTGGTAACCAGCGGTTTTGTGATGCGATCGGTCGCACGCTCGATGAATTACGGGGCAAAGGTGACTTTGATCTGTTTCCTGTGGAATTAGCGACGAAATACCGCCGTGACGATGTGCACGTCATGGAAACAGGAACCTTACTGGAGGATACCGAAGAGATTTCGGATGCGGCGGGTAATCGTCGGTATATCCAGGTCCTTAAGGCACCCGTGCGCGACTCGATGGGACAGATCGTCGGAGTTCAGGGGATGTTCTGGGACGTCACCGATCGTCTGCTGACGGAAAATCGCTTGAAAGAAGCTCATGCGTTTCTCGATTCGATCGTCGACAATGTCCCGATTATGCTTTTTGTGAAAGAAGCCGAAGAGCTGCGGTTTGTGCGGTTCAATCGAGCCAGCGAAGAACTGGTGGGGATGAATCGCGAAGAAGTCCTGGGGAAATGTGACTTCGATCTGTTTCCGCCTGAACTGGCAGAATTTTTCACACAGAAGGATCGAGCGGTCCTCGCCAACGGTGTCATGGTCGAGATTTCTGAAGAAATCCTTGATACGCAGAATCATGGGCGCCGAATTCTTCATACCAAAAAAATACCGGTCCTGGACCCGACCGGTGAACCCCGTTTCCTGCTCGGAATCTCGGAAGACATCACCGAGAAGAGGCGGACAGAACTGGCATTACAGGAAGCAAAAGAGGCAGCGGAGGCCGCAAGCCGTGCGAAGAGTGACTTTCTGGCGAACATGAGTCACGAGATCAGAACCCCGATGAATGCCGTGCTGGGGATGACCGAGCTTTTACTGGATACCAAGCTCGACAGTACCCAGCGTGAATACGTGAAAATGGTGCACGAATCCGGTGAGTCATTACTCAGCCTGATCAACGATATTCTCGATTTCTCAAAAATCGAGGCGGGAAAATTCCATCTGGACCAGACCGAATTCAACTTGCATGAGATGCTGGGCGACACGATGAAAACACTGGCCGTACGAGCATCCCACAAGGATCTCGAATTGGCCTTTCACGTCGCCACAGACGTGCCTGTGGTCCTTGTAGGTGATCCGGGCCGCCTGCGACAGATTGTCATGAACCTCGTCGGCAACGCGGTGAAATTCACGGAACGGGGCGAAATCGTTCTCGACGTCAGTTGTCGCTCAAAAGATGTGGACACTGTTGAATTGCTGTTCCTGGTCCGCGACACGGGGATTGGTATTCCCAACGATAAGATCGAACAGATCTTCCTGGCCTTTGAGCAGGCCGATACATCGACAACACGTCGATACGGGGGCACGGGATTAGGGCTGACCATCACCTCACGGCTTGTTCAATTGATGGGGGGAAATATCTGGGTCGAAAGTACACCCGGAACGGGAAGTACATTCTTTTTCACGGCGCGGATCGGAATCGGCTCGCAAACGGAGTGGAATCAGAATGGCAACGGTATTGCACAGCTCAAAGGGACGCGAGTTCTTCTGGTCGACGACAATGCGACGAATCGTTTAATCCTGACCGAAATCCTGGAAAACCATCATTTGCGGTCCGTTTCTGCCCAAACGGCCTCGGAAGCATACCAGAAGATCCTTCAGGCAAGGGCGTTAAGAAAACCATTCTCGCTATTGCTCACAGACGTCAACATGCCGGATGTCGACGGTTTCATGTTAATTGAAAAAATCCGTCGCGACGAACGCATGCGCGATCTGGCCGTCATCGTACTGACATCGGGTGATCGCCCCGGCGATCTTGAACTGTGTGAGAAACTTAAGGTCGCTGCCCATCTGCGCAAGCCAATCAAGCAATCTGAATTGATGCAGTCGATCGTGCTGGCGTTGGGAGTGAACCGCCCGGAACCCGAGCAGCCTTCCCGCGTCAATGTTCAGCCTGTAGTCCCCCCGCTGCGGATTCTGCTGGCGGAAGACTCGTATCCGAATCAGGTTCTCGCCGCCGGCTTGCTTCGCAAGCGAGGACACCAGATCTCCGTAGCCAACAATGGGCAAGAAGCGATCGATATGCTGAAGTCGGAGGAATTCGATCTTGTGCTGATGGACGTCCAGATGCCGGTCATGGATGGATTGGCCGCAACGATGTCGATCCGCAATTTAGAGGCACGCGAGAAATTAAATCCACGAATCCGGATTCCCATACCGATTGTGGCGATGACAGCCCACGCGATGAAAGGAGACCGCGAACGTTGTCTGGAAAGTGGTATGACAGAGTACTTGTCAAAACCGATTCGGACTCATGAATTGGACCAGCTTCTTGCTGACCTGTTTTCAGCCAAAAATGGCAAGACCCTGGATCTTGAAACTGATTCCCAAACTGTCATCGACTGGTCGGAAGCGTTGTCATTCGTGGACGGCGATGAGGATCTGCTGCGGGTCGTGGCCGGGGCACTGCTTGGGGAAATGACAGACCTCGAATCGAGTCTTGCCGATGCGGTCGCGTTACCCGATGCCGCTTCCGTCAAGAAAATCGGACATCAGCTGAAGGGAGCACTCGGGACAATTGGAGCCCGGACCTGCAGAGATCTTGCCGAACGGCTGGAAGGAATGGGAGCGCAGGCAGATCTATCGTCGGCAGCAACTTGTTTTCGGGATTTTCAGATCGAGCTTCACAAACTGAGTGACGTCTTAGCGTCGTTCGTGGACGGACGAATTCGAATCGGTAAATGAGTCTCTGCGTGAGTTCATACAGATCTCACACAAGTCTGTTGATCGAATGCTGCCAACCAGAGACAATAAACGTTTCAGGCAGCGAGCCTGTGTCCTTCAGGTATTTCCTGTTATGAAAAACCAGCAAAGGCTGATGGCGACTGGGAGGTCGGGATGATTCTGGGCAAACTGTTACCGTGCGGGGGGGGAGCGGCCATCCCACTCACGAAGGCGTCTCTTGTCGTGGGACGCAAGCCCGAATGCGATATCACGATCGCCTGTAATTCTGTCTCAAGTCGCCATTGCCTGCTTGAGTTTGAAGACGGCTGGTGGTGGATTCGCGACCTCGAAAGCCGGACCGGAACCGGTGTCAACGGACGTCGAATCTCAAATCAGCGAATTGCTCCCAAAGACATACTGACGATCGGACGGCAACGACTTGTCGTTGTCTACCAGGTGACGAAGAAGTTTGCCGCGATTGTCGCCAGGCGTGATGCAGAGGACGATCTCGCACTCAGTTTTCTGACGGAACCGCAGCAGGCGGTTCACGAGGAACCGTCGCTCCAAGAACCAGAGCCACTTCGGCAAAGCTTTCAGCGTCAAGTCATTGACGAGCAGGAAGAATCGCCAACTCCAACAATAGCTTTCGCGGGAACTCAAACCCAGAAACGCATCCCTGAAACGCCGCCGGAATATTCTCGGACAACCATGCAATCCACGGCGCCAAAGTCGTCGATGCCTCAAAGCGGTTTTCAACATTCTCCGACGGAGAACGAATTGAAGCCACCATCCGCTCAGAGCGTTTCGCAGCCTGCCTCAATACCGCAGAATTTTCCGCAACGCTCTCCGACAGAAACTTTGCCAGCCACACCGTCGCCGCTTCCCGAATCAAAGCCAAAGAACTCATTTGGCCCCGAACTCGGCAAGTTACTCCCCTCCGGTGGTGGAGCGCCAATTCCGCTTCGGGCACCTGAACTGATTCTGGGTCGAAGTCCTGAGTGTGACGTTCGAATTCGCTTTCCGTCAGTCTCTTCGCGACATTGCAAGCTGATGTTCGACAAGGGGTATTGGCTTGTTGAGGATCTGAACAGTACGAATGGAACATGGGTCGACGGAGATCGTTGTCTGCTTCAATGCTTGTTGCCCGAAAGCGTACTCGCCCTGGATAAGCATCGCTTCACGATCCATTATCTGGTGCGTGCAGACGGGCCACCTCCCGTGATCAAACGTCTTTTCACGCAAAGCCTGTTGGAAAAGGCGGGGTTTGGCAAACAGCTTGCTGGAGACCAGCTTGCCGGTCGTCAGCTCCCCGAAGACGACGAGCAAAAACCAAAGCGATACAACTTGTTGGAGTCGGACGACGAGTGAGGTTAAAGACGATCCAAAGTCGATAGGGAACTGTTCCGATTTTTTGATGTCTGTGGGTGAAAAGTTCGTACTGACGAGCCGATGGCTCGCTGGAGTCGATTGTGATGAAAATGCTGATCGTAGACGATTCGCCGATGGACAGGGCACTTGCTTCAGGACTGATCAAACGACGAATGGATTGCCAGATTTTCGAAGCGTCTAACGGGCGTGAGGGACTGGCGAAAATCGAGAGTGATCATCCTGACTTCGTGCTGACAGATCTCCAGATGCCCGAGATGAATGGTCTGGAATTTGTTTCGATCATCAAGGATCGCTTTCCCAACATTCCCGTGATCCTGATGACGGCGCAAGGGAGCGAAGAAATTGCCTCTCAGGCGCTTCGACATGGCGCGGCCAGTTACGTACCAAAACGTCGACTTGCCGATGATCTGATCGCCACGATCCAGCGAGTCCTCGCGACGGCACGCGAAGAACGTCGCCAGTCCGTTCTGATGCATCACCTGGCCGAGACGGAAACGCGTTTCATATTGCAGAACGATCCGAATGTGCTGCCACTATTGGTCAGTTACTTGCTGGACATGCTGCGCTGTATGCCGCTCGGTGACGAAACAGAGCGTCTTCGAGTCGGCATCGCCCTGGAAGAGGCGCTCAACAATTCTTATTACCATGGCAACATGGAAGTCTCGGCCAACGGCGGCCCTCGTGACCGAAAGAGTTACGAGCAACTGGCCGAACAACGATCCGCAGAATCGCCCTATTGCGATCGAACGATCGACGTTCATGTTTGGATTTCACCGGCAGAAGCCAGGTTCATCATTCGCGACGAAGGACCGGGCTTCGCCTGGCAACAACATCTCGATCATCAGGTCGCACCGACCCAGCAAAGCTACGGTCGCGGCATCGTCCTCATGCGTTCGAGCATGGATGAAGTCTCTTATAATGAACAAGGCAATGAAGTGACGCTCATCAAACGAAGTGTGAGTATCGACGAAGAAGAAGTCGATTAGACGAATAACGTATTTTGGCAGATCGGGAGGGCGAGGCTGCTGCTGAGCCGCATCGCTGACGGGTGTAACTGCTTCGCGGCTCGGCAGGAGCCTCGCCCTCCCGACGCA
>CAIULL010000103.1 GCA_903899985.1 uncultured Schlesneria sp.
ATGGATTATCGCGGGTTTGTCGCCGGAGCAACCGTTTACTTTCCTGTCTTCGAACCGGGGGCGCTGTTCTTTCTTGGGGATGGTCATGCCGCTCAGGGAGACGGCGAAATCGCGGGGACCGGCATCGAAATCTCGATGGATGTCACAGTGACCTTGAGTGTTATCAAGGGGAAGTCCATCACGTGGCCGCGAGGGGAAAATGCGGATTTCATCTTCACCGTTGGCAACGCGCGCCCTTTGGATCAATGTCTGCAACACGCGACGACGGAAATGCTTCGGTGGCTTGAACAGGATTATGGTCTTGATTCACTAAGTGCGAGTCTGTTGCTCAGTCAGTGCGTGCGTTACGACCTGGGCAACATGTTCGATCCGGCGTACACGATGGTCTGCAAGCTGCCGAAACAGTTCCTCCCTGCAAAACGAAATTGATCGTTTGCGACCTCGTAAATTGAGATCAGGCGGAAAAGTTTCACCGGTCGGTACTACTTACGAGATCGGTTCGTTGGCCATGAAACAGGAATCGCCTGAGCAAACGGCGAATTGCGCCTGTTACCTTTGGCCCCGCGAAGTCGATCATAAGCTTAGTTCGAAATCGCCTTAGGTTAGAGGATGCCTGGGCGAATTATTACTATCTGGAGGCAACGGATTGCGCCTGACAAGGATTCTTGAACCATGCAAGGTGTCATCCGTCTGTTTGCCGGTCGAACGATTTCACTTGTTGCACTTTCCACAGCGGTCCTGATTTCGGGTTGCGTGACGTCTGTCAAAGTTCGCAAATCGGCATCATGTCCAACGTGCCAGGGAGACGCCTATCCGTCGTTGAAACCGATTCCAGCGACCCCCTATGACAGCTATCAATCTCCGAACAGCGGTGGAATTGCACCAGAACCACTACCACCAAACCCTCCAGTCGAAACATCGAGACGGCTGCCTGGTTTGAATAATCGGGCAATTTCGCCGTACCAGTCTGCAGACCGGGAAGCAAGAAACATGTTCGACTGATGGCACTCGACTCACACGCATTATTAAGCCGGGGCACTTCACAGCGATTGACAACATTTGCTTATTTACGATGCTCCGGCACAGGCCGGGCGGTCAACACCGCCCGGCCTGTTTTCATTCGCAGCGTCCTGTCGCGATTACTTGCTGATTTGATATTCGCATTCGGGACAGACCTTTGAGCCGTATGGGATTTGTTTACCACAGCCTGGACAGTTCGCGATCTTAGGAGCTGCCGCGAGTTCTTTTTCGAATTGGTCCTGCTCGATCGCTGCTCCGGTTTTTGGCAGGAATAGGGCAATCAATAACCAGAGCGGGCCAAAACAGACTCCCAGGACGACGCCATAAGTCGGAGAATATCCTTTCTTCGCTGCAAATTTTCCGCCCAGATACCCGAATCCAATCCAAAGTAAAATATTTAACGGATTCATAGTATGTGCTTCTCTTTGTTCTGGGACTATTTCATACTGTAATTTAATTCGGGGGACTTTGAGGTTTATTCTGGTGGCAGTCGGTCGGAAACTCCAGCATGAAATCCCATAAAAACAAGCTGAGTGGGGCCAATTTGCCCACGGTGCCAATCCGCTCAACGCCGTTGAGTGCTTGTCGAATTGATGACGTCTGTAAATCCGCCGTCTGCCGTCATCGCGATGTGACAGCTGCTTTTCTCGCGTCTGGCATTTCAGTCCATACAAGCGTGCTGTTGAATCTTTCATGCTCGCGAAGTCAGGTCCCGAATGATAGATTTCCTCGGTCGCGAAGCCTGTCTGTGTCTTATTCAATCCCGCTGAAATCTACGAGTGATTATTCATGCTTTCTCGATCGAACTGCTTTTGTTTCTGTTTGACTTTGTTTGTCGTGGCGCGGATGTCTGATCTTTCCGCGGCAGATGCAAAGCCTTCGCCGCCAAACATCGTGTTCATTCTCGCCGACGACTATGGGACTGGCGAAGTTGGTTGTTACGGTGCTGACAATTACAAGACTCCTCACATCGACGCTCTCGCGACTGGTGGCATCCGTTTTACACGCGCCTACACCGCGCCACTCTGTGGCCCTTCACGTGCCTTGATACTGACGGGTCGCTATCCCTTTCGTACGGGAGCGACAAACCAGGACGCCACAGGCCGAATGTCGCCTGACCGCGAAACGATGATGCCCAAAAT
>CAIULL010000104.1 GCA_903899985.1 uncultured Schlesneria sp.
ACGAGAAGCTGAAGTCGATGCTGGAAGAGATCTCGCGAATGCTCAGCGGCCTGATCAATAATTTGGAAAACCAGGAAGCATAAACCTGGTTGAGCGGCAAAAAAATGATTCGGCGAAAAATCGATTCGGTTCCTGACACCTCTTCCTTGTTCAAAATTGACTGCTTTTATCTGGGGTTCGAGTACGAATGTCTTTAACGCCAAAATTTCGCCAAATAAAGGGCTTGCGCAGAATTGAGTTTCAGTTGGTTTTCAAGTCAGAGGCGGATTGAGCGTGCGCGTGTCGGAACCGGGTGCGTTTGCTAGGCTAAATATGCTTCGGGAAGAAACAAATGGAGTGACAACGTAATGGGATTCATAAGTGGTGGAACTGCAGACAAGCTGGGAAACCGGTATGAGGGTCGCTGGGTTGTAAAACAGTTGCTTTTTCTTGTTGCCGAGCGAATTCGGTCGGTACAACTTGAGGCAATCGGCGATGATGAGGCTGGTGTAGATCTCTGGGTCGAACGGTTAGATGGAACACTCGAAGCTCATCAATGTAAGGCGTTCAATGGGTCGCAGAACACGTGGTCAATCGCAGACCTAAAGCAGCGAAACGTTCTCGAAAAAGCGATTTCTCAACTCGAGCGAAGTAACAACATTGGATTTAAGTTTGTTTCCACAATCGTTGCGGCCGAACTTGAAGACCTTAGCCGGAACGCCCGCGACTCCAAGAGTGACGCCGAAACATTCGTTCAGCATTTCGTCCAAAGCCTACCTCGTGAAAAGCAATTCAAGAGTTTCTGTCGTGCGATCCAACTGAACCCAGAAAATATTGAAGACTGTGTGATCGCAGTCGATCTTCTTAAACGAATCGAATGCCATCTCTTCGCTGACGATCGTTCGACGCGAGATGACCTCGAATTCTTGACATCTATGCTTTTTGAAGGGGGAACTCCAACAACTGCGATCGCGGCACTTGCGGAAATCGCTACCGACAATCTGCATAAGAAGTTGACTGCGCCCGAAGTCGTAAGATTGCTTGAACAATACGGCTTCCGATCAACTTCGCGTAGTGCCGATCCACGAATCGTCGACAGGCTCGGAGCGTTACGACAGGATTTCATCGATACAATTAAGCCTCGCCTCGCGGCAGGCGAACTCATTCAACGTCCAGAGACGCAAGAAATTCGAGAGCTATTGTTCAGCAGCGAACGATTCGACGCAATTGTTATTCATGGCATCCCTGGATCGGGAAAGAGTGGCATTCTTTACGAATTGGCTCGCGACTTAGACAACTCAGGGGTGATTGTTTTTGTTATTCGGTTGGATCGGCAGCCACCGAGAACTCTTTCTTCTCTGACATATGGTCGAGAATTGGGACTGCCACTCTCACCGGTAGCCTGTTTGCGAGATATTTCTGCTAGCCAACCAGCTGTTCTTATTGTGGATCAATTAGACGCGTTACGATGGACCAACGCCCACTCGTCTCAGGGACTTGCAATCTGCAAGCAGATGCTACGCGAGGTGCAAGCCGCTCGAAATCTCGGTGCAAAAATAGAGATCGTCTTTGCGTGCCGTACTTTCGATCTTGAGCGAGACCCAGAAATTCGAGCGTGGCTGAGCAATGAAAAGTCCCACTTAAGAATCGCCAAAGTGGAAGCCAAGTCACTTCCGTCATCAGTTGTTCGCCAACTGATCAAAGAAAAAGGGCTAATCGAACCTGATACGCTTAGATCGACGCAATTGCGACTACTCGAATCAGTGCACCATCTTGCGCTCTGGTTGGAGATTGTTCGAACCGAGAAAACATCGCCTCAATTCGATTCTTCAACGCAATTGATGAGACGATTCTGGAACAACCGCCGTCAGAGACTGGAAGAATCTGGCACCGACCCGCTCCGGCGAGAAGCCGCGATTGGATCGCTTGTCAAATATATGGAAAATAACGCCTGTCTTTCCGCCCCAGAACGTCTGCTGGCATTCGAAGAAAAGTTGAAAACGGAACTGCAAACATTCGGCGTGATAAGTGTCCACTCGGGTCAAGTCAGTTTTGGACATCAGTCGAATCTCGACTTTCTTGTCGCCGATGCTGCAGTGACTCGGATGGCGGCTGAATCTTTGACCGTATTGGACTGGCTTGGACCACTGGACCGCCAGTCGCTATTCCGTCGCGAACAGCTACGCCAGGTTTTATTTCTTCTAGCGGATGAACAGCATGAGCAATTTCTGGAAACCGTTCAACTACTGTTGGAAGCTCCAGGGGTTAGGTTTCATCTACGACAGTTGGCGCTCGAAGCGCTGGGGCAGGTATTGCCAAAACTCGAAACCCTGAACTTGGTCTTGAACTTACTCGCAAATCCGCAATGGGCTGAGCATATCCGGTATCAAGTAATCTACGGCAATGTTGAATACATAAGGGCAATCCACGAACGAGGACTGTTGCTGGGTGAAATGACCTCGAACAACAAACGTCACTGGCAGCAAGCTGCGGAATGGGTCTATTCGGTCCGAGTGCAATCCCCTCACTTGGTTTTCGAAATTTGTACAAACGTCATTCGCAGCACTACGGATTGGATTGATCGCTTGTCCCGAATTGTTGGCCATGATGGCGTCGATATCGAACCCGATGAGCTTTTTTCTGTGCGGTTGAAATGCCTGAGTGGTGGCTCGGAGCCAATTTACGTTCAATGGTCGGATTTCGCGAAGAAACACCCCAAGAGGGCGCTACGTTTATTCAATGCTCTAATAAAAGGATGGATTGTTCGGGGAGCGAAGTGGGACCGGAATCGTGACGATTCGCACATCTATGGTCGTGGCTCGGCCCCACTGGTCGAGGCCGTCAACTCATTTCCCGGTCTCGCATGGAAATTGCTTTGGCCGCGACTTTGCTGGTTCATTCGTGAACAGCGAAAAAAGCGGAAAGCATGGCTTCGCGCAAATAAAATGGCGAGACACTTCCCTCATCGCGAAAGATTAGTAGTGCCTAGGACATTGCGAGCAGCCGTATTGGAATCAACGAAAAGACTTGTGGGACGTGATCCAGAATGGTGGTTGTCGCTTGCTCGAGAACCCGCCATCGCGAATTCGAGATACCTCACATCGCTTTTCGTTGAAATACTGACACGCTTGCCGACTAAAATTGCAAATCCAGCCATCGAATGGTTATTGAGTGATACGCGTCGATTGCATTGTGGTTCCGGTACGAGACGGCATCGATGGTCGGAGTCGGCGAAGATGATTCGGCGTATGTCGCCTCATTCCTCGCTTGAACTATTTAAAAAACTCCAACAAGCGCTACTGGAGTTTCGTGATCCCGCGGAAAAACGTTTGGCCGAATTCTGGCTCAGCGAAACGAAGTACGGGGTCTTCAACAATCAATTCGGAGCCGCGCAGTACCACTTGTTACCCGCGCTTTGCCCCGATCGCCGTTCAGCCGAAGCCACTAGCCGCCTTGGCGTGTTACAGGAAAAGTTCGCGAAAACTCAAAAGGAGGCGTTCTTCACTCGTTCAAGAATGCAAGGAGGTTTCGTTAGCTCCCCAATTGATTCCGATCGTCGATACGCCCGCATGAACGATAAATCCTGGATGAAACTCGTTCTAAACAAGAGGGTGCCTTTGCGCCGAGGTCGCTGGCTATATCCGCTGGGTCAGAAAAAAGGAATTTTGGAATCGAGTGTGGGGACAATGAGCCGATCGTTCGGGCGTGCCGCTCGATTGAAACCAGAACGATTCGCTCGATTGGGGCTCATTTTTTCGGTTGAAGTTCATGCCAATTACATCTCTGAATTGCTCCGCGCTCTACGAGAGACAAAGCCCCCAGAAGAAGTTCCTGAGAAAGAACGAGCGGATTGGAGTCAGGCAACTCCAGAGACCATTGGAATGCTTCTCGAAGTCATGCCATTAACGGACGACGCAAGTTGTGCTCAGGAATTCTGTTGGCTATTAGCTCAGCGTGATGACATCAAGATCTCGGAGCCAATTCTCGAACGCCTACTGAAATTCGTCGACCATGAAGACCCCAGACCGGATCAACTCAAAATTGATTGCGATAAGCGTGCTTCTGACTGTTCAATTGATACACTTGAAGCGAATGCAATCAACTCTGCGCGAGGAACATCAGCTCTAGCCATTGCGTCAATCCTCTGGCGACGGATCGACCTGTTGGCACGACTCCAACCGTTTGCTGACAAGCTTCTGGCGGATGCGCATCCTGCGGTTCGCGTTGCTGCGACCCGGTTCTGTGGTGCTGTGTGGAAACACGACCAGCACTTGGCAATAAAATGGCTTGTCGCGGTGGCAACGGAGGATGGCCGTATCGCGGCGTGTCACGAAGTCGTGCGGCTTTACAATTCCTGTTTTCCCAAATATGCCAATGAACTGGTTCCTATCATTCGGAATATGCTCAATTCACCGTATATGGAAGTTGTGGAAGCAGGCGCAGCGCAGGTCGCGGCAAGGTGGCTGTTTTGTGGTTTGTTTAGAGAGGAATTCGCAACATGTATTGGAGGCTCCATCGCACAACGCAAAGGAGTGGCAGACACATTCTGCCAACTCGTTACTGACCCTGACTACGCCCAAGCATGTCTTCCTTATATCGAACGCTTCATGAATGACGACGATGAAGATGTTCGCCATAAACTATCCCGTGTTGTGAATAACGATGGATTCTTCCAATTGGCGTGGGCTCCCGATTTTCTCGTAAAGTTTGTACGTTCAAAGGCAGGAGGAGATGAATGCGATTGGCTGTTGTGGAAATTGAAGGACTTGCAGGGGTCATTGGACACATTTGCGGAGGTTATCTTGGCATTAAGCGATATTACCGCTGAAGACTTTTCACGCCCGGTTACTAGCAATCAACGGTATCGTGACATTGACGGTCTCGTTCATCTCCTATTGAGACTATATGAAGGTGCGTCTGGCACAAACAGCGCCTCAATTCGGCAGAAATGTTTGGACATTTGGGACAAGCTGCTTCAGCGCCGTGCTACTGTGGCGTGGGCGTTAACGCGCGGGCTAGATGCAACAGGGCACTGAAGCGACATCACTCGGCCAGCGGGTACGGGGACACAGTAAACAACAAAGGGGATAAGTCCAAATAAATGTTGACACGGTGATTGTTTTACCTGAGTGTTATCATATTATTTTCCTGCCGTACGCCACGCGACACTCCTAGACTATTGGACTTATCCCATTTTCTTCGTCTACTCACTACTTTCTCGTCTTCGCTTTTCTGACCTCAAATCTAAAATGTGAACCACCCCCAAATGGCATTCGCATTCGAAAAGCTCCTCGTCTATCAAAAATCCGTCGACTTCGCCGAC
>CAIULL010000105.1 GCA_903899985.1 uncultured Schlesneria sp.
AGCGGTATCACCGGTAATCCAAACGGTGTGAACAACCTGCCCGGCGGTTACATGGGTAACTTCTACCAGGTCACGGTCGGACCACGTTGGTACCCAACCGGCAAGCCGAACTTCTTCATTCGTCCAAACCTCCGCTTCGACTGGTTCGAAGGGAATATCAACAACCAGACCCAACAGGCTGTTTCTGGTGCTACGAACCAGAAGCCATATGACAATGGTCAGAAGAACCATCAGGGTCTGTTCATCACCGACGTTTGCTGGACGTTCTAAGCTCTTGAAGCCAATGGCTTAATGAATTGCCGAGCCGCCCGAGGACTTTGTCTTCGGGCGGCTCGCTTTTTTACGAGAATTGCGCTTCGTTCCCCATATTATCAGCCTCGTCATACTAAACGGGAGTAGAGTACTAGACCTTTTCCCGCAATTTCAAAATCCGTCGATTTCTTATCTGATCGTGATTAGCAAAATCGCGATGGAGAGGCATCCAAATCTCGGGTGACGAATTAATTCATCGGGATCATTACCGCTTGAAAGCTGGGATGTTACGTGACACGCGGCGTCTGGTCACAATACGACTCAACTGGCAATCCCTGTTGATGTTTCGGAAACTCACCAAAAGCAGACTCACCGCTATGTGCTTTTTGTTTCTGAAATAACAATGAAAGAACGCCGGACAAAATCTTATCTTGCCCGGCGTTTCTGGATTCAATTCACTGCTGAATTCTGAATTCGTTTACTTCAGAATTTGTTTCGCCGTGAACTTCAGCGGTTTTTCCTGATTGGCTCCGGCCTTAATGTTAACCGTGTACTTTTTGTCGAGGTAACCAGCGGATTCCTGCCACACGTTGAATTCGTGGGTTCCAACAGGCAGATCCTTGATCTCGAAATTCCCGTTTTCATCCGTCACTGCTGCATAGGGGTGGTCGAGGATAACCCAGTAGGCCACCATCCACGGGTGAATATCGCAACCGACTTTGGAAGGAAGTTTTTCAGTCAACGTCAGTGGCTTCACAGCGACACCGGTTCGATCTTTGGGGGCGACAACGAAGTTATCCTGGCGATTCTTGATTGGATAGGTGTGCGTGTTATGGGCGGCCTCGTCGTCTGAGAACACGCGAACTGTTTGATCGGTTCGAACGAGCAGAACGTGTGGCAGGAAACGGCAACCCTTCTGATCGAAAGTGACCTCGGGAACGGCACTCTTTTCAATCGTCGGAGCGATTTTCGCTGGCTTCTTGGCCAGATAGATCACGACGTTGGCAATCCCCTTGTTTTCGGGATTCACAACCAGCTTTTCATCAGGAACATCTTGAGCTGCACAAACGGCAGCGTCCTTTGTCGAGGCATTCCCCTGCTTAACGAGCAGATCAATCTTTGGGACATCTCCATCGAGCAGAACTTGCCCTTTAAGATCTCCCCATTGGGCGTTGGCCGAGTTACAGAATCCAGTACCCATCAGGGCGAATGCTGCACATGCAGCTGTCACTGAAAACAACTTTTGCATCTGAGAACACTTTCGGAAAAGAGTGGCGAGGCAACCTTGCCTGCGGGGCGAGGAATCCAACCTCAATACTTGTGGTTATCCGTATTATCACTGAACAGCAATCAGGAACAAGAACCGAAACCGTTTTTATCATCATCGAGAATCAAGAAATTCCGATGTTCGGGTGAATTGGAACTGTAAATCAGCCGTCGAACTGGCTGCACGATTGCATTTCGGCGTGTAAAACGTCAAAAATCTCGCTCCCCTTAACAATTTCGCGATTTCAGACGGACGAAATTCCCGACCGTCAATGCTTCTTGATGAATTCGCGAAAAGGAGATTTCCAAGATCATGGCCAACGTGAAACAACTGGCATCCGCCGCTTTGACTGAAGGCAAGGGTGTTTTCCAACTGGCTCCAACTTGGGTTCCCCGCTCGTTTCTCCAGCCAGGTCGTCGTCTGAAATTGCATCCAGCCGATTACTACGCCTTGGGAACGCATCGGGGCGGAATCGATGAACGATGGTTCGGGTCAACAACGGTCGCAACCAACGAAGGGGCACCACCGGACGAGGGTTTGTCTTACTGCGTCCACGCCGGTCAAAAGTTCACGCTCAGGGACGCGATTGAGGAACTCGGATCTGAAATCATTGGCGATCACATCTGGAACAAGTACAAGCGATGGCCTGTCTATTCGAAGTTCTTCGATAACATGGGCCCGATCCCGCATCATATGCACCTGAGTACGGCCAAAGCAAAGCTGGTTGGGCAGGAAGGAAAGCCCGAATCGTACTACTATCCGCCGCAGCTCAATGCCACGGTCAACAATTTTCCTTATACATTCATGGGACTCGAACCAGGAACGACGAAACAGGACGTGATCGACAGCCTGGCGCGCTGGAACGATGGTGACAACGGAATCCTGGATCTGTCCAAGGCCTATCGTTTGAAGCCAGGAACAGGATGGTTGATTCCTCCCTGCGTCCTTCATGCACCAGGCAGCCTGTTGACCTACGAACCACAGTGGGGCAGCGACGTGTTCGGAATGTATCAGTCGATGGTCGAAGGACGTGCTGTTCCACGCGCGCTGCTGACCAAGGACTTTCCAAAAGACAAGCACGACGATCTGCAATACATGGTTGATGCGCTCGACTGGGAAAAGAACGTCGATCCAAATTTCAAAGACAACAATTACCTTGAACCAATTCCGGTCGCTCACACGGAAAAAGAAGGCTTCGTTGATTGCTGGATCGTCTATGGAAAAGTCGATGGCGAGCAGCTCTTCACGGCGAAAGAACTGACGGTCAATCCTGGTGCGAAATTGACGCTCAAAGATGGCGGAGCGTATGGATTGATCACAGTTCAAGGCGAAGGGAAGATCAACGGTGTGCGATTGCATACTCCTGCCATGATCCGTTTCGGCCAGATGACTGACGACGAAGTCTTCGTTACTGCAAAGGCAGCGGCAGAAGGGGTTGTTGTCGAGAACACCGGTTCCGAACCACTGGTCTCACTGCGCTACTTCGGCCCGAACGCTCAGCCGGGTGCTCCAAACGTCGGCGATCACAAACGTCGGTAAGTTCCTTTTTTCCGCTCCTCCATTTTCAACTTCGCTCTGAAAGAACTTCGATGAGTAACAAATTCCCACGACTTCATAATGCGATGTGGCCCGGCCTGGTCGGGAAGGGTTCCCCCGGTGCTGAACCCTTCATTTCACTGGATCACATGCTTGGTTTTACGAAAAACGCGGTCGTCAATGGCCAGCGGTTTGACGGAGTGGATCTGTTTCTGTTCGATCCACACGTCAACATCGACCTGTCAGACGACGACGTGAAGCGGATCGCTGACAAGATTGCTTACGAAGGCCTGGCTGTGGGTTCACTTGTCGCACCCGTCTGGCCGGGAACGGTCGGCGACAGTTCGATGGGTGGTCCCGAGCAGCGGGCCAAGTTCGTGCTCGCTGTGAAGAAAGCCTGTCGGATTGCAGACATCTTCAACCGGCACGGTGTGCGAAAGTACGGCGTCATCCGAATCGACGCGGCCGCAGGTCCTTCGCAATGGCTGGAAGACCCTGTTGGCAACACAAAAAAAATCGCGTCCACATTCCGCGAAGCGGGTATCGTTGCTGCCGCCCACGGTGAGCGACTGGCTGCGGAAGGGGAAATCTGCTGGGGCGGAATGCACTCGTGGAAAAACATGGTTGATCTGCTCGAGCAAGTTGATATGCCGGGGACAGTCGGGTTCCAGGCCGATCAGGCTCATACCTATCTGTACCTGATGGGGTACAACGCACCAGAGCATGCATTGCTGAAAGAGGGTTATACCCAAGCCGAATTTGACGCGGCCTACACAAAGATGACCGACGCACTGCGTCCATGGACGATCGACTTCCATGTCGCGCAGAACGACGGAACTGTCCACGGCAGTGGAACCCATGATAAAACCGGTCGACATTGCCTTGCCGACGATCCGAACGGGAAGCTGGATATCGTTGCGACTGCTGCCTATTGGCTGAAGGGTGCTGCGGATCGCGGTATCAAGCACATCTGCTGGGACGGGTGTATGTTCCCGAATTCGACCTTGGAAGACATGAAAACATGGAACACGATTCTGGGAACGATGATTAAAGTTCGCGACAATTGCGGCTGGAACCTGTGATCCAGCTTCGTAAGGTAGGATAAAAAAGGCGAGCCAAGGATTGTTTCCTGGCTCGCCTTTTTTCGATACCCGTCCGAACTTCGCTCATTTGCTCGCTAAAGAGCGAACATTTTTTTCGTTTAACCCCAATACCGTTCAATATTCATGAAAATCGTGGCTCCTGCTAGGGTTAGGTAAACTACGAACTAACCATTTAGGCAAGGAGCCACGACATGCAAGGATGCATGAGCGAGGGAAGTCAC
>CAIULL010000106.1 GCA_903899985.1 uncultured Schlesneria sp.
CTCCGATCCGTGGCCATCAGTGTTATCCGTGGTTGAAATCTTTGTGATTCGCACTCCGTGGAAACCTGCGCAACAATGGAACCATTTGCGCAATATTGTGAAAAACAGGGCTTTTTCGACATTTCAGAGGTGTCAGGGGTTGCGCAACTCTGGATGCGCGACAATCGCCGACGTTGCGGAAAGAAAGATTTTTAACCACGGATAACTCGGATGGGCACGGATCAAGGCAAAGATGCGAATACGCCCATCTCTTCTTGTCCGATCCGTGGCCATCAGTGTTATCCGTGGTTGAAATCTTTGTGATTCGAACTCTTTGAAAACCTGCGCAACGATGGGCCAACGAAATTGGACACTCAAAGGACCTCGTAAAAACAGAGTTTGCAAATTCAGGAACCAGGAAAAATTCGCTGAAATTTTTCCCTTTGAAGTCTTATTTGTGACCTCGGCGTGTCGAAGCGAAAGTTCCTCGTCCCCGTCTGCTCCCCTGGATTCAAGCCGTCACGAAATTCGGTGTCACAGTTCGATCAAGTTCGATCGACTTCGACCATTCCTCGTAATTTATAGCGTTTTCAACGCATTTGTCCCGCTTTTCGCCGCGATCGAGTTCGACACGGTTCGACTCAGTTCGAATCGAATCATTCCTCCAAGGCAAGCTGAGGATCATAGTTATCAGGTTCTTCATAAATTGTCGACTAACCACTATCTCAAAACGACTTTCTCGCCGCTTTGTCGAGGTTCACATGCGCAAAATGGCCAACATCAAGGCGACTTTGGTTTCATGCAAGTCTCCCTCACGCATTTCTTTCTCTCCGTCATGAGGCGACAAGAATAAGAGAAGTTTTAATGTGCATTGTAAACGGAAAAATAAAAAAGTGTTCTTAACGTTTGGAAGGTGCTCGTGAAGTTGTCTGCGTTGATCCGGCTGGGGTCGGAGGCGGCGAAAACTGCTGATTTTCCGTATCGGCCAAGACGCGACTTCGAGTCGAAATCGAAATCTGCACAAGATTGGCCGTTACACCGGCCGTAATGGATGGTGCGATCCGCGGAATTACCGAAGAACAAAGAGTTCGATTGCCGCGGCAGTCGAACATTATTGGTAGATGGTCCGCGTTACGCGCCCGAACGGGTTCTGACGAGTCGACATGAAGCGATGGAGCAGGGCGGCGTTTTCGGGTCGTGGGACATGACCATTGCACCAAGGACGCATTCAAAGAGACTTTACCTTCGCAAGCACGAAAAGGATTTCTCTGATGCCACGCAATCGTACCCCAATCGTCGCCGGCATTTTACTGGCGGCGACGTTCATGATTGTCGGATTCAGCCGAGAAGTGGCGGCCGAAGAATATGTCTGGGCCAGGTTCTATGGGTCCAATCTGCCGACCGGTTATTCCACGGACGGTTTCGGCAGCTATTACGTCCCCAAAAGCATGGTCAACAACAAACGGCAAACCGATCCAATCAAGAAACCTGCCGAACCGAAACCGGCAGCGAAAAAAGCAGCGCAAACCCAATCCACCGAAATCCAATCCGCTGACCCCGATGATGACGCACAACCGCCAAAACGAGAAACGCAATCGAAAAAGCCTTTCTGGAAACGATTCACGTTTCGAAAATAGAACGCTTTCCGTCGTTGAACGGAAACAAAATGACACGCTGTCAGTCATGTCCGACTTCGTTTTTTCTCGATTTCAACTCGGCCTCGACCATGCGGCCTGTAACCGGCGAACCGTAATCCGTCTCCGACGATACAAGCGATAGGCACCGAATCCCCGGATGTGGTTGATTCGTCAGGTCTTGGTTATACTTCTCCGCGGAATTTCGCTTCCGTTACCGCATCGCCGTTCACCTGGTTGGCTGAAACTGTTGCCTTCCGAGAGTTCCCCAAGGCCCGTTCATGGATCTCAATTTCAACTTAACCACTGATCTCAGCCTGATCGGGCACGCGGCCGAGGGTGATCCCGCGTCCTGGGTGGTGTTTTTTAAGAAATACGGCAGTGTTCTGCGGGGGTGGTGTCTCAAATGGGGGGCCAGTCCGCAGGATGCCGATGATCTGGTTCAAGAAATCCTGATCCGCGTTTTTCAAAAGCTTGATCATTTCGAGCCAAAGGATGGTTCCCGTTTCCGTGGCTGGCTGAAGACGGTCGCCTATCATTGCTGGCTGAACATTCGCCAGAAGTTCCTGCGACAACACGAGCTGAATGCGTTAGACAGCCTGCCGGAAAACTTGAAGACCAAACTCGCCTCGTCGCTGGCCTGTAACGATCTGATTTCCGTGTTTGAAAGTATGGCCGATCAGGAAATTCTGAATCTGGCGATGTCACGAGTCAAAGAACGGGTGAACGAATCGTCGTGGAATTGTTTCGCATCCTTTTACCAGGACGATGAATCAGGTGCCGATATCGCAGGGCGTCTTCAAATGGATTCTTCCGCCGTTTTCATGGCGGTTTCTCGCGTTCGAAAAATGATCCGCGAGGAAGTGGCTGTGATTGATTCGAATGATCGTATTTGAAGCGAGACACGTCCGATGAGCGTCGAATCGTCGTACAGCGACCAGACGACCGTTTTCTGTCCGAATCCTGATATTCTGCGTCGAGCAGCGTTGGGTGAGATTGATCCGGGCGAAATGGAGTCGATTGCAGAACATCTTTCCATTTGCCAGGGGTGCTGGCAGGTCATCGAGAATTATGTTCGGCATGGACAGCAAATTGTTACCCTTTTCGATGGCCTCGAAAGCAAGTTCCAAAAACCGGGCCGATCCGACACTCATCCTGTGCCGCTGGGGATTCCCGCCGCAGACGCGACAGCTCTCCGAGAGGAATTTCAGGTCATCCGAAAGTTAGGGCGCGGCGGGTCAGGGGACGTGTTTGAATGTTTTGACAAACGTTTGAACCGTGCCGTGGCGGTCAAGGTGTTGCGGGCTGATCGCTTTACGCCTCAGCAGGTTCGGCGGATCCAGCACGAAGCCCGCCTGCAGGCGAAAATCAATCACCCCAATTTCGTGCAGATCTTTGAAGTGGGTGATTCGGTCGGCGTACCGTACATCACCATGGAACTTGTCGATGGTGGTTCAATCCGCGATCAGATCGCCGAACATCCTCTTTCCCCTCGCGTCGCGGCCCGGTTGCTCGCAGACATCGCGCAGGCTATCGACTTCGCTCATCAGCAGAACCTGATCCACCGCGACTTGAAGCCGTCGAACATTCTGCTCACACGCGGGATCCTGGCTGATCCTCCTGCTGGAAGTGCGGTCGCTATCTCGACACCTGTCCCTGTCGCAATCCCAAAAATCGCCGATTTCGGGCTGGCAAAGGTCATCGGCGAAACCAGTGAGTTCAGCCAGCCGGATGTCGTGGTCGGAACACCGGCGTATATCGCGCCGGAACAAGTCAGCGGGAAGCAATCCGCACAAAGCCCGTCGTCCGATATCTACAGTCTGGGCGTCATCCTCTACGAATGCCTGACGGGGACTCGACCGTTTCAAGCCGATACGATCGCGCAAACACTGGCGATGATCGAGACCGCCACGCCCGTTTCTCCACGGCTGTTGCAGCCGGGTGTCAATCGGGATCTGGAAACAATCTGCCTGAAATGCCTCAGCAAGGATCCGGGACATCGGTATCCGACCGCCCTGGCGATGGCGGAAGATCTACGGCGATTCCTGGAAGGGAGGTCGATTACGGCGCGGCCGACACCCGTAATCACTCGGCTGCTTCGGTGGAGTCGTCGAAACCGGGCACTGGCAACCGCCATCGTCGCCTCGATGGCTCTATCCGCATTGCTGGTCGTCGGCAGCCTGATCTTCGCCTGGGAGCAACAGCGACTGAAACAGATCGCTGACGACAAAACGATCAAGGCAAAGGTGGAGGAACAACGCGCTCTGGAATCAGAGCAACGAGCGTTGGAATCCGAAAAGCGCGCGCTGGACTCGGAAGCCAAAGCCATTTCGCTGCGGAACAAAATGATCCCGATACTGAATAAGAACATCGAGGCGACGTTTCGCTTGGCGCTATCGGTCCTCATCCTCGAAAACAAAGATATGGTGCCAGAAAAATTACAACCTCTGAAGGACCTGGCCATCGGAGCTGCGGATGTCTTTGACGAACTTTTCTTCACCGATCAAGAAGTGGTTGAAGCCGCTCCCATGTCGACCATGGAAACTCTCTATTCAATGTCCATGTGTGATATTGCGACTGGCCGAAAGGAATCCTTCTACAAACGCGGAATCCGGTTGATGGAATTTTCCAGGCAGCATCCCTCAGATAATCCGCGTCAGTTAATTGTGTCACTCGATATCCGTAACCACCTGGATTGGCACTATTCCCGGATTGGTAAGAGACATGAGAGCGTGGTGTGGTTAAAAGAAGGCTGGGACGTCTGCCTTGATGTCCCGCCGGAGACTTTTGCCAAAAGCACGCAGATTAATAACATCATGCTTTGGCTCGCTGACAATTACATCTCTGCACTCAAGGAGTTGGGGCCAGAAGCGGAGGCGGAGAAAGTCTCGGCGGAATTCGACCAGCTTAAGCAACGAATCGCACAAGCAAATGCCGAGAAAAAAGAATGACCGGCACAGCCGGTTCGTGCGCGTCGCAGGATGGGTTGAGAATAGGTCGATCGTTCGCGCGTTGAATGAGCCGGCAGAGCCGGTTTGTGCGCGTCGACCAATGGGTTGATAACAGGGAAATCTTCTCACGTTGCCTGAGGCGAGCCGGGGTGCGTCAGCCCGGACTATTTTTACAACAGTTCTCAGCGGCCAAATTGAAACGAAACCCCACCGCCCCTGCGGCGGTGGTTAACGGGCCTTTGCACCAGCACGCGCGATCATTCACCGACAGGCAATCTCTTCAAATACCGGAGAATCACCACGAAGGACACGAAGATCACGAAGATGAAATTCGGCGATTTTTCCACATCGAGTGAATGCCCAGGCCAGAGAGATTCACCGATTTCATAAAACCAGGCCTGAACGATGGCTTCACGTTTTTCGTTCTCTAATTCCTTCTTCCTTCGCGCTCTTCGGGTCCTTCGTGGTGATGTGATCGTTCACCGCCAGGAAGCATGAGCGATCCTTCACCGACGCACAGCTGATGGCAAATTCCTAGGGCAAAGGCCCGTTAACCACTGCCGCAGGGGCAGTGGGGTGGGGTTTTCGTGAAATCACGTCGTTGTCCATCAGATGCGTTTCGTTTCCAAAAACTCATGCCACGACGCTGAAAACTGCGCCGTAATGGCCAGCCGTGTTGTGTGTGGCCATTTGTGCAATTCGCGTGTATCTAAATGCCTCATCAGCTTTTTTTGAAAATTTTTCAAAATCCGCGTTAGGTCGGGATGTCTGCGCCTGTTTCATTCGTGCAGCGATCGTCCGTTGAGGCTGATGGCAGTTATTGCCCGCAGCTCAATGGGGATTTTTCGCACTGACGTGAAACATCTTCGCGCCGTGCGAAGAAGAGCGAAATGCCGATCGCGACCTGACTGCCAGTGTTGCTCGAATCTGTGTTCGAGACTTCCGGCGCTGGCATTTGATTGACGCTCGAAATGAGGAAGTTTGACTATGAAACGATTGATGTTTGTTTTGTCTTTGATGGCGATCGCCAATTTTGCTGCTGAAACTGCTTCAGCCGGGCCAATCATTGACACCCCCACCGGACTTGTCGCCGGGGATCATTTCCGACTCGCGTTTGTCACGACCGGCACGACAAAGGCGACCTCATCCGACGTAGCGACGTACGACACTTTTGTGACCAATCAAGCACTCGGAGCGACTTATAACGGTAACACCATCACTTGGCAGGCACTTGTTTCGTCATCGACCGTTAACGTCAGAACGCATGTCGGTGAAACGGGCGCCGCTGTTTATCTGGTCGACGGCACTAAGGTTGCAGGTACTGATTCCATCCCCGGCCTCTGGAGCGGCGCCTTTCTTCATGCGATCGACGAAGACATAAACCAGGTTACCAAAACTGGGTATGTCTGGACGGGTACGAATTACGACGGGAAAACCGGGTCCAATCCCGTCGGACAAAGTTCAGTCAACTATGGAAACCTAGCCTCTTCCGACGTTTGGCTTGATTTCGGACAGTATCTCAATTCGGCCTCATATCATGTTTACGGGATCAGCGAAGAATTGACCGTCCCGTCAGCAGCGCCCGTTCCCGAACCTTCCACCTTCGCGCTGTTGGGTCTGGGTGGAATCGGTTTGGTCGTTCGGACACTTCGCCGCCGCCGAGTCACTGTCTGATAAACGGCTTTGACAATTCACCAAGTGCCACGGACTTTTCGAAGACTCCGAAACCGTGGCGCTTCCTTTCGCGGTTGTTCGATCAGAAGAGCAAGATGGTCTCACACGAACGCACGAAGCCACGAAGGGTAGAATTTTCTTTTTTTCTTCTTCGCGACTCGGCGTGAAACCTCTGCCTCTGCGATTTCAATCGGCTGGCTTCATATCGTTTAACCGCGCCTCGCAGAGAAGCGGGAACAGAGCGGCAGTATTGCGGTCAGCCGAGGGGTCATTTCTCGTTTGGCGATTGCGAAAAGTCAGGGCTGAGGCAACGCCTGAAGAGATCGGCTGAACGCCGATCCCCCTGCGCCGTTGGCTGCGGGTTAAACGAAGAAATAGTTTTATCGTTTAACCGCGCCTCGCAGAGAAGCGGGAACAGAGCGGCAGTATTGCGGTCAGCCGAGGCGTCATTTCTCGTGAGGCGATTGCGAAAATTGGGGCTGAGGCAACGCCTGAAGAGATCGGCTGAACGCCGATCCCCCTGCGCCGTTGGCTGCGGGTTAAACGAAGAAACAGTTTTATCGATTAACCGCGCCTCGCAGAGAAGCGAGTCAACCGGCGGCGATGCAAAGCCCGAGGCGTTATCCCCTATCTTCGCTGAGCTTCGTGCAACAGCTTTGCCGCCCATTCCGCATCCTCGGGCAGAAACGGCGGCTCAGGTTCGAGGCGATAATCAGTATCCTCGTAACCACCGTTTTCGTAGGCGGCCTCGATCAGCGATTGCAGATCAAGTTTTGCGTCGGGGTCACCAGGTCGCAAGGGGATGCGGATCGTCGGCAGCCGCTCGCGTAAGGGGACGCGATACATTTCCACGTTTTCCGGGTCAGTCGCGCGACTGACGGAAACACGATAGGTGCCGAGGCATGATCGGGGGACGACTTCGAGTGGGGCGATCAAAACAGATCCACCTTCTCGCAGCAGATCGATTTCCACCAGATTCACTCCGGCTTCTTCAAGCTGCTTTTGCTTCTTCCGGTCGGCCGTCCTCCCTTTGAGATCATTTTTGTTGGCAGGGCTGAGGATCTCGATCGTTGTCACAATCCGATTTCCCGATCGAGAATCAATAATCTGCAGCGTACGTTCCGTCTGCGGCTCGGCCATGCGAGGGACCAGGATTGGTTCTGCAACCGCGAGGGAAGACGATTCAGCCGAAATCGATAACGTGGGTGAAGGCCGCTCAATAATCCGCAAGTCGGGGAAATACCCGACAGGCCGATCTTCCTCTTCGTCGGGGTCAAGTACAGAGATCTTTTCTTCCACTCGAACCTTCAGATCCGTTGGTAATTGCCGCCGAAGTTGATCACCGGAGTAAACGATCAAACGCGTATGCACGTCTCCCCAGTGGGCTTCAAGGTAGGGGTCCATGCCGGGAAAAGGACTTTTCAAGGGGGCACCTCAGTTCCATTTCGACCGATTGCGAAATTCCGACATCTGAAAGATTCTACGGAGAGCAATCACAACGGTCGAGACTGTCAGCAAACGAAGGGGCCTGTGTTTCCCAAGTCGAAGGCGCAACTGAGTTGCTGCTTGCCGCTACCACGCGTCCGTCACATTTTCGATTGTCGGGCTGAGTGATCTGAGCGTGCCGTTTCTGGTTGAGATGGCCATGAAGACGTTAAGATCAATCTTTTTGGAGACCGTGCGCGTCGAGCCATCGGCGAGTGCGAAATTGGAGACCTCTCCATGTCCACTTCCAAAGCTCAGAAATTGGAACGGGATATTCCATTCAAAGGGAGGCGCCTGATAAACGTAGGCGCGCCAGTAGGCATCCCAGACATCCGGGTGTTCGGGGTCCTTCCATACTCGGACGCAGCAACTGTAGCCATCGTGCCAGAAGCCATAGAGCGATTCGCCGATCATAATCGTATTCGAGAGTCCGTCGGACACGTCCTGTGTTTTCACGGCGCTGTTCGGGTAAAGCATTCCATTGGGAATTTTGGGTGCATTGGGGGGGCCGCTTCCGTTGGCGTCGTAGGCCCCCATGGCCCCGCGATACGTCGAGATTCCGCGATTTAATGTGGCGGATGATGTCACGCTGGGGCAGACATAGCTCGGGATATTTGTGAACGTGTAATCAGTGTTCTGAATTTTTCGAATGTCCTCGGTTGGTCCCTCTTTTCTTTCGTGAAATTTGATCAGGATTGTCCCCTGATCCATTTGCGGGAGGATTAACGCTTGCCAGCTCCAGTCATTGGTAAATTGCCACTGGTGAAGCGTTTGTGTGATCGTGCGAACACCATTTTTCATGGTGTAAAGCTCAACGGGCGTGATGACTGTCAAAGGGTTTCCCGTGTGTATTTGCGAAACGACCATTCCTGAGGGAAATGATCGAAAGGCCGATTCGTAATTGTGCAGGGCTGTGGAGATCTGCTTGAGATTGTTGATGCACTGCGACCGCCTGGCGGCCTCGCGGGCCATCTGGACCGCAGGGAGCAACAAAGCCGCGAGCATCGCGATGATGGCGATGACGACAAGGAGTTCAATCAGGGTAAATCCGGTCCGGTTCAGTGAATTACGCTTTCTCACCATTGTCCGACCTCTCATTGAGTTGACGCGATAATGAACTTTTGGGATCGAGCGAGTGATCTGAGTGTTCGTTGTCACAACAGTCGACCAGTCGTAAACCGCGATCTGGTTCCAAGGTTTCGCGGGATTTTGTTTTTTGAAGGCAGATTGTCTTGTCTGGCGACGCAGGAAAGGGGTTTTCTTCGAGAAAACGCTGGTTTCACTCAAAACCGTGCTACAGCTTAACGGCCATCCGTCAAGCAGTGTTGAGTGACGCGATGAACGTCGGTTTCAAGACACTGCTTCTCCGGGGACTCCGAAGCAGTGGCACATTAAGATGAAGGTCGTCTGCGCATGACATCTTGTCACCGCTGATTTTGCGTTTTGTCAGATCTCATGCGGTTACCGGTTTCTGTCAGATTGGCAGGTGGGGGTCGGGTTGATCCGAGATCTGGCCACGATGGCAGAATCTTCTTCAAGGATGACTTGTCGGAAGTCCTTACAGTCATTGGTGATTCTTCATCGCGTTCAATTGGCGCGCCGTTCGCTTACCAATTCAGCGTCTCGTGGTGTCGTCTGTGGGCCGTCTACAGGCTCAGTGCCGAGTTGGAAGACTAGAAGACTAAACGCGTTTCGATTCTGGAGTAAGGTGAGATGGCAAAGAAGAGTGGCTCGAACGACCCTAAGTTGGTCCCCCTCGGTGATCGAGTGGTTCTTAAGCGAGCCGAAGCGGAAACGAAGACCGCCGGAGGGATTGTTCTGCCGGATTCCGCAGCAGATAAACCCCAACGTGGCGAAGTGATTGCTGTTGGTGAAGGGCACGTGAAGAGCACCGGACAGAAGGTCGCTTTGACCGTCAAGCCTGGTGATCACGTGATTTTCAGCTCATACGCTGGCGACGAATTCAAAGTCGGCGATGAGACGTTCCTGCTGCTTCGCGAAAGCGACATTCTCGCCGTCTACGGCTGATAAGCCAATCCGTTGATTTTCCTGGCGAATTCAAACCGTTTTCGCCGGGTGACTTCAACCTTTTGTAAATACCCTCGGTCCGAGTTCTACGAGTCGCTGATCACAGCTTCATCAGGTAATCGGATACGTGTTTTTGACATTATTAAAACCAGGAGCCTTTCCGAATGGCCAAGATTATCGCCTTTGATCAGGAAGCGCAAGAAGCAATGCGTCGCGGCGTGCAGAAGCTCGCCCGAACCGTGCGAGTGACGCTCGGACCCCGCGGACGAAACGTCATCATCGAAAAGAGCTTTGGCTCGCCGACCGTGACCAAGGACGGTGTGACTGTTGCTCGTGAAATCGAACTCGAAGACAAGTTCGAAGACATGGGTGCCCGCATGGTCCGTGAAGTCGCCAGCAAGACTTCCGATACCGCCGGTGATGGAACCACGACTGCAACAATTCTCGCCGAAGCGATCTACGTCGAAGGTCTCAAGGCTGTTGTCGCCGGGGTGAACCCAATCGATATGAAGCGTGGTATGGACAAGGCTGTCGAGCAAATCGTCGCCAAGCTCAAGGGCATGGCGGTCGAGTGCAAAAACAAGAAGTCGATCGCTCAGGTTGGTACCGTCGCCGCGAACGGCGATCACGAGATCGGCAACATCCTCGCCGATGCGATGGAACAAGTCGGTAAAGATGGTGTGATCACGGTTGAAGAAGGCAAATCTCTGACGACGACATATGAAGTTGTCGAAGGGATGCAGTTTGATCGCGGTTATCTGTCACCTTACTTCGTGACCGATCCCACCTCGATGGAATGTGTGCTGGAAGACGCTTATGTTCTGATCCATGAAAAGAAGATCAGCAGCATTAAGGATCTGGTTCCTGTTCTCGAAAAGGTCGTCAACAGCGGCAAGCCACTGCTGATCGTTGCTGAAGAAGTCGAAGGGGAAGCCCTGGCGACGCTGGTGATCAACAAGCTGCGAGGGACATTCAAGATCGCAGCAGTGAAGGCTCCTGGCTACGGTGATCGCCGCAAGGCCATGCTGCAAGATCTGGCGATCATGGTTGGTGGTCAGGCAATTTTCGAAGACCTCGGTATCCAACTCGAAAACGTTCAATTGTCGGACCTCGGTCGCGCCAAGCGAATCGTGATCGACAAAGACAACACGACGATCATTGAAGGACTCGGCAAGTCAGCCGACATCAAGTCCCGCATCGAACAGATCCGTCGTGAACTCGCCGCTTCAACCAGCGATTACGATCGTGAAAAGCTGGAAGAACGCGTCGCCAAGCTCTCTGGCGGTGTCGCTCAGTTGAACGTCGGTGCTGCCACCGAAAGCGAAATGAAGGAAAAGAAGGCTCGCGTCGAAGACGCTCTGCATGCAACCCGTGCTGCTGTGGAAGAAGGTATTCTTCCCGGTGGTGGCGTCGCACTGCTGCGATCGTCTCTGGAGCTGAAGCCAACCGGACTGAACGAAGACGAAACCACCGGTTTCAACATCATCGTGCGTGCTTGTCGTGCTCCTTTAACCCAGATCGCCAACAACGCAGGTGTTGATGGTGCCGTGATCTGTGAGAAGGTTGCCGAACACAAGGACGGCCACGGCTACAACGCTGCTACCGGCAAGTACGAAGACCTGGTCAAGGCCGGGATCATCGATCCATGCAAGGTGACTCGTAGTGCTTTGCAGAACGCAGCCAGCGTTTCGACCCTGTTGCTGACAAGCGATGCCCTGATTGCTGAAAAGCCAAAAGACGCTGACAAGAAGGCTGGCGGCCACGGCGATCACGACGAGTTCTAAGATCGTCTGATCATGAAAAGAACCAGCAGCCCGCAGGCATATTTTGCCTGCGGGCTGTTTTCGTTATTCCCATTTTTCTCGTTCCCAAGCTCCAGCTTGGGAACGTCCCTCTTCGAAGCTCCGCTTCGCGATTCGTCTGGAGGCCATGCAACTCGTGGTTGATTTGCATTTCGACTGATTCGCATTCACTGGCCGTCTGCCCGATCGGGAAGCAGAGCTTCCAAGAAGTGCGTTCCCAAGCTGGAGCTTGGGAACGAGGACATTCACTGTTACGTAGTGTGCACATCAAACCTGCACACGCACATTTGACTTTAGCGGCTGGAAGCCGCTGCTACGGTTTGCGGCTCATCATTTTCCAAAACCGACAACCTTCAGGATATTGTCTGGATTTATCGTTGAAGCTTCTCATCTTCACAAAAAAATGTGGCGCACGGGCTGAAGCCCATGCTACGGTGGGCGGCAACAGATATTGCGCGTTGAGCCAGGATTGCCATGAGTGCTGGTGTGATGTAGGTTATTGTTGGCTAGACCATATCATCAGGAGGTCTCACATCATGGCCAGACGGAATTCGGAATCGGGAAGACAAGCAGTCATTTGGCTTGCGACGGCAATCGTCGTCGTGATCGGTGCCGCCGCGACTGCAGTCGTGATTTTTGCAGGTACCGATCACGTTGAGCAGCCGCTGATGGTCTGGGCCGTTTCTTTTTCGGGCCTGATTTTCGTGTTGTTTTGCATGAATTTCCGTTGGGAACAGCCCGTCAGCCGATTGCATCTCTGGCTGTCGGCGCAAAATCGTAACGACCCGACCGATGCCTATCGCGCTGCACGCCGACAGGCTCAAACTCGTGAGAAGTTTGGCAGCAATCAGCCACCGACAATCGAAACCGTGCGCGACGCGTCTGACCACGGAGGCGCCTGGGTGCCACGATCATCGACTTCGGCGCAGTCGCGGAAACGGTCGTAGTTTTCCTTGGTGGGCAGATCCATTGCAAAAGCTCAAACTGCTCCGCAGGCTTCTTATCGTTTAACCGCGCCTCGAAGAGAAGCGGGAGCGAGGCGGCGTGATTATGTTCAGCCGAGGCGTCATTTCTCGTTGGGGCTTTGCAAAAAACAGGGCTGCGGCAACGTTCGAAGAAATCGGCTGAACGCCGATTCGCCTGCGCCGCTGGCTACGGGTTAAACGATCAATCGGTTAATGACATCGGTTCTTCCTGGATACAATACCGATTCAAAAACCCGACCTCAGGCTTTGCCTTTGCGGTCTGACGGGGGTTGTTTCCACTGCTTCAGTTGTTGACGCAGTTCTTTCAAGCTGAGGGCTGGAATCGGAAGGTGCAGTTGTGGTTCGGCGTCGGGGGGAGCGGTTTCGCCCGATTCGTGAACTCGGTTCAGTTCTTCTTCCAGCGTTCTCAGCCAGGCGGGGATGTCGATGCCCGAACCGGAGGTTGTTTTCAGGTATTCTTCCACAGAAATCTGCAGGGCCTGGAATGAGGGTGATTCCTCGCGACCTTTTTCTGCGTCTTCACAGGCAGGTCGGATTCTGGCCAGCATATGATTGACCGAAAGCGGTTTGACGAATCGTTCTTCCAGGTGATTTGCCACAGAGGGCATTCGCATTCCGTACTTCTTCTGAAGTGATTCCAGCTGCTGTAAGTGTCCGTCAGCCATCTCTTCGGTCTTGAGCGAGAAGACATCTTCCCAGATTGTCGCCGCTTCGGGTTTGCCGAGGCGAGCCAGCACTTCATGCGCAACCGTGACGGGAAGCATGTTCCAGGCGTCTCGGTCGTACGAGGTTTCCAGTCTCAAGAAGTCGAGCAGCGAATAGAAGTGTTCGCCGTAGTCTGACTGAGTCGTCGTGGTGTTGTATTCGAGGAACCGATCGAATTTCTCGACGACAACCTGGTAGATCAGGTTCAGTTGCTCGGCCACGTCGTCACGTTCGATTTTTCCGCTGCGAAGGTCATCCAGCAATTTGATGGGATGAAGTGGATCTTCGTTTTCTTCCAGGTGTTCGAGAAAATGCTCGACGCCGCTATGCAGGATCGCGCGGACATTTCCCAGTGTCAGCAAGCGGGCGTTCAGGACGTAGGAACCATATGTTTTGACGAACTCGGCAGTTTCTTCCCAAAGTGGTTCGACCTTCAACGCTTCGACGGTTGATAATCGCATCGTGTTACTGTGTTCCAGCCACTGATCGAGATAGTTCTCGACGATCGTTCCGACGATTTCGATCAGATCCTCGTCACTGAAACGACCTCCTTTCCACTCGCCGGAGGCTTTGATGACGCATTCGAGCGTGTATCGCAGGGCGATTCGAAACAGGCGATCGAATTCGGTGACGGCCATCCCTTTGGGCCGCGATGCACGTTCCATCTGGCGAGCGGTTTTCAGCAGATGCCACGTTTCGCGCAGCAAGCCTAATTGAGGCAGGTGTGCCAGCAGAAAGCGAATCACCATCTGCATCGAGCGAGCGGTCAAGATCTGCCTGGGCTCGCCACCATGTTCAAGCGGTACATAGAGCAGGGGTTTGCTTTGCAGGGATCGCAGCAATCCGGGAAGGACTCGACGGACTTCTTCTTCATTTCGCTGCATGACGCCGCGATAGATATCGATGATCCGCACGTCGTCGGCGTTCGTCTTGACGGTGTCGTCGGCAGGAGAAAGTGCACAGGCGAGGCACCACTGCGCCGACCGGCAGCTTAGCGCTGTCTGGATCGTCGTCTGGATCAAAAACAGTTTCGTCTGCAGTTGCGTATCGTATTCAATGTTGACGTCGTGTTCGGCTGTCGCTTCACCGATTTCCTGCTTCCACAGGTTATCAATCAAGCGACTTAAATCGGCCTGGACTTCGATAGAATGTCCCAGCCAGTGGCGTAGGGAGTCGGCCTGAGCTTGTTTCGATTCACGCACGGCGTTCGATTGTGAATCCACAGGGACCAGTTCACGTTCGACGGCAAGGGTCGCTCCCATTTGCCAAAGCTGCGCGATCGTTCGCAGGAACTTCAGTCTCGGTTCCAGTTGCTTTTCAATCAATTCAAATTCAGTCTCGCGATGGAAGGCGGGTCGATCGTCCATCGTCTCGCCTTCCTGTCCATCGTCGGCACTATCGCGATAGACGACACCTTCGTAGGCGGCATCAAACAGTTCATCTTCTTCGTCACGTGCGACATCGTCGGTGTCATGGGCCAGTTCCTCGCCATGATCCGGCTTATGTGGTTTACTGGAATCGGGCAACACGGGGACTGTCGGTGCGGACCACAGTTCGCCAGCGTTGGCTTCGAGATAATCGAACATACGGCGAATCAATGGCCACGGGTCGTCCTTGGTGATTGAACCGTTGTCGACAACGATTCCCATCCACCAGAGTAATAAATCCTCGAACGACATGTGTCCCGCTTCCAGCCCGACCTCTTCCTGCTGGCTGAGCCATTGCATCAGCAGTCCGAGTGCCGCGACCGTGTCACGACGTTCCAGCAAAGCCGACACAACCTGTGCATAGGCTTTGGCACTTTCGAACTGCGCGACGTGTTCTCGCCAGAACTGGATGTCACCCGCTGCTTCGCCAGCCGTTCTCCATTCGGAAAGTGCCTGTGCGACATGGGACGCCGAATCGAGGCTTTCGCGTGCGGCGACACGAGGCAGGTCGTTAACGGTGGATGATCCAAACTTATCCCAGAATTCGGCGAGAGATTCGTAACGGAACGAGATCGCGTCGGCCATCTTCGAGTCACCACGAGCGGCGGCTTCCTCCCACGTTCGCGTGTAGGCGTCAAGTAATGCTTCCATGATATGTAACAGGATTTCAACTCGCTGATCGGGAACACTGTCTTCGCGAGACGAAAAGAGAGGGAATAATCCTTGAAAACCAAGAATATTCCAGGGGTCGACCAGCGCCCCGCATTCTATTCCCCGATGAAGATATTCTTCGGCTTCTCCCAGAAGTCGAAACGCATCGGCGACTTTTCCGAGTTCGATCACACGGCGTGCTCCGTGAACTCGGCAGAGAACTTCACATTCAAATCTTGCCGATGCACACGGGATGACTGCCGCCTGTCGCAGGCTCGCTTCCGGATAGCCCATGCGAGCGAACAAATGTGCCAATTGTCGCCGCTGGACTTGTTGCGTCCCGTAGTTGGCCAGATACATATTCAGCGACTGACGAACATGTCCGAACGGTTGTCGCGTCGCTTTGGCGTGCTTCTTCAGCCGTTTTGCTCGTTGCCCCGTTGCACTTTCCAGCAGCCATGAATAAAACCGGTCGCGTTGACGTGCCACGCGCGGCAGAAGCGACGTCAGCGTCACGCTCGAATCATGACACTCGGGACCGTCACCGCTGATCGCCGATGCCATGAGAATCGTGCCGCACAACACGGCAGCCATGTCAAACAGAACTTCTTCTGACGCGACCCGCTTTTGTTTCTGCTGCCAGTCAATCAGCGAATCGATAATCACTCGACGAATCACGAAACGTCGATAATTACCCTTAATGTCAATCTGGTGCGGATCCCATTCACCGAACAGGTAATTGGTCCGTTTGTTGACCGGATGGGAATGATCGTGGGCCCGGGGATCGAGAGCCAGCTCGTCCATCTTATTGATATCAAAATAAGCATCCGAAAGCATTTCTTCCGGGACTTCGTTCAGCAGTTCTAATGCTCGCTTGATCAGCGTTTCATACGGACCATGTGCGACTCCGGCATTGCGGAGATACAGCGGCCAGGGGCGGACCCGTTCATGGGGATAAAGGTCCATTTTCCTGCCGTTTTCCAGCACGGCAACCGGACGGAAGCCAACGAAATCGTTCAGGCGATGGAGAGCACCTTGAATGATCCCTTCCCGGTCATCCCAGGGGGCTCCTTGCTGCAAAACTGCTTCGAAGACTTTTGCCAGGAAGAACGGTTGCTCGAATTCCGCATCTTTCAGATGCGCAAGCAGATCACGGTGATGCACGCGGTAGGCAGGAAGCACATCAGAAAACACCAGCTTCAGTACCGCCTGTGCCTGAGCGACGTCGCTAAAGGCAGGTGCGGTCTGATGTAAGTGCTCAAGTAACTGCTGTAACGCGTCCGGAGCCTTCGACCAGGTGACACTGGCGATGAATTCATTAAGCTGTCGCTGAAATTTTGTGTCTGGGCGGCCCCCAGAGAAATTCAAATACCCGAGCAATTCTTGTGCTGTCGTCAAATCGGATTGGGAAAGATTCAAAGTCCCGGTCCCCCGGCCATAAATGTCGTCAGCCAACTGTGGCAGTCTTTGCCGAAGAGACAATCCCTTCAAACAAAGGTTCTCAGTTCTTTACATAGAATACGAGACTTGTCATCCCGTAAGCAAACCTGTTCGCACGTGAATTGAAGACAATCTGAATTGTGTTGCCAGTCCCGAAGGTTTTGACTCATTCCATCGTCCGACGATGCCGATTGTTCCGATAAGTCTAAAAGCGCCGACTTTTCATTTGATCCTCAGTCAACTTGGTCAATGGGGTGACATAGGGATTATGGGCGGTCTGTGGGCGTTTTTGGAATCGTAAGTCATTATGCAGGCATGAGTTCGGGTTGAGTCTGGCATAAGTCTCCGCGAATGATTCGCCATGGATTGAATGTTCACGGTTGAATCACTCGTGCGACTGACAGCAATCAGCTCGGATGAATCCATCAGCAAGAAATACAAGTACTCGCGATGAGCGGTCGAACGAAGGAAACTCATTCTTTTAAAGTCTTTCCGTTCCTCGCCGTGCTGATTTGCACGATGGGATCGCTGATTTTCTTGTTACTTGTGACGACGCTGAAAATTCGACAGAAGGAAGCGGAATTCGCGGCATCTGAGCGTGCTTACCGCAACATCGAGATTGCCGAAGCCGAAAAAGCGGCCGAAATCAGCAAGCCCGTTGCCAAGCCAGCCCCTCAGCCTCCCAAAGTCGTGGCTCGGCCAGCCCCCAAGCCCGTTTTCAAGCCGGTCGCACCACCCGTTGACGACGGCTATGAACTTGCCCTGGCGGAACGCCAGCGAGAACTGACGGATTTAAAGGCGAAATGGCAGAGCCGTGCAGACCAGCTTGCGTCCGAGCGTGAACAACGACTTCGCGTTCTCACGTTACGTCGACAACAGGTCCAAGAATCGCTGGAAAAAACGGAATCACTTAATTCCGGCATCCTGCAGCTGGAAAACAATCTGGGTGAACTTGCCGGAGAAGCGGCCGCCGAAACTGATCCCAAGGAAGATGTCGAGCGGGTTCTCGTCGAGCAGCAGATCCTGCAAATGAAACGGCGTCTGCGTGCCGCACAGATTGCTGACGCGACGGAGCAAAACGATCAATTTCAAGTCGTGCCGTTTGACCCGCAAACCGGGACAACTCGACGACCAATCTTCATCGAGTGTTCTGCTGCAGGAATTCGATTCTTGCCCGAAGACATCCTGATTACCGCGAAAGATCTCGAAGGATTCACGCCGAAAGCAAATCCCATCGCTGCGGGGACCGGGGCGCTGATCAATTACTGGAACGCGATCAACTTGAAACAGCGGAACCCTCGGAGTGAACCCGAGCCGTACGTGCTGATTCTCGTGAGACCTGAAGGTGTTGTCGCCTATTACGTTGCTTTGCGAATGCTTGAGCCGATTCGGACGTCACAAGGTTATGAACTGATCGAAGAATCGACCGTACTAAAACTGCCGGATGTTGACAGTGGTGCAAAAACCGCCTGTCAGACTGCCGTCAGTCGGCTATTTTCCGAGCGTGACAATATTGCTCGTTCCGCCCTGATGACTGGAAGCGGTGGAAGCGTCTTCGGAGGTGCCCCCGGTCGCCGAGGCTCCGGTGGTGGAGGTCCAGGCGGTGGCGGAGGCTCGGGCGGCGGACGACCAGGTGGAGGTGTCGCCGGCAATTCTGGCTCAGGTAATGGGGGGCCGGGCAATGGGGGGCCGGGCAATGGGGGACCGGGCGGAGGGCCCATGTTTGGTGCCGTGCGAGGCTCCGGACCCGGTGGCACCGACGATTCCGGACAATCGGGTGGAAACGGCTTCACGTTGAACGATCTGACGGGGGGAGATAATTCTGTCGGATCGCGTAGCTGGGAACGGGTTGAAAACTTCCAGGGCCGTCCACGCGGGCAATCTCGTGGAAACGAAGTCGCGGGGGGCTTCGGTGGCGAATCGGGAGGAACATACGGAGGGGGTGGATCGGGAGCACGTCGTGGTGCCGATGCAGGAGCCGATACCGGAAGTGGTGACGGCTTCGAAGGTGGATCTGGCGACGGAACTTCTCGTGGTTCTTACGCCGGCGTCCGGGGCCGAACGGGCGGCGGAACGGGTGGCAGTCCCGGTGGGGAAAACGAAGACGGAGCCGACGAGGGATCCGACGGTGCAGCCACTGGCGGAACTTCCGGTGGATCAGGTGGCCGATATGCTGCGGGATCAGGTGGTGGACCTGGCGGCGGAATCGTTGGCGGGTCTGGTGGTGGAAATGGTCAAGGCTCAGCAACGTCTGACCGGGGCAACTCACGAATGTCTCAAGGATCGGGCAGTCGATTCTCCGGTGGAAATGGTTCTGCGAACGCGAACGGAACCTCCTTTAAAGGATCGACCTCGGGCGGGGCCGGATCGGGTCAATCGTCGGAGGGTTGGGACGAGTCAGAGCCAGGAATGCCGATCGGACAACGTCCGAACCGCAAGTCCGCGAAGTCAAAGCCGGGGAGCGACGGAGAATCCAGCGGACCTGAGGGAGATTCGGAAGGAGACGGCCGTTACGTGCAAGGTGATGGGAGCTCCGGTTCGCGATCCGGTGGTCAATCTCGTTCGTCCGGTTTATCGGACAGCGGTTCATCCTCACCCCGTTTTTCGCATACCAAAGGATCTTCGACGCGGGCACCGCATGCCGGCGAAAGGCCAAGCAAGAAAAACAATGATGACGCAGACAAGCCTCTGGAGCCTGAAATGCTTGCGGGCCGGCGCTGGGGATACTGCGAGCCAGGGGCCAGTATCGGGTTTGAGCGGGAAGTTCGCGTTGACGTCTCCGAAGATAAGCTGCTGATCGCCGAAAAGTTTGCAATTCCCGTGGGGCAGGGGGAGTCGAAGCAGGAAACGTTGGAATTGTTCGCCACAGCACTCGACGCCTATTCTCATGAATGGGGTCGCCCGCCGCAGGGATTCTTCTGGGCACCACGATTGAAATTCATCGTGAAACCCGAAGGAAATGGTCACTACGAGCAGGTCAACGCCATGATGACTCGGGCCGGTTTGGCGACGTCGCACGAATTCTCGAAACAAAATGAGACGCTCGAATTTGGCCGTGACACGGCGAAAACGACAAAGCCAACAAAAAAGCCTGCACTCAAGGCTGCTTCCTCACCCAAAGCGGGAGCCAACCGATGAGTCGTCGTCGCCCGAAAGGTGAATTGCAGTTTGGTTCTGACTCGTTCCTCGACGTCGTTGCGAACATCGTCGGTATCTTGATCATTCTGATCGTGATTGCCGGTTTGCACGTCAGCAAGATCCCCGTTGTCTTCCTCCCTCCTGGGACCCCTTTATTAAACGAACCCATCTCTGAACTGGCCCGATATGCTCCTGGAAAAAACCATGAGTCCGAAGAGGCGACTGAGGAACCGCAGCAGCAAGAATTGACAATGCAGGAACCGGAAGAAGAACCGGAAGCGGAGCCGGAACCACAGGCGATTCCGATACGGCCTCCTTTGCCCGAGCTGGTTGCTCCACAAGAGCTGGTGGAAATGACGAAGGAACTGGAAACAGTGCTCGCCTCGATCACCAAAGAGGAACTGGCCCTGGCGGCTCGCGTACAGCAATCGAGTCTGCGTCAGGCCGAATTAACCGAACGTCAAAAGGCGGTCAAAGAGATGTTGGCCGTGTCGACGCAGCAACTCGACGCCAGCAAAATGCGGAAGGCAAAAGCGGTTGCCGATCTGGAACTCGCCAGAAAAGACCTGGAAAGACTGAAGCTTCAGATCGATGAGATTGAAGACAAGCCGGCGAATGTCCAGACGCTGGAACACAAGATCACACCGATCAGCCGCGTCGTGAACGGTAATGAAAAGCACTATCGTCTGGAACGAAATCGCGTTTCCGAAGTACCGGTTGACGAACTGGTTTCACGACTGAAGGATCAGATTCAAAAACGGAAAGACTGGTTGGTAAAAACTCGTCAGCACCAGGGGCAAATCGGGCCAATCGAAGGCTTCAACATGCAGTACCTGGTGCGAGTGGAGACGCTTTCGGGATTGGACGAACTTCGAGCGGGACATGGTGGGTATCGGATCAGTCTTTCCAGCTGGCAAATTCATCCTGAACCAGACACCAAGGGAGAGACCGCTGAAGTTGCGTTACGCAAGGGCTCGCGGTTCTATCAGTCGATTCTTGGCGCGGCACCGGATACGACCCTGACCTTCTGGGTCTATCCCGATAGCTATGCACTCTATCGGAAGCTGCAAAAGTTCACGCATGATCATGGATTTTCCGTTGCAGGCCGACCGCTCCCTGCTGGAGTTCCCATCTCGGGCTCGCCAAACGGTTCTAAATCGGCGAGCCAATAGCGGGCCGCGTGATCAATCATCATAATGCATTCCGCAGGTGGTTCTTGAGAAGCTTCTGCTGCTTGAACCCTTGGAACTTCGTCGACACTGACCACGTGAAGTTCCTCGGGCGGGTGTATTGCCTGGGTTTCCTTTAACACCGATGATCGCAGTAACTTAGAGATGGCGCGAGACATTCATCACAATCATCCACTCCCGATCCATTCCCAGGAAGTGCCATCAACTGTTTCCCCAACGTTAAAGCCACTTTCGATCGGGGCCGTCGCGATAGGATTTCCCGTTGTCCAGGCGGCACTCAGCGGTTACAGCGATGGTCCGATGCGGATTGTCGCCCGGCGGCTGGGGGCAAGTTATACCCTCGCCGAAGTGATGATTGACCGTTTCGTGCTCGACCTCAAACCGCGTCATCGAACTCGGCGGCATCTTCTGGTGACGGACGAAGAACATCCGGTCGGCGGTCAACTGATGGGTTCGGAACCCGCTGATTTTGCACCCGCCGCACAGAAGCTGGTCGGAGCGGGGTTCGATGTGATTGACATCAATTTCGGGTGTCCCGTCAAATCCACAGCCGGTGCGTGTCGAGGTGGGTTCCATCTCAGTCAGCCAGATGTGGCGCTGGAGATCGTCAGTCGGACTCGTGCTGCTGTTCCCGATCACATTCCCGTGACGCTGAAGATGCGGCGCGGATTGGATGATTCGTCCGAAAGTCGTGATCGTTTCTTTGAAATCCTTGACGGGGCGTTTGAGCGAGGTGTGTGTGCCATCACAGTTCATGGCAGGACGGTCGAACAGAAGTATATCGGCCCGAGCAACTGGGACTTTCTCCGCGAGGTGAAGCAGCACGCGGGATCAAAGACGATCCTTGGGAGCGGCGACCTGTTCACCGCACGGGCTTGTCTCGAAATGTTTCAGGTTACCGGAGTCGATGGCGTTTCGGTCGCACGGGGAGCGATTGGCAATCCGTGGATTTTTTCCCAGGTCAAAGCGTTGGCGGCTGGCCTTCCGCTGCCGGAACCGGATCTGTTCGAACAACGTCGGGTCATGGAGCTTCAGTTCGAACTTTGCGTGCAAGTCAGCGATGTTCCGCAGGCATTGACGACCATGCGAATGTTCGGGATGAAATTTTCGCCGTTGCATCCGCAACATTCGGAGGTTCGGAATGCGTTTGCTGCTGCGCAAAGTGTTGAAGACTGGTATGGCGTGCTTGATCGCTGGTATCGCGGATAGGCGCTGACGGAACCGTATGCCATGTTATCGCGGTAGGATCGACCCGAATTTCAATTCCCCGCCTGCGACTGTGGCTTCGATTTTCAGGCTCAGGCGTTCGTTTGTGGAAGAGATGGGACTGATTGGACTTATGGGACGTATAGGACCTGTTTGCGGTGTGGCGTTCGTTGTCCGTCCTTTGGCTGAGATGTGGAACACGACCAGGTCTGCCAGTGATCCGCGGCGCAATCGCACGACTTCCTGCCCGAGTAACTTTGCCGGGTTCTGACTGGCCATATCAACCGCTTGTTTCACTGAGACACCGGCAAAACTGATGGTGTTTGCCACGCATTCGTCGATTTCTTGAGCCGAACCGGCGAGCAGTTCCTGTTGTCCGGCGACGACCAGTTTACCGCTGGGAAGAATTTCGCTGCGGCCCAGTTTGCTTTCGTAAACACCAGGCGGGCAGCCGGCCCATCCGGCGGCATCACAAGTGAGGATCGTCTTTTGGGGGGACTTCACGCGGATGAATGTCCGTACCAGATTGGGAGGCAGATGGTGTCCATCGACGATCAGACTTGCGCTCAACCTCGTGTCCGCCAGTTGTTCGTAGATCGCGTTTCGATGACGGTGAATCATGGAATGAGCACCGTTACCGAGATGTGTGCTTAATCTTGCACCGGCATCGACGCCCGCCTGGATTTGCTCGGGCGTGGCTGCGGTATGACCCAACGAAACCACCACGCCACTGGAGACTGCTTTTTGAATGAACTCAATTCCGTTTTCAACTTCGGGTGCCACGGTGACCAGGCGGATACGTCCCCCGGAGATTTCCTGCAGGCGTTGAAATTCGTCCCAGTCAGCCGGTCTGACGTGTTGTTTGGGATGTGCCCCGCGCGGTCCATCTTCGCCTGAAATGTAAGGGCCTTCCAGATGACAGCCAAACACCATTCGATTGGCCCACGCCGATTGTTCACACGCCGCTCGAATGGCGGCAAATCCGGTGGCCAGACCTTCGAACGAATTGGTGATCAGCGTTGGACAGAGCCTCGTCACCCCAAATCCAAAGTGGGGGGACAAGGCTTTCAACACAGCGTCAGCAGTCAACGCGTCATCGCTGAACCATGTTCCGCCGTATCCATTGATCTGCAGATCAAGGAACGCCGGCGAGACGAACGGCCAGTCGTGAAGCGGGCCTTTCGGCCAGGCGGGCTCAATCCGGCGAATCCGATCGCCTTCAATTTCGACGCGAATCGGTTCGCCGTTCGCATAGTGACGAGCGAAAAGAGTGAGCATGTGTATTGTCACGCCATGATTTTTTGAATTCGAGTGACCGCTTCTTCGATGTTGGCTCGACTGTTGAAGGCACTCAGTCGGAAGTATCCTTCGCCTGCCGCACCGAAACCACTGCCCGGAGTCCCCACCAGGTTCGCCTGGGACAACAGGTGGTCGAAGAATTGCCAGCTTGTTTGTCCGCCAGGCGTCTTCAGCCAGACATACGGGGCGTTCGTGCCACCGTAAACGACCAGTCCCGCTTTTCGCAGCCCGGCACACAGGATCTTGGCGTTTTCCAGGTAGAAGTCGATCATGGCTCGAACCTGTGTTTTACCCTGCTCGCTGTAAACAGCTTCGGCTCCACGTTGCACGATATAGCTGACTCCATTGAATTTGGTGGTATGACGCCGGTTCCAGAGTGCGTGAAGTTCGACTGATTCGCCCGTTGATGTTTTGGCCTTCAGGCCTTTGGGCACGACTGTGAAAGCACAGCGAGTCCCTGTAAAACCAGCGGTCTTGCTGAAGCTGCGGAATTCAATCGCCACGTCTCGGGCACCTTCAATCTCGTAGATCGAATGAGGAATTGAAGGGTCGGTAATATACGCTTCATAAGCGGCGTCGAAGAAAATGATTGCGTCGTTGGCTTTGGCGTAATCGACGAACTTTTTCAACGTCTCTTTCGTCGCCACGGTTCCGGTCGGATTGTTAGGGTAACACAGATACAGCAAATCGACTTTGCGGTCGGGCAGGGCGGGGGTGAAATTGTTTTCTGCCGTAACGGGCAGATAAACCAGTCCTGCATATCGACCGGTCTCGTCGGCGGCACCCGTTCGGCCCGCCATCACATTGGTATCGACGTAGACGGGATAGACGGGGTCGGTCACGCCGATCACGTTTCCCGCACCGAAAATGTCGAGAATGTTTCCGGTGTCACACTTTGAGCCGTCCGAAACAAAAATCTCGTCAGCAGCGACCTGTGCTCCGCGACTAATGAAATCGTTTTGAGCGATTGCGTTTCTCAAAAAGTCGTAGCCCTGTTCAGGGCCATATCCGCGAAACGTTTCCCGTTTAGCCATTTCATCCGTGGCACGATGCATGGCGTCGATAATAGCGGACGGAAGCGGTTCGGTGACATCGCCGATCCCCAGCCGAATGATCTTGGCGGAGGGATTTTCCGCGGCGAACTTCGAAACTCGACGACCGATCTCGGGAAACAGGTAACCGGCCTTCAGTTTCAGGTAATTATCATTGACCAGGGCCATGGATGAGTTCTCCGATTCGACGTAATGCGGTGTATTGGATCAAGGTTGAGGTCGAGTTGTAGAACCGCTTGCTATTGAATTCAACCTTCCCTCAGTGTTCGGCCAAACGTGTGCTTAATGGACACGCGCCACAATGAATGCCAATTTGGCAGCTGTGGTTTTGTTCGATGGATGTGATTTCTCGTGAAATTATGGCATTTTTGACACTTCAGGCATGGCGCGCCAGTTGCTTTTCCTCCTTCGAGGCGGTCGATAGACTGCCTTTCTGTTTCGATGTTGATTGCATTTGGAGTTCCCCGTGACGCAGCCTCAGGAATTCACGTTTCAGACCGAGATCAAGCAGCTCCTTCATATTCTTTCTCATTCGCTGTATCAGAACCGCGAGATTGCCTTAAGAGAGTTGATTTCGAATGCGTCCGATTCATTGAATAAGCTTCGGCACATTCAATTGAGTGACGAGCAATACCGGGACGACGCTCCTTTAGAGATCACTTTGGAACCGGACAAAGAAGCCAAGCTGCTGGTGATTCGAGACAACGGCATCGGGCTGACCCATGACGAACTGGTTCAGAACCTTGGTACCATCGCGCACAGCGGTTCGAAAGAGTTTCTCCGTTCCCTGGCGGCGAAGGCAGAGGGGGCTGGAGCGGCTCCATCGGCCGATTTATCGCTGATTGGCCAGTTTGGAGTCGGTTTTTATGCCGCTTTCATGCTTGCCGATAAGGTGGAAGTTGTCACGCGAAGCTATCGCGAGCAGACCGGTTGGCGCTGGGAATCTGACGGTTCGGGCCGATTTACGATCACGGCCGTCGAAGGTGACGTTCCGCGAGGTGCCCAGATTCGTCTGCATCTGAAAGACGATATGGATGAATTCACCGATCCCCATCGGCTGAAATTCATTGTTCGCAAGTATTCGACGTTTGTGCCGCATCCGATCAAGCTTGCGACCGATATCCTGAACGAGCAAAAGCCGATCTGGGTCGAACCCAAGAATCAGGTCACGGACGAGCAGCACGCCGGTTTTTATCAATGGTTGACTCACCACTCCGAAGAAAAACCGCTTTGGCATCTGCATCTTTCCAGTGATTCACCGATTCAGTTTCATTCGATTCTGTACTGTCCTCCATCCAATTTCGAATTAATGGGATTCGGTCAGATCGAGCACGGAATCAACCTTTGTGCCAAGCGAATTCTGGTTCAGGACGACTGCCGTGACCTGCTGCCGGAATACCTGCGATTCCTCTACGGAGTCGTCGATTCTGCCGATTTGCCATTGAACGTCTCGCGAGAAACTCTGCAAGACCACAAGCTGCTGCCAAAACTGAAAAAGGTCCTGATTAAGAAGGTTCTGGACTATCTGGCAAGTTTGGCCGAAGAGCAGCCCGAGACCTTCAAGACGTTCTATCAGCAATTTGGTCCGATTCTTCGAACGGGGATCGGTCAGGATTTTGAGAACCGCGAGCGGATCGCCAAATTGATGCGATTCCATTCGACGCATACTGCGACCGAAGCGTCACTACTTGTTGGCGGGAAGGCCGATAAATCGGTGATTCCGAGTGTTTCTCTCGACAGCTACCTGCAACGGGCCGTCGAGGGGCAGACTCAGATTTTTTATCTCAGCGGACCCGATCTCGATGCCTTGTCACGACATCCACTGCTGGAAGCGTTCCGCAAACGAAACCTGGAAGTCCTGTTCCTGGACGACCCGATTGACGAATTCGCGTTGACGCAGCTACGTCGCTACGAAAATAAAGACCTGATTTCAATCGATTCGGCAGACGTCGTTTTCCCGGAGTCAACGAAGCCGGCTGAGACCGACGAATTAAAAATCAAGCCGAAAAACCTGACACGGATTCTGGAGCTCTTCCGGGGTGCCTTGGACGGGAAGGTAGAAGACGTTCGTGAGTCATCCCGATTGACGGACAGCAACTGCTGCCTGATTAATCCTCAGGGAACCATGAGCAATCAACTTCAAAAGGTGCTCAGCCACACGATGAAGGAATACGAAATGCCGAAGCGCATCTTCGAAATCAATCCTCATGCGGGACTGATTACTCGTCTTTGCGATCTCAGTAGCAATTCCGACAACGACGACTTTATTCGCGATTGTGGACGTCAGTTATACGCCAACTCGCTGATTCTGGACGGATTGATTCCGGACGTGGAAGAGACGACCACTCGGTCTCTTCGATTTATGGAAGAACTAGCCAGAAGTAAATCGTCGATCGTGATCTAAAGTATTGACAGTCAAGTGTTTCTGGTGCAAACAGGGGGGCCTCGTTAAGAGGAAGCCCCCATTTTTGTTTTGCGGACCCCAAAAAACACGGCTCGCGGAATTAAAATGAGTTGTTTGGGTTGTTCTGAAAAACCCTGCGGGCTGTGACGATCGTTTTATGTCTCCGATGGAAAACGCCGTCTGATCCCGTCAACACTTACGATCGTTGCAACCGATACTTGAAGAGGAAGCGTTTTATTCAGTCGCATAGCGAGGGTTTGCTTGCACTGACGTCAGCGTCATGCTGTCCTCCACGCGGTTCACAAGGTTGTGACATGAACAAGTGGTATCGCCCCTTCGGATTGGTGTTGCTGGCCGCCATGGCTGGTAATTTGTCTGGTTGCGCTCAAACGAGCGGTTGGCTCGCGAAGAAGCCGTCCAAAAAGGCCTCCGAAGAAAAGCTGGCTGATTCGAAGGATTCGAAGAAGAAAACTCGCGATAAGGACAGCAAGGGGAAGAATTCGAAAGAACTCGCCGACTTGAAGTCTGATGAATCGAAGAGTGCTTTGGGTGGTCCAAAAGACAGCAAGCTCAAGGGTAAGTCCGCCAGGACTGATGACACCAAGGTCGTGTCTGCGTCCAAGACGGAACCTGCGAAAAAGACGAAACCGCGAGTTGATCCGCTTGCCGTCGAAGAGGGTGCCGAAACCGTTGCCAGCACTTCAGCGACAAAGTCCAAATCAAAGCCGGCAGCGCGACGGTCCGACGACGATCTGGATACATTCCTGTCATCGATCGAGAATCCACCAGGCAAATCTGGAAAGGGCAAGGGCGCGGTCAAGGAAGAGGCGTCCGACGAATTTGATCAACCAAGTGCCAATGACGCTCGCAAAAACGTTGTTCAAGTGAAAAAAGAAGTCGAGAGTCGTTCTGACGGGTTTGACGGAGATATCGCTGACTGGGCCGAAGAAAAATCCAGCCCTGCCGAAAGTCCCGTCAAATCGGCTCAGGCATCGAAAGTGACTTCGTCATTCGATGATGAACCGATCAGTACGACCGGCGAAAACGCCGAATCACAATCCGACGATGAAGCATTCGTTTCGACGGAAGAAAAACAGAAATCAACCGTTGATTCTTCTCGGACGCACTCGATCAAGCATGGCACTGGACGTGGGATGCTTGATGTGTGTCATCATGCTGAAGGAGAGCTGGCTGACGTCTTGAAGGATCTTGACCCGTCGGATGCAGAATCGCTGAAGCGAGGTCTGCATCAGATCGGCCAGATGGGCGATAAAGGAACAGCTGCGGCACCCTTGCTGCAAAAGTTGCTGAAGCACGAAGATCAGTTCGTCCGGGCGCATGCGGCATTGACGATGGCTCGACTGAAATTGACAAATGTCGAATCAATCAAGGTTGTGACCGAATCGTTGAAATCTCGTGATGCAAGTTTGCGATCGTTTGCATCGGCCGTCCTCGGTGAAATGGGGCCACAGTCGAACAAAGTCCTCACGTCTCTGGCTGAAAGCTTGAATGACAAGGATGGTCAGGTACGACTTCGAGCGGCGGAAGTGTTGATCCGTCACGATGGATTTGCCTATCCCGCCTTGCAGTCGTTGCTGGCAAGTCTGGCCGACAAGGACGAAAACGTTCGCTGGCTGACGACTTACTCGCTGGCGGAGCTGGCTCCCGAATCGCCGGAAGCGGTGCAGGCCTTGCTCAAAGCCTCGCACGATCCTGTCCTGAAAGTTCAAATCGGAGCGGTTTATGCCCTGGGTGAGATCGGGCCGTACGCGAAACGAGCCACCAGCGAACTGCGGAAAGTGTTTAAGAGTTCCGACGACGAAGAGCTGAAGGCGGCAATCGTTTACTCGCTCGAACAAATCGAAAAGTGATGACTTGTGTGCGAACGAACTGCTGTTTTTCGTGATTGACCAGCAACCCTGACTTGGGATCAAGATGATTCATGTTCTTGCTTTGGTTGAACTGGTACCTGGACATCGCGATGACTTCTTGCGTGAATTCGCTCAGGTGACGATCCCAGTTCGCCAGGAGGCTGGTTGTATCGAATACGGAGCCGCCGTGGATGCGACCACGGACCTGACTCAGCAACAGCGTCTGGGAGATGATTTCGTTCTGATCGTGGAGAAATGGGAGAGTTTGGCCCATCTCAAGGCTCATCTCGTCGCCCCTCACATGACCGACTATCGAATTCTGATCAAACCATTCGTGAAGTCGACCCGATTGCAGGTTCTTGACCCACGGGTCTGATTCCGGGAATCGCGACTTTCTCCCCGGGATACCGCAATCCGATCTGCCGTCGTCCTCGCATGAGTTGACACGTGTCGGGCTGCAGTCTCTAATTCTCAACGGTTGTAGGGCTTAATGGCAGGCCGAAGGGTTGCACAACTTTGGGCTCTATATTCACGAAATTCTCTAAACACGGTGAGGAGTACGTTCATGCGGAAGAGTTTGACTTGGATTGCGTGTTGCGCAGTGGTTGCTGCCTTCGTCGGGGGCCCTGAAGCACAGGCTCGTCCTGACTATTTGAAGGCATTCAATGCCGCTTATCCAACTCTGAAGGCCGAAGCTGAAACTGCGAAGTGCGGCATCTGTCATCCAGAAGAGAAGAAGTCTGTTCGCAGTGACTACGGCAAGGCCTTCGGCACGGCAGTTGGCGAAAAGAACGTGAAGTTCGCCACTGACGAAAAGAAACTCACTGACGCTCTGAAGAAGATTGAATCCGAAAAGAGCGCCACCGCTGGCAAGACCTACGGTGAGCTGATCAAGGAAGGAAAGCTTCCTAAATAAATCTGGTGACGTTGAACCGTCATCAATTTAGAATGGACCAGCTGAAGCCCGATTCTTCGAGTCGGGCTTCACTCATTAACGCAGGCGAGATTTTCGTCCGCGATACAAACGACGGCTTATCATGACCACTGATCACTTACACGGAAAAATCGACAGCGAACCAAAGCCCGCTTCGCTCGAGAAAGACCCTTTGTCAGGACCCAAAGCGAAACGATCCTGGTTCGGCTTCTTCCGTGATATCCTGATTTACTTTACGGTTTATCTTGTGGTCTCCGGCGTCACCATCGGTCCATTTTTCTGGCACTGGTACGGTGCCGTCCATGCCGACGGATCAAAGTGGATTGCCCGTTTCTACCAACCTCTGGCTTTCCTTTGCGAGATTTGTCCACCGTTAGCCCGGCTGATTAACGCCTGGGTCAACTGGTGGATTCTCTGATCGGCGGCATTGATCTGACGGTCAGTTTCGCGATCTGTTGCAAATTCTCGACAACTTCTCAAGTATTAGTGTACAAGTCGTGTTTTTTCTGCCGCCGATTTTCCTCCAGGTATTCTCAGATGGCCGACATTAATTTGTTTGCCCAATCGGATTGACGGTCTATACTCATGCGACATGCTATGAAATTCGATGTGGCATGGGCCCATCGACAGCAGATGTCAAATGAACTCATAATCATCCTTAAGGTAGAAATTTCATACAGATGCAAAGCCGTCCGACGAATCTTGACGACTTGCAAAAGAGTGGGTGGGTTTCAAAATCCGTCAAAACCGAGCTTCGCGACAATTTCCTTGCGGCCCTTTCCGCTGGCGAGCCACTGTTCCCCGGAATTGTTGGATACGAGGACACCGTCATTCCAGAGATCAACATTGCATTGATTGCCGGTCATGACATGTTATTTCTCGGTGAAAAGGGGCAGGGGAAAAGTCGCTTGATGCGGACTCTGTCGCGATTTCTTGACGAAGCAATCCCCTATATCGCTCATCCCGAAGCACCCTTGCATGACGATCCCTATCACCCGATTACCCGAGTCTGCAAAGACCTGGTCGCACAAGTCCCTGCGAGCGAAGTTCCCATTGCCTGGTGGCCACGCGAAGAACGGTATGTCGAGCGGTTGGCGCCTGGTACGAAGTTTGCCGACATTATCGGCGAAATCGATCCATCCAAACTGGCTGGCGGTACGAGCATGTCAGCCGAAGCGGCGCTTCATTTCGGACTGATTCCGCGCATGCATCGCGGCATCTTCGCCATGAACGAGCTCCCTGAGCTGGATGAACTCGTGCAGGTGGGAATGTTTAATATTCTGGAAGAACGGGACGTTCAAATTCGTGGATTCCCCGTCCGCTTCGACATCGACGCTTTAATCCTCTTCTCTGCAAACCCTTCGACTTATAACCGAAGCGGGAAGGTCATTCCTCAGCTGAAGGATCGAATTGGTTCGGTCATCCATACTCATTATCCCCTCGATCGTGATCAGGGAATTGAGATCATGGAACAGGAAACCGGAATCGATCTGAATGGTCCATTCCCTGTGATCGTTCCGCGCTTCATGAAGGAAATCATCGAAGAGCTCAGCATTGCTGCCCGTAAATCAAAATACATTGATCATCATTCGGGAGTCAGTGCCCGCTTCAGTATTGCGAATTACGGAACGATGATCGCCAGCGCCCGTCAACGCGCTGCTCGACTGGGTGAGCGTCCCGCGGTACCGAGGATCAGCGACCTGGGTCACTTGTATTCTTCCTCGCTCGGCAAGCTGGAACTCGATTTGATGGGCAGCCATCAAATGAGCGAACGCCAGATTCTCGATTCGCTGATTGCAGAGGCGATTCGTACGGTCTTCAAAGAATACGTGGACGAACACGGGATGGACGAGATCTCGCAGATCTTCAGCAAAGGGGTCAAAATCGAAGTCGGAGACATGCTGCCGTCTTCACATTATGCCGAGCGTTTGAAGCGAGTGCCGCCGGCCTGGGAAAAGGCCTTTGAAGTCAATGCGTCCGCTGATAGCGCCGTGCGCGCTTCATGCGTGGAATTTATCCTGGCTGGTTTATATGCGACAGACAAAATCTCTCGCAGCCAGTCCCGCGGAGAAATTCGTTATGAAGTCTGACGAAATGAGCACGACCCAACTCGGCGGGGTTATTCACACCTATCAGCATTACGACCCGACAAACATTCCCAGCCCCTCCGCAACATCACCCGATCTGGTGTCCCCTGCGTTTGAGCATATGCTCGAATTCGGCAACATGCGCGACTTGACCGAGGAAGAATTAGCGCGGGCGATCAAGCTCGATATTCGTCAGATCACTGGTCTTGGTCCGAGCCTCGAGTCGTTGCGAAAAATGCTGCTCGAACGAATTCAGAAAATACTGGCCACTTACGAGACGAAGAAAGTTGTTGAAGAGGCCAAACGCTCATTCACGAAACTTGCGAACAATACGCACCCTCCTGAGGAATTGAAATCTGCCTTCAAAAAGGGTGTTGAAGAAGAACAGATTCGAGATCTCGAACGCCTGTGGTATCAGGCAGGTGGCGAAAAATCCCGTTTCGCTCGTCAGCTTGTGCAACTGGTCGATCGACTGGGCGACAAATACCAGATCGACGAACTCGCTTCAAAGTACACTTTCACGGGGCGTAAGCCGCTGTCAATCGACGACGCTCTCGCCGTCAAAGAAGAGCTCGAGACAATCGAACGACTGTTAAAACAGCTCGACGAGGCTGCAAAGACGGCTCAGATTGCTGTCATCGATTTTTCAGAGTTGAGCAAGTATGCCGATGAGGAGCAACTCGAAGGTCTGCAGGCGATGCAGCGGCAAGTTGAAGAAATGGTCCGTCAGCTCGCGGAACAGCAAGGGCTGGAAAAGACGAAGAAGGGTTATCAGCTCAGCCCGAAAGCCTATCGCATTTTTCAGGGACGATTGCTCGAACAGATCTTCAGCCAGTTGCAGGAATCGCGAACGGGACGCCACCAGGGACCGATCCAGGGTGAAGGGGCCGTTGAGATGCCCGTCACGAAGGAATACGAATTTGGAGACGCTGTCTCGCAGATGGATATCCCTCAGTCACTCGTCAATGCGATGATTCGAAATCCGTCAGGTCCGTTGCAGATGCGATCTGAAGACATTGTCATTCACCGCACGCGCAATAATCCGAAATGCGCGACGGCTGTCCTGATGGACATGAGCGGTTCGATGCGACAGGACGGTCAATACATGAACGTCAAACGAATGGCGTTAGCCATGGACGGTTTGATTCGTCGCGAATACCCCGGTGACTTCCTGCAGTTCATCGAGATGGCCACTTTTGCCAAGCCGCGGCACTGCAGTGAAGTTGCCGCCTTGATGCCGAAGACGGTCACGATTTTCGATCCGGTTGTCCGCCTGCGAGCTGACATGAGTCGGGAAGACATCAGCGAATCGGATATTCCGCCGCACTTCACAAACATTCAGCACGCCTTGCAAATGGGTCGCCAGTTTCTTTCTGCGCAAGACACTCCTAATCGTCAATTGATCCTGATCACCGATGGCCTTCCAACGGCGCACTTCGAAGGATCGCATCTGTATTTGCTGTATCCGTCAGACCCGCTCACGGAAGAAGCAACGATGAGGGAAGCATTGCTCTGTGAACGGGAAGGGATCGTGATCAATATCTTCCTGCTTCCGAGTTGGTCACAAACGCGCGAAGATGTCCGGTTTGCTCGCCGATTAGCGGAAACGACGAAGGGCCGCGTTTTCTTTACGGCAGGTAACGATCTCGATCGTTTCGTCGTCTGGGACTACGTGAACCGCCGGAAGTCGATCGTCGGTTAGGTTGATGAAGAAGGGAACGCCCGACCCCTGTTCTAAACGCCTGCGGTTTCAGTTTCCAACCGGCGAACTGAACGACGTTGGATTAGTCCCTAATGCGACTAACAACCTCAATTGGGCTCGGTTGTATTCGATGACCGCTGTCAATAACTGCTGCCTTGCGCTTGCCAGACGTGTCATACTGTTTAATGCTTCCAATGGCAGCGATTCGCCAGACCTTGTCAGTAACAAATCTTCTTGAGCACCTCGTTCGGCTGCCGACAATTGTGTCCAGGTAACGGCAACAGTACGACGGCGAGTGCGAGCCTGCATCTGGCGTTCTGCCACTTCCCGACGAATCTGAGCCAGAGAAATCGCTCGCCTGAAAATCGACTGATCTCGTTCAGCCTTTCGGATCCCCTGCCAACCGCGATTCCCCGCCCCAAGATTCTGGACGGTCCAAATGGCCCAGAGATCCAGATCCGTTCTGCCCTGCGTATTCGTGTAGAAGCCCGTGACTCCCAGGTCCTGGCGATTGCTTCCCCCGCCGAATGCGCCTCCGCTGAATCCAAGCGAAATCAAAGGGAGCCAGGGCCGCATCTTTTCGTCTCGCAATCGATATTCGGCGGCGCCAATTTCTGCCGAGCGTGATACGACTTCGGGGCGATGCTGGTGCGCTTGAGCGACAAGCCCCTCAACATCCGCCGTTTCATCGACAAGATTCAACATTTCAATCGGTCCTGATGGCGTTACGAGTCGAACGCTCGGATCAAGGTGCAGTAGTCGGCTCAGTTCTGCTGCGGCAGCAGAGGCTTCTTCCTGGGATTGTTCTGCTTCCAGCCGGATTAGCAGGAATTCGGCGCGAGCTCGATGAGCGTCGGCATCACGTCCCTGCCCGACACGAGCAAAATCCTTCTGGGCCTTCTCGATCTCTCCAATTTCTTTCAACGAGACGAGCAGGGCTTCGCGACGGGCTTCGGCGGCGACGAGCGTCAGATAACTGTCTGCAACATCCAGCAGGGTCAAATTGTCGATCGCATGAGATTCATAGGCGCGGGCCGTCACCGTTTGCGCGGCAACGAGCGGAAGATAATAGGCGTCTCCAGCGTGAGCAAAAATCCGTACGGCAGGAATCCCAATTGTCTGGGTACCGACGGTTTGCGTTCCACCGCCCAGGTAAAGCGATTGGGAATTCACATTCCGGATTTGACCGAACGATGTCTGTAAGACACCTGAGTGCAGATGGTAGTCGGTTCCTGCCGTCAGCGTCGGCAGCAGCAATGCTCGGGCTTCCTTGTGCTGCGCGATTGCCTCATTCACAACTTCTCGCGCCAATGCCATTCGTGGATTCTGCGATTCTGCCAATCGAAGTGCCGTTCCCAAATCGATCACCATCTCACAGGTCGGTGAAGGGATGATATCGACTTGCCGGTCATGATTACTGGCCGATGGAAGCTTTTGTTTAATGTCTCCGTCAGCATCTGCGGCAAGTGACAAGTTCAGAAAAATAAAAGCGAACAAGATCCATTGACTGGCAGCGGCAGCCAAAGTCACTGTAACGTCCTTGTACCAAAAGAGGCTTTGATCTGGAGATCGCGTTCGCGGCAACTTCAACGTACGTCTCCTCATTTCGGACCCGGTACGACGTCGTCAGTCACTTCTACTTCGACAGCATTTCGCACCAGCAGTTCAGACTGAGGCTGCCCGAGGGCATGATAGAGTTCAAACTGAGCGAGATTGTAATTGATGATCGTATTCAACAGCGCGAGCCTCGATCTGACGAGTAATCTCTGACTGTTAAGAACTTCAATCGGCAGTCCTTCGTTTCCTCGAATTCGTTTCAGGTCTTCACGCCACGAAAGCTCTGATTCTCGTATGGCTTCTTCAGCTGTCGACAATTGGTGAAACCGGGCATGAACGCGCACGTATGCCGTGGCAACTTCGGCTCTGACGCGGTCCAGAACAATCAATTGCTGCCATTCTGATTGTCGAACTCGACTTTCCGATGCGGCAATCTGAGCTTTATTTCCGACACCCAGGTTTCGTAACGACCAATAGACAATCGCGTCCAGATCCGCGCGTGATTGAAAGTTGCCGAATCGTTCCTGGCCATTGGCGTTTGGAGTCGATCCAGCAGGTGCGGCTGCGATATCACTACCTCCTCCGAACGTACCGGAACTGAAACCAAGAAACACAGTCGGTGAGAAAGGGAGCATTTTGGCTGCGTCAAGTGCCAGCAATGTCTGAGCGAATTCCGCTCGTTGCTCGGCCAATTCTGGTCGCCGCAGCGCGGCAATAGTGAGAAGTTCCGGTAAGGGGATCGGCTCTGGGACAATCGAATGCGGAACTGCCCAGCGATCAGCTGGTACCAGCCGAACAGCTGTATCGAGACCGACGAGCGACGCAAGGCGGGCCGAGGCGCTGAGCATTTTCCCTTCGGCTTCGATCACGTCATTGTCACGTCTAAGCAGTTCCACTGATGCGCGATTTTCATCTGCTGGTCGGCCTTCGCCAGCTCGCGCGAAGGCTTTCGTAATACGGGCGACTTCGGCGAAATCCTGACGTGCTTGCCATGAAATGCTGCGAGTACCCGCGGCACGTACGAGTTCCAGGTAAGCGGCGGCTACTCGCCGTTGAACGTCGTTATTGACGGTCACGGAATTCGCCACTTTTTGACTCTGAACTTGTCGACTGATCAGGTAGCGATAATAGGCGTCAGAAACGTTGAGGTTCCAGACAACGCCAGGGACGTTGACCGTTCCCGCTCCAATCGCGTTGGCACCAGCGCCGACGAATAATGCCTGACGACTGACAGTCAACATATTGCCTGTCGGCTGCTGAAGTGTACCTGTATGGCTGTTGAAGTTCGTTCCCAGGTTGATGGTTGGCAGCAATTGGACTGCGGCAAGCTGCCTGAGTGCGGCTGCTTCCAGAACACGCTGTTGGGCTGCAAGGAATTCTGGATTCTGGACACCAATTAATGAGAAGACACCGGCCATGTCGATCGGCGTCGTTTCTAACGACTGCGACGTCAAAATTGATTTCGGAGCGGCGAAATCCTGATTCATGGATTTCGCATCAGTTTCGTCAGCCACGCAATCGTTGCAGGTCATTAAGGCAACGACGATCAGTAATACCAAAGAACGCCACATCATTTGGACTCCGCGACCGGTGCTGGCGGAATCGTCGGAGGAACCGTATGGATCAAGAGATCAGCGGGGGGCTGACCGATGGCCGCATAAAGTTCATATTGGGCCTGGTTATAACTCCCGATCGTATCAAGATAATCTTGTTGGGCGATGGCTCGCAGTCTCAGACTGTCCAGCACTTCGATTGGTCGACCTTCGCCAGAGTAGGCACGTTTCAAGTCTTCTTGAAATCCTTGTTCGCTGGCAGTGACGGCGCGATCCCTCAAATCAAGCTGTGCCGTGCGCGTCTGGGTTCTCGCATACGCTTCAGCGACTTCTGCACGGATTTCATTCAACCGCTTTGTACGCTCCCAATCGGCTGCTGCAAGCCTTGCCGTCGCGGTTTTAATAAGCGCTCGATTGGCAAGTCCCATGTTTCGGATCGACCAATACAGCACAATGTCCACGTCAGTTCGGTCACCGAAATCGCCGAACCGAGGGCGTCCTGTGTTGTTCGAGTTAACATTGCCCCCTCCACCAAACGCACCGTCACTAAAGCCGGCGATGAATTGCGGTGAAAACAACAGAAGTTTTGCTCCATCCAGTTCCAGCATGGCTGCATGGACTTCCGCACGACGCTCAGCAAGTTCAGGCCGCTGGTAAAGCGCGATCGCAATCAGTTCTGGCAGTGGAATCAGATCAGGAACGATCGAGCGAGGAACAACCCAGTTTTCTTTCGATTGCAAACGGACCGACGATTCCAGATTCAGAATCTGTCCCAACCGAGCGGACGCTTCGATGATCGCGGCATCGGCAGTAAAAATATCGGCTTCACGTCGGCCCACTTCAGTTCTGGCCCGCTCGGCATCGGAATGACGTCCCTGTCCCGCTTTGGCAAATGTCGCAGTAGTCCTGGCCACTTCCAGTGCGTCGTCACGAGCTTTGACAGCGATGGCGCGTGTCCCCTGTTCTCGCACCAGTTGGCAATATGCGAGCGCAATCTGAAGCAATGTATTGTTCCGAACCGCAGCCGCACCCGCCTGTGCCCGTTCTGATTGCTGTCGACTGACAAGATACGCAAAGTAGGTTTCGTTAACGTTCATGTTGTATTGAAGACCCGGGATATTGACTGTCCCTGAGCCGACAGCATTGCCGCCCGCTCCGACGTACAGCGAACTTCGCTCAACGCTAAGAATCTGACCGCTCGACGCCTGCACGGCACCCGTATGTGAGTAGAAAGTTGTTCCGAGATTGAGGTTAGGCAGCGCCTGCGCTGCCGCCAGCTGTTGGCGGGCCGTCACAGCGAGCACGCGTTGTTGGGCCAACAGCACTTCAGGTGACGTCAAGCCCGCGAGTTGCAGTGCCGCAGGCAGGTCAATCAGAGTGACAGGTTCTTCAACGTCCAGTGAGAACTCGCCGGACGGACCCATCGGCGCGGGATCAAGCTTCGGCCTGTCAGGGAATCGCCTCAAGACTGCCGCGTCGTTTTCGGTATGGGAATTCGTAGCCGTGACCTGTTGAACAGATTCCTTACGAATGTGGTTTGTCACAGCTGATTGCTTGGTTTCGGGCAGCGAAGCGGGCAAAACAGTCTGTTCGGCCTTTTGCTGAGATTTACCCTTCACAAGAAGGCCAAGTCGACTCAATAGACTTGGGCGGTCTGCCGATCTCACCGGGGCATTCTGGACCAACCAGACGACAATCAGAAGCAGACAGAAACTCGTCCTACGAAAAATTCCCGGCGAACGACGCAGCTGTCTTCGCGAATTCTTTCCGCCGATTGTGAGCGTCCCGTCCATGGGATTAAACTTTTTTCAATTGCGATTCCAATCTTCAGATTGATCGCAGTCTGAGGCGTCTTCCTGACGTCCCCATGAATCCGTCACCAAGCGTTGTCGATTTCGCCCTTACACGCGGATCGGCAAAAGCTGCCAATGTTTTAACTGAGTTTTCCTGCAAATGCCGCTATCAATCGGTATCGCCCATTGTCTGTGAGTTCCGCACTCTAAAACGAAGGGAATCGCGAGGGGTGCGAAATGAGAGGGTTAGAACTTGGCAGAGCGTTTTTTTCGGAATTGCTTATCCAAGCTTTGTGGTAAGACGTTCCATCATGCGTTTGCCGTCATCCCGATTGCCGGTGAAAAAGGATTTCCCGCGGCTAAAAAGTTTTGTCAGATTATTTGCCGTAGATTCGTTTGATTTCAATAGATCACATCAAATCGGGCAATAAGCTGACAGGTTCGTTAGACTGATGTTGTTGAGAGTCGAGTTTGGCGACATGGCATATCCATTGCGATACAGAATCGAATTGTACAGAGTCGTGCATGCCAACATTGCTGATTCGCCTTCGACGAACCAGTCGACTGAAGTCGAGCTAGATCGTCCTGTCAGAGTTTAACGAGAAATCATCAATGGCTCGAATTCGCTTCGGACGTTTTTTCGTCGTATCAGCAATGATCCTGATCGGAGGGCTGATCCCATTCGCGTGGATGCATCGCTCGCGGTCTGAGTCGTTGTCAAAAAGCGCGTTTGCAACGGGTAATGATCGACATCCAATATCGCAGACGGACTCGCTCGTCAAAGTTGACGTCGTTAAGCCTCATCAGGGAGGAATCGAGCGAACCTGTATTTTGCCCGGTTCGATTCATCCCTACGAGGCGGCCGAGCTGTTCGCGAAAGTTCCTGGCTATCTTAAAATACAAAATGTCGATATTGGTGATCGAGTGACTGCTGGCCAGTTGCTGGCTCAATTGGATTCGCCCGAACTTCAGCGTGACGTCGATCGAGGTAAGGCCGCTGTTGAACGAGCTGAGGCTCAAGTTGGGCAGATGACAGCCCGCATTCTTGCCGCCGAGGCCGATCTGAACGCCGCCAAAACGGGAATTGCCCGAGCCGAAGCAACCGTCAAAAGGGACATCGCGGCGTTTGATTTCCGCGACAAGCAATTTCGACGCTTTCAAGAACTGGTCAATGCGAAATCGGTCGATGAGCGACTGGTTGACGAGAAGGAAGATCAGCGGTTGGCCGCACGGGCCGCCGTTGACGCGTCCCAGGCGAATCTCGCTGAGTCGAAGGCCTTAGTCGCCTCCGCAGCGGCCAAAGTCGATCAAGCCAAAGCAGATCTTGTTGATGCTGAGGCGGAGGTCGATGTCGCTAAAGCAAACCTGTCCAAGGCTGAGGTCTTTGTGGAATACACACGCGTGACGGCTCCTTATGACGGAGTGGTCACATCACGCGCATTCCATCGCGGCGATTTCATTCGTGGGGCCGATCAGAGTGCAGCTTTACCGATGTTAACTGTCGAACGAACAGACATCGTGCGACTGGTCTTGTATGTCCCGGACGGCGACGTCCCATTTACCGATCCTGGCGACGAGACGGTCACCGACATTGATGCACTTCCCGGTCATAAGTTCACTGGGAAGATTTCGCGAATCGCTTTTGCTGAAGATAAGAAAACGAAAACAATGCGAACGGAGGTTGATCTGCCGAATGATCAAGGGTTGTTGAGAAATGGGATGTATGGTCGGACAAAGCTGATGCTTCAGGCCGGCAATCCCGAGGCATTTACCGTTCCTTCATCGACACTCAGTGGGACAACGAAGGGAGGCAAGGGGACCTTGTTTGTTGTGAGTGATGGCATTGCCCATAAGACGTCGGTTGAAATCGGTGTCGATAATGGGGTTCAAGCCGAAATTACAAAAGGGATTTCGTCGACCGACTTCGTGATCGTCGGGAATATTAATACGATTAAGGACGGGCAGCATGTGGAAGTCCATGAACTGAATTCGTCGGCACCGAATAAGAGGTAATACGATTATTTCGATCAGAAGTGAGAAGATGAGTTGAACGCGTGTGACAACTGCAATTGCGTTGTTCCTTCGCCAATTCACTCATCATTCTACGAACAAATGTTCCTAACGGTTAAGCTTCGCGACCTCCTCTGATTGGTACCTCGCTCCATGAACGGCCTGATTCGAGCATCGCTGAAAAACCCATATGCCGTCACGGTGATGTGTTTGTCCGTATTGTTAATTGGCATCATTACGCTGACGCGAATTCCGATCGATATCCTTCCAGTCTTTCGCGCTCCAGCAGTTCAAGTGTTAACCTTCTACGGGGGGATGCCCGCTGAGGGGATCGAAAAAGATATCACGGGCCGAATCGAACGCTGGACAAATCAGGCGAACGGGATCGCACGACAAGAATCTCGTTCATTGATCGGGGCAAGCATCGTCCGAAACTATTTTCAAAGTGACGCCGATCCGAATGGGGCACTCACGCAAGTCAATTCGCTCGCATTAGCAGCCATGCCGACCATGCCTCCGGGAACGTTACCCCCCATCGTGCTGCCGTACGATCCCACCAGTTCAACGCCGATTTCGATCGTAGCAGTCAGCGGCAGTTCCCATAGTGAGGCCACGCTATATGATACGGGGCGGTATGAAGTCCGCCCGATGATCATGAATAATCCAGGGGCGATCACGCCGATTGTTTACGGGGGAAAAGTTCGGGCGGTGATGCTGTATCTCGATCGGATACGCATGGAGGCCCGTGGCCTCGCGCCGGTAGACGTCATGAAGGCGACGGATCAGTTCAATATTTTCCTGCCAACGGGCAGCGTCAAAGTCGGTGACACAGACTACGCGATTGACTCCAATTCGATGATTGAGATTGTCGAACGAATGGGGGCGATGCCTCTCAAGGCCGAAGCAGGAAACGTCAGTTATATTAAGGACGTTGCGACTCCTAAAGATTCTTCTTTCGTCCAGACAAACGTCGTTCGCGTGGACGGCAATCGCCAAGTCTACATTCCCGTATTTCGACAGACGGGTGCCAGTACGCTGACCGTCGTCGACACATTGAAAAAGTCACTCAAGTCGATGCAGGACCGATTGTCACGTCCAGGCATTGATTTGAAACTTGTGATGGATCAGTCCGTTTACGTTCGCAGTTCAATCGCTGCGCTCGTGCAGGAAGGTCTGTTGGGAGCCATTCTCTGTTCGCTGGTCATTCTGCTCTTTTTGGGGCAGTGGAGAATGACCTTAATCGCTATCCTGACATTGCCGCTTTCCGTTCTGGGGGCCATTGTCTGTCTGTATGTCACCGGGAATACCGTGAATGTGATGACGCTGGCGGGGCTCGCGCTCGCGATCGGTCCGATGGTCGATAGTGCGATCATTTGCCTGGAAAATACGCATCGGCATTTGGGACTGGGAGTCGATTCCGAGGAGGCGGCCTACCTCGGTGCGAGCGAAGTGGCGCTTCCTGAACTTGTTTCAACCTTGTGTACGTTTCTGGTTCTGGCACCGCTTGCTCTGATGCCGGGGATGGGAGTATTTCTTTTTCGCCCGATGGCGTTGGCTGTTGCGTTTGCCATGATCAGCGCGTACATGCTTTCAAGAACCCTGGTCCCTTCATTCAGTGCATTACTGTTGCAGCCGCATGTTGGACACAACGATCCTCAGAAGCCCGCAGGCTGGTTCAGCCGAATCTTTCGTCGCTGGGAAGCACTGATCGATCTCGCGATTGCCTGGTACCTTCGCGGGCTCGACTTTGTCCTTCGCAATCGAATGACAACCATCGCCGCAGGAGCTGCCCTGTTTTGCATTGTACTTATGTCGTACGGCTGGATTTTGAAGAAAGAATTCTTTCCCGAAGTCGATTCCGGCGCATTTGAAATGGTCATGCGCGGCCCCAGCGGTCTGCGAATCGAAAGGACGGAGGAGTACGTCGCCAAGGCGGAAAGCATGGTTCGTGAAGCCATCGGCGAACACGATTTGCAGATGATTATTTCCGAGATTGGTGTCGTCCCTGACTGGTCTGCGGCGTTTACCCCCAACGCAGGGCCAATGGACACGATTCTCAGAGTGCAGCTCAGTCCACATCGTCAATTCAGCGCCGAACACCACATCGCCAAGATCCGGGCGAAAGTCGCGAAAGAAGAGCAATTCTCGCAATTTGAATTTGGTTTTGATTCAGGTGGAATGATCCGCAGCGCGCTGAACGAAGGGAAGTCGAACCCGATTCGAATTCGCGTGATCGGCAAACAGCAGAAGCTGGCTTATGAAATTGCGTCGTCGATTAAGCAGGAGATTTCCAGGATCGAAGGTGTTGTTGATGCTCGAATTCTACAGAGGCTGAACTATCCGCAATTCGTGATCACCGTCGACCGGCAAAAGTCTGCCGAATTGGGACTGACGCAAGAGGATGTTATGCGAAACGTCGTGGCGGCAGCAAACAGCAGTATTTCATTCAACAAGAAAAACTTCTGGATCGATCCGGTCAGTTACAACCAGTACTTCGTCGGTGTGACGTATCCCGAAAAGGAATTTCAATCGATGGAAGATTTGCTCGACATTCCATTAACGGGCGCGGGTCAGCAGACACCAGTCTTGTTGCGTTCGTTGGCAACAATCACACGCGCCTCGGTTCCCACGGAAGCCACGCATGTCAACCTTCAGTCTTCGATTGATCTCGTGATGTCTGTCGCCGGTCGTGACCTGGGTCACGTGGCTGCGGACGTACATCGAGTGCTCGAGAAATATGGCCGGGCTGACGGCAATGATTCATGGATTCCCTTTGATCCCAATTCTACTGATCGCAACGTTTTAAAGGGTTTTAAGATTGTTCTCAGTGGCGAGTATTCGCGAATGCAAGACACGTTCACTAATCTTTTCAGCGGCCTCTTGCTGGCAATTCTGCTGATGTACTTTCTGATGGTGGCGCTGGATAAATCCTGGATTGTCCCGCTGACGGTGATGTTGACCGTTCCACTGGCGCTAATCGGTATCTTGCCGTTCCTTTACCACACCGGCACGGCACTCAATGTCCAAAGTCTGCTGGGCATTATTTTCATTGTTGGGATCAAAGTCGCCAATACGGTCTTGCTGACAGATTATGCTCAGGAACTTCGTCGTCACGAAGGTCTGAAGCCGACCGAGGCTATTCGCAAAGCGGCATCCGTTCGAGTCCGGCCGGTAACAATGACGGCTCTCGCTGCTTTCTTCGCCATGATTCCTGCAGCGCTGGCTCTTGAACACGGCAGTGAAGCCAACGCGCCATTGGCACGAGCGATTCTGGGTGGGTTGATTGCAGGCGAACCTGCGACGTTATTCGTATTGCCGTGCCTGTATTCAATTCTGGTCCGAGACCGCGACATCAAGTAAAAGATCTTGGATTACGCTTCAACTAACATCGTTTCAGACGCCAGCGAGATTGTATTGCTGACGAATGAATCTTGAACGGCTTTGAGCATTCGCTTTTCGAAAAACAGCGAAGTCACCGAAACTTCACCGACTTTCGTGTGTTAATTCGAATATCGGACGCCATTTGCTATCTCTTTGAAATGGGCAAAAATCAAATCCTCTATTCGAGTAAAAGCGAATGTGGAATCGATGCAGGTTTCTATCATCAAAAGTTGTCGGGCTTGTCGTCGGTTTGTTGTTAGTCGCCGATCTCTCGTTTTGTCAGGAGCGGCAGCAGCAAAGGGGGAGCAAGCTTGGTGGTTACGAAAAGCCACCTGCCGCGAACGAAGTCCCCGATCATCAATGGGATATTATCCTCGGCCGCCCAACAGATCACTCAGTCACTATCCGAGTGCTGGCGTATGAAGAATTGGAAGGTCGAATCGCTTCAGGCGTTCAATCCAAACGATACACGACTGAGACACCTGTGGTACGCTTGAACAAAGGTGAGCCGGTCGATTTTGTCATTGATTCACTGGCGGCAGACTCTCGCTGCTTTTATCGATTTGAGTTTCGTCGAACGGCTTCAGCCCCATTTGAATTCAGCGATGAATACACGTTTCATACGCAACGAGCACCAGAAAGCTCGTTCGCGTTCACCGTTCAGTCCGATTCGCATTTAGACGAAAACACCAGCGCCGCTGTCTATGAGCGGACGCTAGCCAACGTGCTGACCGACAGTCCGGACTTCCACCTGGAGCTCGGCGACACGTTCATGGTCGATAAATATGTCAGACAAGAGATTTCGCTCGGGCAATACCTCGCTCAGCGATACTATTTTGGACGAGTCTGTCATTCCGCTCCGTTGTTTTTTGCGTTAGGAAATCATGATGGGGAACCAGGGGATCGCGGATCAAATGTCTGGGCCACCACGACACGAAAACGTTACTTTCCCAATCCCGGGCCAGATACGTTTTATTCAGGAAACCGCGAGACAGAAGCCTCCATCGGCACTGTCGAAAACTATTACGCATGGACTTGGGGCAATAGCCTGTTCGTTGTTCTCGATCCGTTCCGGTATACGACGAAACGCTCACGGGGGCGTGATGCGGTGAATGGGGGGCGGAAGTGATCAACAGGAACTCTGGAATCGAACCTTGGGACGGACGCAGTATGACTGGTTTAAGTCAGTCCTGGAAAAAAGCAATGCACGTTTCAAATTTATTTTTCTGCACAATCTTGTCGGTGGAGCCGACCGAACGGGCCGAGGGGGAATCGAAGTGGCCCCGTATTTTGAATGGGGCGGAAAGGATCTCGACGGCAAGAATGAATTCGATCGCTTCCGGCCGGGCTGGGGGCTGCCGATCCATGAATTGCTGGTCAAACACCACGTCTCGATCGTGTTTCACGGCCACGACCATTTGTTTGTCAAACAGGATCTTGACGGGATCGTTTACCAGGAAGTGCCGCAGCCCGGTCATGCTCGTATTGGCAGCATCCGCAGCGCGGTGGAGTACGGCTATCTCAACGGCGAAGTTCAAAGCAGTTCGGGGCACATCCGAGTGAACGTCTCAAACGATTCAGCCCGAGTCGACTATGTTCGTTCTTACCTTCCGGCCCAGGAATCCTCTCAGCGTAAGAACGGTGATGTTTCATATTCCTATTTGATTCGCAACGATCAGCGATAATAACGTAACGAACAGGTGCCATACTGTTCGAAGGAAAGCCAGATGCGACGAATCTTCGTGTTGATATTGATATCTGCACCGACGATGTGTCTCGCCGCAGATCGGCCAAATGTCGTTTTTATGCAGTCTGACGACCAGGGGTGAAGCGGACTATCGTTGCCATGCATCCTGATTTCGCCCGTTCAATGGGGGATCTTTTTCATACCCCATGCTTGAAAGTGCTCGCGGCTCAGCAAATGAGATTTTCGGCCGCTTTTGTTCGGTGTCTGAGTGTTCGCTTGCTGGCTGGCTAAAGCCCCTCACGATTGCATTGGACAAAAACGGCGTTACCTGAAGACACACGAAAGTTGATCGAGCTGCGACTCGCCAAACGAATCTACACTGATGAAGTGACGGTTGCGGAGCTTTCACAAAGTGTCGGCTATTCCACAACACACTACGGGACATGGCATCTTTCGAGCGGCGGTCATGGAATGCATGGGTACGACGAGCACGATGGGGATACGGAAAATGAAAAGGACTTCCAGTTCACTGATCCAAATCCTGTTAATATTTTCGGGGTGGCACAGCGGGCTGAAGAATATATGGAAAAGAATTCTAAAGCGGGAAAGCCTTTCTCCATTCAGTTGTCATGGAACGCGCTTCATGCTCGGGAAAAAACACGTGGAAAAAACTTAACGAAACAAACGGAGGAAGTTTGATCAAAGGTGTCGTCCATTCAATGATCGCCTCCGGCCTATTCGCGTTTCGACTTAAGTGATTTATTGCGATTACAGGGATTTTTTTTCTGATTTTCGTTGCATGGTCGGCTAAATTCCTATCCATTGCATAACCGATAAAGTTCACAGAGTTTGTCCAGACTCAAATAGCGCCACTTTGCTCGCTGTAATCAATCGGATATGGAATCCAACTTGCAATGAAGTGGTCACTATGGAAAAAACTGCGGCGCGATTTTGTGACGCGATTCGCATGTAATTGGCCGGCGACTACGGGAAATGTGCATTCAAGCCAGATTCTCAATAACCACACAGAGTCGATAACGGTTAAACTTCCTCGACGAATTCATGTTCGCGACTTCATTCTCACCGCGGTCTTCACCGCAACACTCATCACATCCAACACCAATTTGTACGGTCAAGACGGGCTAGTTCCGTTACGCTTATTAAATGAGGGTGAGTCCACTTCAGCTCAATCAACTTCTCTTGCGGCAGAATTTGCTGATCGTCTGGAAAAGAATCAAATCGAAATCGAGCGCGTGAAGTCAAAAAAAAATCTGGATGAGGACGAATCAAGGCCGGCTGAAATCGAATTGACCGGTTACATGAGTGCTGATCCCAATGTCAAAACGGATTCTGAGGAATCAGGAAAAACAACCTCGAGTCTGGCTGGTGATTTCGCGAAACGACTGTCCGATGTCGAAAAGAGTTTGAAGAAACGCGACGAAGCGGACGCCAAAAAAGCTAATACCTATCCAACACACAAGATCACCGGCTTTTTGCAGGTCGATAATGCGTTCTATTCACAGACCCCTCGAAACATTGCGACCGTTGGTGACGCTCAAGATGGAATGGGTTTTCGGCGTGCCCGATTTGCCGTCAATGGTAAGGTGGCCCAATTCACGAATTATCAATTGGAAGTTGATTTTGCAGCGGCTGGGCGTCCCAGCTTTTTTGATAATTATGTTGAGCAAGGAAACCTGCCGATTCTTGGTGATGTCCGCGTGGGCCAGTTCCTGCAGCCGTTCAGCGTTGATGCGATGAGCGGTTTTCGCAATCTCGTGTTTCTGGAACGGTCGTTGCCTTTCCTGGCCTTCGTCCCTTTCCGGCGCGTCGGCATCATGTCGTCGAATGCTACTGACGATGACCTGACGCACTGGGCCTATAGCGTCTTTCGCACTGGTGGTTACAATAACGCCCCTCTAGGGGATTCCCGTTTTGCAACCGATTTCGGTAATGTCGGCGGCTATTCATTTTCGACACGTCTGACGCATCTGCTTTATTACGATGAATGTGAAAAAGACCGTTATTTATGGCACGTCGGTCTCTCGTACAACTTCAGTGAATTGGGAGCAGACGAGGCGACCGGGGCTGGCGTTAATGGCAATGCCGGTACTCCAAAGCCGTTCTATCAGTCGCGTACGACGCCTGAATTTTTTCTTGGCTATCCTGAAGACAGTACCACCTTCGACACCGCTGTGAATGGGACGCCGATATTTGTTGATACGGGTAAGTATCAGGCGAAAAACTTTAACTTGATTGGGTTAGAAACGGTCTATCAGGCCGGGGCGTTCAGCCTTCAGTCCGAGTATATGGCGAATGTGGTGGAAAGTGTCGTTGGTCCTGTCTTTTACCAGGGTGCGTACGGAGAAGTGATGTACCGTCTGACGGGCGAGCATCGTGCCTATGACAAAAAGCTCGCATCGTTCAAGAATCCAATCCCGTATGCGGATTTCCTTCCGCTGAAATGGGACGGAGTTCGTGGCTGGGGGGCTTGGGGTCTCGCTGCTCGGTGGTCGGTTGTTGACCTGACCAATCCCTCAAAACTCGATGGGCATTACTACAATAGTAATACAAACTCGTTCAATACAACGAATAAGGCCGGAAATGGAGTCCTTAACGATTTCACGTTTGGCGTGAACTGGTATTTGAACCAGCACACGAAATTCCAATTCAATTGGATTCATGCCATGCTGGACAACACGAAAAAGGGAAACAGCACGGCAGAACTGTTTGTCACTCGTATGCAAGTCGACTTCTGATCAATCGGCGGGCTTTTCGATTTTCTTCTCGACCTTGGGACGAATCTTGCCCGACTGAATATCTTTCACAACTTCGGCCACTTGTGCCGGATCAGCGGTCTTCATCACGTGTTCAACGCGTGATGGGGGAGTCCCAAGACGTTCCATCAGCTCTTTCGTTGATTCCCAGAGCTTGGGCTTTTTCTTGTCGTTGGCGAGGTAGAGCTCGGTCGCCAATTCCGCAAGACGTTGCTCGTCGAGTGCCGGTCGATTGTCGTAATAACGCTGAATAACCTTCTTCTGATATCTTGAAAAATCCTGGCCAGCCATGATCGACTCCCTCCGAAAGTATGATGTCACGAGCCAAACAATTTGTCGTTCGGTCGTCTGGTGGATCGCCGTTGTCACCGTCAATTGATGCGAGTATATCGAACGGAGCATCCGTTCGGCATTGAAAAAATATGACAGGTCCGATCATGCCGAATAAAAGCAATTTCAGCCGAGAATGGGCCTGGGATCATTAATTTGGGTGATCAATATTGTAGTTGGCACGTTGATATCGAATTTCCAAATCCTTGACGACATTTTTTTGCAGCCTAAATCCAGTCGCCTGATCATTCGCTGGACACGCGAACGCCACCCCAGTATCCGAACTCATAGGACCAGCCGGTCGCGACATTCATCAGGTCGATACGAATTTCTTTACCTGCAAATTTACTCAAGTCCACTTTAAAAGTTGCCCAGCCGCCTGAGCACGTTTTGGAACTGACGTCTTCTTTCAATACTTGCTCTCCGTTGGCCTTGATCACAAGCCGCCAATCACCTCGCGGGTCGTGGCTGACATCAACGACGAGCGTCGTCTTCTTGCCTGCCGGGATCGCAAAGGTTCCGGAAAGCACGCTCGGCGTTTCTGCTGACAGCGGGTGCGTGCGTAGCACTCCCGATCGACCAAAATGTTCGTTCAAAATCCCGACGCCGTTTTCACCCGATGTCGCTGATGTGAATCCCGGCAAGACTTCATTGACCGCTGGTCCAAAGTCTCCAGGCTTTGGCACTTCTCGGGGTACAACTTCGCCCGCACCTGCCAGTAGTCTTGCGGTCTTGTCTGAAGGATGTTTATCCAATGAGATGAAAGCAAACAGGTCGACGATCTCTTGAGGAGTCAATTGTTTTTCTAACTGTTCTGGCATCAACGAAATTTCATTCACTTTGAATTCATCGATGTCCGACCGGGGAATCACTTCCTGCTTGCCTCCCTGGACTTTCAGAACGACCCGTTGAGGGCTGTCCTCGGCTAGCAGACCATTCAGCACTCGACCGCCTTTTGTGACGACGGTGTAAGATCGATAACCAGCGCCAATCACCAGGCTGGGGTCGAAGACATTCGACAGCAATTGATTGAAGTCATTGCGGCCATTCAAGGTAATATCGGGCCCGACTTCCGCTCCTTCGCCGTAGATTTTATGGCACTGCGCACAGACCTTCTTAAACGCCTTTTCTCCTTCAAACGGATCACCAGGTGACTTGCGGATCAGTTGTCGCATGTCAGCAATGTATTTTTCACGGTTGGGATCGCGACCCTCGCGCACTTGTCCCCAATGGGCAGCCAGCAGCTTTGTTAGTTCTTCATCTTTGAGATCTTTCAATCGCCTGGCCTGATTCAGGTTGATCGTTGCGGCTGCAATTTTTTTATCGCCAATCGCAGCCAGTAAACTCTTGGCCCAGCGTGCTCGTTGAGTCAGCAATTCGATCGCACGCGGCTGAATATCGGGTTCGAGTTTCGCATAACGCGCGAGGATCACATCGGCAACCTTGGGATCATCCAGCTTGCTGAGCGAGGCAAGGATCTGTGACTTAAAGCTTGATGGCGTCGAAGCTGTGTCGAGTGTCGCGGCAACCGAGTCAATCAGTCCGTCATCCTTGGCTGTGATCAAAGCATTCAGTGCAAGCAGCCTTTGATCCTGGATCGCCTTATCTGACGTAAAGATCGATCGGACGGCTTTGATCCCCTGCGAGTCGTTCCAGCTCGTTGCGAGAAATGCCGCAGGCAAGTACATCGGCGAAGTGGTAGAACCTTGGAGAATCGTGTCGATCTTGGAGTTCATCGCGAGTTTCATTGCAGCAATTTGTTCGGCAGAAAGTTCGCGGTTTTGCACCTTTGCAGCGAGTTGCCCAAGCCCCAGGGCGGCAGTGTCCGGCTGGAGATCAATGAGCAATGACACGACGGCACCAACTGGCTTCGCTTCGAACTTTTTACGACCAAGCAGCCGATCAATGATCCTGGGCATCATCGCCATGAGAGAGGGGGACTGCTTTGTTTCCGGCCCCTTTAGCAACTCGACAAATTCATCCGCATTCGCTTCGAGAAATGGATGTAAGTTCTGCCATACGATCTGAGAAAGAATTGGGTCGTTCGGGTCCCTGCGTAGAGCGTTGATGTAAATCTGGAACAATGTCCCAATTTCGTTTCCATCCTGCTTTTCGCGGGCTCGTTGCAACTTTGTCGCTGCAACAACCGCATGCAAGCCCCCTTGAGCCGACAAATGTGAACTTATCTGATTTAAACTGGGGACATTTTCCGGATGATCACCGATACTTCGTATCCGCCAGTTTTCAATGACTTCGTCTCTCGGGTTTATTGGTCGGAGCGGATTAAATAAATCGGTATTTGGTACCGAGAGGCCACAAGCTGTCATAAACATTCGACGGCGAGATTGATCAGAAACCTGGCCTTGCCCGTAGACACCTTCGAGAAGTGAACCGAGAATTGCGGCCGTATTACGCTCTTGGAGCAGACGCCGCGCCGTGTCACGGATGAAATCGTTGTCTGCCCCGAGCCTTTCGATCAATTTCCCGTCCGATTCCCTGGCGAGATTAAAATCCTTCGAAATTCGCGGAGTCTCTTTGTAACGGACTCGATAAAGTCGTCCCTTCAGACGATCTATTCCAGCGGGGTCTCGATTGGCATCCTGATAACAGTGATACCGATCGTACCAGTCGAGGACGTACAGGCTGCCATCCGGACCTGTCTTCTGCACGACGGGCATGAACCATGCATCGTTCGCTGTCAGAAAATCAGGTTCACCAAAGCCTTGATAGGTCGAACCTTTTGATTCGACACGGTCGACGTTAATACAGCCGCCGTGAATGTTCCCCATATAAAGCTTGCCTCGATACTTTTCGGGATAGGCATCGCTATCGAAGAAGTGGATACCACAGTAAGCCGCCTTCTGGTGTTTGTGTTTGACGATCGATTCGATCTTCCATGTGAAGGGAGGGTAGGGGCCACCTTGCCGATGGTAATAACCTGTTTCCACGAGATGCCACAGGTGATCAATCACGCAGGCCGACACGAATGCTTCCCCTTCGTCGTTAAACGCGATCCCCCACGGGTTGCTTGTCCCTTCGCAGAAGACCTGGAATTCTCGCGTGCGGGGATGAATCCGGTACATGGCGCACGTCAGTGGCCAACCGGGATGCTTTTCATCATAGTTCGGGTTCGTCTTCGCATATTTGACGTGCGAATGATTAAAGACGCCGTTCAATCCATACAGCCAGCCATCAGGCCCCCAAGTCAGGCTGTTTGGTAACTCGTGCGTATCGGTGCGACCAAAGCCGGTGACAACCACTTCCTGTTTGTCGGCTTTGCCGTCTCCGTCGGTATCCTGCACAAACAGGATATCGGGTGAATTGGCGATCCAGACACCGCCGTGTCCGACAGCGATCCCGCTGGGGATATTCAGTCCCTCCATGAAGACTGTGAACTTGTCCGCCGTGCCGTCACCATCCGTGTCTTCCAGAATTTTGACTCGGTCTTTGCCTGGTCCTGGTTCACGACGGGGATATTCGAGTGACTCGGTAATCCAGAATCGGCCTCGTTCATCGATCGTCATGGCGACCGGGTTAACGATATCTGGTTCAGCCGCCACAACCTCGACGGAAAAGCCATCCGGAACGGTCATCATCTTCGCCGCGGTGATCGGATCACGCGGATCGTTCGGCGGTTTGTCCTGAGCATGAGGAATCAGCGGCTGCTTGACCTGTTGTGCAAACAATACCGAACTGCAGCAGGCCATCAAACCAATCACGGTGACAAATCGAAACGCTTTGCACATGAATGCAGAATCCTCGAAGCCGAAGTCTAAAAAGGGATTTTCATATGTTAAAGCAGAGCGGGCCAAGTTGCACTTCTGGTAAATGCCAGTGCAGTGCAAAAACTGTTGAAACGATTTAAGTCCTGAAAATCATCAAAGAAATAAAAAGTGCGAGAGACTTCTGCAGGTCTCCCGCACTTTGCTTGAGCATCAAGAACGATCAGTCTGGTCGTCGAGGCCGCTCGGGACGTTCGCCTGCGCCTCCACCGGGTCGACCACCGCCAGGTCCGCCAGGAGGCCCGCCAGCGCCTCCTCCACGCGGTCCGCGACCGCCGCCCGGTCCTTCTCCACCACCTGGACCACCAGGTCCGCCAGGACCTTCAGGCCCCCCATGAAGCTGAACAAAGTCATCAATGAACTTTTTCATTTCGTCTTTGCTGAGCTTGCCGTCTTTGTCCGTGTCAAATTCAAATGCATGGCTCAGCATCCGCTCGGGATCAGGGCCTGGTCGACCTCCACCAGGAGGCCCTCCTTCGGGGCCACCACGACCGGGACCGCCGGGGCCACCGCCAGGTGGGCCACCCTCGGGACCACGACCGCGTCCCCCACCTGGAGGTCCTCCAGGTCCTTCCCCGCCAGGGCCACCGGGACCACCCGGTCCTCCGCGTCCCCCACCAGGCCCCTCGCCACCGGGGCCACCACGCCCGCCTGGGCCGCCCGGGCCACCTTGCGGTCGATATTCGTCTTCGGTCAGTTTCCCGTCTTTGTTTTTATCGAGCGTCAGTAATGCTGCTGTCGCGTTTTTTAATTCTTCTGCTGAAATCACTCCGTCATGATCGGCATCCAGGGCCTCAATCACCGGCATCGGACGTCGGCCGCCAGGGCCACCCGGTCCACCTCCACCTGGACCGCCGGGAGGTTGAGCAATTGCCAACGTTGCACCAGCGGCAACGATGGCACCGAGAGTCCACATCCAACGTTTCATGACAGTCTCCTCAAGTTCTGGGGGTTAACGACAGTAAGTGCAATTGATCATCGCCGAAACTCACTATTTCTTCGGCGTCGCTACGCAATACAAGAAACGATTTGACCTCAAGAACAGTTCATCCTGGCTGATTGCCGGGGTCGCGTTGAAATCACTTTCGTCCTTGAATTTATTTTGAGCCAGGACCTGGTACTGAGGTTTTGCCGGAAGCACCAGAACTCCGTTCCATCGAGTGGGGACATAAATGTTTCCCTTGGCGAGGACTGGAGATGCGTAGACTGGTCGTCCTCCCGCTTCGAGTTCAGAAACTCGCTCGCGATAAACCATTTCTCCCGTTTTCGCGTTAAGACAATAAGCCTGACCGCGATCGTCAATCCAATATAAGTGACCTTCGAAAAAAACAGGTGTTGAAACATACGAACTGGTTTTGCTTGTCCAAAGTACCTTGGGTTTGGGTGACGTTTTTTCTCCACTGATCTGCAGAGCCAGACTTCCCGCAGAACGGAATCCACCAAACACAAAAACTGTCTCTTTATCTGCAACGATACTGGGGCAGATATTGCCCGTCAGTTGATGTTCTTCGAACCAGCGAATCTTTCCTGTATCAGGATTGATCCCCCAGATTTCTCCGGGAACAGCGATGACAAGATCGGTCCGTCCTTCGTTTAATGTGATTAATGAAGGGGTCCCGTAGGCCAGTTCCAGAGCTGCTCCCGACGCCTTCCAGATCTCCTTTCCGGTCTTTTTGTCTAAAGCCCGAATTGATTGACTCTCTTCGGAGGCGTTTACGATGACGTAGTCTTTGTAAAGAATCAGACTCGCGGCCGATCCCCAGCGTCGATTACTCGATTCTTTTCCCACTTCCGTCTGCCAAAGTTGATTTCCATCGAGATCAAACCCGACTACGCCACTCTTGCCGAAGAAACAATAAATTCGTTCGCCATCGGTGACCGGAGTATTGCTGGCGTAACCATGCTCGGAGATATACCCCTGATAGTTGTCTTCCGGCATCAGGCCGGGAACGGTTTTTGTCCAAAGGATCTTTCCATCGGTCCGCGAAACTGAAGTGAGGTGACGTCGGAGCGACTTGACGTCTCCACCATTTTCTTTCGGCACACCATAACCGGAATAACTTGTCACGAAGATCCGATTACCAAGAACAATCGGACTGGATGAGCCAGCACCCGGCAATTCCGCCTTCCAGCTCAGGTTTTCCGTTTCGCTCCACGTCAACGGCAGGCTTGAGTCGGTACTGATGCCGGCCCCACCAGAGCCTCGGAATTGAGTCCAATCCGCGGCGAGACAACGTTGCGTCCCCAAGGCGAACACAATCATAAAGAGCAGGTTTCGTGTCATCGTGAAAGGCCGCATAAAAATTCTATTTCTTTCGTTCGTATTGGAAATCCAAGGTCCCTTCGGCGATCGTGATGTCTTTGATCGCCGACAACAAATTCGCTCGAGTCGCCTGATTCGCCGAAAGTTTTGGTTCGGCTGAGAGCGCGTAGACCGTGATATGATAAGTCTTAACACCAGGGCCTTTTGAACACATGGGGTCATAGGCGGCTCGTCGTTTATCGTTCAGCCCCGTCGTTCCAGTGGACTTAGCATTCCTGGCGATTTTTGTGACATCCCCAGGAATGCCGTAGACGACCCAATAGGATTTTTCCATATCAGGGGCCGTGTGCCAGAGACTCAACGCATAACACTTGGTTTCAGGAGGTCCCCCCGTCCATTCCACAGGAGGTGATGCGCTCGCTCCGTCACAGGTGAATTCCGCTGAAATATAACCCTTTTCATCCAACGCAGAACTGCTGATCGCCAACTGCGGAAGGTTACTACGAGGCTTGGGCGAATTGTCTTGCCGTGTGTTTCTCGGATCCCGTTCATTATCGCGGGGAGGGCCTGGCTGTTCGCCTCGCGGCGGCGGCGGACCATCTGCCCGAGGTGGCGGTGGTGGTCGTCGGTCATTGCCACCAGGACCGCGTCGTCGTGGAGTGTAAGTTTCGCTCCTCGACCCGCCAGCTGGATCGACGTACGTAAAATTGGAAGAGCCATCAGCCGCAAGCACGTAGCTGACAGACCCTTGTTTTCCGCGCACTTCGTACGTCAGCTTGTAACTCCCCGGTTTCGTTTCGACAAAGTCGGTGATTTTGGCATCGCGGAGCGGTCTGCCATCCGGGCGAACTGGTTCAGCTCGCGGTTGCGGATCGACCTGCCCGCCACGTTCAGTCACCTCACCATGGAAACCTCCGTTGAGATAGGGATAAGTTTTGGTGGCGTGATAATGGTAATTCCCATTTGAGTCCGTATGACCATTGAAGGGGTCGAGTCCCACAACTTTGGAGCCATCCGGCTCAGTATATCCATAAATCGGATAACCATCGAGAGCATAAGCGATGGGCAATCCCTTGCCGATCGTTTTTTCCAGATGAACTGGTGCGATGTGATAATGGTAATCGTCTGCTCGCCCGCAATGCCCGCCAAATTCATCGAGTTCCCCGATCGCGTAGGAATCCTCACCGCGATTGTTCAGCGGATTGAAAATCGGGATGCCGTTGGCAGCCAGGGCGATGGCACCGCGCAGAAAGCGGTTCTTCGTCGAAAGGGGATTCCTGGCGGGAACGGGGCGAAGCGGGATACGCCAGGCATTTTCACCAGAATAAGGTTGGGGCAGGGGAACCTGTTGCTGCCAGGCAGTGATGCCGACCATCATGGGATGGCTGGGCATACCGTTCGATTCCACATAGAAGAAGTTTGCGTCCCAGCGAGTACGAATCGCTTTTGTTTTCAAAAACGCCTCAAACGCCAGAGCAATTTCAGGACGTTTCTCGTCATCTCGACCCCGATTTTCATTGGTCAGCTGTGCCAACAAAACCGGAAGTTTTCTTGCGGCGATCTCGTCCAGCATTTGCTCATCATTCTCATCGTGTGAATGCCCGGGATGTGCAGTCCCGGTCGATACCGCGCAAAACCACGCGATCAACATAACGATCGATATCAAGCCTCTGAGCATCAGGTTCTCCTGAAACCGTTTATCACCAACTTGCGTTTCATAATCAAGTATTCATCGTCGAAGTGTGATGCGAAAGCGAGGTGATGAATTGGTGACCTGACAATTAGTCACGAAGGAACAGGTAAAACCGCCGAACATTGACGTACTTTTTTTGGTATTTGTTTTCGGTGCATGAACACAAAAGGTGTGCTCATGATTTCTCGTGTCTTTTTTATTCGTACGATTCGTGGTTAGAAATCCTTTGCATGATTTATCAGTCCTCAGAGCATGACTCAAAGATCTACTTATCGAATCGGATTCTGGCAACTCAATTTCCGACTTCTCCCATTTGAACACTCCAGCGGACGAAACGGGTCGCGTTTTTCCGGGATTAATACAACTTTGTCGCGAATCGAAAATCTCCCGATACGTACGACGTTGAATTCGGCGGCAAGGGGTCTGAACGAGCGAAAATCAATTTTTCCAGAAGACACGAACGGGAGTTCACGCTTTTTGACGCTTAGAAATAGCCGTGCGCGACGGCGTGGTACGCCAATTCGAAAACATGATCCGTTCTGGATATTTACGTGATTATTTGCGCTTTGCCGCAAGTAATGTGGTATAATGCGCGTTGGGATGAAAGCGCCATTTCAGACCCCGCCGCCTTAGATCGGAACCAGAATGTTGATCAGAGTCGGTTATGAAATTGCCTTCGAATCACCCGAACCTGCGGCCATGATTTTGATGCTTTACACACATCCACTTCGGTCGCCGACGATTCGAAAGCCGGAGCATTTGCAGATCGAACCGTTCGTTCCGGTCTCAGATTTTATTGACACCTATGGCAATCGATCGGCGCGCGTCTTCGTTCCGGCGGGGCGAGTTCTCTTTCGCAACGATGCGGTTTTTATGGATTCCGGATTGCCGGATCTGCAAGTCCCCAGTGCATCGCAGCAAGCCGTTCAAGATTTGCCGTGCGAAGTTCTACAGTATTTGCTGGCAAGTCGGTACTGCGAAGTCGACAGCGAACTGAAGGATGTTGCCTGGACGTTATTTGGTGGAAGTCAACCAGGCTGGCCTCGAGTCCAGGCCATTTGCGACTTCGTTCACCAGCACATTCGTTTTGATTACATGAAAGCCCGGGCCAATCGAACGGCTCTGGAAGTTTATCGCGAGCGACACGGAGTCTGCCGCGACTTCATGCATCTGGCGATTACCTTCTGCCGCAATTGTAATATCCCGGCACGTTACTGTACGGGATACCTTGGGGACATTGGTGTCCCACCGGTTGCCGCAGCCATGGATTTCAGCGCGTGGTTCGAAGCCTACCTCGGCGGACAATGGTACGCCTTTGACGCTCGAAACAATGTCCCTCGGATTGGCCGCGTTCTTATGGCCCGAGGTCGCGATGCCGCGGATGTGGCTCTGACAACAACGTTCGGGGCGAACACGCTGAAGTCGTTCAAAGTCTGGACTTACGAAGTCCCTGACGGTGGTGTGTCATCGGGGATTGCAGTCAATTGACGATCTTCTATTTTGCTTATGGCAGCAATCTGTGGATGCAACAGATGGTCCAGCGCATCGGCACCGTTGATCGAAATGACGGCTGGCCGCGACGCGCTTCGTTAAATGGCTACCGGCTGGTGTTCAACATGCAGGGCGAAGACGGGAACGTTTACGCGAATATTGAGGCAGCAACAGTGTCATGCGTTCTAGGCGTCGTCTATCGTTGCACTCCAGATGAGTTGCGAATCATGGATCAGTATGAATCAGGATACGAACGACGTCAGACGACTGTCACCTGCGAAAATGGCGATCGAATTGAGGTCACGACATACGTCGCCTTGATTGATCGTGTGACGACAATTGCGATGACGCCCACCGACGAATACCTTCAAAGGATCGTTAACGGAGCAACAGAGCAAAGACTACCCGAAACCTATATCAGCGAAATCCTATTAAATGCTCATCGGTGTTGAAGAAGCATGGATTAAATTCTACTCAAAAAATGAGAGAGTGATTGCCCGGCATTAATGCGCAGTCCGCAAATCAGTCTTCGGGGGGGACTTTCTGTTCTCAGGGCATTCGCCAGACTTCCTCGGCTGGGCGGGCCAATAGTCGGTTTGTCACGTAGTATCCTTGATAGTCGTTCTTCTCATCTCCCGTCTGTCCGTCAGTCTCCCGACACGGTAACAGTTTCTGACCGAAGGTCTCATCTCAGCTTCTGAGCGATTTTGCCAAGCGCTTCTTCAAAACGCCATGATTGCAGATTTTCTCAAGCGAAAACATGATCCATTGTGTAACGAACCACGTTCACGAACTGTTGAGGGAGAAGTGAAGATCTTCGGTCGCTGACTCGTGAGCGGCAGGGGCTCTCGCACAACGCGTTCGAGCGAAACAGCGTATGCAACAGCATGCATTGAACCCAATGGAAATGTGGAACCCTCATGGATTGGTTCAAATTGTCAAATTAAATGAGACAGTATTGGAAGGGGCAAAGTGACCAGGGGAGTACCAATCGAACCCGAACTCGTGATCGATCCTGAAAAGCACCAAAAAATTGAACAGCTGCGGAGAATCGCTGAACTTTTCGATGGTCAGTTTCGCATTCCCGGCACAGATATCGAGTTTGGGCTCGATGCGATCATTGGTCTGGTACCCGGTATCGGCGATCTCATCAGTGGCGGTATTTCCATGTGGATGATTCGCGAGGCACGGCAGCTTGGGGCTCCTCGCTGGTTGATCGCAAGGATGGTCTGGAACGTCGCCGTTGATGTGACTGTGGGGGCTGTTCCCGTCCTTGGTGATATGCTAGACGTCGCCTGGAAAGCGAACCGAATGAATATGGAATTGCTCAGACGGCATTTCGAGAAGTCTTCACGCCGCTAAAATCATTCCTCGATGTTTTCGAAGAGGCTGCAATTACGTCTGGAAATCACGCGGACGACGAGCCGCCTGTCTGGTTCTATTGAGTGATTTCATGTTTTTGTTGATTTGAGTGCACTATGAGTAAACGCATCGTCACGATCAGCAAATTTATGAGCAAGTATCTTCGGCATGAACCCGAAACACTCGGTTTGAAATTGGAGCCGGGTGGCTGGGTGATGATCGCTGACTTGCTGGAAGGAGCGGGGAAACTCGGATTTCCGATCACCGAGGAAGAGCTTCTTCAAGTTGTCGCGGAAAATGACAAGCAGCGGTTCGCTCTCGACGAAACAGCAACGAAGATCCGTGCAAACCAGGGGCATTCGACCTCTGTTGACTTGCAACTCGTCGAAGTTGAACCACCAACCGAACTTTATCACGGCACCGTCAGAAAGTTTCTCGACGCGATTCTAATTGAGGGATTGAAGAAGATGGACCGTCACGACGTGCATTTGTCGAAGGACGTTGAGACTGCGGCCAAGGTTGGTGAGCGACGTGGAAAGCCGGTGATTCTGGTTGTCGATTCGCAGGGGATGGCGTCCGATGGCTATCAGTTCCGGCTTTCCGAGAATGGTGTCTGGCTGACAGACCATGTTCCACCAATGTACCTACGGCTGATGGAGGATTCTTAGGCGAATACTAGAATTCTGACTCCATTATTTCCCCGTCATCGTCCCATCACTTTGCGATTTCCGCTGAACGCATCCAGGCTTCGGTTGGCTGGTTGAGTGTATGCTGGTCCCGCGTAGGTTGCGGCAACACTGCCTCCTTCCCGTTCATGGATATCGTCATGAAGCGAGCGAAGTTCTTCGGTGGACCAGTTTTCGATGGCTCCGTAGGGAGCGGAAGAATTCCCGTGGATGCCTCGCAAGTGCTTTAAGACGAATTCTTTGCTGGGGTTCGGGTCACCTTCCACGGTCCAATGATTGCCTCGCAACCGGTAATTTCCTGTTGTTTCCACCCGTGCTGCTTCAGAAATTGCGGATTTCGGTCGCTCATTTGCACCTTTCAGTAGCCATCCGAACGTCCAGACGTCGAGAGGGGTCGTGCAACCGTCCTTGAAAGAGCGAACAATTTCTCCGTCAACAATACAGGCGACTGTTGGGAATTCCTTAACTTTCAGCAATTGCATCAGTTCGGGAATATCTTCGTAATCAACGATCTGAATGTGGTTGTTCGGACCGTCACCAATTCTCCAGCCGGTTGACTGAAGTTTTTCGAAGTCGCCCCCTGGTGCGCGCAGGCGAATCAGCTCACTTTGGCATCGCTCACAGCCGTCTTTCGTGATAAACAGGACGCGAGTTCGGAGTCCATTTGATTTGCGATCTTGTTGTTTCGTTATCGGCGCTGGGTTGATGTCCGCTTCCGTCACAATCTTTCGCGCATTGATTTCCACCGAATCTCGTCCCTGATCATCCGCAAAAATCGTGATTCCAGCCACGACTATGAGCTGCAAAGCCGCATAAACAGGCGATCTCTTCGGCATTCGATAAAACCTCTATCAATGCGACTTGGAAAATGGATTCAGTCCGATTTTTCGGGCTGAAAGAACGAATCTCGGCAGGCCAAGGAGGCAACGATCCACGCCGAAATCACGAGGTTTGGAAAGCCTCATATGCATAATCCCACCCACATGGTGTCGGTAGAGGCATACCGCATTCCATGAGTTTCGGCAGAATCTGCGCCTTGGAAAATCTTCGGCCAAATTTTGATCGTCGCTTTGAAGTTGAAGACGCTGTTAATCGCATTTCTTAAAATCGGATATTGTCATCCGGTATAATCCGCATGCCCGGCTTGCGTGTTGGGGCTGGGTGAACGTTTCAGGGGACGTTTTCGAAAACGACCCTCAGATTGCAAAACCTGTTTGACCAATCGACTCTGTGTCGATTAGTATCAACGATGACCGATGCGTCGGTCGCCTGCCGGAATTTCCTGCCTGACCCGAAAGGCCCACCTATGTTTCGAATCGATGTTGGATCGACCCGCCGGTATTGTGATGGGATGTCTCGCCGAAGTTTTGTTCAACTCGGTGTCGCAGGGATGGCATCAGCTGGGATTCCGCAGATATTGCGAGCAAAAGAAGCCTCCGTTGAACGGGGGCATTCGAGCAAGAAGACGAGTGTGATCTTGCTTTGGCTGGACGGCGGACCAAGTCATCTCGATCTTTATGACCTGAAACCTCAGGCACCAGCAGAATATCGTGGAATCTGGAATCCGATCCGGACGAATGTCGATGGGATCGAGATTGGCGAGCTCTTTCCGTTACAGGCGAAGTGTGCCGATAAGTTCTCGATCATCCGATCTCTGCATCACGGCTCAGGCGACCACTTTACGGGTGGCCATTTTATGCTCACGGGGCGGGGCGGGGTCAGCGGTGCTGCGACGCAAGGAAAATCCCCCTTTGTCGGGTCAATCGCCACAAAAATGACAGGTGCGCGGCAGCCAGGAATGCCCCCATACGTTGCGGTCCCTTATGGAATGAGTATCGGGCTGCGGCCAGGATATTTTGGTGCCAATTATATCGGGGCTTCGCACAATCCGTTTGAAACCGACGGTGATCCAAACGCAGCCGGCTTTAAAGTCCAGAATATTCAAATGCCTTCAGGGATGACGGTTGATCGATTGGATGACCGCGCTGCGCTTGCCAAGCATGTTGATCGGCTGCGGCGCGATGTCGAGAGCAAGGGGATGCTCGATTCGATGGATCGATTCGATCGTCAAGCGTTGGACCTTGTGACAGGTCAGGCGGCTCGGACCGCATTTGATCTGGGGTTAGAAGATCCCAAACTTCGTGATCGGTACGGACGTCACAGTTGGGGGCAAAGCACGTTACTGGCTCGTCGGCTGGTGGAAGCCGGAACCACATTCGTCACCGTCCATTTTGGTGGCTGGGATCATCACTGGGACTTGAAATCAGGGATGGAAAGATATCTGCCGATCGTAGATGCAGCCGTTTCTTCGCTGTTTGAAGACTTGTCTCAGCGTGGACTGCTTGATGATGTCCTGGTGATGCTCTGTGGTGAGTTCAGTCGAACTCCTCGTATGAATAACGGAGGTAACGGTGGTCCGCCGCTCAGTATGGGAACTCCAGGTCGCGATCATTGGGGGAATGCGATGTTCTGCCTGATGGGTGGCGGAGGCGTAAAAGGTGGGCGTATTGTTGGTTCCACAAACAAGTTAGGTGAAGTTCCTCAGGATCGACCTGTCACACCCGCGGATATTCACCACACGATGTTCCACGTGCTCGGGGTTGATCCACAGATGAGTTTCCTGAATCACAGTGGACGGCCGACGACAGCACTGGAACCGGGTTCTGTCATCCAGGAATTGCTGTAAACCCACTTCCTTGACCGTCATTTCCTGTTCAAGTAGTATGTCATGCTTCACTCGGGGGACAGTCCCGCCAAATTTTTTGGCAATCTGGGTTATTTCCTCGTTCATTCATTGCCTCGATAGGTTGGGAACAACTCAACATGGCCGCACCTAAGCGTCGTCAGTCCAAAGGTCGTTCACGTCGTCGTCGAAGTCACGACGGTTTGACTCCGGTTCAGCTACACAATTGTCCGAAATGTCAGACAAAGATTCCTTCGCACGTCGTCTGCCCGACGTGCGGCGATTACATGGGGCGGACACTCGTCGAAGTCGAGGAATAGTCCTCTATGCGGATTGCACTGGACGCAATGGGTGGGGACTTTGGTCCTCAGCCCAACATTGACGGAGCGATTGCGGCCCTCAAAGAGAATCCGGATCTTCATGTGACTCTCGTTGGTGATGCGCCATCGCTCGAGTCGATCTTGTCGAAATCTGGTTTTAGCAGCGATCGCTTAACTCTTAAGCCAGCCGATGGTTGGGTTGAGATGAGCGAGAAGCCGGTTGAGGCGCTGCGCAGTAAGCCAAATTGTTCAATCATCGTTTGCTGGCAGCTGATGGCAACCCAGCATGTTGATGCGGTGGTCAGTGCCGGTCACACAGGTGCTGTTGTTGCGGCAGGTTTGCGGACGCGTTTATTCCTCAAAGGTGTCAAGCGGCCTGGAATTGCTGTCGCGTTGCCGACAACCAAAGGCAAGACTGTTCTGATGGATGTCGGGGCGAATCCCGGTGCGCGGCCTGAGCATCTGGTTCAGTACGGGACCATGGGTTCGATCTACGCCCGTGAAATGCTCGGAATCGAACGGCCAACTGTCGGCATCATGAATATTGGCAGTGAAGATGGTAAGGGGACTGATGACGTGCGCGAATCGCTTGCGCTATTCGCGAAGAGTCCGTTTCGAGATCGTTTTATCGGCAACGTGGAAGGTCGCGACCTTTATTCAGGTGGGGCGGACGTTGTCATCTGCGAGGGTTTCGTCGGAAACGTGCTTCTGAAAGCGGCAGAAGGAATGGTAGAGATGCTGATGAAATCGGTTTCTGCCGAAGTTCTGGGTGCCCTTGATAAAGAAAAGCCACAGGCGATTGAGGCGTTTCGAAACCTTGGGAAAAAGTTTGAGTATCACGAAGCGGGTGGGGCACCCTTAATGGGTGTTGATGGGATTGCGATTATTTGCCATGGTTCAAGTAATTCGCGATCGATCTACAATGCGCTGCGTGTCGCCACGACATTGAAAAATCGGCGGATCAACGAACAGATTGTTGAAGAACTGTCTCTGGCGGCCATTGCTGCGAGTTGATGCGAGACGCAATTTTTAAAATACGGCTTTGAATCCATTCAAAGTCAGTAAATCAAGCAATTCGAAAACCGTTTGATTCGCACGGCATCAAAAAGCTGGTTTTTCGAACGTGATGGTAAATTGGGGACGGCACGTGGCAAAGGTTGCATTTCTATTTCCAGGTCAGGGGGCTCAGCACGTCGGGATGGGGAAATCCCTGTACTCGCGTTTTCCTGCTGCAAAATCGCTTTTCGACCAGGCACGTGAAATTCTTGGATTCGACCTTGCTTCGATATGTTTTGACGGGCCCGCTGAGCGTCTCGATTCGACGATTATCAGTCAGCCAGCGTTGTTCGTGAGCAGCCTGGCTGCGCTGGAAATGTTGAGGGCCGAGCATCCTGATATTGTCGACAACTGTGCCATGGTTGCGGGGTTGAGTCTCGGTGAATACACGGCCCTCGTTTTCTCTGGAGCGATGTCATTCGAAGATGGTTTGCGAGTCGTGCAACGGCGCGGTGAAGCCATGCAGCAGGCGGCTGACGCGAACCCATCGGGAATGGTCAGCGCTCTCTTGCTGAATCGAGAGCAGGTTGCCCAAGTCCGGGACGAAGCTTCGACGGCGGGTCAAATCTGGATTGCGAATTACCTTTGCCCTGGTAATACGGTATTGTCCGGGGAAAAGCCCGCGTGTGTGCGCGCAACAGAATTGATTGAAAAGCTTGGGGGGAGTGCCCGTACACTGGCCGTTGCAGGTGCCTTTCATACGCCGCTGATGGGATCGGCCTGCAGTCAGCTTGAAGAAGTTCTCGGGAAAGTTCAGCTCAAAGCGGGCCGAATTCCTGTCGTATCAAACGTTGATGCAAAAACTCATTCCAATACCGAAGATTTGCAGCAAATCCTGGTGAGGCAGGTGACCCAGCCTGTTTTATGGGAAGACTGTGTTCGTGAATTGTTGGCGCAAGGGTGCGATCAATTTTACGAGATTGGACCCGGTAAAGTGCTAAAGTCGCTTTTAAAACGAATTGATCGAAAGATGGATTGCCAGTCCATCAACGATGATGTCTGAGCTGATATTTATGTCGAAACCGGCTGAAATAACGTGTCTGGACGTAAAGTTTTCTTGTCCGCCAGCTTGTTTGCTTTTCTGCCAGTGGCAGCGGATTCGATCGCTGATATTTTCATTGCCGTTTACACGACTCTCAAAACCCTGTATACCGTCGCGAAACCGGGTAAGAAGTCTGTATTCTTCGAATGATTGACACTGAAATTTCCACCACGATTGCCGTGATGGTCAGTTTTATTTTTAAGATTAGGCTCCAAAGGAGTGAGGCGTGGCGTCGACGACTGAAGAAAAAGCTATGGAAGAAAAAGTGATTGGGATCGTCAGTGAGCAACTGAATATTCCCAAGGAAGATATCAAGTCGAGCAGCAATTTTGTTGCGGATTTGAAAGCAGATTCGCTCGACCTCGTAGAACTGGTCATGGAATTTGAAGACAACTTTGGAGTGCAGATTCCAGAAGCGGATCAGGCGAAGATCATGACCGTAGGCGATGCAGTCAAGTACATCACGGAGAAGCAGTGACGGATGTCCAGACGCGTGGTAGTGACAGGGATGTCGGTCATCACCGCCCTCGGCTCAGAAATCAATGAGTTCTGGGATCGCCTTTGTGCGGGCAAAAGCGGTGTCGGCCGATTGGGGCGATTTGATTGCTCCGACTTTAAAGTCAACTTTGGAGGCGAAGTCAAAGACTTTCGTCCCGAAGAACATTTTGACTCGAAGGAAGCCAAACGACTGGACCGATTCAGTCAGTTTGCACTGGCGGCTGCGCAGAAGGCGATCCGGCAATCCGGTATCGATTTCAAGGCGGTCGATGATCCATATCGTTGCGGCGTCATCATCGGAAGCGGTATTGGTGGCTTGAACGAAATCGAAGAGCAGCATGCCAAGCTCTTTGATCGCGGTCCGTCACGGGTCTCGCCCTTTATGATTCCAAAATTGATGGTGAATGCGGCCAGTGGAAATATTTCGGTCCAGTTTGGTCTTAAGGGGCCAAGTAGCGCTGTTGCAACCGCATGTGCCTCCGCGAGTAATGCGATTGGTGATGCGTTCCGTTTGATACAGCACGATGTTGCTGACATTCTGGTTGCAGGTGGCAGCGAAGCCGCTATCACACCCATGGGTTTGTCGGGCTTTGCTCGAATGGGAGCACTTTCGACACGGAATGACTCACCCGAGTCAGCCAGTCGTCCGTTTGATCGAGATCGAGATGGTTTTGTGCTCGCAGAGGGTGCTGGCGTTGTTGTGCTGGAAGAGTTTGAGCATGCAAAAAAGCGAGGAGCCCAGATTTTTGGCGAAGTCCTCGGTTACGGTATGTCGTCAGACGGTTCTCACATGACAGCCCCGGATCCAGAGGGGACAGGGGCTGCTCGCGCGATGAGTTTATCACTCAAAGATGCAAGACTGTCAGTCGCAGAGATCCAATACATCAACGCACATGGGACGAGCACTCCGCTCGGTGACAAGGCTGAAACCAATGCCATCAAACGCGTGTTCGAATCCGAGTCCAAACGGGTCTGCGTCTCAAGTACAAAAAGCCAGTTGGGCCACTTGCTGGGTGCGTCCGGTGGAGTCGAATTCGTCGTCGCAGTTTTGACCCTGTTAAATCAGATCATTCCACCGACCATCAATCTTGAGAATCCTGATCCAGATTGCGATCTCGACTATATTCCCAATAAAGCACGTGAAGTTCGCATCAATCGTGTGATGTCGAACAGTTTCGGGTTCGGCGGTCACAACGCCTGTTTGGTAGTTGGGCGAGTGAGCTGACGAAGGGTTTATCAGAAGTTTTGATGGGTTTCTGCGTGATCGCCAGACGTTTGGTTCGCCGTGTGCGACCACTTTGACGCAGATACGTGGCCGCCAATGAGCACCAAATCGTGACCAGATCCTCAGAGACTCGGGAAGTTGTTATTACCGGCGTTGGCATTGTCAGCCCGATCGGCATCGGTGTCGATGCGTTCTGGGATAGCCTGTCTGCGGGCCGTTCCGGAGTGCGACGCGCGGAATTATTTCCCGGGTTCGCCGCTCCCGATGGAGTGGGGGCCGAAGTTCGCGATTTCACTGACGAATCTGCTCGCAAAGTCTATCTGAAAGAGCAGCGCAAGAATCTCAAGGCGATGTGTCGCGAAATTCAATTAGGCGTTGCCTCAGCCCTCCTGGCATTGCAAAGTTCCGAAATCGACCTCAGTAAGATTGATCACGAGCGACTGGGGGTCGAATTCGGCGCCAATTTAATGCTCAGTCCGCCAGAGGTGTTGCTGGAAGGTTGTGTGGCGTGCTGCGACGAGGGGACGACGCGCTTTCAAACGGGGAATTGGGGCCAGATGGGGCTGACCAAGCTTGAACCGCTCTGGTTATTGAGATACCTCCCGAATATGCCCGCCTGTCACATCAGTATCTCGGCCGATGCACGCGGGCCAAGTAATTCCCTGACGCTGGATGATGCATCGGGCAATACGGTGATCGGTGAAGCGATGCGAATCATTCTTCGTGGCTCCGCAGATATGATGATTGTCGGTGTCACGGGAACGACCCTGCACCCGATCAAGACATTACATCAGGCGTTGTGGAACGATCTGGCGCGATCACCTGACGCGCCAGAGTGCCGCGCTCGACCATTCGATCTGAATCGATCGGGTCGAGTCGTCGGTGAAGGATCGTGTTCATTTATCCTGGAAGATCATGAGCACGCCCAAAATCGCGGCGCAAAGATCTGGGGGCGTGTTCTGGGAACCGGTTCGTCATGTGTGACAAGTCCGGATCAGAAGGCAAATTATCGTCTTGCCTTGGCAAACGCGATGCGAAACGCACTGCGAAGCGCCGGACTACGGACCGATCAGATTGGACATATCAACGCACATGGGTTGGGGACCGTCGATGTCGATATTGCGGAAGCACAAGCCATTCTGGATGTTTTCGGTGACGAATTAGGTCGACGCATTCCCGTTACGGCTCCCAAAAGTTTTCTTGGTAATTCTGGTGCAGGAGCTGGATTGCTGGAATTGGCGGCATCGGTTGTCGCCCTGACTCATGGCGTGATTCCCTATACGTTGAACTACGATACTCCTGATCCCGCCTGCCCGTTAAACGTGGTCGCCGGACAGCCGTTGGCAACTTCAAATCGTATCGTTCTCAGCATTAACGTCACTCGCATTGGCCAGGCCGCAGCCTCGATTGTTGAAGTCAGTGCGTGAGTTGCCTTACAATCCTCGCAGGCGAAACGAACGGATGCGTCAACGGTTTTCGATGCTGACGGACATGGTTTGCCGTTTTGAGCATATCAACCCGTCTCGCGAAGTTCTGAGGGACTATTAGCATCGTGCGCAGGGTGCTCGATGCTTATTCAGACCCGGTTGACGGATCGAGATAAAGAATCTTTCGTCAGTCTCCAATCGACGTTCGTGGAGTTTTGACTTGCGCTGGATACGACTCGCACCGATGACCGCAGAGTCGCTCGTTGTTTGCGTGGCGGTGTACTTAGGGAGCGTTTTTCAGGCGATCGCCGATCAAGAGCCTTTTGAAGAAGTCCAGCGCACTTGGGGGGCAATTTGTTCATTACATCAGCCCGCGATTCACGACGGAGTTCGGCGTTCTTTAGATTCCGATCTCCATGGTCCGTTGGATGTCTGGTCCCGGGAATGGTGGCGAATTCCGATAACGGCCTTTCATCATTCCAATCTGGCTCATCTTATTTTGAATCTTGTTGGAGCATGGTATCTGGGGCGTCGCCTTGAGCACCGATGGGGCAGCTTCACGATGGCTCTCTTCCTGATTCCGGCGGTTTGTGTTCCGATCATGTCAGAGCTTTGTTTCGGCAACGCAGTGATGGGTTTTTCCGGGGCGACTTTCGCCATGCTTGGAGCACTGACGGTTTTGAGACAATTTGATGACGAGATTGCCAGGTCATGTCCCCCGGGTGTGGTCGAATTTGGTGTCGGAATGATTGTGCTGGGCTGGGTGTTGACGGCATTCGAAGTGTTTCCTTGTGCTAATGTTGCTCATCTGGCTGGTTTCTGTTACGGCGCCGTGATTGCATTCTTGACTGACGGCCCGTTTCGACATGTTCTCATACTTCGAATCAGCGTCATCTTGGCACATGTATGGCTCCTGCCGGGACTATTGCTCGTGATGTATCCGTTTTGGATCGGACGATATCACTGGCATCAGGCGACCTCTGTGAAAAGCCCGCAATCTGCCGAAAAGTTTCTGGAACGTGCAATCAATCGTGATTCCTCGCTCGCCGGAGCCTGGCTGTTGTGGTCTCAGTTCGCTGAGCGGAGAAGCGATTTACCGGACGCATGGCAACGATTAATCGAGGGGATCTCTCACAATCCGTCAAACCCTTGTTTAATGGACAGTACGCGTCGACTTTGGCGACACCTTGATTCGCGTCAACGCAAAGGTGCAGAGCTTGTCCTGGCGCGGACTTTTGGGCGACGTTCGGGGGCCTGGTTGGCCCAGATACGTAAGGATTCTTACGATAAAAGCACTGATTCCGACTTCGAATCATCAACTTTCCACTCTAAAGTTGAGCTTTCGAAATGGCTTCTCGACCAGAAGATTGAACTTCCACCCTGGAGGATCACAGGTGAACCCCCTGGTCCTCCCGAGAATATGAATGAAGATCACTTCGACGACGCAGCGGAAGGGCAGCAACTTTGAAGCGGCCTGACTTCAGACTTTGCGTTGGGACTTTGTATTGAGTTAATCTGTCTAAATTACCCGGGTTGTTTGCAGGAATTTGAAGATCAACCGTCAACTGCCTTACAACCGGCATAATGAGTTGCCGAGTTGCACATCGGCAACGATTGCGCCTCATTTACTCAATGCTCCAAATGGCGAAACTTTTTTTGCCACTTGATGTTGCACACTGTTTTACGTGTCGGTAGACGATTGAAATGATCTCCCGAATCGAGTTAGACTAGGGTTTGTCTTTGGAACGATTTTGTTCCCGCATATATGCTTGCGAGACAGCTGTCTTCCCTGCGGAACATCTTCCTATGAGTTATCATCTGTTGACCGGGGCTACCGGCCTGCTCGGTAACTATTTACTACGCGACCTGTTGATTCGCGAGATCCCCGTTGCTGTTGTTGTTCGCCCAAATCGCAAACAGACCGCTCGGCAGCGAATCGAATCGGCGTTGTGCGCGTGGGATGCCGAATACGGACGACCACTATCACGGCCCGTCGTCATGGAAGGTGATATTTCCCAGCCGGATCTCGGTCTGGATGCCGTAGACCTGCGCTGGGCGGCGGAGTATTGCTCGGCGGTCATTCACAATGCGGCGAGTTTGACATTTCATTCGACGAGTAATTCTGGCGAGCCATGGCGATCGAACATTGAAGGAACACGAAACGTCCTTGACTTCTGTCGCAACGCAGGAATTCGCAAGTTTCACCATGTTTCGACGGCCTATGTAGCCGGTCTGAGGCAGGGCAAAGTCCTCGAAACGGAACTGGATGTTGGCCAGCAGTTTTCCAACGACTACGAATGCAGCAAGCTCCAGTCCGAAACGCTCGTACGCGAGGCCGAGTTTTTAGACGAGCCGACGGTGTTTCGACCCGGCATTATCATTGGCGATTCACAGACCGGTCTGACAACTACTTATCACGGCTATTATGCTGCCTTGCAGCTTGTGCATACGATCGTTCGTTCAATTCCTCCGAACGAGACCGGTTTGGTTGGAGGACACGAGGTTCGACTCACGCTGTCCGGGAATGAAACCAAGCATCTGGTCCCAGTCGACTGGGTGTCTGCTGTGATGACACATGTCATCACGCATGCGAAATGGCATGGGAAGACGTATCACCTGACGCCGAAGCATCCAGTGACGGTCCGTTTGCTTCGAGACGTTCTGGAACAGTCGGCGGGTTTTTATGGTGCTACATTTTGCGGGGCAGGCGAACGACCTGTCGATGCGACGGAGTCCGAAATGCTCTTTTACGAGCATATTCGAGTCTACAATTCTTATTGGAAAATGGACCCTGAATTCGACACGTCTAACACCGATCTGGCGATGCCTCAGCTCCCGTGTCCTCATGTCAATCGAGAACTGCTCTTAAAGTTGTCTCGTATCGCCATCGAAAGCGGTTTTCCCACACCGAGTAAGAAGCCAGTCGATCCGGACTTCGATGCCGAAAGCCACCTCAGGCCACTGGTTGATCATGCGGGAAATATGACGCTGAATAATTTGGATGAACGTTTGCTTGGACTTGATATCGTCGGCCATGGCGGCGGCCAATGGCAACTCGTCGTTCGCGGAGAGGAACTGATCTCTGTCGAGACTGGATTGCATGCCGACCGATCGGCAACATGCAGGGTCGATATTGGAACCTATGCTGAATTAGTCAGTGGTCGGACCACTTGGCGACAAGCGTTTTTGACGAAATCGGCGGAACTAAAAGGCAATGGGCGAAGCGTTGCAGAATACGCAACAATTCTTGATCAGCTTGCCTCTTTATCCGTGAAATGACGAGGAAGCCCCGGGTTGGTTTATCATGCCCAACTCGCTTCAGGCAATCACGTGATCGTCAGATTGGGTTTCGCTGATTTGCGTGATCGCTTATCACTTCTTCGTGTCATACGGCACGTCTGATCCCACGGCGGCTGGCAGTTCGATATTTTGCCGGATCAGGACACCACTTTGCACGCCTAACGAGTCGTTCTCGAACGTCATGGCGTGAATCCTTTTATTCAACAGGCATGAATGTGTTTGCGCTGACAATCTAGCCGAGCGAAAAACTTTCGATGCCAACGAGTGACCGTTCGGCAGTTTTTGCCGGAATTGCGCGAAAAAGGTCACAGTTTCTACCGATGGTAACGATTTTAACGACTTCATTGTCTCTGACTTTACGAAGAGGCTCTATAATTCCGATGGTTATGATGAGGGGCTTTATCGATAAGGCTCAAATTCTGAAGAGCGTAGCCCTGGAACCGTTCATGTGAACGGAGACCATATAAGTTTTCAGGCAAGTTTAGGAGCCGGACGTGAGCAAAGGATTCGCCTTTATTAAGAGTGCATCGGTCGCACTCGCCATGGTCGGAATTGTGTTTCCTCAAACACGAATTCTGGCTGAACAAAAACTTTCCCCAGCCCCTGCAGTCAAGATTATCCCAGATAACACCGTTCTCGACGTCAGTCTTGGGAAGTCCGACACGTTCAATGGACGAACGGTTGATCACACCGGAGCTCCTGTAAAGGGTGCGAAGGTTATTCTTAAGCAAGGTAAGGCTGAAGTTGGTCAATCAGTAACAGATAGCGAAGGCCGTTTCGCCGTTCAGAATCTGAAGTCTGGTGTATACCAAGTCAGTTGTGGAGCCACGGAAGGGACCTATCGCCTCTGGGCTCAGCAATCGGCTCCTCCAGCAGCGAAAACACAGGGCCTGTTGGTCCTGGGTGAAAACGGCGCTCGCGGTCAATACGGTTGCTGCTGCGACGACGGATCGGGAGTTTGGTTGTGCTGTGCTGGCGCGCTTCTCGCCGGTATCGCCGTTGCCGCTTTGGTGATTGCGATCACTGCCAACAATAAGTCCGATAACGATCCTGCTCCTCATTCCCCTTGATCCGGGGCTTGATGGATACCGACTCTCGAAAGAGATTTCACCGCCAGAAGTTGTGTCGCACCTTCTGGCGGTGTTTTTTCGTAAAGAGACACAGTCGGCGAGAGTGAACAATACGATCTGAGAGAGAACTCGCTGATTTACTGGATGGATCTAAGTAAGTTTTGCTCTATCGCTCAGTATTTTTCTATCGCTCATGACCTCTCATGGGCTAGTGCATTGACCCCATCAGCGCTACATGTCCAAGATGGACTAAAGGCTTCATTGAATTTGCAGGCGTTTCTTGCGTTGCTCTCGCGAGAATTTCCTGGGTCCGCTGTGCCAAACACACACACACACACACACACACACACACACACACACGATTGTCTTCTCGGAAAGTATCACATCAATCTTCTTGATTGACTGATTGATCTTTAGTCGGGCTTGGACCTTGGGCTCGTAACGATTGCGACTCGCTCACACGACTTCCTTCGTAACGTCCGACAACGTGGCCAGGGATCGCAAAAATAGCAGCGCCAATCGTGTTGGGAACCGCAGTAAACGAGGCCAGGTTACTTCCCAAGTGAGCGCCGTACGACGGGTAAAGCAGGTAATATCCTTCCCGTTCAGATTTTGGCAGATCGTCCTGCAAATATTCCATGGCGTAACCGGTCGCCACGGTTTCGTGCCACATTGATATCAAAGGCAATGAATTCACTGCGGCATAAGTACCGGGCAGCGACCGCGATCTGACATCACGAGCTCGGCTTCCTTCTTTGACCGCGATCGCGGGAGCGTCTGAAAAGATCGAGATCGTATTCGTATAGGCATTGTAATGATCGCCACCAAAGATCCTTCCCGGAAAGATCGCTTCATCGGCCCATGCCAAGACACCCAGCGTGTACCGCCAGCCCCAGCCAACGGTGCGATTAGCGTAAAGCCGCCGCCATTCGTCGATCGGTGCGTATTGGTTGAGTCGTACTTTCGTGTCCTGCAGGTCCAGGTCGCTGACATATTGGGTGATTGCCGATTCCGTTTCTGATGAGATCTTGTGGTTGTCGATTCGCCGGTCCCAAAGAATGATCTTCGAAGGGATTCCCACGACCCATCCAATCCCATCAATCACCGGGCGGGGCGTTCCACGCTCAACCTGCTGACCGGAGGTTGTTGAAAGAACCTCGGTCGCACGAGTCTGGTCGTGACGAGTCCAGCGACCAAGTCCACCGGTACATCCACTGATCGTTGTCAGTAACGCCATGAAAAGGAATCGCCGCAAGAACTGAGACATGCTTCAAGACTCCGTTCCTCGGTGTCGAATTACTTGCGCGAACTCCGCAACGGCAGGTCATCGTCAACGGGGTTCGAATCGGGCGGCGACTCTATTGAATGATCGGTAAATTGAATTTTCGACTTCGGCTCACTCGATTCAGGGTTTGTTGCCAACAGAGGTTCTGATTCGGGAACTTCGTCCAATGCCAGTTCCTCCTGCTGCGCATCCCGTTCTTTTTGACGAATCGAAATGGCGACCTGGCCTGTCACATGACCCGCTGTTGCACCAGCGACAGTAAACAAGATCCCCTCCCACCACGGGACAAAAGTTCCTGTCAAAGACATTGAGTGAACACCCATCTGCGGATAGACAACGCGATAAGTCTCGCGTTCCACGGTCCAATCGTCGTTCGTTCTTGCATAACCAAGAATGTCATTGACACCTTTTGTGTGTCGCCAGAGTGACATCACGGGCAATTCATTGAAAACGGCATACGTTCCCGGGAGTGATTGAGAATGAATATCCTTTGCGTATGCTGCTTCGTGCAAAACGACTGCAGAGACGTCCGAATTGATATAAAGTGTATTGGTGAAGGGATTATACGTATCCCCCCCAAAAACTCGTCCCGGGAGTAGTGTGTAATGAGCCATGCTCAATAGACCTGCGGAATATCGCCACCCTGCAGCGACCCGGCGGTTTTCTCGCAATCGCTGCCATTCACCCTTGGGGTCGTACTGATTCACACGGACAAGGACGTCGGTGAGATCGTTTTCTTCCAGGTACGCAGTCAGTTTAGCCCGAGTTTCGTCGGTCAAATCGTGGTTGTTCACGTGAGAATTCAGCGACAGGATCCGAGACCAGATTCCTGTGACCCAGGCGATATTGTCCAGTGTTTTTTGAGGCTGACCGTAATCAAACACAACTTCGGTTTGAGGGTCTTCTTCCGAGGAATGAAAGCGTGAGTATTTGTACGGGACCGTTGCGCACCCGTTTCCACAGATCAAGCAAACGACCGCGAGCCAGATCCACCGATGGGACGTGCTTTTGGGCCCGTTGATCGTCATGCCATTCACCATCGCTCTCCCACTCGGCGCTCCGCAATTTGTGCGGCGGACATTTGCAAAGAAGTTTTGAAACGACCGAGCACCGGGTAAGTGCGTCTCATATCCTTTCCAGGCAATTCAGACAATTCCGAGTTGTCCGCAATTGGAATAAGTGACTGCGATTGTCAACGTCGTACGAACCTCAATCAATGTCGATTTTTTACGATAAATGGCCATGACATTCTGAATTCTCGTCAGTCAAGCCCGTAAAAACACCCCGAGAGGCAGGCCGGAAGCTGCCTGCCCCTCGAAAATGTAAGATTGAAGATCGGCCAAATCTGCGAGTTCGACCGTTTCTCGAGCCTCAAACGCCAGGTCAATCAGCGTCGGGCAGCAGGATGCTTGAGTGGCAGCCAGGCACCATCCAATGCACTGCTGGCCACGCACTGCTGAATGAAGTACATCCCTTCGACCCCATCGTATACGTTTGGATAGACAGTGTTGCGTCGTTCAAATGACTGGCCCGCAGCCCGTTTGACCATATCGTCGTAAGCGAAACGATAAACGTTTGCGAACGCTTCGAAAAACGCCTCGGGATGACCGCTTGGAAGCCGACATGCCGCTTTCCCTGAGTCATTCATGAACGAAGCGTTGGGATCACGCGTGTAAATTGAGTGAGGGTGCCCGTTGCGGCGAACGATCATCTCATTGGGATTTTCCTGACGCCAGGCCAATGCACCTTTCGTCCCGTCAACTTCGATGAACAAGTCGTTCTCTCGACCGTGAGAAATCTGACTCGCCGTCACGGTCCCGAGACCACCGTTTTCGAAACGGATCACCGCATGGCCGTAATCGTCCAGCAATCGGCCTTGCTCAAACGCCTTCAAATGGCAAGAAACTTTGTCAGGTAACAAGCCAGTCATGTACCGAGCGAGGTTGTAGGCATGTGTGCCAATGTCGCCAAAGCAGCCGGCAGCGCCCGATTTCGTCGGGTCTGTTCGCCATGCGGCCTGCTTCTGATCAGATGATTCCAACCGAGTTCGTAACCAGCCCTGAATGTAATTCGAGCGGATTGCCTGGATTTCTCCCAGCTCACCCCCAAGGATCATTTCTCGCGCCTGACGTACCAGAGGATATCCGGTGTAATTGTGGCTGACGGCGAAAACCGCACCGGATTTCTCAACCAGTGCGGCCAGTTCTTCGGCCTGGGCCAGATCAAAGGTCATCGGTTTGTCGCAGATGACATTGAAGCCCGCTTGAAGAGCCGCTTTCGCCACGGCAAAGTGAGTATGATTCGGGGTCGCCACGGTCACAAAGTCGATTCGCTTGTCGGCGGACAGTGCGGACTCTTTTTGACACAATTCTTCAAACGATCCGTAGGCTCGATCATTGGCAATATCATATGACGGTGCCGACGATTTGGCGCGAACGGGATCAGACGACAATGCCCCGGCGACCAGTGCCGCACGATTGTCGAGTACCGCAGCGGTTGCGTGAACCCGGCCAATAAATGACCCTTGCCCCCCGCCAACCAAGGCCATACGCAGTTTACGGTTTAACGATCCGTTAGTGGTTTCCATGGTCTATTCCTCAAGAATGCCGAATCAAAAGATGAAGATACACGCGACGACAGGCCAGAGCATCTGACGTCCTAATCGATGATTTGTTCACGTGTGAAAACCGAGCATATCGGGCTGGGGCGGAAAATTGAAGTTCACGAGCAGAAACCCGTTGTCGCCCAAAAGTACCCATTTTCATCCCCGTCGTTGCTGTCCAAATCAATGACTTTATGAGGAGTGACCGAAAGCGCCTTTCGACACTTTTTTAAGATTGACCAGATTTTGCGTGACATTCTGCCGCATACCTCGCCTTCCACAAAAGACGCGAATCCTGCATTCTCCTGCATCGATTGCACGAGCAAATCTTTGGGACTTCGTTGATTTCACTCACTCCGATCCGCGAAACTTTTTCAATATGGCCACAAACATGGATAATCCTAGTTCCAATCGCTTTGGATTCATGTGTCTGAATGCCACGCAGGCGCTTGGAGCGGCAAACGACAATATTTTGAAACAGGTTGTCGTCTTCGGAGTTGCCGCGGGAGGCATTTGGGCTGACGAGCTTGGAGAAGGGGCTCAGGCCGTGGGATCACTCTGCCTGGCAGGACCATTCGTCCTGTTTTCAGGGTTTGCCGGCCAGTTTTCCGATCGCTACAGCAAACGTGACGTCAGTGTCGTCGTCAAATTGTCGGAAATCGTTATTGCATTAATGGCATTGGCCGGGCTGTGGATGTCGAATCTCTGGCTGGTGCTGGGGGCACTCATTCTGATTTCGACACAGAGTGCCTTCTTCGGTCCAGCGAAATATGGAATCCTGCCCGAAATTGTTGATCCGAAGCTGCTGAGTCGCGCGAACGGAACGATCAACATGTTTACGTATCTGGCTGTGATCCTGGGATGCGCCATCGGCGGACCACTGTATGACGCTTATGCTCCCGACACGAATCGATTCCCGGATGCGACGCGCCAGCTTTTGCTGCCAGGTCTTGTCGTGCTTGCGGTCGGAATCGCCGCCTCGATTGCTTCGTTTGGCATTCCACGGCTGTCGCCGCAGAATCCCGCGCTCAAAATCCGACCTCTTTTGTTTCGGACGTACCTCGATACGTGGCGTGAGATTTCCGGAACCCCGTTGTCCCACGTGATCATCGCCTGGTCTTGCTTCTACTTCATTGTCGGAGGAGTCGCCCTTCTGATTCTGCCCGACTACAAAGAGTTGCTTGAGATCAGTGCCACCCAGACAGCAGGTTTGATGGCCATTCTGGGTGTGGCCATCGGAGTTGGCGATTTTTGTGCTGGACGAATCTCGGGACACGCCGTTCGTCCAGGTCTGATTCCGATTGGTGCCATCGGGACCACTGTGATGTACTTCATACTCGGTCTGATTCCGTTGAATTTCTATTTAGTCGCAACATGCCTGACGGTCACTGGGTTTCTGGCAGGCTTTTTCATGGTCCCTCTGCAAACCATGACGCAGACACTCTCGACGGAAGAACAGCGAGGCAGGGTACTGGGGCTTTGGACTTGCCTTTCGTTCGTTGCCATCATTCTCGGAAATATTCTGTTTCTGATCGTGAAGCGTACGGGAATGCCATCGAATCAGGTGTTTCTCGTCTGCGGCATTCTCGGGCTGATTTGTACCGCGATGTATTACTTGAAGTGGCAACGGATTTTCACGCAAGCGCTAGACAACGCATCAATGCGATCGCCAGAATCGTCAGTGGAACCAGTTCTGCCCCCGACAGGCGAGCAATAACTTCTGACCAACGATTTCAGGTTCAATCCCAATCGTCACTTTCACGAGTTATTTGAAGACGGATGATTTGATTCATGATTGAAAATGGCGACGACGTCAAACGTTCAGGCGGCTTTCGCCATTTCATGAATGCGTGCAAGAACTCCTACGCTGGGTTTCGCGATGGCTTGATTCAAGAAATGGCCATACGCCAGATATTCGGAGCGTTCCTGGTGCTGTTACCTATTTCACTTTTACTTCCCGTGAGCAAGGTTGAGCACCTATTACTGGTTGTCAGCATGATGCAAGCGCTATTGGTCGAGTTTCTCAACTCGGCCATCGAGAGCGTCGTCGACCGCATCTCACTGGAACGTCATCCGTTATCGAAGCACGCCAAAGACTTCGGTAGCGTTGCCACTGGAATCGCACTTTTGATTTCAGCTCTCTGCTGGATTGTGATTTCAGGTCCGGTCATCCTTCGTGCTTTCGGAAAATAGGGGAAATAACCCCACGGATAAGTCCCGCAGGTCGGATAAGACGAATAAGTCCGATCAAAACAAAATTTGATGTCAAAGTTCGACTGACTGTTCCAAAAAAACTTTCGAAGTTAATTCACGTTTCCTGCGCACAATCCCTGCCTCACCTTGCGGCGGTTCGTCAGAGCGTTGGGACGGTAGGGCATCGATCAACGGTGGACTACACGGAGGCACCGAACCTGAATGATATTGAGGTGCCGATCGTCGAGCTCAATCGTCATCGCCGCCCCAGCGTCGATATTAAATCCAGTTTTCATAATCTGAGATGCCGGCAGAAGTAGAGACGACTCTCCGAAGGTTCCGATGAGATGGCACAGCAACCAGATTTCAAAATTTGACAATCCGTGATTCATGTTACATCAATCCGGTTCACGTGAAGCGGTAGAGCAGGGGAGCCGTCGCAGTTTACTTCCGGAAGTTAGGATGGTTCGGGTCACCCAGCGATTCCAGGTAGGCCAGCAGATCGAGGATCTCGTCTTTGGTGAACGTGTTCAGTAAGCCGGCCGGCATCGGTGAGGTCTTTGAAAGCGAACGTGATTCGATCTCTGATTTCAGGACGGTTACTGTTTCATTCTCCAATGGCTTCGGGCGAATGACGACCTTCTCTGGCGTCTCTTCCGCAATTCGACCGACGACCACCTGGCCGCCCTTCGTTTCAATCGCGGTATTCATATATTGTTCGGAAAGGACTTTGGACGGCTCGGTTGATGACTCCAGGATGTCCTGCCTCTTGAAGCGGGTCGCGACCGCTGTCAGATCAGGGCCGACCATTCCACCCAGATCACCATAGCGATGACACGCAGCACATTGGGCTTCGATGAATAGTTCCTTACCTTTTGCAAAGTTGCGTCCACGGGTGACTTCCGGCAGGATCGGCTGCAGATCGGCTGTTGTCCATTCCTGGACCAGTTTGCGCGAGGCTGCGTTCTTGGGGAGTAGCGGCTGGTTGTTATGCGCAGCGCTATATGCGGTCAGAATATCATTCAGTGCGAGAATCTCTTCGGGCAGCATCGTGAACTTAGCCTCTTCATGAGCGTGAGCCATGAAGTTGGCAAAGCTGGCACCATTGTTAAATCGAATCCCTGCTTCTTCAAACCATTTCACGACCTGAGCGGGATGTTCGGTTGAGCGACCGGTATTCCACCACGACAAGTACGCGCGGCGAAGATCCGTGTTCCATCCCACTTTGGTATTGCGTAAGTTCATGGCGTACGCGACCTGGGCTTCTTGCGTTGTTGCTCCTTGCATCAGGGCAACCGTTTTGGCAACTGCCGATGGAGCATTCAGGGCGACAAGAATCTGGGACAATTCACGATTCACGGATTCGCTGTTTGCTGGAAAATACGGATCAAGTTTCGCGACGAGTTGCTTGGCGACGTCGCCGGTCGGAATTCCTTGTCGTGCAATCGAAACTTCGATCACACGCAATTTTTCCAGGATTTGTTCTTCCGTGAGGCTGTGGAGCGAGAACGACGACAGCGACTTTATTATCTCCGGTTGAGTCTCCGGAGCGCCCAGTCGGGCGAGCGCGAGTAAAGAAGTAAAGGCGGCATGCGGCTGCATTTCGGCCAGGGCCTTTGCCTGCCATTCGGCGACAGGATTCCGCTCGATCGCCATGCGTGCTGCGTACCGAATGTAGCGGTCGGAATTGTTCAAATAGGGCCAGGCAAACGCGACCGTTGCAGGGTCAGGGTTGACATTCAGCGATTCCAGCTTGTGACGCAGATCCCGTGAGGAACGCCCCTCATTTTCCTGAAGTTGATTTGCGGGGATCGGCGCGGCCGGTTCGGTCCCTGTGTAGGTCACGCGGAACAAGCTGGCTGCGGTCCCCCGCCCACCGATCGTGAAGTAGAGCGCGCCGTCATCGCCAATAACGACATCGGTCAAATTGAGCGGCGTTTTACCTGCTTTGGCGTGAAGCGATTTGGGGGCAACAAAATTCTCGAATGTCCCCTTATAGCTGGCGCCGTTGGGCGTCAGGTGCACGGCCATCAGGCGGCCATAAGTCCAGTCACAGATAAAGAAGGCCTTTTGGTACTTTGCCGGGAATTTTGCGCCCGTTCCGAAGGCGACTCCTGTCGGACATCCGATGCCGATTGTGGTCGTTTGAGGCAGGCTGTCGGCGTAATATTCAGGCCACTTGGCGCTCCCTTCACGGAATCCATTATCGCCTCCACGGACCGAATGAAAGACGTGGACTGGACGATACCAGGGGTTGCCCCAGTCCCATTCCATGTCGCTGTCCCAGCCAAATAATTCCCCATCCGGATTGAACGCGATGTCATAGGTGTTTCGCTCGCCGGCGGAAAACAGTTCCGCGTTCTTTCCATCCAGGTCGACCCGAGCCACAAATCCGCCAGGTGGTTGTCGTCCCGCACCGAATCCGTTCCCGTCTTCCGCTCGCTTTAACGCCAGATCATCGCCGTAGCTGCGATGTGGGGACGTCGAGACAAGATCATCTGGAACATCCACGAAGTTTCCGCAAACGACGTAAAGCATTTTATCCGGACCAAGGACGATGGCATGTGCCCCATGTTCGCCGGCACCACCTCGCCATTCGCGCAGGCATTCGACGTCGTCATAACTGTCGTCACCCTTGGTGTCCTTGCAGCGAAACAGACAATATTTGCCATCAGCTCCGGCACCATTGAGGTACAGCACGTTATCCACAAACAGCATTCCCATCGTTTCGGTGACAGGAATTGACAAGGTTTCGTCCTTGATGACTTTACCGTCTTCGAGAGTCACTCGAGTGATCGCCTGGCCGCGTTGTGCACCCAAAAGCAGACGCCCCTTGGGGTCTTTTGTCATGCTAATCCAGGAGACCCCTTTGGTTCGTTCGGATTTTAAAACATGCTCAACCTTGAAGCCTGGCAGCGTTTCCAGGACTTCCATGGGAGCGATGCTTGCGTCGTTCTGCTGCGGTGTGGAACCATCTGCAGGCCCATAAACCGCTTTGATGATGACCAGTTTCTGACCATCCGGTGCTACGATTTCAAGCTGTCCACCCTCATTCACTTCACGTTTCAGTTTCTCGTCACCGATGCGGTATTCAAGCGTAAGCTTTTTCGGGACTCCTTGAGCCGTATCGGTAAAAGTCCCATTATCGGCCTTAATCGACAGCTTGTTGTCTTTGAGCGCAGCCGTCACCACCGACGTGACGTTCGTTGCATCGTCCGCACCCTGGGAAAAACTCGCAGCTGACAGGATCAGGCCGCTAACCGCGACGGCCTGAAACATAGCCATCGACACCGCATCTCTTAACATCGGATTTTCTCACTTGGATTCAAAATTTGAAGACGAAAACCACGACTCATTCCATTCCACGTTGAGCATCTCAACGCTCGCGGAGTGGAACAGTTCCCCAGTTGGCATCGTGTGCGGATTGTGACGCACACCTGCGAAGTCGGCAACTCGTTCATGGCAATCCATTCGCCAAAAACCAATGAGACGGAATGAATTTTCCTCGCGTCAAAAATGGGCCGATTTTCGGAGATACCATCTTGTAATGACTTCAGGTCAGAGTCCAAATCGACATACGACCGAAGCCCTGATAACAACGCGAGAGTTCTCTTCAGCCCTAGGGAAGCGGTTTGTGACAAGTGTCAGGCAGCACTCTCAACACACCTGAGCGAACGGGGGGAATTGGCGGTTTGATTCCACACCGTTCAATCTGAAGCGAATATGACAAAGCAGCCGTCTCTCGGCGTCTTCCCTTGTGCCATCATTTTCAGGCCCGGTTTCGAAATGGATTGCAAAAGCTTCTTGCTGTTGGAGGCGACCGCAGATGATCTCTCCATACATTTGTAGCAGAGACCGAAACGAAGATTGTCGTTTCGGCCCTTTTCTGTGTCGGATTGCGTGCGGTTGAATTTGGTTCATATTTAGTGTGTTGTGTTGCGTATTGTGTTTTTCGTGCGTCTTTTAAATCCGTTTGGCTGAATCAGTGTGTTGCTTAATAGAGTGCACGAATGCGCATGTGCTTGCCAGTATCCGCATTCGTCAAATTCCGTTTGATTTGTAGGTTTTATTTAACGTGTAGACTGGATATTACATGTTTGAATGTGGAATTCGCGACTCAAGGTTTTGTTGGCAAAGTGGCGTTGTGTATGTTAATGGTGCGCCGTGTGTTTCGTTCTGGGTCTATTTTGAATGTTTCGTTTTGCTGTCCCTGTCAGGTGGATTTGTTCAATTATTTCTTATGCTGATTCAAGGCGTTCTTGGGCTGACTAACCTTTTTTCACTGGCAAGACAGAGTCCTTTCGTTGTTCGCAGTCCAGGATCTCGTTCGTTTTACATCGATGAAGCGAGTGGACTTTAGTTGTCTTGATTCGTTAAGGGCATCTTTTTTTAGAGCAAAGCTTTCGTCTGTTTGGTTCTGTTGAATTTGCACGGATACGCACTCAATGACCCCCGGAAAACAGGAGAAAAATGAAAGGTCATCTCCTGGCAATCCAATGGCGGCTGCGGTGATCAGGAAGCACCGCCAGGTCGTCCCAGTTAATGTCGTGATTCATTAGCGGCATGCTGGCTACCACAACGCAAGAGATGCAAGCCGACTGGCTTTTGCAGGTTTTAATCGAAAGTTTTTTCTGTTCGCGTCGGAAAGCATCGTTTCAAGGCCTCTCATTTCACTGGGGATTCGCATGTCTCACGCTCTTCCTGGCAATCTTCGTCAACTAAACCGGCAAGTCCTGGAGCAGTTTCAGGCGGACGATAAGATCGCGGTCACGGACGATCTCGCAGGGCGAAGTCAGCCGTGTGGTGGCCGATATTCGAGGCAATCGGTGCGAGTGGAGGATTACTGTGATCCTGAGGATCTGAGGTTTCTGAAATCATCGTTTCCGGAGCTGGTGGATTTTCAGTATCTCGGCAGGGGAGGGTTTGGGGCCGTCTTTTCTGCCAATCAGTCGCACATGAATCGCCGCGTGGCGGTCAAGTTGCTTCATGCCGATCTTGCCTTGAAGAAAGGTTTTGTCGAAAGATTTCAGCACGAAGCTCAATCGCAGGCTTGTGTCGCACACCCGAATATCGTCACGGTTTTTGATGCCGGTATTCGAAGCGATCGGCCTTATATCATCATGGAGTATGTCTCGGGCGGGACATTGCGAAATCGCATTTCGCTTCAACCGTTTTCAAGTCGCGAGGCGCTGTTGATGTTACAGCAGCTCTGCGATGCTCTCGAATGTTCTCACGGCGCAAATCTAATTCATCGAGATATCAAGCCAGAGAACATTCTGATCGACCACCACGGTAATTTAAAGCTTTCTGATTTTGGTCTGGCAAGAATTGTGTCAGAAGTGCATGAGACGGAGAAATGTGTTGACCATTATTATGCCGGGGGGACCATGAATTACATGGCCCCTGAATTAATGAGCAGGCCGTGGGCCGCTGATGCTCGGTCTGATCTTTATGCTGTTATTGTTGTCTTTTACGAAGCGATGATGGGCGAAATTCCAAGAGGTTCGTTTGAGGCGCCGTCGTCCCGGAGTCGAATGATCCGCCCGCTCAGAAAGCAGGTGGATACGATTGTTTTTCGTGGACTCCAGTCGAATCCCAATCGTCGATTTCAGACCGCGATCGAGTTAAGAAATCAGGTCGATGCAATCATTAACGATCCTCGGCTTTCAAAACGCGTCTCAATGAAATGGTTGTCAAATAAAGGGGAATGGCAAAAGTATTGGCTGGTGGCGGCCATGGGTATCATGCTGATGCAGATGGCGTTCACGGGGTATTATTACGTTCGTAGTGTTCGTAAGCTCGATCGCCAGAGGGCGTTTACCAGTCAGGCGATGATCGCGGCAAAGCAAAAGGAAGACGCACTTGTCGTCGTTGAGGCTGAATTAAAAAAGATCAAGAGCCAGCAAGAACAGCGGATGTCGTTGGTTGATCCGAACGAGTTTAATGCCATTGTCAAATTCTCAGATGACACCGCCTGGCTGAATCGCGATTTTGGGGCCAGGGAGCTGTCGGTAAATGAGCGTCTGGCGATCGATCGAATTCTGTCTGAAATGCGCCAAGAGTACCTGCGACTTGAGTTGGCGAACACGATGCAGGAAGTTCGACCGGACGACACGATCGTGTCCACGGTCCGAATGAAGGGTGAGTGTCTCGACGAACTGGAAGAGCGTTTGTGGTCCAGGATTGACGCAGTTGTTCCGATTAACACTCAGAAGTTCTTGCGTGACGCACTTCCTCTGTTCGTGGACTGCACGTCGCTCGTCACGGAAATGCCCGGCAAGGTTGATTCAAGGCGAATGGAGTTTGGTAAGCTGATTACCACCGATTTCAGTTTGAATTTGGATGGTGCCAATAAGTCAAAATTGCAGGGTAAGAGACTCTTTCCTAGTAAGCTGAGGTATCCGCAATTGTTTGGATGGAGTCCCGAGGATATGCCTATCCGAATCAGCGTCAGGCGAAAGGGGATGTGGTTCGCCTGGGGTATTGAACAATCGGTTCGTAAAAAGGCCGCAAGCGACGAGGGTCGGGAGCAAGCCGTCGAGGCGTTAGAAACATTTCGTGTCGTTGATTACGGGGAGTCTCCGATTATTCCAGCAGGTTTGCGTCGCTTCTGGTGGGACCCGTTAACATCAGTCGACAAACCGGACAGGTCAGTCAAGCAGGCTTCGGAATCTCAAATTGTGAGTCTCAGGTCATCGGGGTCGGTGAATCAGTCTGGGTCGAATGTCAGTGCCAGGAAATTGCAGTCAGATTGAAGGGCTGCCATGTCGTGGCGGGGCTGATTGTTATATTTCGTCGATTGAAATGCCCGCTTTCATAATCACCTTGGCCAGGTCGATCTTGGATTCCACCTGAAATTTGTCAAGAATACTTCTTCGGCGCAGGTCGATCGTTCGCAGTGACAGGTTCAGTTTAAGTGCAATTGTTTTCAGCGGGGTCGAGCGAAGCAGTTCGCCAAGAATATCAGTTTCCTCAGTCGTTAATTTACTCAGGCATTGATTGACGTGCTGTCTGAACTTACGGTCTTTCAGCTTGGTCTGGCCCTTCTCGATTGCCTGAACGATCGCTTCCCAAAGCTCCTGGTCGCGATACGGTTTTTCCAAAAAGGTAAACGCCCCGGCTTTCAGCGACTCGACAGCCAGGCGTACGTCCCCGTAGCCGGTCACGATAATTGAGGGTAATTCCCATTGATGTGCAGCAATTTCTTTCAGAAGCTGCAGCCCACTCATTCCAAGCAGGCGAATGTCAGTAATCAGGCAGCCCTGTGGCTCGTCGGTCATCGAAGTCAGGAATTGCTCGGCGCTGGTGAAAGCGTGAGTCGGTAGTCCCATTGACTGAACCATGGTCTCAATGGATCGGCAAAAGGCGTAGTCATTGTCAACAACATACACAACACTAGTATTTTTTTGCAATTGTGGCCCCTTGATGTGTATTAAAGTGGCGCTCAAGTTCTGTGTGGCTTGTGTAGTCAAGTTCGATGCGCTTCGTCAGGACGAACTTAGGGGAGGTTGCTATTGTCTTATCTAGCGTTTCGTTCACTTATTTAATGTTATCGTTCAGGGTCGGTTCGTGGAATCTTGAAGTTGTAGTGAAGGCATTATTTTGCGTAAACATGCAATTGTTGCTAGTTGATTCCTTCAATGTGTTTGATTGTGGTTTGTTTTGTTCGTTGTGGTTGGTTTTGTTGTTTGGATGTGTTGATATTGTTCTGTTGATTTGTCTTTATCGAACACTCGCGGTGCGTGTGTTTTAATAGCGTTGATGTGTTGTATATTGCGTTTCTTTGGCGACACTTCCAACATCAAGTTCCTCAAGAGCCGCTGAAAACGGTTCGCCAGGAGCTACCGCTCCATGAACCCGAAGAACTTTTAGTGACACTTCCAGTGTCAAGTTCCTCAAGAGGTTGAAGAAAAGTGTGCTCTGGTGCTTATGCTGGTTTAGTCACGCACTTGCTGCGATTCGGCGCAGGGCCGCTATCGATTGATGATTAGACCGCCATGATAAAAAACATTCTGAAATGTAACTCGAGGGGCAAGCGAGGAATATTCACCTGGTTTCAAGGAGAATCAGATCGATCCCGCGCTTGCGCGTCGGGCTGACGTATCGTCCGAGTAACGTTTCCGTATACTTCGTCAATCGTGACGCTGCAACCGCGGTGAGGTCGAGTGTCGTTCTTATTAGATGGATCTTCGCAGGGAGGGAATCGGCCGGGGATGCTGACCACGATTTCCCGAGATTCCTTCCGGTGTCGCCGGGTCCGTTTGTCTTGCTGGCGAGACCATCATGACGGGGGGCTTGGCTTCAACTCCGCTAACAGTTCCAGTAATGCGGCGGGCTCTACGGGCTTAACCAGATGGCGAAAGAAACCGGCGTCTTTGGTTTTCAGCCGGTCTTCCTCTTGACCCCACCCGGTCACGGCGATGATTTTCATTCGACGGCCCCATTCCTCACCTCGGATTTGTCGACAGACTTCGTAGCCATTGACTTCCGGTAGACCAATATCGAGCAGCACGACGTCAGGTTTAAGCGTCGAAGCGGCATCAATCGCCTCTCTTCCATCGTATACTGTTTCCACGTCGTGGCCGGTCAGCTTCAAAACCATCGACAACGATTTGGCCGCATCTCGATTGTCATCCACAACTAAAATTCTCAGGCAATTTTTGTTCGCGATCTGACTTTTTATTGGATTCAAGGTCGGATTAACAATTTCTTCGAGGATTGGTAAACGGACTGTGAATTCTGATCCTTGGCCAAGGCCGTCGCTTCTCACGTCGACGACACCAGCGTGCATTTCCACTAATCTCCGCACCAGCGACAGGCCGATGCCAAGACCTTTTTGCGATTGCTCGACGGGTTGGTCAATCTGCGAAAACATGTCGAAAACTTGTCCCTGGTGTTCGACGGGGATTCCGATTCCGTCATCTTTGACCGATGTTATCACGATTTCATCGTCACGCTTCACCGTCAACCAGATGTGGCCATTTGCGTGAGTAAATTTGGAGGCATTCGTCAACAGATTCGCAAAGACCTGCGCTAATCGAGCGAAATCGGCGTCGAGATAGATTGGCTCGACAGGTAACTCGATGGCGAGATTCTGGTTTGCCGCGTCGATCATCGGTTTTGTGGACTCGGCGGCTTGGCGGATGATTAAAGACAGATCAACTGTCGCCTTGCGGAGATCGAGCTTGTCCGTCGAAATGCGACTAATGTCGAGGAGATCGTCGACGAGCCGCACCATCTGGTTCAGTTGTCGTTCCATCATGTCGCGGGTTTGGGAAATCGTTTCCTGATCCGCGGGCGCGAGTCGCAACAGCTCCAGGCCATTTCGAATTGGCGCCAGCGGATTGCGGAGCTCATGGGCCAGTGTGGCAAGGAATTCATTCTTGCGACGATCTGCGAGCTTAAGGACTTGTTCGGCTCGCTTGGCCCTCATCAAATGAAATCGCTCGATGGAATTGACAACGGTTCGGCTCAGACTTTCGGCAGTAATCCAGTCTTTACTGAGATAATCCTGGGCACCATGAAAAATGGCAGTCCGGCCATTCGTGCCACGGTCAGCAATCCCGGTCAGCACAATGACCGGGAAGGAGACCTCCGACTCGCAATCCTTCAGCTGTTGCAGTACGCCCAGTCCATCAAGGTCGGGTAAATGCATGTCGAGGATCGCGCAGTCGGGACGAATTTCCCGGCAAAGGTGCACGCCACGTGCCCCTGTGTCGGCATCGAAGATTGTGCATCGGAAATCGACACTTTGAATCAAGTGACGACGAATTAAACTTCGGTCGTCGGGATTGTCTTCGATAATGACGATGCTCAGTTTCTGTGTATCGTCTGACAGATTTTCATCACTGGACACTGCCCGAATTCTCTCGATTGTTCCGCTCGGATGAGGCGTTTCGGTCATCTGTCGACTCCAGTCTGATACGAGACATTCTTAGCGAGCCAATATTCGATGATTGTTTGCACGACGGCTTCAAACTCATAAAGGTCGATTGGCTTCAGGTGGTAGCTATTGGCACCGAAGCGGTAACAGGATTGGATATCACGAGGATTGGATGACGTTGTGAACACAACGACTGGAATGATCCGCAGATTCTCGTCAGTCTTGATTTCGCGGAGCACTTCACGTCCATCTAATCCATGCATATTCAGATCTAACAGAACCAAGTCGATGCCGTGGCCGGGCTGCTGACTGCGCATCAGGTGAAGTCCGTGTTCGCCGTTGGTTGCACGAGTGATCTTGGCACGTCCTGTCCGAAGAATGACCCGCTCGATCGTTTCAAAGTCTTCGTCACTGTCCTCGATGACGAGGATCGGTCGTTTAAATTGTGTGATCATTTTGGCTGGGTACGCCCCAAGGTGAAAAAGAAGGTCGCCCCTTTACCGGGTGAAGATTCAATCCAGATTCGGCCGCCATGTCGCTCGACGATTTTGCGGCAAATTGTCAGGCCGGCACCCGAACCACCGCCGTACTCATCACGGCCGTGCAAACGTTTAAACATCTTAAAAACCTGTTCGTGAAAAGGGCTGGAAATGCCAATTCCATTGTCACGAACATAGTAAGTCGCTTCCTCGTTTTCCTCCTGGAATCCAATCTCAATCCACGGCTCGGGTTTGTCGTTATATTTCATCGCGTTGCCGATCAGGTTGAGATACAGCTCACGCAACATCACATGGTCACCACTCACGTTAGGCAATGCTCTCGGTACGCGGAATTCAAACTTGGCCTCGGGTCGGCTTGCTTCCAGCAGCTCGAAAACTTCAGAGAGGACTTCGTTCAAGTCAACGTTAACCAATATCAGATCAAGCCGACCAACTCGCGAGTAGTGCAAAAGTGAATTGATCAATGCGTCCATGCGACGGGTCAATCTCATGACACTGTTCAGTCGATTTTGCGAGTCATCGTCGAGTTTTTCGGAGCACGTCTCGATAAGGTGTTGGGCGTAATGGAGGATTCCCCGCAAAGGTTCTTTCAGGTCGTGGCTGGCGACATAGGCAAAGCTGTCTAACTCTTCGTTGCTGATTTCAAGTTGTCGATTCAGGACGGTGAGTTTTTCGGTATGATTGACGACAATTTCAAGGAGAGCGAACCGCAGCTTACGGGCCGCTTCGATTTCGAAAGGCTGCCAGTCGTTCGATCGCCCTTGCACTGTCTCTTTCCAGATTTCGAACGAAGTTCGTGGCATGAGGCGCGGACCGTGCGGCCCTTCGACGATTGGTTTTTCGTGAGGGTTTCCTCCCCATTTTACGGATTGAATAAATTCGGGCCGAAACCACAGCAACCAGTCGTGCCCCGAGCGGGAAATGGGGGCTGCTAACAAGCCGCTGCAGACATCCTTGTAGGCGACGGCGGGTGGATAGAGTTGGCTCAACGAATCGGTGGCAAAGATTTGTTTTTCAGGGGTCGCGTTTTTTAGACGCTCACGCAGCCAGGAGATCAGCGCAACGCGCTGCTCGAGGGTGGGGACATCGCCAATGGCCCAGTTGCCGCCGCTACGGTGAACTGCCGCGCCGCCAGCTTCGATAAAATCGAGCAAAGTCGGTGAGGTTGTGATAAACGTCGAAAAATCGGCATTCTCGGGAAGTGCCCTGGCCAGCAGGCCATCGTAACCTGCCTGAATTCGATTTTTGTAAGCGAGATGCTCGCGCGCCTCAGACGATTTCAATTGCAAAGAGATAACCTGGGCTAGAAACTCGCAGGATGCACGGATCTGGTAGGGAACGATTTTCGGCTCGTAATGGTGGCACGCAATCAAGCCCCACAACTGGTCGTCGCGCTTAATCGCCATTGTGAGCGACATCCGGACGCGCATGTTTTCCAGGTAGTCAGTATACATCTTCGACGCGCCGCGCAAGAAACAATATGTCATGTCCAGCGGTCGTCCGGTGTCGGGATTCAAGAGAGGCACCACCTCTGCTGAAACGGCACGTGCGTCGGGTAATGGTCGAAGCCAGATTTTTTGATAAATGTCACGAGCTGGTTTGGGGATATCCATGGCTGGAAAGTGCAGGTCGAGATACGAATCGACGTCACCCCTTCGCGTTTCAGCGATCACCCACCCGCTGAAATCCTTGTCGAAACGATAGACCATCACCCGGTCGAGTCCAGTTAACTCCGCGACCTTTTCCGTAACAGTCTGGCAGAAATCGCGAAGTGAAACGGCCTGCTGCATGCGACCAAGGGCGTTGTTGACAAGTCCCAGATAATCGGGCGGCGGCCCTCCCTCAGTTCGCCCGGTTCTTTCCATCTCCAGAATGAGTAACCCGTTCGATACGTGGGCCGTCACGTCAAGTGGCGAAACCGTATGTTCGTTCCCTGGATCGGCAAGGGGAACAAATGAAAACGCATATTGAGGATTACTTTCCAGCTGTGCTTGATCGAGCATGGCCCGCAGGGCGTCGGCATTAACACGGCCGACCACGACATCCACGGGTTGCTTCAGTAACTCTACCGGAGATTTTCCCAGCCAAAGAGCGCTGTTGTCGCTGACTTGAAGGATGGTCAGATCTGCTGGCCGGACACCAAACAGAATACCGTGAGGTTGGATACATCCAGGAATATGGATTGGCTCTTTATCACAATTGTCTGGTGTGACTTCAGTTGACTTCGTGAGATGAGTTACAGGAAAGTTCATATCCACAACCTTCCTCAGATTGTTTATTCAAGTTTCGCAAAGTCAAATACGACGCCGTCACGACGGCGCCTTCAAAAAAGCAATTAACGGATCGGAAATCCTAGTCCATCAGTGAACAATTTTCACTTCTATCCGACGGCATTACCGAGGTTATGTAGAAACACGCAATTCTGTACTTTTCAGCGCGACCGAAACGGCGTTTGACGACCCGAATATTAACAGTTAATCGAAATTAACTGACGTTTACGTTCGATACAGTTCGGGTGAATTCAATCCTGATTCCAGTGTTGAAACCAGCGACCAAACGCAGCAAACGTCTCAATCGCCGAGTCAACGATGGCGTCCTCAACTTGTGGACCGGTGCTGTACCCAGTCACCGTTTCACCAAACGCCTTCCACATCGATCGCACGTCCGGTCCATAACTGGCAAAGAAACGCCCCCCGTTGTCAGGTGTGATGCCAAAGCGCTCTTGCAAAAGTCGAGAAATGATCTGTCCGCCGAGCGTCGACCCTTCGAGAACATAAAGACAACCTAAGGCATGCGGTACGGAATCCAGCGCCGGTAAATCGGCACACCATGGCAACGCTTGAATCGCCAGTTCATTCCAATCAAGAGACGTTAAATCTCGCTCCAGCAGCGGCTTTTTTTGACGAGCAGGAAGGTTGAGAGGTAACTCATTAAGGCCAACGACCTGATTCAATTTCGATTCGATTGGGACATAAAACCCCCAGAAGCGTCCGAGTAACCGGGAATAGTCCGATTTCGTCAGCATGCGGTTGAACAGATCCAGTTGTTGTTCCGTCGCCTGATGCGATTGTCGCGTTTCGTCTTTGAGCCGTGTCAGAATCATTTATCAAAACCTGTGAGCTCAAGGATTGGTTACGGACGCGATGATCTCACGCAGTCGAACCTGCTGATGATGCTGGGAATTTTTAATTTGAATCGTGAGATCTTCTTCATTCGAGATCGCCGAAAGCATCAACGATTCAGGATGATCTGGACTCCCTTGAAATTCGGGGTTTGAAGCGGTGTCGAGAATCCAGCGAATCAGGGCAATCAGGACATTCGGGTAATCCAACAGTGCTTTACCTGCGGTTGCTTCCGATGGCGTTGGGGGTAACTCGTAATTCACCATTCCATTTTCGTTCCGCAAGCAGAAGGACGCCATCTGGAAGGCTTCTTTCACGAGATCCGAAAGTACGGTTTCAACAGGTTTACGCGTTTCCGGCTTTGCGATTCCACCGATGATCGAAATCGTTGAAGTCAAACGGTCCACGGCGGCACGCATCTCAGTCAGGGCTTCTTGAATCAGCTTCAAGTCAGGCGACGTTTCTTGACGCTGGGCCAGGTAGCTTGCCGCGAACAGTGTGTTTTGAAGCACATACAACGGTTGTCGGGCCTGATGCACGGATGCTGAGAGAAGACGTGATTGGTGTTCAAATTCAACCTCATTGTGCTTGTGCATCGGCTCACACCCTTTTTGTTTCTAAGATCTTCGCTTTGCTCAGGCGTCGTTGAACTCAATCCCTGCTTTTGTGATCATCCTGGTCAGTTCGATGTTGGTTGCCACGTTGAATTTGTCGAGAATGCTCTTTCGTCGAAGGTCGATCGTTCGCAACGAGAAATGCATCTTCACAGCAATTGTTTTCAACGGCGTCGAGTTAAGCAATTCGCGAAGTACTTTGGTTTCCTCGGGTGTTAACTTACTCAAGTTCTCTTTGACTTGAAGTTTGAATTGACGCTCATCATGGCTGGTTTGACTTTTGGCTAAAGCCTGGACGATGGTGTCCCAAAGCTCCTGCTCGCGATATGGCTTTTCCAGAAAAGTAAATGCACCTGCTTTAAATGACTCGACGGCCAGACGAACATCGCCGTATCCCGTCACAACAATGACGGGGAGTTGCCACTTCATCCCGTTGATTTCCTTCAATAGTTGCAGGCCACTCATTCCCAGCATGCGAATGTCGGTGATCAGGCAGCCATGGGGTTCCTCTGTCACTGAAGTGAGAAACTGTTCTGCACTGCTGAAGGACTGGGTCGACAACCCCATGGCCTGCACCATAAGTTCGATGGAACGGCAAACAGTGCTATCGTCATCAACGACGTAGATGATACCTTGATCGGTTTGCAAATCTTCAATCCCAAATGAATGACCTCAATACAATCTGTTGAACGCGTTCGATGAGGCGTAGTGGCATGCATGAGTAATCAAATTTATTGTACGCGTTTTTACAAGAACTTTCATTCAAGACTGCCTGTCGCAAATGGCCAAAAGACTTTTCGAACACAATTCGTTACGTTGAAACGCACGCCATTGCGTTAGTACGTCACCTGATTAAGTGAATATGAAAACATATGGCTTGGAAATTGCCCTCATTGTTCTCAAGGGGCGGTTGACGGTAAATATTCCGGGGATATTCATCGCTTACGTTTTTGGTCGTCGGTTGCTGAACGAGTGGCAAGTCATCAAACTCCGGCTGTGGAATTTCCCGTTCGTCTTTTTGGCGTAGTCACAAGATGATGCATGACCCGTTCACGCCAATGACAGAAAGTTTTTTGATGAACAAATTCTCGCGGTGGAAACTGATTGCGGCGGCCGTGATGATGTTTGGGTTTGGGGTGACATGTCAGGGGGACGAAAAACTCAAGGGGATTGCCTGTCGATCAGTCCATCTTGGCTATACAGCGGCCGAAAGCAGCGCTTTTTGTGTCGACGTCCAGGTCGATTCGTCGGCGGCGGGGACTTACTTCATGGTCTGCGGCTGGGACTCGGGGTACTTCGGACTTCAAGAGCTGGCTAACGGTAAGAAGCTGATCTTGTTTTCTGTCTGGGACCCGAATGATCAAGATGATCCGAATTCTGTTCCCGAAGAGAA
>CAIULL010000107.1 GCA_903899985.1 uncultured Schlesneria sp.
AATTTCTGACCACGTGGTGGCTTTGCGCAGGATACCATCTCCTTTCGATATTGTTTATCAGCTTTACACTGATTCTCGGATGGGCTGCGATTCATTGACGGAATGTCCTGTCACACATTATCTCTGCCATCATTCAGCTCTCACACAACCAACACCCTTTCGAGAGGCAATCCATTGAACTCAGATATTTTCCAGGGCTGTGTCCCCGCGTTGATGACGCCGTGCCTGGCAGATCGCACACCGAATTATCCCGCCTTGGTTAAAAAGGGACAGGAAATGATGTCCGCAGGGATGAACGGCGTCGTTTATTGCGGTTCAATGGGAGACTGGCCATTATTGACGGACGGGCAACGACAGGAGGGCGTCCGCAGACTGACGGAAGCCGGCGTCCCCGTGATTGTCGGTACGGGAGCTCAAAATCCGGTTCGGGCAGCGGCTCATGCGGCTCACGCTCAAAGCGTAGGAGCAAAGGGGCTGATGGTGATTCCTCGACTGATGTCACGTGGAACGTCCCCGGCGGCTCAGCGTGCCCACTTCGCCGGGGTTCTCGCAGCGGCACCCAAACTCCCTGCCGTGATCTATAACAGCCCTTACTACGGCTTTGAGACCAAAGCGGACCTGTTCTTCGACCTGCGTCGCGAGTTTCCAAACCTTGTCGGATTCAAAGAATTCGGCGGATCCGATTCGCTGAGCTATGCCGCTGAGCATATCACTCATGCGGACAGGAATGTTCTGCTGATGGTCGGAGTTGATACTCAGGTCAGTCACGGCTTCATCCGCTGTGGTGCGGTCGGTGCCATTACCGGCATCGGAAACTGTCTGCCACATGAAGTCCTGCACCTGATTCATCTTTGTAAACTGGCTGCAGGCGGTGACGTCGAAGCCCGGCGACTGGCGAGGGAACTGGAAGACGCTCTGGCGGAGTTGTCTCGGTTCGACGAAGGCCCGGACCTGGTCTTGTACTACAAGTACCTGCTGGTCCTGCTGGGCGACGCAGACTATGAGTTGAACTTCAACGAAACCGATCAGCTTTCCTCAAGCCAAAAACACTTTGCAGAATCACAATTGAGCCTCTTTCAACAGTGGTGGAACAACTGGCCTGGAAAGTCGTACCGTCAGTAAGCGATTAAGATCCGTCAGATGCCAAAGAGAACTGGTCGGCGAACGCGCACGCCGGCGAGGGTTCTATCATCAATGAAGAAAACTCGTTGTAAGGCAATGCGACGAGGAGACTATTTCTATGGCTCGATCGCTGACGAAGACGATTTACTCGGCCCGCAGGGCAGGCCGCGTCGTTTGTTGTTTTTTGTTTTGCATTCTACTCGTCGGTACATCCCACGCAGCGGAGAGAAACACGGCATTGCCGGGTAACCATCCTCTGACTCTGTCTCTGGCGGGGGAACTCTTAATTCTTGAACTGCGATGCGCTGCGTGCCACGGTGGAATTGAGCGACGAGGTTTGTCGGAAAAGTCGGCACCGGATCTGGCCCGGGCAGGTGCGAGGATCTCACCTGAATACCTGAAACAGTTCCTTGCCGCTCCGTCATCAGCCCATTCCGGGACGACAATGCCGGATGTGTTGGCATCGAAACCTGCGGACGAGCGACCACAGATCGCGGAAGCACTGACTCACTTCCTTGTGGCTCAGTCGAGTCAGAAGTTTCAGAAGGAAGCACCGTCCAAAGAGAACGCTCAACAAGGTCGGATTCTTTATCACTCCGTCGGCTGCGTGGCATGCCATGGTCTCCGGGAAGCGATTGGCGAGACACCGTTGGTGAATCGATCAGGCGCCGAAGTGGACGATGACGACAAGCAGCTGGAAGAAACAAAGGCAATCAAGCCGATTGCCATCAGCCTCGGACATGTCGCCGCGAAGTATAGCGTGAAATCACTGAGCGAGTTTCTGTTTCAGCCTTTGCGAGTCAGGCCATCTGGTCGAATGCCCGATATGAAGCTGACGCCGTCTGAGTCGCTGGCCGTCGCCAGCTACCTCATCGGTGATCAGTCGAAACAGACTGCGGCGTTTCAACCACAAGAACCATTGGTCTTACTCGGCAAAACTTATTTTCGGGAATTGAATTGTGGTGCATGTCATTCACTCAACAACATCCCCGCAGCGCCACTGATTGGTTCGTTAAAGAATGCAGACTTTTCCCGCGGATGCTTATCAGAGACATCCGGTAAGAATCCGAGGTTCCTGCTGAATCATGATCAGGTTCAAGCAATCAAAGCATCACTGACGGAAGAACCAGAGGAAGAGACCGAAAAAGTTCTGCTGGCGAAGTCATTGACCGCTTTCAACTGTATCGCCTGCCATATCCGGGACGATTTTGGCGGCGTTCCCGAACTGTACAATCCTTACTTCGCGACGACTGAGCAAAAGCTTGGCGACGATGGTCGGATTCCTCCGCCACTCACGATGGTCGGGGCGAAATTGCAGTCTGCCTGGATGAAGAAGGTCCTTTTCGATGGCGAGAGTGTTCGCCATTACATGACAACACGGATGCCACAGTTCGGAACGGCGAACCTATCGCATTTGCCAAGTTTGTTCGCAAAACTTGATATTCTTGAAAGCCCCGACTGGAAAATTCCAAGCCCTGAAAGCGATTCTGAAAGTGAACGAGCCCGAGAAAAACGCCTTCGCCCTGCTGGGCGCGAGTTGCTGGGCGACAAAGGCCTGAACTGTATTGCCTGTCACAACTTCAACGGAAAGCCCGCACCAGTCAATAAAGGAATTGACTTGATGACGACGTTCCAGAGACTGCAACCGGGATGGTTCAACAGTTTCGTGCGAAATCCAGGTTCCTTGCGTCCACGGATTGTCATGCCAACTGCGTGGCCCAATGGAGTCGCTGCACATAAGACGATTCTAGACGGGGACACCGATCTGCAGATTCAAGCGATCTGGTACTATCTTTCACTAGGCACTTCTGCTGCAGATCCCTCCGGAATCCGAAATATTTCCACAAAGCTGACTGTGGGAAATACGGCCAGAACTTTTCGTGGCCGCAGTCGGGTTGCGGGATTTCGTGGGATCGCCGTTGGCCTGCCTGAGAAGTTGAATTATGCGTTCAATGCCGAAACGGGAACTCTGTCCGCCTTCTGGCGAGGCGACTTCATTTCTGTCAATTGGAACGGACAGGGTTCCGGGGACTTCAATCCTGGAAGCGAGCCAATCACGCTGGCTCAAGATGTTTCATTGACGACGCTGGCAGACAAAGATTCCCCATGGCCACTGATGCCTGTGATGACCAAAGATGCACGTGTGAATCCGAACCCCCTCTATCCGAAAAACCTCGGCTATCAATTTCGTGGTTATTCGCTTGGTGAATCGTCCATTCCCACACTGATGTATCAATGCGGGACAATCGAAATTGAAGATCGTTCGGTCGCAAACGAACAACGTGGACTGTCACGCGTGATTCAATTTGATTCAGCAACGCCCCAGACAATCTGGTTTCGCGCCCTCAGTGGAGACATCCGAATTACTGCCGAGCATGTTTTTCAGACTGGAAAATTGCGCCTCACGGTTCCCGATGTAAAAACCACGTTAAGACCTCTGTCAGAAGGGACCAAGCGATCAGAACTGTTGTTGCAGCTGGAACTTCCTCAAGGCAAATCAAACCTGGAATTAATTTATGAGCCGCTTGAATCGTAGTCTTATTCCAAGATTCCTCGTCTACATCCTCACTGCGGCTGCATTCGTCAATGGCGTGCGCGCTGAAGAAGTTGGTGATCGATGGGGAACGGAAGAGCGAGAACGGGAATATTATCCGATCATCAATATTCCGCTTCCTCCCGACACGGTCATTGAAGCTGGTGCATTTGCGGTCCTGCCAGACCGACGAGTCGCCGTCGGAACGCGGCATGGTGAGATCTACCTTATTGACGGTATCGATGGAGCAAAACCAACTCCATCATTTCATTTATTCGCGACAGGTCTGGACGAGGTTTTCGGTCTCACCTGGAAAGACAACGCGCTCCGCGTCACCCAAAGCTGCGAAGTCACTCGAGTCATCGACACGGACAACGATGGAGTCGCGGATCGTTTTGAAACGATCTCGGACGCCTGGGGTTATGCCAATTACCACGAATATGCTTTCGGCTCGAAACTTGACGCGGATGGAAATCAGTACGTCGCGCTCGGGTTGTCGGAGTCCTACTATTCCCACGCCTTGAACCGAGGCTTCGTCATGAAAATTGCGTCCGATGGAAAAACAACCGCGTTTGCCAGTGGCCTGCGCAGCCCCGGTGGCATCGGATTCGATGAACATGGATCGCTGTTTTATGTCGAAAGCCAGGGACCCTGGAATTGTTCATGCAGTTTGAAAGCAGTGTCGCCAAACAGTTTTCACGGTCACCCCGCCAGTTTTGAATGGTACAAGTACGCACCGGAACTCGGGCCGGTTCCAGAATCTCCGAAATCGGGGACTCGAATTCTCAGCGAGCGTCAACATGTGAAGCAACTGGTCCCCTATGCAGTGATCTTTCCCTACATTCGCATGGGGCGGTCGATTACTGCTTTCACAGTAAACAAGACACGCGGCAAATTCGGCCCCTTTGAAAACCAGATGTTTCTTGGAGATTACACGCTTTCAATACTGATGCGAGCAACGACGGAACAGGTCAACGGCGTCTGGCAGGGAGCCTGTTATCCATTTCGCGAGGGAATATCCACAGGAATTCTGAATGTCGAATTCACTCCGGAAGGGAACTTGATTTGCGGCGGAACAAATCGCGGCTGGCCAGTTCGAGGAATCAAACCGTTCGCACTGGAACGACTCGACTGGAGTGGCAAGATGCCCTTCGAAATTAACCGAATCACAATCGAGCCGGACGGATTCAAAATCACGTTTACCAAACCTGTCGAGCGGACGACAGGAAATTCACCGGACGCATATGTGCTGTCGGCCTTTACGCATCCTTATCATGGTGGATATGGCGGTCCGGAAGTCGATCGTTTCAAAGCCGCCGTAAAAACGGTCTCGCTGTCCGACGACGGACTCTCGGCACGCGTCGTTCTGGATAAACTCACTCGGGGATTTGTCTACGAATTTGATCTTGGTCGAGTGCGTTCACGCGACCAGGAAGAACCACTGCATCGGAACGCCTTCTATACGGTTAATGAAATCCCTTCGTATTGACTTGGCAGTTCATTTAACGATTGAAAACGTGTTCTGTGCATCCGCATGAAATTGGCTACGAATACGAGAGGCGCATCACGATCACTTCCCCAAAGACCAGTTTCTGCCGGTAACAAAAATCAGCAGAGCGGTGACCCCCAGAACTGTGGCACCCGTCAGGTCAATGTCCAATCTCGAGCGACCGCTCAACGCTTGCCAAAGCGCGTGTACTAAGAACACGACTTGGGCCGTAACGGCCCATCGAAGCAGACGAGCGGCGTCGGAGATTCGCCATTTTTGAAACACGAGAGAAAGTAGCGGTAACGCTTGAATGGCATGCAATGCCGCCCCATGTGGATATTTCAGGACACCGGCTTTCCCCCAAGTCTCGGGTGACAGGCCGGCAGCAAGATTGATCTGGCCAGCAATCGTGATCAGAAACCCTAAACCACAGGAAACCAAAAGTAACCACAAACCGGCTCGGAGGGAAATTGCTCGCGACTGTTCCATCGGCAAAAGTTGACGTGATCTAATACACAACCACGCAATCCCAATTGTGACAAGCAGGATCAACCCAAGCATAATCGACTCGATCGTCGCATCAAAAGGTGTTGTGCGATTGAAGTGCGAAGGGACTCCTCGCCACTGTTGCATCGTAATCAGTCCCACTTCAAGCAACAGGCCAGCTGATAACAGGGCTGCGAAAAGCCCGTCGTTGCGGCGAGGAACAAGCTGGGTTAAAACCCAGATGATCGACCAGACGGTCATTCCGGCTGAAACTCCGAAAAGACCTGGCTTCCGGAGTGACACCGGCCCTGACCAATCTGCGCCAATCATCCACAATAGCACTAGGTGGTATAGACCGCTTGCAATCAATACCCCACCCATCATAAGCGAGACGCGGAAGGTTCCCAGAAGTCTGCCATCAAGAAAAGGGACGGCCACGGTGGTCGGAGATTCTACTAAGTCCGCGGTGACATCTGTCGCGTCGAATGTGAGAGAGGTTTCGGCATTTGGTCGGAATTGGTCGATCGGATTCATCGGGTATGTCATTTCCGTGGTATGTTGTATGCAAATCAACAGCCCGTGAATTAACTCATTGTCCAGTGGCGTTCATGATACTCGCCCAACTCGACCTCGAAGGGTTAAGCATCACGTGAACTGGATGGAGAAACGAAATAATTTCGTATTAATGATGGGGATTTGAAAACGAATCGAAGAAAAAACATCAACGCATGGAAAGTGAATCCCATGCGTTGACTGAAATCAAAAGTGCGTGGACCGGTGTTTTCGCGTCACGCTCGATTCACTCTATCGACGATGAGCTGTTTGCATCTGGTAGCTGATGACGCGTCCCGTCTGCGGACAGACATAGCTTCCGTATTGTGGGGCAGGCTGCACACTCACAAACTGCGGAGCGTGGTGAATAACTTGAGCTCCCTTCGCATCTGCCGCTGGTGGCAGGAGGACCGTATCAATCACGTGAATGACACCATTTGATGCATCGATGTCAGTTGCCACGAGAGCGGCTCCGTTGATTTTCGCGACGCCGTCTTTCACAGCAGCTGTCAACGTCCCGCCTTGTACTGTTTTCAAACCTTTATTCGCGAGAACATCATTGGAGTAAACGCGGCCGGGGACGACGTGATACTTGAGGACGGCTGCAAGCTTGTCTTTGTTTTCTGGTTTCAACAGAGACTCAACGGTTCCCGCAGGAAGCTTCGCAAATGCGGAGTCTGTCGGAGCGAACACCGTCAAAGGTTGATCACCAGTCAGAACGGGGGCCAGTCCCGCAGCTTTCGCAGCGGCGATCAAAGTTTTGAACGTTCCGGCCTTATCAGCAGTCGTTACGATGTCGTCTGACGATGGGAGGATGACCTGATCAATCACGTGAATCACACCGTTCGAGGTGGCGATGTCCGTGGCGACGACGTTGGCCTGATCAACCTTTACTTTGCCACCATCGACTTTAATATCGACGCGTTGGCCGTTTACTGTGGGAGCAGCATTCAGCTTGACAACATCGGCTGCCAGAACCTTCCCAGAAACAACATGGTACGTCAGAATTGAGACCAGCTTCTGCTTATTTTCTGGCTTAAGCAACGTCTCAACCGTCCCAGCTGGTAACTTCGCGAACGCTTCATCAGTTGGAGCGAACACGGTAAATGGACCCTTACCCTGCAGGGTCTCCACTAAACCAGCGGCTTTCACAGCAGCAACCAGTGTCTTGAACGATCCAGCCTCAACTGCGGTCGTCACAATGTCTTTTCCCGGTGTCCCTTGAGCGAGAGCACCGACGGAGGATGCTGCTACGAAAGCCGCAGCGGCCATGCCACAAATCAATCGACGAATCATTACCATCTCCAAAATCTGAACGTCCAGTTGCCAGCGAACAACGAACGATCACAAAAATCGTTCGCCTTGTTCCATGGGGAATACACCGCAGCCTGGATGGACGATTAACTCCGATTTTCAAGAAAAAGTAGAAATACCCAATTTTATGCTGTAGTCATGCGAACCCGTCTTCATCAGTTCTTTACAAAGGAGTCTTACGACTGATCACGATGAGGCAGCGGTGATTGCCGAATTTCGTCGACAAAGTTACTCATTTTTTTGATCCAAGGCCGACCAATCGACGTTGTCTGACCGAACATTGCTGCGGCCAACTGAAAGAGTGACCATGAATTACGACGACGACAAAGATACATTCCGATTGAACACTCAAGCGAAATCGTTTCAGTTAACAGGATTCCGCTGGCGACAGACACCGGGGTTGCTGTTGGGCCTCGTCTTGACCATGGCTTTATTGACGGCTGTGAACTTTTTCGCCGATCGCGTTCTTTCGTTTCTCGATCGGGAATCGAGGCTACTCGTTTGTGGCACTTTGATGGGGTTCGGCGCAGGGGTCTGGGTCGGTCGATTTCTGACAACAGCCGGAACAACGAAAGTTTGCACCTGCCATTCTTCGAAACCAACTTTACCGACCGACGAAATCGAATGATCACGGTGAAGTCAGTAGACCGAGAAGTATTGCGGATCGAAAATCGCTAGTCGGCGAGCTCAAGTAAAAAAACATCGGCTTGCCAGGGAGCCATATCGAGGTACAGCCCGCGTCCATAAAGCTCGCTTCCGTCCCGTACGTAACAGACCGGACTCAATTGATCGCAGAGTCGCCATTTCGAAGCATCAAGATCCTCAAACGGTAGGCGAACGTAGCACTGACTTTGATGCGGAGAGTAGTTCACCGCAACAACAAGAGTTTGTCTCGCCTGACTGCGCCACGTCGTAACAACAAAATCATCGTTCGTCCCGTTCCCGTCCCAGGCTTGTGTGCATTCTAATAACCGCCACTCGCCGTCACGAACAGCGGGCTGTCGCAGTACCGTCAACAGGCGATCATAAAACCGCTTCAATTCCGCATCGACCGATTCTTTGGGGGCACGAACGAGATGCGGCGAAATTCGTTTCTTTCGACCTTCGAACTGACCGTCGTGAAAGAAACGGAGTCCCGGAGACAGAAACGAGATCACAGCGGCAGCATGATGAACGTCCGAAGGAAACGTTGTTGCCGCACGCGGCTCGTCATGATTTTCTAAAAACCGAGCGAGCTTGTTCTGGTAGTCGAGTCCTGCGTAGAAGTGCTCGCGCACAGGCCGAGCCTGATGATCCCTCAGGCGATCATATAACCGCTTGTCGTAAGCGTAATCAAAGCCCTGTTGCTGAAGTGTCCATTCAAGGTCCCAGTAAACTTCGGCGAGGAAAAGGAACTTAGGAAAACGCTCGCGGACGTGCCGCGTCGCCATCGGCCAGAATAATGGAGCCCGCTTGCCCCAGGTCTTTTCGAAGACTTCAGGAAGCACCAGCATCGCCATGTCACAACGGAGACCATCACATTGTCCGGCGATTCTTACCAGTTCACCAATCATCGCCTGCTGCAAAGCCGCATTTGCATAGTTGAGTTGCAACGTATCAATCCAACCACCGAAATAGGGATCGCGACCATGAGCCAACAACAAATCGCGATGGCGACTTTGTACCCAGACATAGTTATGGGGTGTCTGAGCCAGGTCGTTTCCAGTCCCCTGGATGAAATACTCAGGATGGCTGTCGATCCAGGGGTGATCAAGTCCCATATGATTGGGAACAAAGTCGAGCATCAGCTTAAGACCTCGCTGATGAAGTCGTGCCCGAAGTCGCGCAAGTGCGTCATTGCCTCCGAGATTCTCATGAACCGTATATGCCGTGATTGCGAAACCTGAGCCTTGGATATCCTCCTCTGTTAAGTCGGGCAAGGTTTCTTCAAATTCAGCCCGCCATACGGGATTCGTGCGCGAGACCTGCCGGGATGTCGGGCCCGTCTGCCAGACGCTCAAAAACCAGAGCCATTCAAAGCCCAGGCGTGCCAGCCGGTCGAGTTCGCTGTCGGGGATATCATCCAGCGTCGCCGTTCGGCCCAGCTTTCCGGACAGCTCGGTCAACCATACACGAGTATTGATTTGATACAGTAAGGGATATTGAGATGGGCTCATGATCGTGCTTCTTTTTTTCCTTAATTACGGTTTGGCAAGTTGCATCGTTTTCAATAGATCAATCATGGGCTGCTGGCTGACCCGTAGCAATCCTTCTTGCGGGCGATCCAAGTCGACGTTTAAAAATAGAACTCCTGCGAATGCCAACACAAGAATCAGGCTTTCCGGCGATCGTTGCGGCGAATTCTGACCTGCCTGATATCCCACGGATGCCATGCCAAATAAAGTCAAGCTGAACAAGGCAGTCCAGATCGTGAAGGGAATTCGGCTTTGCTTGCCGACAAGTACTCGTTTGCTGTGCTGCTTGATTGTCTCATTGAGTGATTGAAGAAACAGATTCGTCATGATCGAACGAGGGTCCTGGTCCACCGCTGCCATCGCCTGCGACCAGAGTTGTTCGTGAAATACGTCCGACTGAGTCAGCAGGTCTTGTCCCCGGTCCTTTGTAACGTTTTGAATACGAAACTCGGTGTGTTGACGCATTAAGTCGGAGATCTTCTCAGCGAGTCCCAGACGTGCTGCCGCAACCGTTCGGGATGCGTGAGTGCTTGCCCGATGAGCAAACGACCGAAATGCGTGTTGATGTCGCCAACAATGGCCTGTACTACGCCCGGTGGAACACGAAAGACTTCCGAAAGTCCCACGATGCCGCCATCCGTATGCACGCGCACGCAGGCGATTGGTTCGACGCCACGCCTGCCTGGATCGATTCCCGAACCATCACCAATGACAGAAGTTTCCAGCCGGGTCATCGTCACCATGCTGCTGCTCCGACAGAAGGATTGCTGAGGTTGCGTGTCTTCGGACAAATGCTGAGAATCAATTAAGACCGACAGCCGCGATTGGCCATAGCCAAACACTCCGAGGCTATGAGTGTCGTCAAAACCCACGACAAACCACTGGATTGTGTCCGCAATGAGAATTGATTCCATCGACTTTGTCTATCTGGCGATGTCCGAGATTCTCGACATCGGTGATGGAAGCCAGGATGCCTTGCTGGTTCGAGTCACAGCGGGTGACCATGTCGGATGGGGTGAGTGCGAGGCGGCACCGCTGGTCTCGATTGCCAGCCTTGTCTGTCCGATGTCGCACAGTGCATGTAAGCCGGTACAAGCCTCGGTACTGGGTCAGACCATCGACAGCGTCGATGACATCCGTCGGATAGGAAATCTTGTCCGGGCAAACAGCCTCGATCTGCTGCAGGCAGATCACACGCTCTCAGGCATCGATATCGCGCTCTGGGACTTGCTCGGCCGCCGGTCGGGTGAACCCGTCTGGAAACTTCTGGGATACTCTCATTCCTTTGCCAAGACGCCGTATGCCTCGGTGTTGTTCGGTGATACTCCCGAAACCACTTTGCAGAAGGCCAGGTTGATTCAGTCGAAAGGATTCCGCGCCGCGAAGTTTGGCTGGGGTCCGTTCGGGCTGGGGAGTGTTGCCACAGACGAAGCTCATCTTCATGCCGCACGAGAAGGTCTGGGAAGTGACGGGATTCTGCTGATCGACGCCGGAACGGTATGGAACACGGACGTCGCTGCAGCTCGCGCACGACTGCGGGCATTGAAGGAAGTCCGTGCAACATGGCTCGAAGAACCGTTCGTGTCAGGTGCCCTCGATGAATACCACTCGCTGTCGACCGAGAGTGGTCCGGTGGGTCTGGCGGGTGGCGAAGGGTGTCACAACTTTCATATGGCAAAACACATGATTGACCGCGCCGGGTTGAAGTATGTGCAGATCGACGCAGGCCGGATCGGAGGGATCACGATCGCCAAGGATGTCGCCGATTATGCTGCCGGAAAACGGGTCACGTACGTCAATCATACGTTCACATCGAACCTGGCTCTATCAGCATCACTACAACCGTTTGCGGGTTTGGAATCAGATGTGATCTGTGAATACCCGACCGAATTGAAATCTCTGGCCGTCGCGATGACGAAGAACCACATCATCCCGGACGAAAACGGTCAGATCCGGGCGCCAGATGTTCCAGGCCTGGGCATCGAACCGGATCTTGCTGGAATAAAGCCGTATGTCGTCGATGCTGAAATTCGGGTCGGCGCAAAACTTCTGTATCGGACGCCGTCGTTATGGTGAAGAATCGACAGATTTTAATGAAAGGATTCGGGGCCAGCCAAGGAATTCTGGCACGCAATACTGCCTGGTCTGAATTCGACTGGTTCAGACGTTAGCAGTATCGGCCATCTTGCTGACGCCTCTAACATCGGCACAAATCTTCAAAACTCATTGTTACTTTCTAACGTAATAGATCCCCGCGATTAACATTGCGATTCCCAAAAGAAGGCCGACAAGAGCGCCAGCCGCATAGGACCCACCTCCAATTGGTGCTCCACGTGCGAAGAAGGACACAATGATTCCACTACCCCACAAGATGCCGATCGTGCCGTCGATTTTGTTGCGCATTACGTTTCCTGAATCACAAAGGTCTTCACTGTGGAATCGTCACTCGACCGCCCAATCCGGAAATAAAAGAGACTCAATAAGCCTGAATGGCAAACATCAAGAGTTGTTTGCCATTCGCACGTCGTCTTTTTTCGGCCTAATGCCGTATTGAGCGACTCGCCCTAGCGGATCGGATGATTGACGTTATTCAGAACGAACAACGCCTTATTCGATTTCCCGCCGCTGGCGACTGCCGTGTATAAGCCGACGTTATTGTTGGCTGTGGCGTTTACACTCGCCTTGCCGCCGGAGATGACCGCTGTTTGGCTCGAAAGAGTCGCCGACGCGCCGCTCTTTGACGTAGAGGTAGAGAAAGTAATCACCCCCCCTTCCACAGGCTCCAATGGGTCATTCGCTTTGACGGACACCTTCAGCGGGTTCTTGAATGCCGTGCCGGTTAATGTCGTCTGAGCGATGCTGCCCGGAACGATCGTCAAGGTAAATCCCTGACTCTGGAATGCACCGATATCAATCCCCCCCATACGGCAGCGCCCACGCTGATCGATCACCGGGATGTTCTTATTCTTGGTACCAGCATTGAGCGCAGGACTCCCCGGCAACAACGGAATTGTTTCTGTTGGTCCGCCGTAAAACCCGAGTGGTCCCAAAAGTGGATTGGCAACGCCAAGGATGTTACCAGCCACACCATTCGTTAATCCAAATTCGCCACCGAGCCCGATCAGATTATTCGTTCCAGAGACGTTTGAAAATTGTCCAATATCACCGGGGTTACCGTTCGTATCGGTGTTTCCTGCGAGAATCGAATTGATGAGCGTGACATTACTGGAGCTTGTTATCAGACCACCACTATCGTCGTCAGCGGTGTTTCCGCTGACAGTACAGTTTGTCAGCGTTCCGGAACTGTTATCGAACGACATCCCCCCACCCTCGGCGGCGGAGTTACCGACCAGCGTCGCATCCACCACAGTCGCGATCCCCGCGAAACATCGAATGCCGCCGCCGAGCCCATTCGACGCCTGATTGCTGAGGATGCTCGAGTGATCAACGTTCAGTGTCCCTGAACTGCTGATACCGCCGCCATTACCTAATGTCGCCTGGTTGCCTTCAATTGTAGAAAATGAAATTGTCATCGAACCGGGAGTGTTGTTTCGAATTCCTCCACCTTGAGCGGAAGAGTTACCGCTGACTTTTGAGTTGGAAAGCGTCGTCGTTGCGTTGTTGAATATACCACCGCCAAAGGATGCAGCCTGGTTACCAATGATGATGGAATTGCTAATTATGGCGACCGAGTGATTTCCGATTGCGATCCCGCCACCACCCAACCCGTCAGGAAAACGTCCATCTGCTGTATTGCTACTGATTGTGCTGTTTTGCACGTTGAGTGTCGAAGCCGGCCCGTTACTGTCAATGCCACCACCGTTCGTCGAAGCGGTATTTCCGGTGACCGTGCTGTGGTCGAGCATGAGATGCCCGAAATTCTCGATGCCGCCGCCGTTCGTCAAGGCGGTATTTCCGGTGACCACGCTCTGATCGAGCATGAGGTACCCGAAATTGTCGATGCCGCCGCCGTTCGTGAAGGTGGTATTTCCGCTGACCACGCTCTGATCGAGTACGAGGTGCCCGAAATTTTCGATACCGCCGCCGTTGTCAATCACGCGACCTTGTGTAATTGTCAAGTGAGACAAATTGGCCGTGACACCTGCGTCGATCTGAAGCACGCGACTGACTCCGCCGCCGCTGATCGTCACACCGACAGCGGGCCCAACGATCGTGTCAGTCCCTGCAGTTAGCTCCAACTGCCCGTTTGTCAGCGTAATCGTCTGCGGTGCGGCGAAGGCCTTCGGATCGAACGTGATCAGTGACACGCCCGGTGTATTCGCGCCGGCAAATGCAATCGCTTCCCGCAGGCTTAATAACCCCAACCCCGGTGTCCATGAATCACTGGTCGTGTTCACTGCAAGCGAGGGGAACTGGAGGCCCGTATTGGTCAGCTTGAACGCGGCCGCGGAATTTCCCGCCCCGCTGCCAGCGAGGACCGTGTAAATTCCCAGTCTATTATTCGGCATCGCCGTGACGGCAGCCTTTCCTGCCGAGATGGTTGCCGATGGACTGAACGTGATGGCCGCTGCGTGATTGGGAGCCGGAAGATTGACGAAGGTCACAGCTCCCCCATCCACAGGCTCGAGAGGGTTATTCGCCGTTACGCTGACAGCGAGAGGGCTGGAAAACGCCTCTCCAATATTTGATTGTTGCGGTGTTCCTGAGATCGCAGAAAACTTGAAGCCCTCGCTTTCAAAAGCACCGATATCAACATGCCCGATCCGATGTTGGCCACGCTGATCCGTCGAGGGAACTCCTTGGCCTCCAGCCCCAGCGTTTAACGCCGGACTTCCTGGCAACAAGGACATGGTTTGTGTCAAACCGCCGTAGTTGCCAAGTGGCGCAAGCAGCGGGTCGGTCACACCGACGATGTTTCCATTCACACCGTCGATTAAAGTGGTCGAGCCGGAACCAATCAGATTATTTGAGCCGGAAATGTTTGCCGTATCGGTGCTATAGTACCGAGAATTATCGATGTCCTGGCCAAGGTTTCCGGCCACGATGGTGTTGACGAGTTTCGCCTGAGAGTTCTCGTAATTGCCAAATCCTCCGTCTCCGGAAAATCCGAATTCACCAGACGCATTGTCGCTGATCGTACAATTTGTCATCGTGACATGGCCATTGCCAAAACTGGCTATTCCGCCAACGCCACCATACGCGTTTGTGCAACCATTGCTGCTGATCGTGGCGTTCGTCAATGCCATCGTGCCATAATTACTGATTCCCCCCATGTACGGTGCGATGTTGTCGCTGACGGTACTGTTGATGATCGACATCGTCCCAACGTTTGCCAGTCCTCCCGGGCAGGAAATGCTCCTGTCGAAAACAGAGTTACCACTCACGTTGCATCCAATCAGTGTCATCGTACCTGAGTTCATCAACCCCGCGGCTTCGCGTGCGACAGTGACCGTATTACCGACGATGTTGCAGCCAATAAGCGTCGTGGTCCCCAGGTTGACCAGCCCGCCCGTATAGTCGGAGTTCGCTCCCGTCCCCTTACCATTCGTAATTGTCAAACCCGTCAGTGTTGCAGTCGTGTGAATCCCAACGTCGAAAACGGCACTTGCATTATTCCCACTGATAGAAACACCCGCCGCCGGGCCGTTGATGATGATTCCTGCGGCGCTGTTAAGGTTAAGATGACCAGCAGTCAGCGTGATCGTCTGCGGTATCGCAAAGAACGTCGGATCGAATGAAATCGTCTCAGGTCCTTGATTCGAATTGGCTTGATCAATCGCCCATCGCAAACTTCCCTCGCTGCCATCGTCGAGCGTATTGGTAACGGAGATCGCCGACAGCAACATCCGCACCTCCAACGCCTCCGCTGCTGACCGCCTTCCACGTCCGGACCGCGCCTTTGAAAATTTACTCAACCGAAGAATCGAAGGTTGAAAACCGGCGCAGAACAATGACGGCCTGGGACGGAAGACTGTTCGTAACACCCGATTCATCGTCGCGCTAAACATTGTCTGGTCCCTTTATGCCTGGTGATTTCCTGGCGATAATCGAAGATGAGGTGCATGAATGAACATGTCAACACCGCTTATCAACACACTTAAACCACCTATCTTAACATGCAAAGTACAATTTGGGAGCCAGAAACATTGGAAGAACTCCACGCAAAGTCCTCCCGTTGCATAAAAATACAATTACCTTCCGGATGTGACGCCTGAATTTTTGCGATTCGATAAGGACTGCTGAGATTGCGTTTTCGCATGCGTCGCGTCCTCAACAAAACTTTCAGAAACTTTTTCGTCGCGTCGTTTGGGGGTGTGTTCTGGTGCTGGTAAAAATCACCCGGTTGTTTCGACGGGAATTTGGATGATCATCGACACCTTTGCCATAAACTCGGCCACCCGATAACAAAGAGTCCAAACCATGAACAGTCAAAATCGGGCCTTAATTGGCGCTCTTGAAACGATCGGTCCATTTACCGTCTTCGAAGCGATGACAGTCATCGTACTGCTGATCATCATTTGGAGTGCGGTCTACAGCATTTTTCGAAAGCGGATGACGCCGACGCCGTCGTGGACTCGCCTCACTGATGCTCAGTCTGAACTGCTTTCGGCGTTGCGAGAATCCCTTCTTCGCTGTGCGTCTTCTGCCGGGAATACCGAGCTGATCAAGAACTTAAACAAGATGCGGCTTGGCGGCGCGATGACGGCGAGTAGCGCCGAGGAGTTTGACGCGAACGCCATCACCGTCGGAAAGACAACGTATTTCGCGCCCAACTTTTTTGCAGCCTCGATCTGCCAGCAGTATCGGACAATGCTGCACGAAGCGAGTCGGGTTGGTGGAAATTATGCAGATGAACAGAACGATCCGATGGGCCTGATTCGCCTGGAACAGGAAGAAGAGCAGTCTTTTCGAGCCCTGGCGGCCTGCCTTGGCTGTTGCGGAGAGTATCGACTGAATCCACCGCCCGGTTGCGGAGAAGAGAAACCGAGTGGTTCTCAGGAAAATGATCGAGCTTTCGCTTGAATCAGCGACGCTCTTATGGTGTCAATGAACTTTCGCTCCATCATTTGAAACCAAATTCAATCAAGGATGCCGCCGAATGAAATCTGACGGACCGCATTGGCGAAGAATTCAGCTTGTCGCATCAGTGATTCTACCGCTTGCCTTGGCGTGCGTGGCCTACTTTCTGTCATGGGAATCACGTTCGGCGATCCTCAGCTGTGGCAATTGTGGAAATATTCGAGTGATCCGCGTCAGTACGAAGTGGTGGCGGATCGAGTCTGTCGGTGTAACGGACGGTCATGAATTTCCTGTTCCTCCGAATCACGTGCATCACTGGTGGCAATACGACAGTCGAAGGCGAAATGCGTTTGAACAGTCGGGATGGTCTCGCAAAAAATACGAAGACGGGCAAATGGAATGGTCGGGGCAGATCGAACACGACAATCAGAAGTCGGGATCGCAGAAGCGGGTCGAAGATTGGCTCAAGGTTTACGAATGAGTCAAGCCAGCTTTCGTCTCTCCGAGAAGCAGGGGCTTGTTTGCCGATTGAAACAATTGTCTAATTCCCACTGCTGATACTTCTTCGCTGCGTGCGTTAGCTCAGTTCTTGAAGACCCCAGTACCGGGAGACAGACATGCCCCTTCTCTGTGGCGATTCCGCGTATCTTCGTTCCAGCGGCTTTGGACCGTTCTTGCCGATTGTCGGTGTGATTTCGGTTTTTATCGGACAGTCACTGAGACCCAGCCATGCTTCCGAACGGGCATCGTCAATTGTGCAATCGGCACTGCGATCAGAAATCAATGCGGATCTTGACGAACGAGCCCGTCTGCTCGACGAAGCTTTGCAGCTCGATCCGAAATCCCCTGAAGCGCATTGGGCTCGAGGTGAAGTTCTTGTCCATGGTCAGTGGCTGTCGCTGGAGAACGCAGCGGCGGAAGCAAACGACCGGGACAGTCTGGAAAAATATCGCGAGCAGCGCCGTCAGGAAGACGCGACGATTCAGGGGCAGGTCCGAATGGCGGAATACTGCCGCAATCATCGGCTTCCAGCACAGGAACGAGCCCACTGGCTGGCGGTCGTGGCTCTGGCCCCCAATCATGTGGTCGCACGGCAGCGGCTTGGTCAAACCAACATTGATGGTGCATGGATTGACGCCAGACAACTCGACGAATATCGGAAAGCGGATCAAGCTGCGTCGAAGTACATGCTGAAGCATGGCAAGGAGTTATTCAGGCTTTCCAGGGCACTGGAATCGAAATCGTTATCGCCCGAGCAAGTGGTGAATCAACTGAGCGAATTCCGCAGCCCGCTGGTTATTCCCGGATTGGAATACTTTTTCTCGAGCCGGGGTGAGGAAGGTGGTTTGTGCACCGTGGAAACGCTGGCATCCTTGTCAGCGCCGGAAGCGTCTTTGTCGCTCGTCAGGCATGCTCTCGATTTTCCCGTTGAGTCCGTCCGCCTGGCGGCGACGAAATCGCTGAAACAACGCGATGAACACAGCTTCATTCCAGCGTTACTGGCGGCCTTGCAAACTCCCGTGCAAAAACGAGATGAATTTTCGTTGGCGCCAGGAAATCTGTTGATCTGGCGGCGGTCGATTTCTGTCGAAAATCAGGAAACAAAAAAGATCTCAACGCTGGATCGGGTCATCCCGCTGACGGAAGCTTTTCCTGTGAATGGTGGAAGCACCGCCAATTGGACTCGGCGTGCCATGCTGGACGGTGACATGGAAGTCATCGGACTCAATCGCCAGATCGAATTCAAAAATGGACAACTGATGGATCTTCTGGCAGCTGTCACAACGACGGAATCGAGGTCCAACAACAAAACCGAAAAAAGGACAGTCACGAAAACATCTCCCCAAGACTGGTGGAACTGGTGGAGCGACCGGATCGAAAGCTATCCGTCAGACGAGAAACAGGTTCAAATTCGCTATGAAAAGGCGTACGTCCCTCCGACGGTGACAGAGACGCAATCGACACCTCGACACGAGTGTCTGGCGGCGGGAACCCCAATCTGGACCGAAACGGGTCCCGTCGCGGTTGATCAGATCCACACCGGGGATCTGGTCCTGACCCAGAACCTGCGAACCGGAGAACTGAAGTTCGCGCCGGTCTTATCAACGTCAAACCGGCCCCCTGAGTTACTGCTTCGACTCCGCTTCGGGCGAGACATCATCCGTGCCACGGGAGGTCATCCCTTCTGGGTTTCTGGAAAGGGATGGATCAAAGCACGATCTCTCGAACCCGGAATGGCGCTGCACACCGCGCACGGGATCGTGGAACTCGATTCCGTTAACGAAGAAACAGCACCCGCTAAAGCCTACAATCTGATTGTCGACGAATGCCACTCGTATTTCGTTGGCGAGAAGTTGATTCTCAGCCACGATAACTCCAGTCGCCAGCCGGTGGCCAACCCCGTCCCAGGATTGCAAGACGAGGTTGCAACGACCCGCAGCCAGCAATAATGCATCGGTTGAGTCAGGCGAGCCGTTGACAGTAGGATCCCGGTAGGAAACGTCTTGAGGGAATTGTCGTTCCTGTGCGCATCACTTTTTGCGGCGGCTGGAAGTCGCAACGCTTGCCCGCCTCGTCAACGCGCAAACGATAATCTCAATTTCCGACCGTCGTACCGCGCACTAACCGCCTGTGCCGGACGGCGGCTTGATCCCCCCGTCACCTTAAGAAGGTTCATGCTGCAAATGTTTGAAAGCGAAATTGCGGTCAACGAAAACTTATTAATCCAGTTTGGAAAGATTGTCACTGATATTCGTGAGGAGACATTGTTCACCCCCTCGGCCGGACATGGACATTCCCCGGTCTGGTTGCTCGGCCATCTGGCGATCGTCGGGGAAGCAGGCCAACGGATGTTGGGTGGTAAGATCATTCACATCGAATGGTTGCGATTATTTGGTCCCGGCTCGGTGGATAACATCCCGTCTGATGCCGCGTTAACCAAATCATCCTTGATTGCGGCTGTGAGTGAAAACTATCACCAACTGAGACATCTGGCACTGGCTGCCGACGAAGCGAACGTTTCTCGCGCGCACGGAGTTTCCATTCTCGAAGGTACCCCGATCGTCACGGTGAAGCATTGCATCACCCACCTGCTGACAAGTCATTTCGCGTTTCATCTCTCGCAATTGTCAAGCTGTCGACGAGCGGCTGGATTTCCTGCGTTATTCTGATTCACGCGACTTGCGTGCTTGACATCGAGACATGCAACGAATCTGAACCGTGGCAGTCAAACATGAACGGTAAATATCGAAAGACGTCGAGCGGGCGATAAACCCACTCGACGCCTTTCCGACAATATTCGTTAGCCCGACGCTCATGCGACGGTCTCGCGATTGTTTTCCTTAGCTTCCTCGTCATTCTGACGGTTCAAGCGAACGCGTGAATACTACGGGACAGTAACAGTTGATTGACGCAGACTATGATTGGAAATCATCACTGGTTAAGACACGATAAAACAGGGTCTGATTCAGCGCCTTGACCGCTGAACTGAGCTTATTTTCCCTGTTTCCGTTCTGATTCAACTGGACCAGTACTCCATTGTGCCAGACGACCGGGTATGGTGCATGGGAGATCACATTATCGTCAAAAAAGTCGGCAATAGCCTTGTTGTGATTGTTGAGTCCACCACCGATGTAAAGAGTTGTCTGGTCAACATTATTTTGGAAATCATTGGTGTAGCCGGCATAGCGAGGCGCCGGTGGGTTATTCAATCCGTGACCCTGTACGGCCAGTTCCTCCAGCGAGGCATTGCTTTGCACCGTGGCCTCCATGTTTAAATAGCTCTGGTTTGTGAATGGACCCGTTGAATTATTGATTTGCATCGCTGCCCAGACCGCGTCGAATTCTCGCTGGGCATCTTCCCGATCAACTTCCAGCTGAGTTGCACCAAGTTTGCTGAGCCCCGTGTTTTCAAAGACCGCCTCGGCATTCCCCTCCCAGCGTTGCAACGGTGTCAAACCGCCAAAATTGCCGGAAAGCATGGTCTGGTAGTTCGCCTTCCATTCCACCGACAGATCAATCGCATTGCCGTTGCTGTCGACAGGATGGAACAGACCATTCGCATCGGCGACCCAGTTGTGTGCCAAAGGGGTGTTGTCGACGTTATTTAAAGTGGTCGGCACCAACCCCCACGCCGTAGCAATCTGACCATTCGCGGGCGCATGATTGACCTGGATTTCGGTCCCTTCCACATATTTCGGCGCGGGCGAGTTGTAGCGGGCTTTAGACACCGCCGTCTGCGAGAACATCGCACTGGTGTAAACTCGATAGTACATCGTGTCATCGAGTTCGGTCACCGCGGTCTCAAGACTATTCTCGAGATTGCCGTTTTGATTGAGTTGGACGAGATTTCCGTTATGCCAGACCACAGAGAAGGGGGCGTGCGAAAGGATGTCGTCGTCAAAGAAGTCAGTCAGCGCGTTATTGTTAGTATTATGTCCGCCACCAATATATAACGTCGTCGCATCGACGTTGTTCTGGAAGTCGTTAGTATAGCCGGCGTAACGCGAAGCCGGCGGGTCGTTTAAGCCGTGCCCTTGGACTGCTAACTCGAGCAACGTCGCGTTATTTTGCAGCGTCGTTTGCATTAACAGGTATGTTTGTTCTGTTAGTGGCGTATTAACGTCAATATTGAAATTGCTTTTGTTGCTCTGCATGGCTGCCCAGGCAGCATCGAACTCGCGCTGTGCATCTTCTCGATAAACCTGCTGAGTCAGCGGCGTTAGCGTATTGATCGCCGTGTTTTCGAAGACCGCCTCAGCATTTCCTTCCCAACGCTGCAGAGGCGAGAGTCCTGCCAGTGTTTTGGGACTTTGCATCGCTTGATAATCGGCCTGCCATTCAGTGGCAAGATTCGACGTGTGATACTTGCCCGTGTTATCAGCGGTCCAGGTATGTGCGGTAAAGTCGATTGTTGGTGCCACCGCAACATACGGATTGACGACAGCCGGCACACGCCGATATTCGAGCGTCTCACTTGAGATTGAGAACGATTTTCGTGCCCTGAACGACTTGTTGAAACAATGCCGAAAGAAATGGCTGAGCAGCATGAATCCTCTCCTTACGTGACGTGAAAGTAGACCAGACCAAAACAAAAAATGACTCGTACGTCGAAGCAGACGCATGAGATTTTTCGAGTTTGAATGGCCCGCAGAGGAGTTCGTGCAAGCACGACGATAATTGCATTCGTCAGTTACACATTGGCCCGGAGAAGTGTGGTTGCGAGTATAGTAAGCCGCAATTGTAACCGTCAAGAAGCTGACGAAAAGATTGACACAAACGATGTTAGCTACATCGAATCGATTCGCTCGCCTGGTTAACGATATGGTCCGTGTATGCGCTCCGCCAAACTAGAGATCTCGTACGACACGAAACCCACCGACCTTGTGCCGGTGAGCATGCCAATAGGCGAAACGAAATGCACATCGCATTGTGACCGGCGAAGTACCACAGCCGCCTCCTCGAAGGACTCGACTTGAGCCACTAGCTGGTCCGGTGGGATTGTTGACGGGGGAATTCTTGTAGTAGTCAGGGTCGTACCAATCAGAACACATTTCTGCCGCGTTACCATGCATGTCGTGGAGACCGAATCCGTTTGGCCTGAATTTTCCCACGGGCGCTGTCAACGGATAGCCATCGGGCTGACTTAAGAATGGAAACGAGATGAAATGAGCGGTCTTATTTCCATCGACGTCGAACGTCGGAAGCACCTCTGCCGACGGCCAGTGGGGCTTTGAGTCCGCTCCAGTCCCATTTCCAAACTGAACCAGCTGTTCCGGATCGTCGCCGAACGAGTATCGGTGTTTTGATCCTGCACGACACGCATATTCCCATTCAGCTTCGGTCGGTAGTCGATAATTTTTTCCTTCCTTCTTGCTTAACCAGTTGCAAAACCCTTCCGCCTCGTTCCAAGTTGCAAACACAACCGGATGATCCAACAATTCGGACGGCTGGAATCGACTCGAACCCGTAAACTGGCTGTTCTCTTGTGCCCAACTTGGGATCCCAGTGCGGAACTCGTCAGCTTTGAATCTCATATCGTTGACGTACTTATGATATTCACGAAGTGTGACCTCGTATTTTCCCATGAAAAAGGGTTTTGTAATTCTCACACGGTGTCGTGGAAGTTCACCATCAAGCGACGTCGGCTCGCAATAGGGAAATTTTTCCAGCGTCGATGCGCGACTTTCTTCCGATCCCATCATGAATTCCCCGGCGGGAATTTTCACCAGCTTCATGCCAATCGAATTGGTCAGGACATTCGGATCAGCCCCCCTCGTCTCATTGCATCGCGCGAGACCTAGATACAGGACCACTGCAGCAAGCATCGCCGACCGGAACGATGAAAGCATTTTTGCAAATCCTCAATAGACTTGGCGCCTGACGTGGAATCCGAAGCACCAGATGACAATTCTCGTCCATTTTTGAGTGACTACGGGCTTGTATCTAAGACAAACGATTTAAGGCAATCGCAGTTTCGCGACTTCAATCAGCTGATCGTTTTTTAAGATTTCTTACCGGCAATGTCGCCGAGTGAAACTTGCCGCGATTCATTCAATCATTGTGCAAATGATCGCTGCCTCGGCCCTCAACAACGTCACGGCGACCACCCCAAATATGACAAAACCGTTAGATTTTGGCGGTCTCAATAAACGATTTGTAAGGTTGATCATTAGGAAACGGAACCAACTCGATCAAATCGCAACAGACATAAATCGCGACCCTGAAATCGATCTGAAATTCAGCGACATTCTCTGTCGAGCAACCCCGCTTGCGATTATTGTCGCGAACGGTTTGGAACCGGCGATTGCAGAGAAGAAAGAAATGGAAACATGCAAATATTGCTGATTGAAGAGGATCCATCACTGAGGCAATATTTGTCTTCTTGTCTCCGCGAATCAGGCTCTCAGGTTGATGTTGCATTCAATGGCGTCGATGGCCTGTTCATGGCGAGCCAGAAGGGATACGACGCAATTATCCTTGAGCTTTCGGAGGCAAATCATGACGGGGCATCGATCCTGAAGGAACTGCGGCATCGAGATCAGCGGACTCCGCTTCTCATACTGACATCGCAAGATTCCTCGCAAGGCTCTGTGAAATGGTTGGATTCTGGCGCTGATGATTGCCTGACGAAACCAATCGAGCCCCCCGAGCTGGAAGCGCGCTTGCGTGCCCTGATCCGTCGGGCAAGCATCAAGCCCGCGTCAATAATGGAACTTGGGCCGGTTGTCATTGATAAAACAGCGAAAGCCGTCACCGTTAACGGCAACGCTATTCCGCTTACAAACAAGGAATATCAGTTACTGGAATGTCTGGCAGAAAATCGCGGCCATGTTGTCACGAGAAATAAAATCTACGAGCGACTGTTCAACGAGATCGACTCTTCCCTCGCGAATCTCGTTGATGTTTACGTTTCCAATATCCGACGAAAGATAGGTCATCCCCTGATCAAAACGTTGCGCGGCCGCGGTTATATGATCGACGAGTAACCCCTGCACACTCTTTTCATGATCACTGCAGACTCCCAATCGGCGGACTCTCGGAGTAACCTTTTTCACCCACCGACGGCCATGACGTCAGTGGTCCTGTGAAACGCACGTTTTCATGCAGTGGATTGATCGGAACTTCTAAGGAGAGCAACAATGCAGCGGATGAGCGGTCGGATCGGGCGCGGAAATCTGTCAGTTTTCTCAAGTCTCGTCGCGTTGTGGCTGGGCACATTAACGGCTCAGGCCGAGCAATTCGTTGTTTTCGATGCGACTTTCACGTTCACGAAGGAGGACGCGGATAATTCCAAACCGAGTCAATCACACTATTACGTTCGCGACAAACTGATGAATTCCGAGCGTCCCAAGGATTGGACGACCCCCGTCGATTACCGTAATGGGACAGCACACGTTCGTCTGGAAGTGCTGGAAAAGCCAGCAGGGGGCGAAGCGACCACATGGTCAGTGTGCTACATCCCCAACAAGGGCCGGGACAAGGGTTATGGCTGCTTCAACACACCGGTTTATAAGGAAGCTGGAATCTTCGAGCAGGACATTTCCATGACAAAATTCTGGCAAAATGATTCGATTGTCTGGGAACAGGGGATCAAAGAGATGCATCTCGTGATCAAGGACAACAGCGGCGGAAGCGGTCACGCTCATAAACGCCAGGATCACGAGAAGTTCTTTCCCACCAAGGTTCGTATGACGGTGATCCAGGTGTCGGCTGGTTCAAAATACGATCCCAGTCTGGTACCCAATCTGCCGCCAGCGAAAGACGAAAAGCCTGGCCAGTCCGTCGAAAAATCCAAGAAGTAAAACGGGATGGGCCACCCGTGACGAGGTGAGTCCGCTTGCCGTTCGTTCCAGTGGTCGATCTAATACATCGCATGCTCGATTTCAGTAACCGGTTTCATTCAAAAGGGTTCAATGTGTCTCGCAAATTTATTTCTCTGTGCTTATTGCTAACTGTCAGTGGGTGCAGCGATGCGACTAAAAAGAGCCCCATGGCCGGGACAGCAGAATCAGCCCCAGCAGGTAAAGCCGCTGTCGTTGCAAACGAGGCTCCAGCCGTCAAACCAGAAGCGACCGAACCGCCTGCTGTGAAGCCGATGGAAAGCGAACCTCCTGCACAAGTCGCGAAAGACGCCAAGCCGAGTGAACCGTCGCAACCGAAAGCCGAGCCTGAACAAGGCATGACCAAGGAAGAGGCATTTGCCCAGGCACAAAAGCTATTCCAGAACAACGACCTTGAAGGGGTCGTTCAGGTTTTGGAAAAGGCACTTCCAGGTAATCCAGATGACATCAACCTGCTCCTGTCGCTCGCGCAATTGACGACACGAATTGCCTCATCTGACCAATCCAAACCTGATTTTGAAAAGTATCGCAAAGCGGGCAAATACGTCCACCAGGCTCTTGCGGCTCATCCTGAGATTGCGGCCAACCCGGCCGTACGTAACCTTGCCAGCGGTGTCCTTTATAACGAAGCGTGCGCCTTATCTGTGGACAATCAACCAGAACAGGCGATTAAGAGCCTCGAAGAGGCCGTGGCATTCGGATACAAAACCCTGGCTGAAATGGATCAGGATAAAGATCTGGAGTCCGTTCGCGCTCTGCCCGCTTATGCCGAATTCAAAACCAAGGCCGAAGAAATGATTCGCGAGCAGGCTGAACTTGCACGAATCCAGATTGAAAAAGAGGTCGACGAATTACTGGCAGACAATAAGCCGTTTAATTTCAACTTTGAACTGACAGACACCGAAGCCAAGCCAATTGCCAAAGCAGATTTCGCAGGAAAAGTTTTAATCGTCGACGTCTGGGGTACCTGGTGCCCCCCTTGTCGCGCGGAAATCCCTCATTTCGTGAAACTGCAGAAGACCTACAATGAAGAGGGCCTGGTGATTGTGGGACTCAACCAGGAAAACGCCGCTGATGACGAAGCTGCGGTGAAGCTCGTTCAAGATTTTCGCGAGAAAAATGAAATGAATTATCGCTGTGCGCTCATCGGCGATGACACGCTGCAGCAGATTCCTGAGTTCAGCGGTTTCCCGACGACGATGTTCATTGATCGAACTGGCAAGGTTCGCGCGAAAGTCGTTGGATTGCATGACTACGAATATCTTGAAACGATCGTCCGCAAGTTGCTCGCTGAGAAAATTGACGGAGCCGAAGCCGGAAGCAATTCCGATAAGTAACCGCTCGTCGTTAAGACGTTGAATTTGAAAATGTGTCCTCTGTCAGGTCCGTCCTAACAGAGGACACATTTTTTTGCCCGACTCTATTTGACCATGACGTCACGGCAGACTCGGAGGATATTTTCGCCGAGAATCTTGCGGATTTTCTCATCGGAATATCCACGCTGGACCAATCCGACCGAGAAAAGCGGCCAATTCGTCCAGCCCAGACTTGCCGCCTGGGGCCATTGTCCCCCCAACGCATTGGGCGGCCACAAGGCTTCAAAACGGTCCCGGCGTTTGCCTCTGGCAGGAAATTTGGCACCAGGAGCGGACGCATGTTGCGAGGTGTGTGACACGTCGGTGCCGATCGCCACGTGATCGATTCCGAACCGCGTGACGACATAGTCCACGTGATCAAGTAACGCTGCGATGTCGCCCCCGCGCCCCAGGAAGTTCGGAATACAACAGATCCCGACCAGACCACCGGTATCACAAATTGCGCGGATGACTTCATCCGGTTTCGCCCTGATGTGATGATGAATGGCATCGCAAGCGGTATGGCTGGCAACCATCGGCCTTTTGGAAATCTGAGCCGCCTCGAGGCTGGTGCGCCAGCCACTATGGGCAACATCGACGATCACACCGACTCGATTCATTTCATGAATCGCCGCGCGACCAAAATCACTAAGACCTCCATTGGCGATTTCGGCACATCCATCGCCAAGCATGTTCCGGCGATTGTACGTGACATGCATCATGCGAATGCCGAGCTGGAAAAATAATCGGATGTAATTCAATTCGTCTTCGACTGTGTTCCATTGTTGCGCCAGAGGGACACCGTTGCCCGTCAAATACAGACAATGCTTCCCCGTTTTGCGAGCCGATTCGATATCATCCGGAGTTGTAGCTCGCACCAGCACTTCGCGCAGCATGTCCCCCAGGTATGTGAACCGGGCCAGGCGTTTCAACAACCGTTCGGGACTTTGGCCTTCTTCGCCCGCGTTCTGAAAGATGCACGTGACGCCTGAACAACGCATCGCCTCTTCGAATTCTGCCCGTTCCGCAAGATCCGTCACGGCGCGAATCATTCCCATTTCTTCGCGCAGATCTTGCAACTCGGCATCGGTTGCCCCGGCCGCATCAGCGGCAGTGAGAACAGCGCCATCGGGTGCCGCTCGTGGAGCAAATCCATAGGAATCGAAAACCAGGCTCTGCCGGTGAAGTTCCAGGCCATGTTCTAAATCCACGCGGCTGGGTTTCAAGATTGCCAGAGCAGGATTGCGAGCCTGAACGATCACTGGGTTTTCGGAAATCAATAACGGATCTTTCCCGGCGGGCGGATCGGCGGTTGCATCGGCCGCGTCGGCCAGCCTCGCCACACAGGCAGCAACCACAGCAGCAGTCGCTTGCAAGAACGCTCGCCGGTCAACCGATTTTATACCGTCTGATAGATTCACCATTTTGATCGTGGTTGCTTTCAGAAGGGGAATGAAACTTTTCTTCTGCTCTTAATCGTAGGACCATCCTGTGGTCCACTTTTTCAATCTGATTTCTTCTTACGATCAGACACATCACGCAACCATTCCCTGGATTCGTCGGTCCGTTTTGTTTCCGACAACTTGATGTCAGTAACGTCCCTCGTCACGATCACAGGATTATCGCCAATCGAAGAAATGGCCACGTGATCCAGTACTGGCGATTGAACATCGTCAAAGACGAACGCGGCACGGTAATCAGGTTTCACCGTACTGATTTTCACGTTTTCAAAAGTCACGTTTGTGGCATGTCGCACATAGAATCCCCACGCGGGCAGTTCTCCAAACATCGAGAACTCTGGATATTTATCCTCTTTTTCTGGAATCCCCTTCAATCGCGTCAGCGGAACCTCCGCCACCTCACGCCGCCCTCCCCCAGCGATGTTCAACGTAATGTTCTTCAGCAACACATTACTGATGGAGTGACCGGGAATCCCCACGATTGATGATGGAAAAATGTTATGCGGCTCCTTCACCGCCGGGCCCGCCATCGGGTAGCCCGCGTCCGGAACCGTGTCGGGGATTTGAACTGTCATATCGTGAATGCGGATGTTGTTGATACTTCCCGGTTTGTCCTTCTTGTCGCGATGACCCAACCGAATGCTGATCGCGTTTCCGGTGTTTTTTGCCTCGACATCTCCGATATCGACATCTTCGATGATCGCGCCATCGACGCTTTGAATGGCGACGGCCGAACGAAGAGTGTCATGGATCCGCAGGCCCCGTACGACGATCTGTTTAAAACCGCCGTGCGATGTCGTTCCGAATTTGAATGCACTGGCGCTCGATCGAATCTTGCAATTCTCGACCCGCACATCGACGCATGAACGTTCTTTATAACTCTTCAGGCAAATTCCATCGTCGGCACTGTCGACATCGCAGTTTTTGACAAGCACATGATGACCGTCGACAATGTCGATTCCATCGTTGTTCCAGAAGGCGGTACTGCGAACGATGACGTTTTCGAGCGTTAAATCGTCACAACTGACATAGGTCTGCACCCAGCACGAAGAATCCTTGAGGGTGATGTTGCTGACTGTCACACGTTTGCAGTTCTGAAACTCAATGATCTGTGGACGGTTTTTTTCGCCAGGCCGCTTGCTGTCGGGCGGATCATTCAATTTGCCGGCCTTCATCAGCCGGGTCACATCGGCCGCCAGTTTGGCTCCCTGACCATCGATAATACCTCCACCCGTGACGCTGATGTCGTTGACATCCTTTGCTTCCAGCAGGGCTAACCATCGACCGGCTCGTTCGTAATCGGCGTGTTCCTCACTTCCGAGCAGCGTTGCTCCGGGTTCAATGCGCAGGGTAACACGGCTTTTCAAATGCAAGGTCCCACTGAGGAAGACTCCGCGATCCAGAACGACTGTCCCGCCGTTTTTTGAGGCCGCTTCAATCGCCTGCTGGATTGCCTTCGTGTCCTTGGTTTTCCCGTCACCTTTGGCCCCCATCGTCCGTGGATTGATCTGGGATTCTGCAAACGACGTTTGGTTCAACATCAAAGCGGTGAACAAGACGAGGCAGTGAAATCTGCTGAATTGGAAGAACTGCATGACAGTGGTTTCCTCAGTTGGGTCAACGCAACGAGTGGCTCTGAAACGTCCCGAGTACGGGATCATATGTCATCCACCGTTCAATCATGCCGGGCAATCGCGATAAATCAATGAAGGACGTTACCGGTGGCGTTTTATTTGTTTCTCAATAGAACCCGATTGAATGGCGGGTTGCCGGCTGCTAGCCTTGAGTGCAGTCTACTCAAGGAGTTCTGACATGCGACTGCCCCCCTTTTCGAGACTGGCTTGCGTGTTCCTGATGCTCGCAGGCGGTGTGTCGAGCTCCCGATACGTGAGTGGGGCTGAGCCTTCGATCGTTACGTCGGATCTGAAGGACGAAACATTCGGTTCTGCTGCCGATCAAGGTCGACTGGCCTGGGCGATACTCGAAGCGATCGAGCAGCAAAATATCTCACCACCGCCGCGCCAAGCATTAATTCGAGTCCTCACTCAAGCGCTCTTCAGAATCCCCAAGGATGCGGTGAATGTTTCTTATCGGGAATTACTCGAACACGTCGATTCGGAATTTCTCCAGTGCCAAAGCGCTGATGAAATGGCGCTTGTCGCCGAACAAAACGAGCGGTATCTGAATTTCGATCGAGCGATCGCCGAGCTGACATCGGGTTTCGGCGAAAATCTGGGTAAATTCCGTTTAATCCGCGCAAAAGACCACGAAGTCGAAGAGCAGTTCCACGGTAATCGGTATGTTGGATTGGGAATCAACCTGTACCACAATGATCCGAGCCACATTCCAGTAATCATGAGGATTCGACCGGGAGGACCTGCCGACCGCGGCGGACTGAAGCCCAGGACTTACATTCATGAGATTGATGGCCGCCCGACGAAAAATGTTCCACAGCAGACAATTCTTGATTGGATCCGCGGACCAATCGGCACTGAGGTGACTCTCAAGGTCTCGCATGAAACGTCCATAGAGCAACGACTCGTGACTCTGGCACGCGGTCTGATTCGTTTTGAATCGTTGAAGGATCGGCATCGCGAACCGATCAGTCGCGATAGACTTCGCTATGATCGACGGGAGCCAATCGGCTGGATTCACGTTGAGACAATCAACGGCAGCACGCTCCACGAACTCCGCATCGCCGACAATCAGGCAAGGGAAGACGGAATTCGAGTCCTTGTGCTCGATTTTCGAGGATTAGGAGAGCCTGACGATCTCCACCAATCCTTGCTGGTTGCAGACAGTTTTCTGGACGGCGGTGCGATCTGGACACAAATCGACGGCTCGGCCGAACCGCGGACCGAGTTCGCGGATCGAGAATGTTTGTTCCGCGATACTCCTCTTATCGTTCTGATCAATTCGCAGACGCGTCCGTGCCATTGCGCAATCGCTGCCGCGTTGCAGGATGCAGGCCGCGCCAAACTGATCGGAGAATCACCCGATTTCCAGGGAATCATCTCCACCACGGTAAGACTTAGCGGAGTCCCTTATTCTCTGACGATGGCCACCACAAGGCTGAATCGTGCACGACAAGACCGCCAGTGGCCTCTGGAACTGGACTACACCGTTGCTGAAAACCCTGTTGCTGAAAACATGCCCGCATCCGTCAATCAAGCCCGGATTCCCAAAGGTTTTCGGCTAGGCGACCGAGTAATCCTTGAAAGTGATCTCAATAGAAAATCATCCGACACCACGACGACTCGGCCTTCGAACGACCCAACCAGACCCAGTTATCCCAACGAATCGGTTCAAGTCCCGCTCAAAAGTTCAAACCCTTCCAACCTTATTGCTCCGGAGAGTTCCCCCACTCGACCGGCGCCACCCAGAACGAGGCTCCCCATTGAGGATGTTGCCATTCTTGTCGCGTTAGAAATTCAACGCGGCCTTCCTCCTGCATCAGTCAAACCCGCCTCCAGCGATCAAAACACGCGATACAAAGACTCGACACGATGACACCGAAACGGCCCCTTCAATTCCTGACTTGGCTATTTGTGCTCAGACTGGTTGCCACGTCAACAGCCTTCGCTGAAGAAACCCTCGCCACTCATTTTCGTCGCCCGGTGGCGCTGGTCGTCTCGCAGGACGGGAACCGGATTGCGATCGCGAATCAACGTAGCGGCACAGTTTCCCTGGTCGATCTGCAGGAAAAGAAAGTCCTCCTGGAAACAGCGATCGGCAAACGGCCGTCCGATCTGATCGTGACTCGCGACACGCGGCGACTGCTGGTGACCGATGAAGAGACGCATCAGTTGATCGCCGTCTCATTCTCGCCCGAGGGTTACAAGGTCGAAAAGCGGCTTACAGTCAGTCCTTATCCCGTAAGTGTTAAACTCAACGAAGAGGGGACCTGCGCATTCATCGCCTCGCTCTGGTCCAGAACCATCACGATTGTCAACCTGAACTCCTGGCTCGACGAGGGTGACACAACGCTCCCTGCGGTTGAACGTCAGATCCGTTTGCCTTTCGCGCCTCGAGAGATGCTGGTGCTGAATGTGGGTGATCAACAAGCAAAGCTTCCGTCGTTGGACAACCCTCGATCAAAACTGCTGGTTGCCGATGCATTCGGGTCCCGACTGGCGATGATTGATCCGGAATCGGGACAGGTCGATTCCGTCCGCGAGATCCCGGCCCACGCCATTCGCGGCATGCGTCTGCACCCGACAAAATCGCAACTGGTGATCTCGCACCAGGTGCTGAGCCGACTGGCGCAGTCGACGTTTGATGACGTGCACTGGGGGAGTCTGATGACCAATGTCCTGCGAACCGTGGAATTGTCAGACATTCTTGATCCCAAAGCCGATCTCTTGAAACACAGCGTTCTGCAATATCTGGGTGGTCCCGATCGCGGCGCTGGCGATCCCGCAGGATTCGTCATGAATGCCAATGGTTTGACGGGACTCGCACTCAGCGGAACCGACGAATTGATGCTGCTTGACGAGAACAACGTCTACGGTGGCCGGGTCACAACGGAAAGCTATCCGACGGCGATCGCCAACGGGCCCGATGGAAAGCATGCATACGTGTTGAATACCCTCAGTGATTCCGTCTCCGTCATTCAACTTGCAGGACCGATTCTTGTGGGGACAATCTCGCTCGGTCCGCAGCCTGAGCTGACACCCGCCGATCGCGGGGAACGGCTGTTTCACAATGCGAAACTGTCGCACGATGGCTGGTTCAGTTGTTCCAGTTGCCATGTGCAGGGTCACACCAACGGATTACTGAATGACAATATGACCGACGGAACTTTCGGTACGGCAAAACGAGTGTTGACACTTCGCGGCGTTACCGAAACCGCTCCTTATTCCTGGACGGGACGGTTCAAAACACTAAGCGATCAGATCGCACACTCGGTCAAATCAACAATGCAGGGCAATCCACTCACCGACGAAGAAACGAGCGACCTGGAAGCCTATATGAAATCTCTGTCCCCACCCCCTGCTCTGGGGACCGACGACAAACTCGCCGTCGCTCGCGGTGCTGCCATCTTTGAAGCTCAGAATTGTCGTAACTGCCACACTCAACCCCTTTTCACTTCGGCCAAGATCGTGGACGTGGGACTGAAAGATGAACGAGGAGCATCGAAGTTCAATCCCCCGTCACTGCGTGGAGTCAGTCAAAACGCCCCTTACTTTCACGATGGCCGGGCCAGAAATCTGGAAGCAGTCTTCACGCAGTTCCGTCACCAGCTCAATGGCGAACTCTCGAGCGAAGAGGTCGCCGATCTGATCGCCTTTTTGAACGATCTTTAGCTGGAAAAGGACCGCAGACACAAAAGGTCGTACGCGGGATCCATGTGTGAGACTCAATTGATCATTCTGAACCCATCGCGGAACGAGACACGCGGCACTTGGTAGTGCAGGAAACTCCAACTGTTTTTCGAAAGCCTGTAACGCGCCGCATATGCGCAGCCATTTTTCTATCGAGTGTTTCATGCACAGTCGAGATCTCACCGTCGTGACAGGGGCCGTCAAACCGTGTGACAGTTACACTTGCCTGTTGTCGGACCGACCCTGTGATCTGGTTCCGGTGATGCTGAGGCGGATGATGATCATTCCACCGATTCTCTGGATCGGATGGTGCGTCGTTGTCGTTCTGCCATTGGAGAAGAGACCGGCGCTGGCCTTCTGGCAATACCTGCGGTTGTTGCGACCCTTTGTCGTATTGATCGTGATGGTCATCGGCCCTCCGGTTTTTCAGGAATTGCTCGGCGCCAAGCCCGATAGTCCGCTCGCCCGCGCATCGGCGTTTGCTGCTCTTGCCGTTGCCATCACGCTCTGGTTCGTTCTCGGCGGTCTGCTCAAGAAATTCGAATTCGTCCGGTTGCTGGGATACAGCGAAGCGAAGCGGACGGTCACACTCCGATTTTCCTCGAATGAATTGGCCCAGCGTGCTCTGCAGATTCTGGTCCTTCCAGAAGAGGCCAACTCGAACGACGTCTTAAGAATCGAGGAAAGCCCGTCGCCGGGGACGCGTCCAGTCTTTCGCTATCTGGCCGCTGTGATTGCTGTAGTTTTTGCGATCGCCGCCTCTGGAATCTGCTTTGGTGTTCACGAACCGGACGCATGGAAAGGCGCACTGGGATGCTTGGGAATCGCGGCATTGATGGCGGTCATTGCGGTTCGCAAGACCTAGTGCCCGACGTCCTTCAGCATAGTCATCGTAGACAAGCGGCGTCCGATTTGAAGTCTTTCAACCGTGACATTTGTGATTCAGTCCACCGGCATTGGCGACGGAGCGGGAGTGTCCGTAGCCGGGGTCGGTGGCAGAGGTGTTGCTGAAGGGAGGGAAGGAGATTCAGGATTCTCCTTGGTTGTGTACAAATTCATGACACTTCCGTACTGCGAGAACTTGTATCGACCGGCTGACAGATTGTATTTCACGGCCTGACCATTGACGTTCGTTTCGATTGTCCAGACGCGATCGTTGGTGAACTTCTGAAGTGTGCCGGGCTTCATCGTATACGTCGCGCTGTTGAGTGCGTATTGCACATCCTTCGTGTTCGTCGGTGGGCTGAAGATCACGATCTCGCCATTGTCGTACGTCGCTTGTGGCGGTGCCGGATTCGCCTTGGGAGCGACGGCGATCTGAATGCGTCTCGCGTCACTTAAATTCGAGTCAACCTGTTGTCGATTGAGGGACGGAACGTAGATTGGCTGGGGGTTGGCCGAGGGAACATAGATCGGCTGGTTGACGACCGGAGGGGCATAAATCGATGGCGCGTAAAGTCGCGTCGAATAGATCGGGGTCTGGTAATAAGAGTAATTTGGTTGATTGAACGTCGAATAAATCGGCTGTGCGAAGTTATAAGGGCTCAGGCCGCCATAGAATCCGTAAGGGTTACCGAAACCACCTCCAAACCCGCCTCCAAATCCGTTCGAATATCCGATTCCGTAACCATAGTTTCCAAATCCCCCAACAGGATTGCCCCCGAAGACACCGTTGATGGGTGTGAATCCGTTACCGGGGATATATCCGCCGTTCCAACCCCCAATTTGAGCCTGGGCGACACTTCCCGTCAGTCCGCCAACGACACAGATGAAGGTTAAAACCCATTTTGGCGACTCTAATTGAAACATGATCTAAACCTCCTCAGCATTCGCCGCCGCCAACAGTCTCGTCGCAACTCATAGGATTGACCTCGGCCCGTCACGCTCGGTCAATTGTATCAATTCAGAACGCATCCAGACTTCCCACAATCACTCTAAGGCTGTCACTCAGGCGACCGCAAGGTTGTCCTTTCATTTTACGCCCAGAATTCAAATTGTGGATCGCAGAGAGTCAGCCTCGTTTCGATTTCGCGAAATGAAAGACAATCCACGCGATCCGGACTGAAACGTCTCGATCAAGTGATATCCAGCCAGATCCCCAGCTCACGTCGTTTTGACCGGTCCGTCCCATGACCAGCGAGCAAACGCGAGTCCATCCGGAATCGGGTCAGATTTCAGCGGGTAAGATGACATCGTCTGGTTTGCCCAGTGAAAGTACGCAATCAGCGTTGATCGCAGGCGTGGGTCGCCAGAGAGGCCGACGTCTTCAAGTGCCTGAGCGAAACAGGCTTCGGCTCGCTCGTCCATTTCCCGATGCTCGCCGTTTCCCGAATGCATTCGAACCACACTGGACTCATTACCCATCGATTCGGTGTATTCCGCTGGTCCGCCAAGTGCCTCAGCCCAGTAGGCAGCAAGTCTCTCAGTGTGTTGCGGATGGAATCCGTATGAGAATGCGTGGCTGACGATCGGATCGGCGAGGCATCGAGTATGCCAGGCATGCGCGAGCTCAAGAAAGGCTTGCCGCCCCCCTGCCGCTTCGTAAATTGACTGTGACATCAGATTCCCGCTCTCGTTTAATGCTGGTTGTTTTGCCGACAAAAAAGAACTCTGCTGAATTCGGTCGACACATCAAAGCCCAACAGGAATCGTAACTCGTAGCATGGGCTTCAGCCCGTGCAAGTCGCCTAAATCCGTAAAAACACCGAAGCCCACCAGGACGATTTGCGGATCATGCGCTGAAGCAGGTTTTCGAACGGCTCAATCTGCGATACAACCTGACGACTCAATATTCTTTCCCGATCAAAATCAGCGAACCCATCATAAGAAAACTTTTGAGGATTGTCAGATGGCAGAAGCCCCAGTTAAGACGTTAACCGAGTTTGATCAATCGGCGGCGGTCAAACTCGTTCAAGAGTTGATGGCGGTTCCTGGGCGAAGCAAGCAGGAGGGCCGAATCGTGGAATTGATTCGTGCCAAACTTCTTGAAGCGGGCGTCTCGCCGTCGAACATCACGATCGACAAGTCAACTCAACAAATTCCTGGCGGTGGTGAGACTGGAAACCTGATCGTCAATCTTCCAGGAACAAAGAAGGGACCTCGACGGTTATTAATGGCACACCTCGACACGGTGCCGATCTGCGTGGGATGCCAGCCGAAGCTGGACGGGGATGCGATTCGATCGACCGACCCGTCAACAGGACTGGGTGGAGATAATCGAGCCGGGGTCGCGGTTGTTTTGACCGCAGCACTGGAACTGATTCGTCAGAAGCGGCCCCATCCCCCCATCACGCTGTTCTTTCCCGTTCAGGAAGAAATCGGTCTTTACGGAGCACGATTCGTCACCGCCAACAAACTTCGTTCTCCCGAGCTCTGCTTCAATTGGGATGGAGGAGATCCCGGCAACGTGATTATCGGAGCGACAGGCGACTACGCCATCGAAATTGACATCGAAGGACTGGCAAGTCACGCGGGTGTTCATCCCGAACGAGGAATCAATGCAATCGTCATCGCCTCGTTAGCCATTTCAGACCTCACACAAAACGGTTGGCATGGCTTAATCGAAAAGGGGAAGCACCGAGGGACAAGTAACGTGGGGATTGTGAATGCCGGCGAAGCCACAAATGTCGTCACGCCGAAACTTTCGCTAAAAGCCGAGGCCCGCAGTCATGACCCCGTCTTCCGCAAGAAGATCGTGGAAGCCTACCGAAAAGCCTTCGTGAAGGCCGCAAAATCACTGAAGTCAGCCGACGGAAAGTCCGGGCACGTCACCTTCAACGCGGATCTCAAGTACGAATCCTTCCGTCTCGACCCAAAAGAAGCGGTCGTCTCGATTGCCAAATCGGCCATTGAACGAGTGGGATTGACGCCAGAACTTTGCGTAGGAAATGGGGGCCTCGACGCGAACTGGATGACGGCTCATGGATTTCCCACCGTGACACTCGGATGCGGCCAGCGGGACATTCACACGGTGAAAGAGTGGCTGCATGTGCCGAACTTTCTGCAGGGTTGCCAGATTGGTTTGCTGCTGGCGAGCGGTGAGGTTTAAGTGCCCGGTCCGTGACGACTTTTCCTCCTGTTCTTCGAAATCTCCGAAAGGAAGCAGCAAACTCAGCACGGATTCGATCATTTTTAAACAGAATGGTTAAAAAAGCGTTGAAATCGAACTTTTTCACCTGTACGGTGTCAGGGTCTTCGCGTTCGCCGTTTTTGAATCATCAGAAAATTGATTGGCGCAAAAGATCCGATGGAACTTCCGAACGAGCCAACCAACGCACCCGCCGAACCCGAGCATGACGATGCCACACCGATGGTACCTGCGGAATCGTCTTTAGAAACAAACTCAGGCGACGTCCATCAGGAACAACTGACTGATGAGCCGTCATACTCGGCGCTTGAAACCCGCGATGACTTTCTACCGCATGATTTGAAGACTGGCGACTACTTACCCACAACAAATGAAGTCACACCAACCGTTCGGCCCGGTTACAAATTATATTCTCCGTCACGCGTGGCGATAGCAGCTTTCCTGGGAGGTATCCTCAGTGCCGCATTGCTGATCGCACACAACTACTGGGTGCTTCGGCGTCGAAGCATTGCGATCCTCGTTTTGCTCATCGGCGTTGCGGTTCCACTTGTGATGGCTGGGATTCCTCATAACCTTCCTCATAACTGGTTCGTTTGGGCGGCTGTCATGTCGGCCGTCTCCGGTACTGCAGCCAAACTAATGCAGGGGCATTTCTTACGTCAGCATGTCGCTGAGGATGGCAAGTTCGCGTCCGGTCTTGGTGCCTTCGGCTGGGGAATACTCGGAGCTTTTTTAACGATTGGACTTATCGATGGCGTGTACGGAGTCGATTCGCTGGTCCCCCATCGAGCCGGAAACCGGTTAGTCGTGACCCGTGACTCCGACATTTATTACGTGGATGGTGCAACCAGGGAAGAGGCACAGAAACTCGGCGAATTTCTCAAAAACGACAAGTGGTTTGAAGAAGGTACACCCCAGACTCTCATTCTTGCCAGAAGTGGTTCTGACTTCCTGATTTCGATTTTCTTTGATCACGGCGTCTGGGATGACGTGGAATTATTGAAATACTACGAAGGCTATGCATCCAAACTGTCAGGCGACGTGTTCGATGGCAGACCCGTTCAGTTCCTGTTCCGAAAAACTAATAACAATCAAATCATGCATCGTCTGGCGGCAAAGACGGGAGTCTCACGGCGAGAGTTTCAAAAGCATGTGAACGCTGCAAATCTGGCTTTTGAGTCACAGGATTATCCAGCGACCGAACGCCATTATCGGGCCGCCGTCGCAGAAGCGGAAAAACACGAGTCTCTCAAAGTCGATCTGGTCAGAAGCCTCAATAATGTCGGTCGCTATCGCCTGGTTCAGTCGATCACCGACGACGTTGATACCTGGTTCCAGCGCGCCATCAAACTTGGCAGTATCGCCTGTGGGCCCAATTCCTATGAAGTCGGTTATGCGCTCGACGGCCTTGGTGACTGGGAACTGGCACGCGGCAATCTGCCGGAATCCGAGGAATTTTATCGACGAGCATTGTCGATCCGCAAAACGCTGGGTGCTGGTCACAGGGACGATTATCTTCGCACGCTGGAGTCGCTGATCGATGTCCTGATTTCGCAAGAGAAACTCGCACCCGCCGAAGTGCTCCAGAAGCAACTGGTCACTCTGGCCGGGGAATCCTCGGGAGTTGGTTCTGCCGAAGCCGCATCACACATGAGCCGACTCGGCTGGCTGCAATGCAAGACAGGCAAACTGACTGAAGCCAAAGAAACGCTGACCCAATCGCTGAAAATGATTGAGAAGCTCCCTCAAGAGAGTGACTTTGGTCATTGGATGTGCCTGTGGCGGCTGGGTCAAATTTGCCACGCCTTTGGCGAAGACGTGGACGCCGAAAAACACCTGCGACGTGGAATTGAATTGCTGGAGGATTCCGATCAGGATCTCAAACTGCTGAAAGCGAGCTTCAATTCATTACTGGCAGAAGTGCTGGTGAAACAGGCTCGGTATGACGAATCAGAACAACTCTTTCGTCAGGCTCTGGAAATTCAGGAGCAGGAACTTGGACTCGAACACGTCGAAGTCGCTGATTCCCTGGGTCACCTGGGAACGCTTGCTTCGAGCCTCGGGCATTACACTGAGGCCGAATCGCAACTGAAACGCGCGATTGACATCCTTGAGAAATCGGCCGAACGCGACCAGCAACGCGCGCGAATTGCCGACTGTCTTTACGGACTCGCACTCTTGTATCACACACAGGGGCGATATGCGGAGGCTGAACCGCTGTATCGACGAGTCATCACAATTCGCGAAGACGTGCTCGGCAATGATCATTACGAAGTGGCGGCCGCTCTGGGCAGTTTCAGCAAGCTGTACTCCGATCGCGGCGACTATGTCCCTGCAGAACGTCTGGCTCGCGAATCTCACCAGCTACTGGAAAAGATCCTGGGAACGACAAATCCATACCTCGTCAGATCGCTTCACCGACTGGCTCTGGCACAAGACGGCCAGCGTAAACTGCGGGATGCCGAAGAAACCCTTCATCGTGCACTGGAAATCGGTGATAAAAACCCAGGCTCAGATCCGCTGCAAATTGCCGAAGTCAAAAATTCGTTGGCAGCCAACTTCCTGCAACGGTCACGACCAGAAGACGCCGAACCACTTCTTGAACAAGCCATCGCAATTTTTGAGACGACTATCGGGCCAGATCATCCCGGGCTTTCCGGACCACTGAACAATCTCGGACTCGTCTATTACGATCGAGGTGAATTATTAAAAGCCGAAACCTGCCTGGCACGTTCTTTGAAACTGGCTGAACGTCGAGTCGGCCCGGATCATCCGTACCTGCTGTATGTGCTGTTTAACTATGAGTCCGTCCTTCGCCAATTGAACCGAAAGAGCGATGCCGACGACATCGCACGACGCAGAGAAGCCATTGAAGCGAAAGGTGTCCCCAAAGACAAAGAGATCAACGCCACTTCCAAGCCAGTGGTCTTGTGAATTACCATTCATCGACCTGAGTACGATTTTTTAAACGGTGGCCCTGGATCGACGACGTCTGACGATCGACAACCGTTTCGCCATAAACAAAAAGAGGAACGATGGCTGAATCATTTAATCAGTCGAGAATGAATCGATGTGTTCGTATTCAGCAATTGATCCTGGAGAACTGGCAACGAACCACCGTGTTCGAATACACCGTTCGAGCAACAGAAGCCATTCAAGGATTATCGCTATCGGAATTGCGGTTGCAGTACTTTTCGGTAGGAGTGAAAGAGGATTTGACCGACCTCCCCTTCACCGACACGCTCGTCGTTTTCTCCATGATCAGTCAGGCGATCGCCGCCCTGAAAGCAAAAGTTGCAGCGAAAGAACGAGAAGGCCAGATCCGGTTCTCGATCACCACCAATTTTCCTGACGATGTCGCCACACAAATGCTGTCGCAAATGAAAATCGAGACCCCATTCGACGAATCTCCATTCCTGAAGATCGAATCACCGGATTGATCCCCGGCCCCGAAACAGAGGGGCATCGCGTCCCCCCTGCCGCAACCCCACCACCCCCGCGGTGGTGGTCACCGGGCCTTTGCACCAGCATCGTCACACATTCACAACGCGCAACAAAAGCACCGACCCCTAGGGCAAAGGCCCGTTTCCAAAAGACGAAAC
>CAIULL010000108.1 GCA_903899985.1 uncultured Schlesneria sp.
CACTGCATGACCGAAGACGGCCAAACAGTGGCACCCTGATTCAGAAGATTTACGAAGCACTCAAGCGTGCACAAAACTTAACTTTCGGGTTCTGTGCCACTGCTTCGGAGTCTTCGGAGAAGCAGTGTCTTCTGCATTTTTTATTGTCGCAAAGAACACTGCTTGACCGAGGACGGCCAAGCAGTGGCACACTAATTCAGAAGATTTACATCGCACTCAAGCGTGGTCAAAACTTAACGTTCGGGTTCGGTGCCACTGCTTCGGAGTCCTCGGAGAAGCAGTGGCTTCTCGTCCTGTCAGTGAAAGAGCACTGCATGACCGAAGACGGTCATACAGTGGCACGTGAATTCAGGAGATGCACATCGATTGAGACCTTACTGGTTTTAATAGCGATGTATCGGGACGATATTGACGTAACACGATCGGTTGTTAGCATCCGGGCAAATTGCGGAATTGTTGGCAATGTTCCTTGGGTTCATGGAGCGGGAACTCCAATCAAACCGCTTGTCGCGGCTCTCGATAAGAAGTGAGATCGTATGTTTGCCAGGCAACGGATTGCTTTCATCGGATGGGCTCTGATCACCGCTGGGATTTGTGTTATCGCCCCGGACGCCGGTTACGCGTCCGACAACAAAGTGATTTTCGATATTCCGAGCAAAATTGAATGTCGTGATGTCACTCCGGAAAAATGTGCGAAGGCACATCCGACGATGAAAGTGATCGAAGCCCGATTCCGCATCTCAGCGGGAGTCGTTGAAGGTGACGAATCGAGTATCGAAGACTTCGTCTATTTAATCTCCAGCCCGGGCTTACGGCTCAAGGTTCTGGACTTCCTGCCGAACACCACTTTGGAAAGTACGACGGCCGGTGATCGGATTGAGGTCATCGACAACACGGAGAGCACAGATGTGGTGTCGGGCGAAGCAAAAGTTGCCTACTCGTTGATTTCGCTGAACGCTTCAAAAACGTCGGCCAGTCGCAAGTTAGAATCGAATCGTTACGAACGTGTCGCTCCGAAGAACCTGGTGCTTGCCAGCGGAACGGTGAACCGTGGATATGGCGTCTTCTACAAATTACGTCCTTCGTCGGGTGTCTCTCTGGAGGGGGATAAGGAATTTGTCGTACTTTGTATCGTGCCAAAAACATGGCGCGGTGATTGGTGTTCTGTAACGTGTTCGGCTCGATCTCGAAAAAAATCCTCCGGGTCCGCCAGAGCGGTTCAATCGGGGATTGAGCAGGCTCATGTCGGTCTCTTTCTGTCCGGTTGTCAGGACGCGAGTGAGCTCGCGGACAATTTAACCCGCATTCAGCTTGCAGACGAGGGGCTGTTAGCAAAACACCTGGCGACGGAAGCAACTCATTCGATGGAGTTGCTGCACGAAACGCCGTCAGGCCAGTTGCTGAAGATTGCGACTCCCAGTTGGTTAAAGCGTACCTCCAAGATCAAACCATCGCCAAAGGAATTGTCACTGGAAGCGGCAAGGACGAAACTGCTCGACATTCAGGAACAATTAGAACGTCTGTCAGGCTCGGCCGACCACGCACACTGACGCTGAGTGTCGATCCTCAAAATCGTCAAAGACTCCCCTGCAACCCGAGATTCGTTGGCAATGGGGGCGGTCGCTCGGATGGCGCTGATATTCCCCATCGGCCCGGGATCTGTTGAAAACGTCGGCCACGAAATGGCCCCCGGAAAGAAGTGACAACAGTTTTCATCACTTCGATGACACCTCGTAAAAATGCTTGTCGTTTTCGCAGGTGACAAATGCGTAATCTTCCGTTCCTGAAGAACTCGATATCTATCGTATTTCCCTTGTTTTTATGGGCTTTTTGGAAGTTGAGGCTTACGGGCCGTCCCCTGGATTGATGCGATTCACGCGACCAGCCCCATCGTTTCGAGCCACAAGAAATCGGTTTGCAAGATTTGGCACGGCGCATGCATTTTCCCTTCGCCGTGTGAATGAGGAATGTTCAAAGGGATTTAGAGGAAAGGGAAAAGACATGTTACGAAAAACAGTTGTTGGTCTGGTTGCGGTTGCAAGCCTGTTGATTGCCTCGGTCGGTACGGCATCCGCCCACGGTCATTGCGGTTATCATCATGGCGGTTACGGATATGGCGGGGGATTTCGAGGGGGATACGGGTACGGCGGATATGCTCCGCGAGTAATTGTGCCTAGTCCTCCGGTTTACGCCTACCCTCCTGCTGTCGGGTATGGTTATGGCGTGCAACAGGGATTTGGCCCCGGCTATGGATACGGTTATGCACGTCCTGGCTTTGGTATTTCAACACCAGGCTTCGGTATGTATGTCCGGTAGTTAAACGCTCGATCCCCGCGTTCCTAATCAGGCGACACGGGGATCGATCAGGAGTCGCTTCCGAAAAGGTCCGGCGTTTTGTCAATCTGCTGAACTCAAGTGCCACTGCTCCGAAAATTTTGAGCTGCGCAAAGCGTTCGGCGCGCACCGTCTCTTGTCCTTGCCGTAAGGCAAGGTGATGAGAGAGTGCGTTCGTGGGATTTGCACCTAAGCGTTTTGATCAGGTGTTCGTGGTCGCAAAGTGACTTCGTTGCCAAGGGCTTCCAAGCGATTGATGAGGTAACGTTGGAGGCGTTCGGATCCGTGACGGTCGAAGTAATCCGAGCCGAGATCTTGATACTCCTTGTGATGTTTCAGGATTTTGTAAAACACAATTAACAGCGAATGGGCAACGGCGAGTAATGCTCGACATTTGCCACGACGGGCAGCGATACGCCGATATTGAGCCGAAAAATAGCTGTCCTTAGCGTGAGTGGCAGCCCAAGCGGCTTCACTGAGAATCCGACGAAGCCACCGATTGCCGTGGCGTGTGCTGCTTCGTAGCCTCTTGCCTGCTGATTCTTCGTTTCCCGGACAAATGCCGGCCCAAGAACTCAAATGGTGTTCATCCGGAAACACCGACATGTCTGGACCGATCTCGGCCAGAATGTTTTGAATCGCAACGCGGTTGATACCGGGAATGGTATCAAGGCGCCGGAAGTCATCGCGTGGCAATAGGGATTCCTCAATTCGAGCAATCTCTTCGCTGACCAAACGGCTTTCCTGTTCCAAAAATTCCACGTGAGCCATGAGACGTTTCAGAACGCACCGATGGTGGACAGTAAACTTCCCTTCCAGTGCAAGACGTAGTTGCGGAATCTTGCCCCGGAGCGTTGTTTCCGCCAATTCGGCCATCTTGTTCACATCGTTCTCACCGTCGAGCAGCGACTTCAGCATTGCACGACCCGATGTTCCCATGATGTTTGATGCGACCGCTCCCAACTTGATGTTGGCATCTTCGAGCAGTTTGTGGATGCGGTTGACCACGCGCGTATGCTCGGCGACCAACTGAGCTCGATGTCGTGTCAGGTCACGTAAATCCCGTACCGCTCGAATTGGTACGAAACTCGCTTTGAGTAGACCGCATTGCAATAAGTGCGCGATCCATTGCGCGTCGCTCACATCCGTCTTGCGTCCTGGCACTTTTTTGAGATGCCGTGGATTGACCAAGAGCAATGTGAACCGGCCCTCCAAAATGTTCCAGACCGGCTTCCACAAGACACCAGTCGACTCAAGGGCCACGTGCGTGATTCCAAGGGCTTGCAGGTAGTCAGCCATTGCTCGCAATTCACAGGTCATCGTTCCGAACGAACGAGACTGCGCGAACAATTTCCCTGATGTTTGGCAACGGACGGCACACTGAATCGACTTGTGATGCACATCCAATCCGGCTACTCTGGCGTAGGTCGTGTCCATGGCGCACCTCCAAAAAATGAGGCGGGCAATTGGGGGATCTCGAGGAGTAGAACACTCTGCTCCACGTGCTCCCCGCTCCGTCAGGGGCGACAATTTCAGGTACGTAACGAGATCCGGGCCAGACTGCTTGGCGGGTTGGAAGACTCCAATGTGGCACGGCCACCTTCCCAATCCCGCCTCACTTACCATGAGACACGACTTTCGCCGACAAACCAAACCAAATTTTCATAATCTGGGGTGCAGTTCGTCGGCATCTCAGACTGCTTGACCCTCTTCGGTCAAGCAGTGCTCTTTTGCCGAAAGAAGGAGAAGACACAGCTTCTCCGAAAACCACGAAGCAGTGGCACAGGACCTTAGTTTCGAAGTTCGTCAAAAAATAAGGCGATCGCTTGATGTGGCACTTCACCGCTTAAGCATCGGCAATCAACAGGCTGCCGCCGTCAGACCGCGACGGCGGCAGTCTCGGGTTCCGGTTGCCAGTCAATGAGCTGGAACTCGACACTTTCACGGCCCTGGAAACGATTGATTGTCGGCTGGAAGCAGATCGAAATCTTGCCATTGTGCTTGACCATTTCGTCCGCCCACTCCCCTTTTCCGAACGCGATCCCTCGCATCTTTGTTCCGTATTGACCAACAAAAATCGACAGATGCCGTTCACCTTCCCCCATTTTTTTCGGGGGACCAGCCAGTTCCACGTTTGAAGCCACGAAAACGGGTCGCGGGTTTGCCGCACCGAACGGTCCCAGCTTTTCCAGTTCTGTCACCGAACGAATCGTGATGTCGCTCAGTTGGACCTCGGCATCAATGGAGATCTCGGCCGAGCCTGGTTTTGAATCATGGTTTTCCGTGACGTATTGCACGAACGCTAACCGGAACGCATCGATTTCTTCGGGGCGGATCTTCAGTCCCGCAGCCGCATGATGTCCGCCATAGGTTTCCAGCAAATCCTGGCACGCCGCCAGGCCCGCGTGCAGATTGAAACCCGCGAATGATCGTCCGGAGCCTTGAGCGAATCCATTGACTCCACCCAGAGCGATCATGATCGTTGGCCGCTGAAAATGTTCTGCGACGCGTGTGGCAACAATCCCGATGACTCCTGGATGCCATTCGGCGTGCGAAAGGACGAGAGCACGCTGTTCGGCCCATTCGGTATGTTCTTCGACCAGCTCTTTGGCTTGCTTCAGGATTCGCCGTTCGACAGTTTGCCGATCTTTATTGAGACCGTCGAGATACTTGGCGAGCGCAATCGCTCGTTCGTTGTCGCTGGTGGTCAGCAATTCAACCGCCAGTCGGGCTTGCCCCAGTCGACCGGCAGCGTTGATTCGCGGACCAACAGCAAATGCGATGTCTTCTGCTTGTAGGACTCCTTTATCAGAGACTTTGGCGATACGAAGCAACTCTTTCAGGCCGGGGTTGGATCGGTCAAGCAGGCTGGCCAAACCAAAGTGGACGATGACCCGGTTCTCATCGACTAACGGGACAACGTCGGCAATCGTACCGATCGCCGCCAGTCCGATGGCACTCAGCAGAAATTCGCGCATGCGTGGCGTTGCTTTTTTACCGTCACCCATCCGGGCACAGATAGCCCAGGCGAGTTTAAACGCGACCCCGACGCCGCACAGTTCACCAAACGCGTACGGCGTGCCGGTACCGGGTAGTCTTGGATGAACCAGGACCGGGGCATCAGGAAGTATCTCACCAAACGTGTGATGATCGGTGATGATCAGTTCGAGTCCAAGTTCCCTGGCAAGCGCCGCTTCTTCGATGCTGCAGATCCCGCAATCGACGGTCACCAGCAGTCGCGTCGGATCTTCAGAGTGCAACTGACGAATGGCGTCACAATTCAGTCCGTATCCTTCTTCCAGACGGCTGGGGATATAGTAGTCAACCTTGGCTCCAGTCAGTTGCAGACAATGCCATAACAGGCTGGTCGAGGTGACTCCATCGACATCGTAATCGCCATAGATCGTGATCCGTCGACCTGATTTGACGGCATCGACAATGCGGTCCGCCGCCTGACTGACGCCAGGCAATGTCTCGGGATCGTGCATCGTCGTCAACTTTTTAGCGAGGTACACTTCGGCCGATTCGAGCTGATGATGTCCACGCGCGACCAGAACTTGAGCCACCAGTCCGGTGATCTTCATTCGAACGCTCAGGTCCTTGACATAAGCGCGATCATGCGCTGCAATCCGCCAGATTCGATGCATCCCGCGACTCCATTCCTGGGGAGGGCGATGTCGATTCAAGTCGACATCTGAAAAACATGGGCGGATAAACCACCGTGACTGTGTCCAAGATTCGAAACGACAGCAACCTCATCAGCACGAAATTCGCCGATGTTTAAGCTGACTGTTTCAGGAATTACAACAGGGTGCTGATTTGAAGTCAAACCGCACGATGTAGGGATACATGGGCTCTATTGTGCCGGTGCGGGTTGAGAAGGAATGCGGGCAGGGTTCGTGTCCAAACCGCCGCCGAATGTGATTCGGACGTGGTCTGATTCGATCCGACCTGCGATGAATAGCGAATCGACCAACTGAAGATAGGGTCTGACGTGTTCGAAGCGTTGAGCAAGTCGCGATGCTTCGTTCGCCGAATTAGGGGCGAAGATCTGAGCGATGTCAGGGCCGCTTTGTTCCAGCGTTTGCCTGAGACGCGCCATATCCAGCCAGATCAGTTGATTCGCGTCAGGAAAGAATCGGCCTTTGTGATCCGACAGTCGCGAGGAATTGACGGGTTGGTCGAGTGAATCCAGCGTTTGTTTCAACCGGTTTTTCGAACCGGCGATCACAAGGTGTGATCCTTTGATTCCGTAGGCAATCGGGAACGGGGCCGCTATCGACAACGAATGAAGCTGCGTCGCTTCAGCCTGCTCGCGCTGGACCGTGACAATCTGCTCCCCTTCGACACTGTGGTATGCGGCCAACAGGCTTAATCCAGAATCCAGGCCGTGATCAATGTCAGTCAGCATTTCCTGATCGCTGCTCGAACCGAGTGAGAACCCCAAGGCGCCGTCCAGTGTGACTTTGTTTGTCTGCTGATCTGTGCGCGTTGTCACAAAGCCGCCGAAGTCGCGGGTGAGTGCCGGAAGGATCGTGTCGAGCAGGTCTTTTCCACCAAACTGGCTTTGAACGATCCGCCGGATCTTCATCAATTCCGCTTGATCCTTCGCGGGAATCTGATTGAACACGTGCCTGAGCACCGGGGCCAATTCGATTCGACCGCTGATGGCCAGCAGCGATTCTGCGGGAATGCGATGGACCCATGACGAACTTCCCGCCGCAGTCGCAACCAGCTTCGTCCATTCAACAGGAAGGCGACTGGTTTCCAGGTCGACGATGGCATCACAGACGATACCTTGATCGAGTCGCAAACAGGCCGAAACCGAGTTCACTCGTTTCCAGACTTCGGCAATGTTGATGGGGTCACTCGGACTTTGAGAAGCCTCTTCCAGTCCCCGATCCCACGGCCTGGCATTGATATGCAAATACGCTGCGCCATCGGTTTTCAATCGCCGCCGATTTTGAATGAATCGAGGTGACGCCGGCAGCGAATCGGTGGCCAATGACTGAGATGTTTCTGAAGTGAGTGAGACGAATCGATCGATCACGTCCTGGATCAAGGATTCGTTGTCGGAAATGGCGAACCATCGATCGGTGATGGCAATAAAGGCAATCTCCGTGGAAGGTGCCTGCTTTTTTCGTTGCAGGTAACCGTGACCATGGTGCGATTTTTTGGACAAGACAGCGCTGGGGTCCAGCTTGCTCCAGGTGGCCAAAGCGGTCTGGACCGCCGCTTCGTCAATCGCTTCACCGATCAGGATGCCACGGGGATTACCTGTCTGCGGAACATAAACCGCTAGAACCAGAGACCGACCAAAGAGTGCTCGAAGCTGCGAAGAAAGTTTTTTACCCGTCTGTCGTTCGACATGCTCTTCGACCGCCTGCCATTGTTGAAAGCCGCCACTTTCCAGCAATCGCTGAAACGGAGGGAATGTGCGAAGTCGATCCATGTCGGGCCCGGCCTCGAATCGGGCCCAGGTTTCATTCAGGCCGGTGACTTCAAGGCACAACGCGACATCGGCCGTGACAAGATCGACAGCCGTCGGCGCTTCCGCCGCAAACGAGCTTGTCATGCCGACAGACACAACAAGGAAAAGAGACAGCAACGCGGTCAGCAAACTTTTGAACATTGATCATCGCCTCGATCATGACTTGTCAGATTTATTCAGCCATTGACGCCGACTGACTTGCCACGGTTTCCTGATAAAAATTAACCCGCAGGGACTTCACTCGGTACTGCCTGCCAGAGGAATCCCAGTGCGCTTTCCACCTGGCTGCTGATTGGACGCCAGATGCGGACGACATCGCCGGATGACGGGGTGAGTTCGACTTCGTCACGACTTGCCGGAAAAGGGATTATGACATGCTGCGGTAAGGCATTCACCAGATCGCGTGCCACAGAAGTTGTTTCACTCGCCATGTCACGATATTCAGAACGGATATCGGACAAGACCGCCGTCAAGGTTTGAGAGACATCCAAAGAGGTTGGCGTCGCTGGTGGGGTTATCGGTTGCTGGATAACAGAAGGTGCTGAAACGCGCGCGAGTTCGGCCGAATTGCGATCGGCCTGATTCGTCGCAAAGATCACCGCCAGCAACAGGCAGGCCGCAACAGATGCCACTGCCAGAAAGCTCGAGAGACGCCGGATATCGTTCTCTTTTGATTTTGAACGAAGTCCCCTTGGGGGCAAAAGCTGATGACTCGTGAGATCCGGTTTTGCAGCACCATACGCGATGGCGGGACTGAGCAATTCCGCGAGAACCAGATCGCACAGTTCTGCCGGGGGCGTCGCAGGATGGATGGCGTTTGCCAATGAGGTCAACTGCTGATCGGTCAGGCCAGCAACTGCCTCAATTCCGAGGTCCGAGCGCCATGCGTCGATCGCCGTGTCGAGCTGGCAACGGATTTCCCATTCGCTTCGACAACTGTCGCAGTCCAATATGTGATTGACGGCGAGTTGCTCCAGTGGCAGTCGCGTCTCGACGCTCCGTTCAAGAGCCGATTCAAATTCGATGCAGTTCATATCCGTCCTTTGTCACAGCGCCGCGTTCGATGAGCAATTCCGCCAGTTCCCGGCGAGCACGATGTAGCCAGGTCTTGACCGTCCCTTCGGGGCATTTCATGATTTTTGCGACTTCTGTAATGCTCAATTCCTGCTGATGAAACAGAATAAAACAAGTTCGATAGTCATCCCGAATTTTCCCCAATGCCAGTTGAAGCTCTTCGGCAAGATCCAGCGTTCCTGGCCGACGGTCCGGAGCCGGCGTGTCAATCGCTGGGTCAAGACTTCGGGATTGATTGCTTCGAAGTGATTGGTGCGTCCGACAACGATTGACGGCTATTGTCAGCACCCACGGATTCAGCGGACGTTCCTGATCCCAGTTTCGTAAATGCCGAACGGCACGAACAAGTGTCTGTTGTGCCACGTCTTCTGCATCTTCCCGATGTTTCAATTGCCGAAGACAAACCGAAAATACCAGACCCTGAAAACGCTCGACGAATTGCCGGATGGCCGATTGGTCACCGGACAAACATCGTTCGGCGAGCTCACGGTCGTCCACTACGTATTGCCTTTCTGAAATCGTTACCTGTCGGAAACGCGAAAAGTTTCAAAAATCATGGGGTTACGCCTGAATCAGGCCAGTTTACGGGGGCGGTAAAATCCGCCGAATTCCATGATCATAACGAGCAGGTTCGTGAAAAATCCCGCGATGTCGCCGTTCACGCAGGGCAATCCGGTTTTTCAAGATAGCAAAAGCCGGGCGCCACGATCATGTCCTCGTCGACATGGTCGAGCGAAATGGAATACGCTGCATGAGATCGCACGGCCTTGTTAAAAAGCCCAAAACCGTGCCAGCCCAGTTTGAGCCACTAATCCGCAGTCAGTCTTGCCCGCACTTCGGCTGACCGAAGTCTCTGTGAGCTTGAGGGGAGAGTCGCTTGTTGCTCAATGGATAGAATACTACGCTGCCAAATTGGGGCGCGCGTGAATTGAATCCGTGTATCGGGTCATTTCACGGACATCATTTCCGTCGGTTGTGACTTGATCAATCGACCGTCTCGGAGGGGTTGTTCGTTTTTGTAGTGTGGGCTTGAGCTCGCACAAGATATTGTGGCACACGGGCTAAAGCCCATGCTACGGCTTGTGTCTTGTCGTTTTCGATTTACAAAATTAACAATCTCGGAGGGAGAATTACGATGACTTCCGAAGCAGAATCGAATCTTGAATCAGTGGATATGGGGACCTCGGGCCTGCCAGGGCGCGTCCTCGAGATTGCCACGGTGCGGACACTCAGTCAACGATCCAACCTGCAGGGGTTTCTCAGATTCGGAACACACTTTGGCCTAATGGCTGTGACCGGAACGCTTGTCTGGCTGGCCATCCCAAACTGGTATCTGATGGTTCCTGCGATGCTCGCCCTTGGATTTACGATTGTCACGATGTTCGCGCCCATGCACGAATGCGTTCATCGGACAGCATTTGCGACACCGATTCTGAATGAAGTGTTCGGCTGGGTCGCTGGTCTCCTGAGTTTCTACAATTTTACCTACTACCGCTATTACCACACGTGGCACCACCGTTACACGCAGGACGTGAACCGTGACCCGGAACTGATGTCGCCCAAACCACGAAACCTGTTCGAATATCTGGCCGAGATCAGTGCCATTCCGTTCTGGTTTTTGCGGCCCTTGATGTTTGCACGCCTGGCACTGGGAATGACCAGCCCGTATCCGTTCGTCCCGGCAAACGCTCGCCAGAAGATTGCGATTTCCGCAGGCCTGCAATTGGCCGTTTATGTGGCCGGAATTGTGTCTATTGTGCTGGGTTATCCGTATGCCCTGTATTTCTTCTTTTTACCGGCGATTCTCGCTCAACCGTTATTGCGAGCCATCCTGATCGCGGAACATACGGGCTGCAGTAATGATGAGGACGGTTTGACGAATACGCGAACAACGCTGACAAGTCTCCCGATTCGGTTACTGATGTGGAACATGCCCTATCACACCGAGCATCACTTGTACCCGTCAATTCCGTTTTACCAGTTGCCCAAAGCTCACACCGAACTTCGCGAAAAGCTGGTGCATCTCGCTCCCAGCTATGTCGCTGCGAATCAGACAATTATCCGGACCCTTGGTACGCCCCCGCAGGTGGTTCGCTAGGACCTTCCGCTCCATGAAGCTGACGAAAAATCTGACGAAGTGTGGTGCGACTTCTCACGTCAAGTTCCTCAACAATAGAAACGGGAAGGTGCGACTTGACTGACACGGCATCGGCCCCTTTGTCTTCCTCGGACTTTCAACAGTTTCCACTGACCGATTTTCGGCTGCAGTGCGGCTTGGTCTGGCCCAAAGCACACCTGGCGTACAAGACCTATGGAAAGCTGAATGCTGATCGTTCCAACGTCATCCTGTATCCGACGTCCTATGGTGCCCAGCACATGGACATCGACTGGCTGATCGGACACGATCGGATTCTCGACCCGACTCGCTATTTCATCGTTATCCCGAATATGTTCGGAAACGGTTTGTCGACATCTCCATCAAACTGCGAAGGATTGTTCGGTCGCGATCAATTCCCCCATGTAACACACGTGGACAACGTTTACGCTCAGCGTGAAATGCTTCGCAAAGTCTTTGGCGTTGAACGACTGGCTCTCGCTTACGGCTGGTCGATGGGGGCTCAACAGGCGTTGCACTGGGGCGCACTCTTTCCGAACTCCGTCGAGCGAATTGCTGCCATTTGCAGTTCGGCCAAGACTTCGCCACACAATCGCGTCTTTCTCGAAGGACTGAAGGCCACATTGACGACCGACGCCGCCTGGGAAAATGGCCGCTTTGTTCGGCGTCCAGAACGAGCACTCAAGGCATTTGGCCGGGTCTACGCCGGTTGGGCACTTTCCCAGGCCTTTTACCGCGAGCATGTTTATTTGAGTATGGGATACACGTCGATTGAGGATTTTCTGGTCCGCGACTGGGAAGCGAGTTTCCTTCGTCGGGACGCGAGCAACCTCTTGTCGATGCTCGAAACCTGGATCTCATCAGACATCAGTAACAATGATGTGTACCACGGAAATCTGGATGCCGCGTTGGGGGCGATCACGGCGAGAACGCTGATCATGCCCGGCCAGACGGATTTGTATTTCACCGCAGAAGACAGCCTGATCGAAGCAAAAAAGATTCCCCATGCCCGTTATCTCCCGATCCCCTCGATCTGGGGACACCGGGCTGGTAACCCCGCGAAGAACCCTGCCGACCAGTTGTTTATCAAGTCCGCTATTGCCGAATTGCTGAATGAGTAACAGGCTGAAAGACCACAACGATGGAATTGCAAAAGACCGCTGAAGAGTTGGGCATTCGCTACCTGCTCGTTTCTTATTCCGATCTGTTAGGGACATCCCGGTCGAAGCTGATCCCGGCCGCTGCGATCGGTGAAGTCTGCGAAAAAGGTGCTCCCTTTGCCGGATTTGCAACATGGCTGGATCTGACACCGGCTGACCCCGATGTCTTTGCACTTCCCGACCCGAACAGCCTGATTCAGCTCCCCTGGAAGCCCGAAGTTGGATGGGTTGCCGCAGATTTGATGATGAATGGGAAGCCGCTGGTTCAAGGGCCCAGGAATGTACTGCGGAGGTCCATCGCGCGTGCCGCATCGCGCGGCTACGAATTACGAACGGGTGTCGAATGCGAATTCTTTTTACTGACCCCCGACGGTCAGTCGATTGGCGATCCATTCGATGACCAGCGGAAGCCATGTTACGACCAGCAGGCGCTCGTGCGACGTTATGACCTGATCACCCAGATCTGCGATGCACTGACCCAACTCGGTTGGGAGCCTTACCAGAACGATCATGAAGATGCCAACGGGCAATTCGAGATTAACTGGAAATACAGCGAAGCGTTAAAAACGGCAGATCGACAGACGTTTTTCAAATTCCTGGTGAAATCAATGGCAGAACAGCACGGGCTGCGAGCCACGTTCATGCCGAAACCCTTCACGAAATTAACCGGCAATGGCTGTCATATTCATGTTTCTCTGTGGGACCCCAAACAAAACGTCAACCTGTTTCATGATCATAACGATGAACAGGGGTTGTCACTGCTGGGATATGAGTTTCTCGGTGGCGTCCTTCATTCAGCCGAAGCCTTGTCCGCGATTGTCACGCCAACCGTCAATTCGTATCGACGGCTACACGCACGCGGGACCAGCTCCGGGGCGACATGGTCGCCAAACACAATCAGTTACGCGGGTAATAACCGAACTCACATGATTCGCATCCCCGACGGAGGGCGTTTCGAGCTGCGACTCGCCGACGGAGCGGCAAATCCCTACATCACAGCGGCTGCGTTACTCGAAGCAGGACTCGACGGGATCGACCACCATCGACATCCCGGTCCCCCTTCGACCACAAATGCGTACTATGATCGTGTTCCTGAAGGACTTCGCTCGCTGCCAGATAACATGCTGGATGCCCTTCGAGCACTGCAGGCAGACACGATTCTGACGGCGGGCTTAGGTCGCGAATTCAAAGATTCCTATCTGAAGCTGAAGCATGCAGAATGGCGAGACTTTTCCAGCTACGTCACAAAATGGGAAACGGACACGACACTGGACTGTTGACGAGGCATATGGGCCGTTTCTTGCTACTAGCATTTGATTTCTTGGAACGCCGCGAAGAATTTGCAGAAAAAAGAGTCCGGGTGCTGACGCCTTGATCAACGCGCGTACGATAAACCAATTCTGAAACCGTCGTCCAACGCGCATCAACCGGCTGTGTCAGTCCGGGAGCTGACGCATCGCGGCTCGTCTCGACTTTTTCTCGTCAATTTCGTGGTTCTGATTATTCACGTGATTGGGTTGCGGGAGAAGCTCGCGTCAGGAGTAAACGCTTTATCGCGACGACTCGACAATCGTTCGCCGATCGATTCTGATTACGCAGGTCATGATCGTGCAATCTGGAGTTGATCGAATGTTTCGAAACGTGATTTGTTTATTTGCGATTTCATTCTGCATCGAATTTCAACCGCTGTGGGGGGATGACGTTGCCAAGCTCGTACTGACAAGCCCACTGCCGAATCAGGTAATTCAGCGCGAGGGGTTTGAGCCGGGACGTTCACACGAGCACAACGTCACGGGACCGGAACTCGGTTATGCGGATATCGACGTTCAAGGGACGAGACCCGCTGCGATCAAAGGAGAGTTTGAGTTTCGCGTCATTGCTCTCAAAGGAGCCTACGGACATGACACGGATTGGGCAGTACTTACTGTGGAAGAAGAGGGCCAGACGTTTCAGGGACCTGCCGAGATGGTTGCCGGTGGCTGGTACCGCCTGGAAGTACGTTGTGTCAGTGACGGGAAGACGGTTGCAGCAGGATCCGTGGAACCTGTTGGCGTTGGCGAAGTGTTCGTGGTTGCCGGTCAATCCTATGCAGGCGGTACCAATGACGAACTTTTGAAGGTGACCGACCCTCAGTCGCGTGTGACCGCTTACGATTGGCAGACAAAGACCTGGCAGATCGCGAATGATCCGCAACCACATGTCGGCGATGGTGGAACAATCTGGCCCCCACTTGGTGATCTGCTCGTTCCGACACTTCGAGTTCCCGTCGCGTTTGTGAATGTCTCGGTCGGTGGAACCTCGACACGTCAATGGATGCCCGAAGGAGATCTGCATAAGCGGCTTGTAATGGCCGGAAATGCGGTTGGTGCCTTTCGTGCCGTCCTGTGGCAACAGGGTGAATCAGACGTCATCGAAAAAACGACGACAGAGGCCTACATCAGGAATATGATTAAAATACGGGAAGCGGCGGCACGAGAATGGCGATTCGAGCCAACCTGGTTGTTGGCAAAGTCGACTTTGCATCCAACAGTTTACAACGACCCGCATGGCGAAGAACGAATTCGAGTTGCCATTCATCAATTATGGAAACGCCCTCATTTCGCTCCTGGTCCGGACACCGATTTGCTTGCGGGTGAGAATCGTGGCGACGCAAATTCGCGGCGGCATTTTTCAGGTCTCGGTCAGCGTCGAGCGGCACTACTGTGGTTCGTCTCGATCTGGAACATGATCGAACCGCCGTCACGTTAATGGAGCTTCAACTTTTCGACTCGTAATCGAAAGACACTGAGCGACCGAAGACGGTCATTCAATGGCACAAGAGCGATATCGTACCGCTGTTCTCCCGACGAAAACTCCTTCAGCGGGTTGCCTGTCTTTGCAACTTTGTCCCCTTGCGGATTGAGTCAACATGCGAATCGCCACCGGCGGAATTTCCCATGAAACAAGCTCGTTTTCGAGAGTACCAACAACGATCGCTGACTTTGAATCAGGGTTCGGACTTTATCGAGGTCCGGAACTGATTCAACGGTTCACCAATTCCAACATCTGCACGGGTGGGTTTATTGATGGTGCGAAGACACACGGCTTCGAGCTTTTACCGCTGCTCTGGGGTTTCGCCTACCCCAGCGGTTTGATCGTGCGAAAGGATTATGAATCACTCAAGCAGGAATTCATTGATCGACTGAGGATGTACGAAACGAAGGGGGGCCCGGTGGATGGAATACTACTTGACCTCCACGGGGCGATGGTCATCGAAGGAATCGACGACGGCGATGGGGATTTCATCGAGTCGGTTCGTAACGAAGTCGGGCCAGACGTTCCGATCGTCGTAACGTTTGATCTTCATGCCAATCACACCCAGCGTCGTGTCGATGCGGCGACCGCCATTGTTGGCTTTGACACATTCCCCCACGTCGATATGAACGAACGTGGTCGCGAGGCGGCAGACCTGATCGTGCGGACGATTCGAGGCGAAATTCGCCCGGTCATGTGGCTGCATCAATTGCCGCTGTTCTGGAACACTCCGACTCAAGTCACGACTATCGCTCCGATGAACGAAGTGATGCGACGCGTCCATGAACTGGAGTCTCGACCGGGGATTCTTTCGATCACGCTGGCGACCGGGTTCCCCTGGTCTGATGTCCCCGATGTCGGAGCGAGTGTCACTGTCGTCGCAGACAATAATGAAACTCTCGCCCGGTCGACCGCAGAGGAATTGTCTTCATGGATCTGGGACAATCGCGAGCGTTGGCATTGTCCGCCACTCTCGGTGCGAGACGCCATTCACAAGGGGCAGGCGATTGGACGATATCCGATTGTTCTTGCCGATCATGCCGACAACACGGGGGGAGGTTCGCCCGGGGATTCGACCGAGATCCTGCGAACGTTTATTGAACTGGGACTTCGTGACTCGTTGATCCTGTACATCGTCGATCCCGAAGTGGCCCAGCAGGCTCATACCGCCGGGGTTGGTCAATTCATCAATGTGGCCGTTGGTGGAAAGTCCGATCCCATTCAAGGTCCTCCCGTCATGATGAATGCAGAGGTCATGGCCATCTCGAACGGGGATTTCACGTATGACGGCCCCATGTACGCCGGACTGACCGGCAACATGGGCTGTTCCGCCTGGATTAAACAGGACGGCGTATCCGTCGTCGTGGTGACCGCTCATGAACAGCCGTTGGGACCTGCGTTTGCCAGATCCCTGGGGATCGACTGCCCCTCCATGAAGTATATTGCCGTAAAGTCTGCCGCTCACTTTCGGGCAAGCTTCGAACGATTTGCAGGCTCGATTTTCAATGTCGATGCCGAGGCGATCCACACTCACGACTTCAAAAAACTTCCGTACAAGAAACGGACCCGTGCGGTCTTCCCCGTAGAGATTTCCTCAGAAAGGTAGAGCCTTCTCAAAGCCTAAAGACTCGGGTGCCACTGGATGACCGTCTTCGGTCACCCAGTGCTCTTTGATTGCCTCGAAAAAAAGGAGGACACTGCGTCTTCGAAGACTCCGATGCAGTGGCACAAGACCCGATCTTTAAGTCTTGAAAACGCTATAGGACAACGGCGCCATCGAAGGGTGGAGCGCTTATCAAAGTATCTTCACAGCTTTGCCGAGTCGTCCCACAAAGTCGACGAAAATCAGGTCGTTTTCCGAAATGGACCGGATCGTGAATGGCAAATTGTGATTGACGCGGTCAGGATGCACTGAGGCGGTACAGAGGAAATTGACAGTCCCGTTTTTGACGGACCATTTGCCGCTTGAAACCGGCGTCTGGACGAACATTTTCTTAAACAAACGCATTTCCTGCACTTCACGAAGGGACGACCATGTCCCGTCACCATTCACCGTAATGATTAACGCACCGGCATCGTCTTTGAACCGCCACGTACCGGGCATCATCTTCGCCAGCTCGGGGTCGGTCAGGATTTTGGCAGCAACAGAAGCGGGTGCAGGATTGGTCGCAGCGGCCGTTGTTTTTTCTGTGGCGACATGATCGGGCTTTCGTTGCAGCACCATCAGCATGCGCTTTGATCCTTCCTTGGCCGAGAATTCAGTCGGTCGTGGGCCGTCTTCGGGATCAGACAGACAGACAACAAGTCGCCCTTCATCAAATCGAAAAATCCCCACGGCTTCTTTTTTCTCACGAGTCACCATGTCAAAGCCTTTGGGATACTGCGTCGCATCAATGGCAAAAACCTTGGCGTGCTTTTTTCCATCTTGAGGTGAGACATACATGAGCGCGTTGTCGGCGATCTCGATATGCCCGCCAGAAGGAAGCCATTCGCGGATCGCGTCGTGAGGGATGACGTGACCATTTTCAACGAGTTCTTTCACTTCCCAGCGGCCCTGAAACGGTTGCAGTTCCGGGTCTTTGTCTGCGGCATCAAGAAAAAGCGTTCCAAAGGCCAGCAGGCAAGGGAGTGCGAGCTTCAATCCACGTTTCATTTCATTGACTCCGTTCGATAAATGGGGGATCCGACCCAAAAGGTGGCTTCGCGACGTCCAGATCGCGAAGCCGTTTTTCGCTGGAAGGATACTATGCCAGCAGGCCGCGGACAATCTCGCCATGAATGTCCGTGAGACGAAAGTCTCGTCCCGCGTATTGATATGTCAGCTTCAGATGGTCCAGACCCAGCAGATGCAGCATTGTTGCGTGCAGGTCGTGAAGATGGACTTTGTCATCGACCGCATAATATCCATAGTCGTCGGTCGCGCCGTAGCGAATACCGGCTTTCACGCCACCCCCCGCCAGCCACATGGTATAGCCCTGCGGATTGTGATCACGTCCATCGTCTCCCTGAGCGACGGGAGTTCGACCGAATTCGCCACCCCATAAAATCAATGTATCATCCAGCAGACCTCGCGACTTGAGATCAATCAACAGCGCCGCAATCGGTTGATCGACCTCCATCGCATTCCTGGCGTGATCAGCCTTCAAATTTCCGTGCTGGTCCCATTTGTAGCTATGAGTGCATTGAACAAAACGGACTCCCTGTTCAATGAATCGACGAGCCATCAGGCACTGGCGACCAAAGTTCTTTGTCGCAGGCTGATCCAGACCATACATCTTCTGAGTCGCTTCCGTTTCGTCGCTGATCTCCTGCAGTTGCGGTGCTGCCGATTGCATCCGAAAAGCGAGTTCGAACGATTCGATCCGGCTTTCCAGCACATTGTCGGGGCCGGTTGTGGCGAGTTGTTCGACGTTCACTTCACGTAGCAGATCAAGTTCCATGCGTTGCATTTGCCGGGGCAGTTTCTCGGCGTTTTCTATGAACGGAATCTTCGCCTGATCAGACGGAATGCTGGCATTTCCTAGAGGAGTTCCCGCATAAATTGCGGGCAGAAACGCGGAACTGAAAGCGTTGACTCCACCATGTGTCAGCGTCGGGCACATGGTGATGAACCCCGGCAGATCCTGATTCTCGGTTCCCAGACCATAAGTGATCCATGAACCCATGCTGGGACGGACGAACGTATCGCTACCCGTATGCAGTTCCAGTAATGCCCCACCATGGCGTGAGTTCGATCCATGCATCCCGTTGATGATGCACAGGTCATCAACTCGACGAGCGACATGTGGAAAGATCTCGCTGACCCAGGCACCGCTTTCGCCATATTGTCGAAATTGAAAAGGTGATTTCAGCAGGTTACCCGTCGGTGCGGAAAAGACTCGCGGCTTGGCGAACGGTAATGGCTTGCCGTGATCTCGTTCGAGCAATGGCTTGTAGTCAAACGTATCGACTTGTGACGGTCCGCCATGCATGAACAAAAAGATGACGCGTTTGGCTTTTGGCTCGAACTGAGCGGGCTTCGGTGCCAGCGGATTGGCACTCGCTCGGCGTGCGTCCCCTCTTGCAACGTCAGCCGCCAGTCCTGCCAGGGCCAGGCTTCCAAATCCTGCAGCACACTGTTTCAAAAGCTCGCGGCGATTGAAGACCGGCGTGAATGAATGGCACGAATGATCAGTCATCGAGATTCGGTTTACTCCACGTACAAGAATTCATTCGCCGACAGGATGACACGACAGAGGCTGGTCCACGCACGCAATTCAAGATCGGAAGTCGATTGTCCTGGCTGATCCATTGAGGCAATTATTCGGTCCAGATATCCAACCGCTCGACTCACTTCAGCTTCAGTCGGTTCGCGGCCATAAGCCATTTGATACATCGTGCGGATTCGAGCTGCGGTGTTGAGGTTTTGCTGAGTCAGCAATTGCCCCGCAAGCGAGCGGACTTGATCCAGCACAAAACCACTGTTCATCATAAACAGTGCCTGAGGAGCCACCGTTGTCTGATCGCGCTGTCCTGCCAAAGTGCTGGGGTCTGCAAAATCGAAGGCGATGAAAACCTCGTAAATGGCAGAGCGAACGACAGGAAGATAGATCGAGCGTCGATTGCTGTTGTACACGGCCGGATTGACATTTGCGGTGCTTGTGACGTAACTGCGATTGGCCGTCGGCAACAATGAGCCGGCAGGGGTTTCGTCGAGTTGACCACTCAATTGAAGTAAGGAATCTCGCAAGACTTCAACATCCATCCGCTGGCGATGAAATCGCCATAACAAACGGTTTTCTGGATCGGCAATCGCCGCGGTCGGATTAAATTCGGTATTCTGACGGTACGTTGTGGAACCCAGGATCAACCGATGCAATGATTTGAGACTCCAGGCGTGTGGGCTTTTTGAAGACGATTCCGAGCGAGCAGAAAATTCACTCGCCAGCCAATCCAATAATTGCGGGTGTGAAGGGCGTTCTCCCAATCGACCAAAATTATCAGGCGACCGAACCAGCCCCTGGCCGAAATGCCATTGCCAGATCCGGTTCGCCATGACTCGTGATGTCAAAGGATGCTCGGGGCGAGTCAGCCACTGCGCCAGTTGAAGCCGGCCGCTTCCCGCCGTTGGCTCAAACGACATCGGGACATTCGACTTGTTACTGGTCGCTTGTTGACTCTCGGCTTGCGTTAAAATTCGAGGCAACTTGCGAGACACTTCCCGACCGAGCGTTAAGTGACTCCCTCGCAGATGGATTTTCAAGTTCTCAGGTTTTGAATCTGAGACCGCCATTGTCTCGGGAAATTTTGGGATCAGGGCTTCACGACGAGCCAACTCGTCACGGTCGGTTTTCAACTGCATGACGACATCTGCGGCAAACGATGCTTCGATGTCCGCCGGGATGGCGAATGGTCCCTTCGGATCAGACAAGAGGACGCGAGCCGATTCCAGCACCGGGTCAGGAAGCGATTTCGCATCGTTACCATCGGTGGCTTTCAATTGAGTCCACGCGGTCAGGGCCGACGAACACAATTGGTCATAACGCTGTGCGAGATCTGCAAGTGATGTCGGTTGCCGATCTCCGAGCAGTCGTGCAACGCCATTCTCTGGGACAGCAGCGTCGATCGTTAGTGATTTGTTCCGCACATACTGGTGCCAGGCGGTCAGGATTGATTTCGAGTCCGAAGTCGAAGCTTCAAGAGCCTTAGTCCATTGTTTCGTCAGCGACGGAAGCAGTTGATATGTGTCCGCTTGAGCGGGCTTCTCAACGTGCTCGTCTGGTTCAATGGCGATCTCGACATTCCCCTCGATCGGCGTCAGCAGTAACTTGTCGATATGCGGGAAAAACTGCGGCTGCTCCAGTCGGATCAGATTTCGACCTGCTTTCAGTGAAACAAAGCCTTCTACAAACCAGGTCTGAGTCTCGGGTGTCCATGACCCCGTCACTTTTCCCGCCGCATCGGATGTGAGACGAACCCCGTTCACAAAGACTTTCACGGGACGCGATGCTGCAGCGGCATAACGCAATTCGAACTGGAATCGGCCAGCCTGTTCGACGTCAAAATCGTATTCCGTAAAGTTCGGTGTTTCCCCGCGATTGACCAGCACACCAATCCCGATTCCGTATGTCTCGCGATCCTTCAGAACATTTCCCCGTGAATAATCTTCCGCTTCGATTAGGATTGCTCCGGGAATCTTTTGCGGATCTGGCGTATTTCCGCGCGGCCTGGCGGCGCGCAGTTGCTCTGCCAGTTGATACTCGCGGGTCGCGGCCAGCAAGTAATCTCCTGCATGCTGCCGAGCTTCCGTCAGAATCACTTCGATCGTGTCGGTTCTGAGTTTTTCGATCGTCTGTTTTTTCGCCGTTGCCTGTTGTTGCAGTTCATCGCGATGACGCAGTTGTTCGGGAGAGGCTAACGGTCGTTCATGCCAGCGAGCGACGACCGTGAACGTGTCCATCGTCTGAGTACTTTTAAAAATCCCCGCCAGGCCGTAGTAGTCTTCAGTGGAAAGTGGATCAAACTTATGGTCATGACAACGGGCACATCCCATTGTCAGGCCCATTACGGCGCGAGAAATCGTATCGACCTGTTCATCAATAATGTCCATCTGCATTTTGACCGGGTCATCCTCCGCGAGCATCTTTGCCCCCAGGCACAAAAAGCCTGTAGCAACGAGGGGATCAAATGACTCTGTATCGGCGGTCGTTCCCGAGGTTTGAACGGCATCTGTAGAGACCAGCAAGTCCCCGGCGATCTGTTCGAGCAGAAACCGGTCGTAAGGTTTATCTTCCCGCATCGCCTTCACAACGTAATCTCGATAGCGAAACGCATTGCCATAGGCCAGGTTTTCATCGAGTCCATTTGAGTCGGCATACCGGGCAACGTCGAGCCAGTGACGAGCCCACCGCTCTCCATATCGAGGTGAAGCGAGCAATCGATCGACGAGTCGCTCCAGGGCATCAGCGGCCGGGTCGGTGACGAACTCCGCGACCTCGTCCGGGGTTGGCGACAGACCGATCAGATCAAGCGTTACGCGACGGATCAGTGTCCGTCGGTCGGCTTCACGCGAGATCATCAGCCCGTTCGCTTCAAGTTCTGCCAGAATAAATCGGTCTATCGGAGACCGAACCAGGGCATCATTCTTTACGGACGTTGGGTTATTGTGTGTGACAGGCTGAAACGCCCAGAACGACTTTTGCTCGTCACTGAAATCTGTAGGAGATGTGTTTGCCGTGGCGGGACTGGGGCTTGCAGGTTTCGAATTCGGCCACGGCAAACCTCGACGCACCCAATCAGTCAACGTTGCGATTTCGGTATCAGGAAGCTTTGACTTGGGAGGCATCTGCACCGTGTTTCGATAGCTGATCACCTCAACCAGCAGCGACTCTTCCGGCTTTCCGGCAATCGCCGCAGGACCACTTTCACCGCCGGTGAGCAAGGCTTCGCGGGAATCCAGCCGCAGCCCTGCCTTTGGCTTCTCGCTTCCATGACATTCCAGGCATCTGGAAATCAGCAGAGGGCGAACCTTGGCTTCAAAGAACGCCTCGTCCGCAGCCTGATCGCCAAACGAATGACTCGTCAGCACCAGGCACCAAATCACAAGCAGTCCGAAAATCCTCAACCTCATACCATTTCCACAGGAAACCCAAACACATCGAAATCCATTTAATTGTAAGCAGCGAAGGGGGTAACCGGAAGTTCGCTCTCGAAAAAGGGGACTGGCTCCGTCTTCGGTGCCTGTCCCCTTTTTCGTCTTCCGTCTTCGCGTCTTCGGTGCCTGTCCCTTTTTTCGTCTTCGTCTCGCGTCTTCGGTGCCTGTCCCTTTTTCGGGCTCGCAAAGTAAGAGCCTTATGCTGTAATTCGGAACACACGGATCTGCGCGACGGGCGCCCAGCACGGCCGAAACGTCTGCGATTCCCCAATTTTAAACTTGGATTCACCAGAAAACGGGTTATCATCACTATCCGTTGATGGGTTTTCCGAATTTGTTGGAGTGTTCAACGCATTACAATGTTTGACTATCCGTCGTTGCCTGGCAGTCATCAAGATGAGGCGTCGAACGCTTTCAATGCCTCATTCCGCCGGTGACTGATCCACCCGACAGAAATACCCCGCCCGAGAGAACCGTCACAGAAGAACTGACCCAGAGAACCGCTACAGTCCGCTACGCCCAATAAAAGGGGTCCGCCTCAGTCCCTTTTTGAAGCTCGAACCATCCTTGTTCGTTTCCCACTCCTCGATCTCGAGAATCCCTCATGATGTCACGGCTTTTTGGCTTTCCCCTGCCTGTGATGATGTTCTCGATCGCGGTCGCGTTCCCCTTATCAACAGAATCTATTGCCGCAGAACCAGATGCTGCGGGGATCGAGTTTTTTGAAGCCAAAATCCGCCCGGTGCTCGTTGAGCATTGTCAGGAGTGCCACAGTTCGACTTCGAAATCGCTCAAAGGGGGCTTGCAACTCAACCATCGCGAAGGGTTGCTGAACGGCGGCGATTCCGGTCCGGCAATCTTTAAGGACAAGCCTGAGGAAAGCCTGCTGCTGAAGGCCCTGAAGTACGATGGCCTCGAAATGCCTCCCAAAGGGAAGCTGCCCGCCAGCGTCGTCGCTGACTTCGAGCATTGGATCAAGTTGGGTGCGCCAGACCCTCGAGAACGTCCCGCGACGTCGACCTCGTCCCGTTTCGATTTTGCCGAAGCGAGCAAGTTGTGGTCATTTCAGCCTCCCCGGCCAACCCCCGTGCCTGCTGTACAGCAGGCCGAATGGCCCAGACGCGATCTCGACCGATTCATCCTTGCCAGGCTGGAACAAGCTGGAATCAAGCCCAGCCCGATGGCCGAGCGACGTACGTTGATTCGGCGGGCTTACTTCGATGTGATCGGTCTTCCCCCCTCGCCCGAAGAAGTCGCGGCATTTCTCAATGATTCTTCGCCAAATGCCTATGACACCGTCGTGGATCGATTGCTCGAGTCGCCGCATTACGGAGAGCGTTGGGGACGGCACTGGCTGGATATCGCCCGCTACGGCGAAGACCAGGCACACACGTTTAAAGCTCGCAATTACCCGCAGGGATACCGCTATCGCGACTGGGTCGTCAACGCCCTGAATCGCGATCTCCCCTACGATCGATTTATCACAGAACAGATCGCCGGTGATCTGTTGGGAAGCCCCGGCGATCCAGGTCGACTGGCGGCGCTGGGACTCTTTGCTCTGGGTCCCGTCTATTACCAGGACAACGGCGAACAGGCCAAGGCCCTGGCCGATGAGTGGGACGATCGAATCGACACACTGACCCGAGGGGTGTTGGGCCTGACCGTTTCCTGTGCGCGCTGCCACGACCACAAATTTGATCCCATTACCACGGCGGATTACTACGCTCTGGCCGGCATCTTCGCCAGTAGCGATTATCAGGAACGGCCGATCGTCGCCAAGGAAGTCATCGATCAAAAGAGCGCCGCGGAATCGACCTTGAAGGGACAGCAGCTTCTCGTCGACCGATTTCTGGATGAAGAAGCTCGCAAGTTACGTGTCACCCTGGTCGCGGATATTCCGCAATACGTGACGACGGCGTGGAAGGCCATCAATCTGCAGCGGGGCAAACCCAAAGACAAAAAACTGCTCGCACGCGTGGCCAAGGACGAAAAAGTCAGCGAATTGCTGCTGAAGCGTTGGGTCGACTATTTGACCGCGACGACCGAGATCCAGAAGACTCGGCCCTATCTCTCGGCGTGGTACGAATGGTTTGGGAAACAAGATTCCAAACAGGATCTGTCGGGGGATGCTGCCGCATTGGCCAGCGTGCAACAGATTGCTGTCGATTTCCAGTCACTGGTTCAATCGAAATCACCGCTCCGCGAACAACTCTTCGCCGAGTTCGGTGAGAACATCGCGTTTGTGAGCGAATCCGATCGAGCCGTTGTCGCACCTGGTGTGATCCCTTTGGGCAATCTGTTTGATGATCCCAAGGGGGGAAGTTCACTGTCATCAGCACTTTCCACAGATAAGTTCCTCGCCGCCGCCAACGACAAGTCTCTTGGAGTCGATCGCGTGGTGCAGGGATGGGGCAAGCAAACACAGATTGCTGCAGGTCTTCATTTTGACTTCAGCCAGCTCGGAAGCGACAACCGTTCGCACGAGGGAGTGATCAACGACGGTTGGGACGCAACCGGCGGGATTCGTACAGTCGGTCAGCCGTTCGCCTCAAATGCCCCTCGGACAGAGCAGGGAATTGGAATGCACGCCAATGCCCTGATTACGTTTGACCTCGACGAACTTCGAAGGTCAGGGCTGATGCCCGCCGATCAACGGTTTGTCTTTCGAACCGATCGGGCGGGACTGAACGACGACACATTTGGGAACGGCGGCTCGTCGGTCCATATGGCGGTGATCGTCTCGCGGTCGCATCGTCAGACAGACGTCTACGACGGGATCATCGCGGGATACGTGAATGGGAATCTCGTCAAGACCGCCGAGAACGATCGGATCTATTATTTTTCGGGAGATGTTCCCGCTCCGCTCAAAGCCGATGGGAACTTTGTCAAATTTGACGTTCCCATTCCCGCCGATGCCCGGTACCTGACGCTGGTCAGTACCGGAGCCGGAACGGGACCTGGTGAGAATACGATCAGCAGCGACCATGCCGTTTTTTCCGGGGCGCGCCTGGAAATGGAGCCGCTTCCAATCCAGACGGAAATCGCTGCGAAGCCGACTGCGGAATCCGTGAGAACCGAAGTCGAGTTGCGGCAGGCTCGCCTGGACGCACGGTTGTTGTCCGAGCTGTTTTACGATCAGGGGCTGCTGGCCTTGCCGGGAAGTGATGCTGACGGACGCCTGCCAGAACAGGCGATGCAGCGACTGGCAGAATTACGGGTTGAATTGGAACGCGTCAAAAAGGAATTCGACGCCGTTCATGTCCTGATGGCGCATTCGCTAACGGATGGGCAGGGCCGGGACCTGGCGATTTACCTGCAAGGCAATCCCACAAAACTGGGTGCCGTCGCACCGCGATCGATGCCCGTCGTCTTTACGGGCGGAGAAAGAAAACCCTTGCCGACGAAGGGAAGCGGTCGGGCGGAACTGGCTGCGGCGATCGCATCGCGAGACAATCCACTCACCGCGCGCGTGATCGTCAATCGAGTCTGGCGAAGTCACTTCGGATTCGGTCTGGTACGAACCCCCAGCAATTTTGGCCAGCTGGGTGACCGTCCAACCCATCAGGAACTGCTGGATGATCTGGCGGTCCGTTTCATGGATTCCGGCTGGTCCCTGAAAACACTGCATCGGGAAATCCTTTTATCGGCCACCTACCAGCAAAGTAGTGATTTTCGCCATGATGCCGCCGAAATCGATCCCGAAAATCGATTCCTGTGGCGAATGAATCGGCGGCGATTGGAAGTGGAACCGTGGCGGGATGCCATGCTGGCGGTCACCGGTGAACTGGACCGAACCATCGGCGGACCGCCCCTCGACCTGGCCTCCGGTGGCAATCATCGCCGTACCTTGTATGCGTTCATCAGCCGGCATCAATTGAATGATCTGCTGCGGCTGTTTGATTTCCCCGATCCAAACATCACCAGCGACCGCCGGAGTGTGACCACGGTACCGCTGCAGCAATTATTCGTCCTGAACAGTGATTTCATGTCGCAGCGAGCGAAGGCCCTGGCCGCACGATTGAACGCCAGTAGCGAGACAGACGTGCCAGGTAAGATTGCGCTGCTGTTCGGTTGGCTGTACGGTCGACAACCGACCGACGACGAATTGAGGCTGGGAGAGGCCTTCTTAGGTTCGGCCGCAACCTCATCCGGAAATGGATTATCCGCCTGGGAGCAATACACGCTGGCACTCCTGGGTACGAACGAATTTTCATTTATTGACTGACTTGGCGGATTCCCATGAACAATCATTTTTCCCTGGCATCCCAACTGTCTCAGCTTGGCCTGGGGGCCGTCTCCCGGCGGCAGGTGTTAAAGCGAGCGGGTGCGGGATTCGGCATGCTCGGCCTGGGCAGTTTGTTGGCTGCTGAGCAACAGGCTGCTCCGACCGGGAAAAGCCCGGCCGACGCGAACAATCCCCTGGCTCCGAGAGCACCGCACTTTGAACCAAAAGCCAAGCGAGTGATCTTCCTGTTCATGAACGGGGGACCGTCGCATGTCGACACGTTCGACTACAAGCCCGCGCTGAAAGAGCAAGAAGGAAAATCGGGTCCCGGCGGTAACTTCATGCCGTCACCATTCAAGTTCGCCAGACACGGCGAATGCGGCATGGAAATCAGCGAACTCTATCCGCATCTTTCTCGCCATGCGGATGACCTGTGCGTCATCCGCTCGATGCATACGACGACGCCAAACCATGAACCCGGTCTGTTCATGATGAACAGCGGAGCCCAACAGCCGATCCGGCCAAGTCTTGGCTCGTGGCTGACGTATGGGCTGGGGAGCGAGAATCAAAACCTTCCCGGCTTTGTCGTGCTGTGCCCTGGCAAGCCGGTCGTCGGACCCGCCTTATGGGGCAACAGCTTCCTCCCCGGAATCTACCAGGGGACGCACATTAACAATTCCAAGATCGATCCCCGGAAGGTGATCGGCCACTTGAATAACAAGCATTTGAACTCCACCGACCAGCGCAAAGTGCTCGATCTGTTGCAGGCCATGAATGAGCGTCATCTGACCGATCGGGGTCAGGACGTTGAACTGGAAGCTCGCATCGCTTCGCTGGAAATGGCGTATCGCATGCAATTCGAAGCGCAGGAAGCGTTCGACATCGGCCGGGAAGAGACGTCAACACGGACAATGTACGGCGAAGGGGAATTCGCGAACGGTTGCCTGATTGCCCGACGCCTTGTCGAACGAGGGGTGCGGATGGTGCAACTGTATTACGGAGCGGGCCAACCCTGGGATGCTCACGGTGACATCATGGACCATAAGCGTGACGCCCTCAAAAGCGATCAGGCGATCGCCGCACTTCTGCAAGATCTGAAGTCCCGAGGGATGCTCGACGAGACATTGATTCTCTGGGGGGGCGAGTTTGGTCGGACACCGACGGCCCAGGGGGCCAAAGGCCGAAACCATCACCATACCGGATTCACCGTCTGGATGGCGGGGGGCGGTATCAAAGGAGGAATGACCTACGGTGCCACAGACGAAGTCGGAGTGCACGCCGTAGAAAACCGCATGGATGTCCACGACTTGCATGCCACAATTCTGCACCTGATGGGCCTGGACCATACGAAGCTCACCTTCCGCTACAGCGGACGGGATTTCCGCCTGACCGACGTCCACGGCACAGTGACAACCGGCATTTTGACGTGATAAATGCGACCCGGGCAAAAAACTCGCGGCCCGAATCGTTTGTCTGTTCCTGTAATTGGCAGTCTCCCCGAGGCCCGCGAGCCAAGTGATTTTCAATTCGGTCCTTGCAGCGAACGGGTAGACTTGGGTGAGATGCATCAGTCCTATTACACTGACCAATTCTCAATTGTAAGGCCGGGTATTGCCGAAAAATCGCTGTCGGTTGTAACGACGGTGCAGTTACCTAAACTCAGGGCGATGGCAGCGATGAGGATGTCCATGGTTTGCATCGGTCGTCCGCATCGCCGAAGCGTGGCGTACAACCTTCCGTATTCTTTTGCAGCCTCTGTAGTAAAGGGCCAGATTCGAAAAAGTCCGACGTGACGCTCGAGGATTTCAAGATTTCGATCCCGAGTCGCACTGCACTCGATCCCCGCGAGAAGTTCAGCCAGGACCGGAATCGCAATGCCAATTTTATGGCCCGCTAAACGCATTTGTCTTACACGCTCATCAACACCTTTACGCCGAAAAATGCAGTCTGCCGCGGCATTCGTGTCGAGTAAAAAACGCGTCATTCCCACATCCGTTGAAGCTTCGCCGCGTTCTCGTCAAAGTTTGCCAGTTCAAAATTACGTTGCTCATTCCGAATCGATTGCCAACGAGAGTATTCCTCTGACGTCATTTGAACCGGCGGAATCGCGTCAAACTCGGCAATCCATTTTGCGATCGCCTCAGGACTTGAGTCCTGCTCATCATCAGACATCCCTGCAAATGAGAGGCCCGGCGCGGCGTCTACCGTCAGACGACAACCTTCAGGCCAATCCACCGGCTCATCCGGGACGATTTTACCATTGATCCAAGTCGCATGAATTGCTCGCATTTTGGGGGCTCCTGAAGCTGACCCGAAACCAACAGATGTGAAAGAATCATATGGAAAATCGAGACGTCGGGCAATTCGTCGCTTTTGAACGCCGGGTCTTCGAGGTCCAACCAAGCTAACGCAAAGCTGGAGAACAATAGATTTTAACCACGGATAACGCGGATGGTCACTGATAAAGGCAAATAGCCTCGAGGTTCACCAAACGATCGAGAAAAACTTGGTCAACTTCGTCTTTCTTAATGACCGCCGCCTTCGTTCTCTTCAGGCGGCTGGGTTCACACTACGTTCCCCGCCCGCCGACGAAACGCTGGCGCGGCCTGGGGGCCAGGTGAACATGTGAAAGCCGCGGCGTGGCGACCGAGTGTAGCCTGGGGCAACCGCTGCCCCAGGTTCACCAGAGCCAGACGAACAAAAAGCCCCCTCGGGGCGACCCCGTACAAAATTCTTTAATGTATCCACCCCACCGCCCCTGCGGCGGTGGTTAACGGGCCTTTGCCGTAGAAATTTTTCAGGATATCGTGTGTCAGTGTACTGTGGTTCCGGCTGGTGCAAATGTCCGGCTACCATTGCCGCAGAGCCGTGGGGTTTCGTCTGATCGCCTTATTTAGCGCGAATCTCGCCGCAAAAAATCCTTCACAACTGGACCGCCTCGATGGGCAATGGAACCGGTGATACACAATTTCCGGCATCAATTGTTTGACCCGAATCGCGAGCATTGCATTCCTGTGCCCCTTCAGGGCACCTGCAATTCCCTCAACCGCCACCCAGGGCGGCGCTCGAAGACTCGCTTGCCACTGGGCTGGTATGCGTATCCCCTTCGGGGAAAAGACGGTTGCCAATTCCG
>CAIULL010000109.1 GCA_903899985.1 uncultured Schlesneria sp.
CCTTCAGGCCGTAAGAAATAAGCCCGACCTTCACTCTCTTCCGGACCAAAGGTCCATCCATTCAAATAGCCCAGCCCATCGGGCTGGGAAACCGCAATTGAATGTACGCAAAAGGCCTGTAGGGCCGACCATTCGCCGTCATTTCCAATCGGATCGTACGTCGGTTGAAATCTCGCAATCACCCACAACAATGCCAAACAACATCACGATGTACGGCGGCGGCCGGACAATTCCGAACGGTCGGCCCTTCAGGCCTTTTACGTGTTGTGTTTGCCGAGGACCTGGCCCGATGGGCCAGGCTATTCGAATGGTTGGACCTTTGGTCCGGAATACCGAAGACAGCCTGCCAGTGAAACGCAACGCGTTCTACGGCTTTTGATCTCCTCGCCTCACGTATCCTCGCTATCGGCAGCGTCGTATCTCCTTTCGTCGCTTGAAAGTGTCGGATAAGCTGAGGATAGTCGTTGAGGTTCGCTCGATAAAAAACGTTCTTCGTCAACGACCGTTTCCCTCAGGTTTGTTTCTCATGACCGTTGCCCGATTCGTCGAATCACTTTTCAACGAGGGGCGAGTCCGCGTGGGTGAATCGATCGGTCGCGACGGTCAATTGCATCCTCCCGGTGCCGACGACTTGGAGGAGACCAGATCTGTTTTGGAGACATTCGAACGATCGTACCGGGCCGACCTTCCCGGGAATCCCCCCGCCGTTTCTGAGAAAGCCATGCTGTGGGGGGCCGTCACGACGTTTTATGTAAGCAGTTTTTTAGCTCATCGAGACGCCAGCGAAGAGGTCATTCGAAAGACCTTGTCTGATCCATGTCCTGAAGCGAATTCACCCTCGGTCTGTTATTCAGTCGATTTAACATTGCGCTTTTTACCCGATCTGGTCCGCCTGGCGCGAGCGGCATCCCCCAGCGACCCGCTGATCGACGTTTTGACCAGCCTTGCGCGACAGTGGCCCCTGTCGTCTGTGGGAATCGCTGGTGCGGACCCGGTTGATCTGACGTCCGTCCTTAACGACGACTGCTTGTTGCAGCTGTATGCAGACCGCATCATCGCGACAAAGGATCGATCAAGGCTTCATGAGCCGCGAGTACGTGATAAGATCCGTACTTCAATCGGTCTCCATTCCGAACTTGCTCCGGAATTATCGAGTTATTTCACCGCAAACATTCTCCAGCCTGGAACTGAATAATGTCATCGGACGGCGAACCGTCATCACACAACCTTGGCCAGCGCCTTAACGAGCAAGTTCTCGGGCCGATCAAATCCTGCTTCGTCGGCAAAGACGAGGTCGTCGACCTGCTGGGGGTCTGTCTTGTTGGCGGCGAAAATCTGTTCATCCTCGGACCGCCGGGGACCGCAAAAAGCGCCCTCGTTCAAGAACTGGCCGTCCGTCTGGATGGTCGAATGTTCGACTATCTATTAACCCGGTTTACAGAGCCCAACGAACTGTTCGGGCCGTTCGATATCCGACGTTTGCGTGATGGCGATCTGGTGACGAATACCGAGGGGATGCTTCCGCGCGCCGACTTTGTTTTCCTCGACGAGCTTCTCAATGCCAACAGTGCGATCCTGAACAGTTTACTGATGGTCCTGAACGAACGGGTGTTTCGACGGGGACGTGAAACATTTTCATTGCCGACATTAATGGTGGTTGGGGCGAGCAACAGCCTGCCGGAGGACGATGCTCTGGCTGCGCTTTTCGACCGATTTCTATTACGAGTGCGGTGCGACAATGTTCCAACCGAACGACTGGGTGATGTGCTTCGCGCTGGCTGGAATCGAGAATTGCAGGGACGTGAACGTCCCATCGGTCTGCATGTTGACTTCGTCCGCGAACTGCAAAAGCAATTGCGTGAGGTATCACTGGAAGAGACTCAGACAGTCTATGTTGAGCTTGTTCGACGGCTACGACTGGCGGGAATCAAAGTCTCGGACCGCAGGGCCGTGAAACTGCAACGAATGGTCGCGGCGAGTGCACTGCTTTGCGGACGGACCAAAACGATCCCCTCGGACCTTTGGGTCATGCGATACATCTGGGATTCAGAAGAACAGTTCGAGGTGATCGCGGCATTAGTCAACAACGCGATCCAGGGGGCAGGAACCACGGATCAGGCGGAAAGTCACCCGCGAGCCAAAGCAGACGATGCCCCCAACCCCGAATTAATCGCTGTCGATCTGCAACGCATCGCCGGTCGTTTGAACGAACAATCGCCGTCGGATATTGAACGGGCTCAACTTCGTGATGAACTCGGCTTACTGGCGTCACGGTGCGAATGGGTGACCAGCAGCCACCAGCGGGAATTTCTGCGAAAAGAGATTGAGACACTGTGGCTGCAGTTCGACCCGTCCCCAAACGCTGGATCGCCGACGAGGAAGTAGTTCGCCATGTCCGCTGACTCGATATCACCGTGGACCGTTCGCCTTCCCGCCGAGGATGCCGCACACCTGGGCAAGCTGAGGCTGATCAACGGCCTCAGCATTCTCATCGACGGAACATCAGTCTGGTTACGAGGCGAGTATCTGAATGAGGATTTAGACCGACGGATTCGATCCATACCAAACGCAGAACGGTTTCTGATCAAGGCAGATCAGCAATTGACCCGGCCAGACGAAATCGTTCCGTGCGCACAATTACCGGACGGATCGTGGCAGCCATTACGAAACTGGCTGTCGATAAAACTGCCGATTGCGGGATTTACCGCGCAAACGGACGAACGTATCACGCTCAAATTGTCTCGTTCGTCGCGTCCCATGTTGGCCAACCTGATGCAGACATCATGGGAACGCTGGCATGCTTATGCGATCCAGGCACCAGCGGTACGTCTCAATCGATTGGGATTTGCCGTTTCCGAGAACGCTGCCGTCCTGATTCGAGGGACACCGTTACCACCACTTCCCGGACGTCTGTTTTTTGAAGACTCCGGGATCATCGTCCCGCTCGGATGGCAGTTTGTCCCGAATGTCGGACCAATTGGGGTTCGACAGCTTCTGAAACTGAATGAAACGGAAATGGCTCTGTTTTCTGAGGAAGGCTCGTTTGAACGCCTCCCCGAGACGGCGTTCGTGCAGGCGAGTCGATCGGCCGTGAGGATGACTCATGGATAAGAATTTTGAAGAGGCGTTGCGTTATCTGATGCCACCGGACGGTTCATACTGGAGGTGGGACGATCAAGGGGCGGTCGTCGTCTGGTCAAACGGTTCAACGATCGCCTTTCGGGAAGAACTGTCAAAGGTCCTGAAGCGACTAGCCCCCAAGGGACTTCCTGCCATCGACGCCGTGCTGCTTTTGATCGCAGCGACTCGGGCTTACTGGGAAGCGGACTCCGTCAAGCTGCGGCAATATCTTTCTCGAAGTTCGTTGTTACCGTTGCCTGGAGTCACGATTGATCCGACGACGCGGCTGTTCAGCGGCCTCGACTTCGTGCACAAGTTGCCCGAACGACTGACCCGAACCCCCGACGCCAAAGGGGATATCGCGGCGATCGTTTTTGAAACGGCACCACGTTGGGTCTCTGCCGAAGTCGCGCATGTGGTCTGCGATGTGCTCGACAAAAAACTCAATTACGCCATCTCCAGCCTGACACGATCAGGGGGTGCTCGGAATCAGACAACGAATTCGCTGCTACATGACTGCGAGCCATTGAAGCGTGGGCTGGAAGGACTGACCCCGGAATCCATTGACTTATGGCGACGGACAGGTTTGTTGTCCGAGCCAAAACCGGCGCTCGACGACTCGCCAGCCAATCAACTTTCAACTCGGGCATTGCTTTTGAATTTGGCCAATGACGACGAATTCGCAGGATTATCGCGACTGGCTCGCAATCTGGCGGCAGTTGTTTCATTGCCACGGACAATCACGGATACCGACGAACTTCCGATGGGAGGCGTTTCCGATATCACCAATCGGGGCACACTTGATCGATTGCTTTTGAGTGAACTGGCGCACGACGACTTGATGCTGGCAACACGCCTGGCGTTGAATGAAGCGCTGTACTTAAGGCGCGAGACTCCTCCCGCATTTCCGCCGAAACAACGTCACGTTCTGATTGACTGCGGGTTGAGGACGTGGGGGACCCCGCGCGTCTTTTCGGCAGCGTTTGCGCTATCGTTGGCGGCGACGACAGAGCAGGGGGCCGCACTCTGTGCTTATCGAGCCTCGGGGTCCGAAATCGTCCCGGTTGACCTCGCGTCGCGTGAAGGGCTGGTCGCTCATCTGGAATCGCTCGAACCTGACGTTCACCCGGGTCGTTCGCTTGAGGAGTTTTTTCAACATGTTCGGGAATCAGATCTGGCCGGCGATGTTGTCCTGGTCACGACCGATTCCGTTCTGGCGGATCCGGACTTTCAGCAGAAGCTGAGCGAAGCCGATGCTCCTCTGTTGTACCTGGCAACCGTCAATCGAGAGGGGAACTTTCAACTCTGGTCACGTGGCCCGCGCGGACGCAAGTGTCATGCGAATTTACAGCTTGACCTGAATGTCCTGTTTGAAACTCCAAAGCGACTATCAAAAAGCCTGGTGGATTCGACAATTGATCCCAATCTGCCCGCGATTTTCCAGGTCAAACCATTTCCTTTCCGGTTTCCTTACGGAGCGGGTGACGGTTTCAAGAACGAGGTGTACTGGAGTATTCCGCTTCATCAAGACTCTGCTGTTGTTCCGGAGCCTGAGCTTGATGATTTGACATGTTCGGTGACCAGCATTTCTTCAACTCGCTCCAAAGCAAAACGCTTGGAACGGGGCGTCTTCTTTCTCACGCGAGATCACACGCTATTACTATTTGACGAGTTCGATCGAGGGGCGTTGCAAATCGGCGAGAAACTACCTTTCGGTAAATGTCTGAATTCCTGGTCAAGCGACGAAAAAGGACTGTCGTACGCATTAATTTATCGCGAGTCTGACCGGGCAATTTTTTTGTTTACGATTGATCTTAATAAGAATGAAGTTCAAGTCGATCCTCTACCAACCGATTATTCCGTTTCGACGGACTCCAGAACCGCTGTATTGGACACCGTGGTGCGTGGCTCGGATGTTTTCGTCATCTATCGTTCTGCCATTGAAGCGTATGATGTCACCACCAAATGCCTGCTCGAACGAATTCACCGTGAATGGAGCTTCAAAAGCCCCAAACAGCGTTTTTTCAGAAACTCGAAGATGATGGGGCATCCTTGGGAAGCCATTTTCTACGGTGGTTCTGGAATTCAGTTTCAACGTGTTCCCATGGGAGAATATCACCCACGGCCAACCGATTCGGAGTTTCTGCTTTTTGAACGCTATGGACATGACGGTCCTTTCGGGATTGATGGACGAGGAGTGATCGTGAATCTGACCGAGCAGACCGAGAAAGCATTTCTGGACCAGCCGTTTTCAGAGATGGAAGTGCTGGATATCGATGCCGATGGCCGCCGAGTGCTAATCGTGTTTTCGCAAGCAACAACGACGGTTCCTCAGTTTCGGATTGTTGATACAGAAACTTGTCTGACGAAGACAGTCGCCACGGCCGCCTCACTTGCCCAGTGTGACGCCATGATGACGAAATCTGGCATCATGCCGATGCGCCGCATCACCCGAGCGTTCGTCAGCGACGGGCAGTTATGTATTGTCAGTAATCGACATGTCTGCTGGAAATTCGAGATCAACCACGGTCACCTGTTTTTGACCCAGACTTCGAGCACACAAAAACAAAACCTTTCGCGGGAGTTTGAACCGATCAAGCAGACCGAGCCTGGGTATTCGCTGCGTGTCGCAAAGTGGGATGATGGAAGTCGCCTGTGGATTGATTCACGTGGGCTGATGCACCTCCAGAGTTCTGATAAACTCATTCCTGAAGCGACGTTTATGCTCAACATGAACACCGTTGCCGTCTGGACGAGCGAGGGACGGATGCTGGGTTCGCCTTATTATGTCGATGGTTCCCGCCGATCAATCACCGCCGAGCAAGTGTTAAGTTCGATTCTTGCGCCGTTCATCGAACGGTTACGCGAATAGGAAGATTGCGTGTAAAGCGATGCCGCAAGTACTGAAGCTAGTTCCCCTCCATTCAAACACGCCTCGTCGCGAGGCCGTCGCGTGGTTTGTCCGCGGTGGCAGTCCGAACGATTGGCTGAGTGAACTGAACGGCTGGGATATCCCGCTGGAGTCGCTGGTACTGAGGCCAATTCCTCAAACCTTTGGCGAACCAACTCCGATTGGCGTCCTCGTCACACAGAGGGCCGAAACGGTCAATCGCCGATCTGGGGCAGGACGATCATTACAGCCGCCACTGCGGCATGGCCAGCCATACGGGCGCATCGCGGGTCGACTGTTTGTCCCCGTCGATGCGGGCTTTTCTCCTGAAGTCGACGACAATGAACTTTTGTCATTATTACCTTCGGACAACAGCGAATTCGTTTGGCATCCATCGGCAGGGCTTGTTCGTGTCGAACCGCGGGAACGACTTCACGTCATTGATTTACTGACCGTGCCCCAGCAGCGAGATACTGATTGGAATTTCGCCATTACGGGGATTTCATTCACTTCGCGTTTGATCTCGGTCGAGCCAGATGTTCCGCCGACAGCGGAAGAGATGTTTGAAGAGGAAGCATCAGACATCGGTTCCCAACCTGATTCGCTACACGACTTGCCACCGACACCTGATGAAATTGCTGGTGGAAAACTGAGCGACTTGACGAGGCCTTTGCGCGACGCTGTGAAGTCGTTGAAATCACGATTAAAGGATCTGATGACGAGAAGGCCAAAAGAACCGAATCCGCCGGATGTATCAGGGCCAGTCAATTCCAAACCGAATCTGGCAGGCCGTGCGCTCGGTATGGTTGCTGCCGCAGCGGCATTGGCAGGTCAAGGACTTGGCGCAGCGCTCCGACCACTGACAGCGGCCGGATCAGCCTTAGATAAAGCGATGTCCGCGACGGGCATTCGTTCGTTCGTGGACCAGGTGGCGCGCAATCGCGAGATTGATCGACTGTTGAATCTGTTGAAAACAGATCCCGACCGGGGATTGAAATACGCCATCTCGATGGGTGGGGGCAGTCGTGAAGCACATCGAGGAAAAGCCATTCGGACGAATACACTGGGCACGCGCGATGTCGGGTTTAATCTGGATCAACTGTCCGGCGGTCAAGCCGTCGATCGATGGGACATCCCCCCCGCACAACAATTCATGCTGATCCAGCAGTATCGAGAATTGGCGGCGCGCGAAATTCGACTGGGGCGACATCGACGCGCCGCGTACATCTTTGCCGAACTTCTCGGGGATCTCGTTTCCGCTGCGGGGGCATTGGAAAGTGGACGTCATTATCGGGAGGCGGCGATCCTCTATCGGGACAAGCTGAAACGACCTGCCGATGCTGCGAAATGTCTGGAACGGGGTGGCTTGCTGGATGAAGCCGCCAGCATGTACGTGGAACTCGGCCAATTCGAAAAGGCCGCCGACATTTACATCCGACTGGAACGACTCGACGAAGCGGAACGACTTTTGAGGGAGTGGGTCAAGCAGTTGGTTTCCAATCGGGATTTTATCAACGCCAGCCGAATTCTTCATGACAAACTAAACGACGTTGATGGCGCTTTAAAGGTCTTGAAGCTTGGCTGGTCTTCACCTCTCATCGCCCTGGATTGCCTGGAACGAACGTTTGAAATTCTAGCAAAACATGCCCGACATGAAGAGGCGCACGCCCTGATTTCTAAAATGAGGAATGAACCAGTTGAAAGCCGGGTCACCACGCTTCTCGCCAAAGGACTATCCGGAGTTGCCATCAACTACCCAGACAAGTCAGTTCGTGAAGCAGCTGTCGACGCAACACAGGTTGTTGTTTCACGTGTCCTGAAAACCGCTGAAGTGGCGGAAGCAAACGAATTGCTGGGAACGATTCGAAAGCTGGCACCTCAAGACCGACTCCTCTCGCGCGACTGTGATCGATACGTTCGATCTCGCGAGCAACGTTTGGGGCCGAAAGCGAAACAGTCAATAACTTCACGAGGGATTAGAAAGAGCAATTCCTTTTCGTTATCGCTGTACGGAACCAAATGGCGACTTGCGAAGTCAAATTCGACAACCGTCTATGTGGCAGGATTCGGTAATGATTCACTCGTCCTGCAGCGTTTCAATTGGGATAACCCGCGGGACCAGTCTCATCGGGTTTTCTGGAAAAGTATCAGAGCGGCGGCGGCGGACCTGGTTCTGGAGCCGTTCTCGGATGACCACCGCCCCGTGTTCATTCATCCGATCGGCGTCGGCATCGAACAACTACCGCTCACTCACAACATACCTCAGATGTTTCCAGCCGGCTCACCTTCGTGGGCAACGACAAACACAGTGGCTCTTGCCTTCTCGAAAGGGGGATTCGGCTGGCGAATTGAAGAAACTTCCGGTCATCTGGTCATCGCCTGTTTCAGTCCAAAAGGTGAACCTTTAAATTCGAGAATCCTGTCTTTTCGTCCTTCTCTACTCGGTGACTGGGACTCACGCATTGCTTTGCTGGTCATCGAAGGCAGGGTACTTACCACTCTAGGCAACTACTTGATCTCAATCGATAGAAACCGACTCTTTTCATCCCGTGCCCGCTTATTTACTGATGAAAATCAGGAGCAGCTTGAAGGGGTAATCAAGCTGGAATCGGCCATTGAATCATTAATCGATTCTCCCAATGGCGACTTGATCGCTTTGTTCGAAACGGGTGGTCTATTCATCGCAGATCAAGACCACTCGCGCATTGCTGGCAACATTGATTCACCGACGGGTGTTTTCTTAAGCAATACACGTTTTGTGATCGCCGGCGTCGGTGAAGTTCAAGCCTACGAAGTCGTTGATTCACGCCCCGAACTGATCGGCAGACATGACCTGAGCTTCGTGCCGATCTCCGTCACGACCACGGACAAATTGAGCGAGTTCGCCGTCTTTGGTGAGAACGGTGAGATCGAAACGTTTGTGATTGAATCGGGATAATACAACAAGACGAAACGACGAATCCGTCGTCATCGTTTAACCGCGCCTCGCAGAGAAGCGGGAACGACGCGGAGGATATGCCGTCAGCCGAGGAGTCATTTCTCGTTGGGGCACTGCAAAAAAAAGGCGGAGCTGAGGCAACGCTTGAAGAAATCGGCTGGACGCCGATTCGCCTGCGCCGATGGCTGCGGGTTAAACGATGAGTCCGTCGCCATCGTTTAACCGCGCCTCGCAGAGAAGCGGGGACGGAACGGAGGATATGCCGTCAGCCGACGCGTCATTTCTCGTTGGGGCGTTGCGAAAAGTTGGGGCTGGGGCAACGCCTGAAGAAATCGGCTGAACGCCGATTCGCCTGCGCC
>CAIULL010000110.1 GCA_903899985.1 uncultured Schlesneria sp.
CTCGCCCTCCCATTGGGTTATGGGCAACGCCTGCACTCGGAACTCAATGGACACGGATTGAGCTGCAATGTTCGATGTGACAATCGCGGTTTCCTGACACCACTCGACTTCGGCGACTTTGTGGCCTCCTTTTTTTGAAGTAACCGAAGAGCACGGGGTGACCGAAGACGGTCATCCAGTGGCACTCGAAATCTTCTCCGTGTTGGCGACCTGCGAAAAACGTGGTTTGCCCGTGGTCCATTTCTGGTCCACGATCAAAAAAAGTTCATTCGGAAATTCGCGCCTTTTCTTCTGGTCGACACTGCGTACTATTGCCCGTCAACCGGGGAAAACGGATCGATTTCCTTCGGATTGATCGCACTGGGAGCCGCGCCTCATGACCGATTCCAGGCAGGGAAATTACCTTATTGGGATGGTGACGCGGTTGTGATTTTTCTTTCGTGTGGGCTTTCACCCTCAAAGGACTTTGTTGCGCACGGGCTGAAGCCCATGCGACGACTTGCCGGTTGCACGTCAGAAAACTCACAACCTTGACGGTTTCGCAGAAACAATGAAATGACTCAAGCTACGCAGACGCAAGAACGGGATCGCAGTGAACAGGGTCAATCAGGACGATTTGCCGGTTGCAGTGAAAGGTTTGCTCGAAGACAGGGGACTGAACGGAGTACCGGTTGTCCTCTCCACTCAGACCGACCTGGGTCTGCAAGGTGACTTGCGCAAGCACTGGCTGGTTATCACTCATGAAAATGTGGCGGTCGTCACCGACGGAAACTCACCCGAGCTGGTGAACCATCTCCCCGTGTCCCGGGTCGACCGATTCCGCGCAGTCGGAACGGTCGGCTCGGGATTCCTCCAGGCTCATGTCGACGGGTCGTGGGTCGACCTGCTGCGGCATTCGAATTCCCTGGCAGACCGGTTCCACAAAGTTGCCGGCCAACTGGAAGACCTGCGGACGAAAGGGGACGTTCCCGCCATCGAAGATGAAGAGCCTGACCGGCTGCACTGTCCGAAATGTGCGATTCGTCTCGCTGCACAAGGCGAACCCTGTCCCCGCTGCATCCCGCGCAAGGCCATTATCGGTCGGCTGTGGCAGATCCTGCGTCCGCACTGGCGCGGGGCCATGGCCATGTCGGCCCTGATGCTGGTTGGTGTGGCGATGGAACTGGTCCCGCCGAAGCTGCAGCAGTACCTTGTCGACGATATTCTCGCGAAAGGTCAGTCGGCTCCTCAAACCAGTCAACTGCTGATGACGCTGCTGGTGGTGGTGCTCGGACTGGCCGCCACTCGAGTCATGCTGGGGGTTGTCAACTGGGCCAAGGGAAGCCTCTCGACGCGGGTCGGAGTGGAATTGACGTTCGATCTGCGGTCGCAGTTAATGCAAAAGCTGCAGACGCTGGGGGTCGGGTATTACGATCGCCATCAGGTCAGTTCGCTCGTCAGTCGTGTCGCTTACGACAGCGAAGTGCTGCATACGCTGCTGCAGCAAGTGACAGGGGGATTCCTGTTGCAGATCGTACAGGTCGTGGCCGTGGGGGTGATGCTGTTTACGCTCAATCCCAAACTGGCAGTTTTTACACTCATACCCGCACCGCTGGTTGTCGCAGGAAGTCTCTATTTCTGGCGTCGTGTTTATCCCGTTTATTATCGATACTGGGATTCCAGCAGCAAACAGGCGGGAGCGATTTCGGGGATGCTTTCTGGGATTCGAGTGGTGAAGGCATTCGCCCAGGAACCGCGTGAGTTTGACCGGTTCACAAGTTCCAGTGAATACCTGCGCGATTCACGTCTGCAGGTTGATAACGCTAACGCCACGTTCTCTTCGGTCATGGCCCTGATCTTCAGTCTCGGGGGGCTGATCGTCTGGTACGTCGGCGGACGCGATGTACTGGGCAATACCATGACGCTCGGTTCCCTGATGGCGTTTCTCGCCTACCTGGCGATGTTCTACGCACCGCTGTCGACCCTGTCACAACTGACAACGTGGCTCACCAGTTTTCTCACAGGCTGCCATCGGGTGTTTGAACTGCTCGATGCCCCGGTGGAAACGAAAGAGCCTGCACAGCAAACGGAACTGACGAACTTAAAGGGAGAAATCCGGTTCGAAAATGTCACGTTTGGCTATGAGCGGCATCGACCGATCCTGAAGGATGTCAGTTTCACCATTGAGCCTGGCCAGCGGATCGGAATTGTCGGTCGCAGTGGAAGTGGTAAAACGACCCTGGTGAATCTGCTCAGCCGGTTTTATGACGTGAATCAGGGACGTGTGTTGCTGGATGGAATTGACCTGCGAGATCTGGCGACGCCAACTCTTCGTCAGAACGTCGGAGTCGTGCTGCAAGAGCCCTTTCTTTTTCGCGGAACCATCTTTGACAACTTAATCTACGGCCGACCGAAATCCAGTCTGGAAGAGACCGTGACAGCGGCCCGCGCGGCACAGGCTCATGAATTCATCCTGCGCAAGCCGCTGGGCTACGATACCTGGGTCGGGGAACGGGGAGCGGGTCTGTCGGGGGGCGAGCGGCAGCGAATTTCGATTGCCCGTGCGTTGCTCTACGATCCCAAAGTGCTGATCCTCGACGAAGCGACGAGCAGTATTGATACTGAGTCTGAGCAGGCGATCCAGGATGCACTGAAAGTGCTGGTGCGCGGACGAACGACGTTGGCGATCGCTCATCGCCTCAGTACTCTTCGCGATTCTGATCGGATCTTTGTGTTCGACGATGGGCGGTTAACCGAGCAGGGGTCTCACGCCGAATTGATGGCGATCGACGGGACGTACGCTCGACTGGTCAAGATTCAGACTCAGTTCGCCCGCGACAGTCAGATTGAAGCGATCTTCGATGCCGCGCCGGCTGCAGCGGTCCCCGCCACTATCGAGGCGGAGCCAACCCCGGCCGAGTTGATCGACTTTTCGCCTCACTGGCTTGAACCGGGCCAGGCCACGTTCCGCATCGGAGCTCATGAATCGCTGGACCTTGAACTGGCGGATGGAACGATCCATCGCGGAATCGGGGCGGTCCGTTGTTTTCCCGCGACACAAGCCGAGAGTTTTATCAGTCTGGCGGTGAGCGACAAGGACGGGAAAGAAAAAGAGGTCGGTATCATCCGGGCGTTAGCCGCGTGGCCGGACGACGTACAACGGATGCTGCGAACGGCTCTCGACCGGCGTTACCTGCATCGTCGGATCACAGCGATTCATCGCATCACTCTGCAGCATGGGTGTCTTGATTTCGTGGTCGGAACCGAACAGGGGCCTGCCGAATTTACGATGCGCTGGTCGCAACAATATGTGCAGAACTTCGGTGAGCACGGCAAAGTGCTGCTCGATCTGGAAGACAATTGTTACCTGATCGCCAACACCAACGAACTGATCCCAAGCCAGCGCGAATTATTGCAGCGCTTCATCTACTGGTAACCGGCACAGCCGGTTCATGCGCGTCGCACGACGGGTTTAGAATAGGGTAATCAATCGCGCGTTGACTAGGGTAATCTCGCAGGATACTGGGTCGGAATCTCTTCTTTTACAGAGTCTACGCGCCGTTCAGAGAAATCAAAACGTCAGGACTGCGAAGCAATCAGAGAACGGGGTGGTTGATGCTATCTTTGAGACAGATGTTGTTAAATCGGTGAACCGGCATAGCACCGTCAATCGCCCAATTGAAAAGGTCGTCGAATTCCATCTTCGTGCGGCGTAAAGAATTTGTAGAAGAAAAGAGTCCGTGGGCTGACGCACCCCGGATCGCCTCGACTGGCGTATTTCCTTCGGCTGGTGGTTCAAAGTCTTCTTGTTAATGGGTTGCGGGCGATGCCCGCGCCGGGTGCTTCGTGGTGATTTATTGCCAATATTCGCCGCTGAACGTGCAGGGTCATGCGGGCGTTCTCGTCTGGCGTTCACGCAATTGAAACGGTTGTTCTGGTTTCTCACGGAGGCGCGGAGACACGGAGGAGTGATCGATCCTGCTTGCATGTACCTCCGTGTCTCCGTGACTCTGTGAGAGATCAATTCTTCGATGGAACGCTAAGTGTCACGGAAACCGTGATCGGTTTCCCACTGGATTTCATGTTGGAGAATTTGATTTCCCCGAGAGAGTTCTGGAAATCAGACGACCGGTTCGACCCAGGTCTGTTACTGGTTATTGGATTTATCCACGTATGTTTTAAAAATACAATTTCATGTTTCTATTGACTGACTATAAAAAAATTTTAGACTATTATGTCGTCGGTTGTGTGTTGGTCGGGATGACGCCTCGGGTTTCGTTCGTTGCTGCGAAACCTCGCTTCTCTTCGAGGCGCGGTCAAACGAAGCGATTGGTTAACGAGCTGGTTCGTAGGAAATTCGTGTGGTGGATTCCAAGGATTCACATCCTCGGCTGACCAGGATTTCTGTTGTTAAAACCTGAAGACGACCATTGATCTTTGACATCTTGGAAGAATTCTAATCACGTTGCCGCGGCGTCGAATTGAGTCGCTCGCGGCGATCCGTGAGGGATGAATGTTTGCGTGGCAGGCGTTGCCGAGGCGATGTGTCTTGAGTTTTCGATTCAATGAGGATCTAAAAGTCAACATCGTCGGCGGGCTTGAGCGGACCGATGGAATTCGAAGTCAGTCGAATTCGCGCGAAGTCGGGTGAAGTCGTGCGAACTTTTTAACGAGAGAAAACCGGAAACGGGTTGCCAAAAGCCTATGAAATACGAGGAATGGTCGAAGTCGTGTGAAGTCGCGCGAACTTTGACACCAAGTTGTCATGGTATGCGACGACGAAGAGTCCGAGAGCTTACGCTTCTCGGCTCGCCTGGAAGACTGGTAGGATTCGAAGTCTGTCGAACTCGCGCGAAGTCGGGTGAACTCAGGTGAACTCAGGTGAAGTCGGGTGAACTCGGGTGAACTCGGGTGAACTTTTTAACGAGAGAAAACCGGATACGAGTTGCCAAAAGTCTATGAAATACGAGGAATAGTCGAACTCGGGTGAAGTCGCGCGAACTTTGGCAGTGAATTTCATGGCGTGCCATGACGAAAAGAATGAAGAGTCCGAGAGCTTACGCTGCTCGGCTCGCCTGGAAGACTGGTGGGATTCTCGCACGGTTCCATCGGGGCAAACGACGCTAGATGGTTTGCCAGCCAGCACCAGCGACGTGCGGCTTCCCCTGCAGCGAGGTCAGGCATTCGTCGATGCTGGGGCGTGCTGCGGGGATTCGCTTTAGTTCGCTCAGCTGCCGAGCGACTCGGACATCGTTGCCTCTGTTTTTGCCAACTGACAGTAAAGAGATGGCGACTTGGTGGTGGAAGATTTCGAGACCTTGTGCTGGGATTGGGAACTCCGTCGTCATCCACCCACGTGTCATCATTCCGTTCGGCCTTGGTTTGAAAGGGGGATACATCGCCGATAACGAAACTCCTTCGAGGCCGAAAGAAAAATTTCTGGCGGACCCGATTGATGGAAGCTCATCGAGTTGGGCGAATCGATCAGCCATTTTCTTTGAAGTTAATGTCGATCGCCAGGCCAGCGGCGAGCAACAGTGCGGCAAGTCCGGGATTTGCGCCGACACTCTCATCGAGCGAGATCACATAATTGTCGGCAGACGTAAACATCTCTTTCATCATACCGGCCCATTTTTTGTTGACGCGGCCGAGTTCATTCCCATTCATATCCAGCAGTTTGAAATCCCAACCCTTCCAGTTTCCTTGGACATCAGCAATCTGTTCACCTTCGGGGTTGTGAACGGTAAAGCCACCACCCAGCGAGAACAGCTTGCTTTTGAACGAACCAACGAATTTCTCATTCTTATCGATGACGTCAACCTGGTAACGGACGATCGCAAACCGACGTTTGATCGTAATGACCGGATCGGATTCGTCGTCTTCCTTGACCTCGACCGTGGTCGGAAACATGGTTTTGTATTTGGAAAAAAAGAAGCGCAAGAATTTGGCAAATCCGCCAATCTTTTCTTGTGCGAATCCAATCTGCTCACCCGATTCCGGATCAAAAATGTCGTAGTGATCCGTCAATTTGAACATGGCAACCCGTTCCTTGACGAGAAACGTCTGACGTTCGAGGAGCATCTTTGTAATCCCTGAGTCTGATGAATTGAATCTTTTCGACGTTCGGTCTGTCGCACGAATTTATTGAGATGGTCAGAGGATAGTAATCAGGTGAATGGACACGATCAATGACGGGAAACGACACAGGCCTTGCGTTGGTTTCATTCGTTTGTCGGCGGAGGTATTCTTTATGCTTGCGACACGCTCGATCCCTTTCCGCTTGACCTGGGAAACTCGCTGATCATGAAAATTTTGACGCTCATGCTTTCTTTTGCCGTGCTTTACGGGGCTTCAGCATCCGGTCAGGACTACGTCCTGCATTCGTTTACCAAGTTGCGATTGAATGACCAGTTCTGGGGCGAAGGGGCCAACGTTGGTGACTTTAACCGCGACGGAAAAATGGATGTGGTGAGTGGTCCGTACTGGTATGCAGGACCGGATTTCAAAGAGCGGATGGAGGTGTATCCTGCGAAGCAAACCTTCAAACTCAAGAAGGATGACGGGACCGAAGTCACGATCCCTGGTTTTGAAGGATCGCTGGGGAAGAACAACGCCTACTCGGATAACTTCTTTACGTTCACTCATGACCTCAACAATGACGGCTGGATTGATGTCCTTGTTTATGGGTTCCCAGGTGCTCAGGCAACCTGGTACGAGAATCCCAAGGGCGAAAAGAAACATTGGACGCCGCACGTTGTCTTCAATACGGTCGACAATGAATCGCCACAATGGCTGGATGTTAACGGTGACGGCAAGCCGGACATCGTCAGCGGAGCGACTCTTCCTGCCGACGGGGGAAACAAAGGATTCATCGGTTATGCAACCGTCGACTGGTCGGCGGCAGAGAAGCCCTGGACGTTTCACAAGGTGTCAGCACCGGGCAACTGGCAGCGATTCACTCATGGACTTGGTGCCGGCGATATCAATGGTGACGGGCGGATCGACCTGATGGTTTCGAATGGATGGTGGGAACAACCTGATTCGCTGGCCAACGATCCCGAGTGGAAATTTCACTCCGCCGGGTTTGGTGGCGGCGGGGCTCAGATGTATGCCTATGATGTGAACGGTGACGGCCTTAACGATGTGATCACCAGTCTACAGGCGCATGGCTATGGTCTGTCATGGTTCGAGCAGTTTCGAGACGGCGGCGAGATCAAGTTTCGCGAACACCTGATCATGGGGAGCGAACCAAAACAGAATCGATATGGATTGAAGTTCTCTCAAGTGCATGCCATAGATCTCGTCGATATGGATGGAGATGGCCTCAAGGACATCGTCACAGGCAAGCGATTTTGGGCACATGGTCCCGGTGGTGATGCCGAGCCGGATGCTCCGGCCGTTGTGTACTGGTTCAAGCTGACCCGAAGTTCGGACGGCGCGGTCGATTGGGTGCCACAATTTGTCGACGATGATTCGGGTGTCGGGACTCAAGTTCTGGCAACCGATGTGAATGGCGACGGCCACCCAGATATTGTTGTGGGTAATAAAAAGGGAACCTTCGTTCATCTTCACGAGACAAAGAAGGTTACGAAGGATGTCTGGGAAAAGGCTCAACCGAAGGTTCTTGTTTTGCCCTGAAACGAGACCGGCTTGTTGACCAGAGAGTTGCCGCGCCAATCAAACGAGTTACACTTCCGATGTGGTTCACCGGCGATTGAGTCGGAGAACAAGTTGACTCAACGAGACCATTGGCCCTATGGATTCAAATGCCGTCTTCGCCGTCGTTTTGCTGATCGTCGGTTTGTGTATTCTGACAGCGGAAATCTTCATCCCCTCCGGGGGATTGCTTGGTTTGATCACATTTCTCAGCCTGCTGGTTTCGATCATCTTTGCCTATCGGGCCTGGGGTGTGTCACATCCCAATCTGTTTTTCGCTTTCTGTTTGATGCTGCTTTTGCTTGTGCCGACGGTGATTGGGACAGGTTTTTATATGCTTCCGCGAACTCCGTTGGGTAAGAAGGTTTTGCTCGAAGCCCCATCAGCCGAAGATGTGACTCCCTATCTGGAAGAGTCTCGACGTCTCGAAAAGCTGATTGGGCGGTTTGGAGTTACGCTCACCAATTTCTGCCCGGGAGGGCTGGTGGAAGTTGATGGCATGCGTTTGCACGCTGTTTCAGAGGGGCTGATGATCGAGTCGGGAGAATCGGTCGAGATTATTAATATTCGTGGCAGTCAGGTTGTGATCAGGCCGGGAAATGCTCCACAGAGCGTTCTTGATCACACAGATCGGTCAGACGAGAATCCAACGGGGCTCGACTTTGATTATCCGTCGAGTTAGAAACGTGACGGCAGACATCGTCTGCCTGAGAGCCTGTTAAATGAATAGGAAAATCCCAGTATTTTCTGAACATGGCACAAAATCGGGACAATCCCCACCGGATTTCGATTAAGCTAGTGAAACGGCAGATTACGAAGTATCAGAGTCGAAACGTACATCAAGGGATGTCACACATATGAACTCGCTCGTGTTGGCACAAATGAATCCGCTGGTGATGGTTGCGATTATCGCGGTCATCGTCATTCTGGCGTTGATTTTCTTCGCGGTCTTCGCTCGTTTTATCAGTTTATACATCCAATGCTGGATGACCGGGGCCGATATTTCATTGCCGCACCTGGTGATGATGACCATTCGGAAGGTGAATCCAGCGATCATCGTCAGGGCCAAGATTATTGCCGTACAGGCGGGCCTGACCGAGGTCTATCAGATCAGCACGCGCGATCTGGAGTCTCACTACCTTGCGGGGGGGAACGTTCCGAACGTCATTCGAGCTCTGGTTGCGGCAAAGAAGGCCAATATTGATCTCGACTGGCAGACGGCACAAGCGATTGACCTGGCTGGTCGTGACATCCTGGAAGCGGTCCGGACAAGTGTTTATCCCAAAGTCATTGACTGCCCGGATACTCGAAAAGGACAAATGACATTAGACGCCGTTGCGGGCGACGGCATTCTGCTTAAGGCACGTGCTCGAGTGACGGTGCGGACAAACATTCATCAGTTAATTGGTGGAGCCACAGAGGAAACAATTGTCGCGCGCGTTGGTCAGGGGATCGTGCAGGCAATTGGTTCCACGAAATCTTACAAGCTGGTGCTGGAAAACCCCGAGATGATCTCGCAAACCGTGCTCAATCAAGGGTTGGAAGCACAGACGGCCTTCGAAATCGTTTCGATTGATATTGCGGATATTGATGTGGGTGAAAATATCGGAGCACGACTGTCGGCAGATCAGGCCGAGGCTGACATGCGGGTCGCGCAGGCCAAGGCTGAGCAGCGTCGGGCCGATTTCACCGCGCGAGAGCAGGAAATGGTGGCTCACGTTCAGGAAAATCGAGCAAAAGTGGTGTTAGCCGAGGCTGAAGTTCCCGTCGCCATCGCAGAAGGTTTTCGCAAAGGAACGTTGGGGCTGATCGACTATTACGACTTGAAGAACGTTCAAGCGGATACCCAGATGCGAACCACCATCGCCGGAACAAGTATCTCGAAATAACGTGCCGTCAGAGGCGATAGCGTCTCGTGAAAGCCTGGAGGTCGATGCATGTTTCTTCCAATTCTCGGTGCGGTCCCTGACGTCTCGCAAATCATCGGACTGTGTGTCTTAGTCATTTCCGTACTCAGCTGGTTTATTAATCTCGTTCAGGGAAATACACCTGACGGAGTGCCGCGGGCAAAAGCACAGAATCCCAAACCGCGGTCTGCTCGCAGCGAGATTGAGGTATTGCTGGAACAGATTGCGGATGGCAAGAAGAAGCAAGTCGGGCGCGAACAGCAGACACAGGCACCAAGACCGCCCCGACCCCAGCAAGATCGTCCCAAAAATGTTGCTCGATCAAATTCTGCACGACCTGAATCTCAATCGCCCAAACCAGCAGCAAAGCTGACAACTCGCGTGGCCGATATGCATCTGGCATCGTCGAATCTTGGTAACGAAGTTCGTTCGCATCAGATGGGGAACAGAGTTGACGCGGCAGTTCAAAAGGAGATAACAGCCGCTGTCCAACATGATCTTGGCAACCGGATCGCTGCGGCCAAGCCGTCCCAGGAACAACCGATGCATCCACTGATCAAGGTCTTGCGGGACCCGAACGGTATTCGACAGGCCATATTGCTCAACGAGATTCTGCAGCGACCTAAGGCCAAGAGACATGTCTGAGATTGAGCCTTCGATCCTGCTATTCGCAGGACGATTTACTGTTCGAGGCAGTTGTTCCTACACCTTACGTCTGGCCGAACACTTGCCATCGCAGGGGATTCGAAGCGTCGTCGTATGCCCGGACGCACGGCGTGTCGAGCCAGAGCGGCGGCGAGAGCTTCAAATCCGGGAATTCTCGCATCTTCAGTTACCGCTTTGGGGCTGTGTTGTCGTGCGGATGATGCTTCGGCAGTTGCAGCTGGACCCGCCGGATTTGATTCACATTCAGTCGCGAAACGTGGCACAACAGGGAATGTGGCTGGCTCGCGAACTTCGACGTCCATTTGTGTTAACAGTCCATGATTACCTTCAGGCGTCCGAGCGATTTGTTGTCGATCGTCGCTGGGGGCAAAGGATCATTGCGGTCAGCGAATCGGTAAAATCGGATTTGCAGAAACGAGCAGGACTACCTGGAGACCTGATTTCCGTCATTCACAGTGGCGTTAATACGCACGATAAGATCGATGAAACAACGGTCTTAAAGGCCAATCGCGTCCCGGTTATCGGGACGGCGGGTCCGCTGGAGGCGGTCAAAGGATTTCCATTTTTCCTGGGTGCTGCAGCGCGAGTTCTGGCAACAGGGCGCGATGTGGAATTTGTGATTGCCGGAGCCGGTCCCGAAGAGTCAAATTTGAGACGACTCGCACGCGAATTAAAGATCGATTCGCACGTGACCTTCAGTCCCAATTTACTCGAGTTCAGTGATGCGTTATCCGCGACGGACATCTTCTGTCTTCCGTCGCTGCAACAAGGGATCGGTACGATCATGCTTGAAGCCATGTCGAAAGGGCGCCCCGTGATCGCTTCACGAGTCGGCGGTATCGATCAGGTCGTGCGAGATGGTGAGAATGGCCTGCTGGTCCCTCCATCCAGCAGCGAGTCACTCGCAAATCGCATCATGGAGCTTCTCGATGACCCGGTGAAAGCTCGTGAAATGGGCCGTGCCGCTCGAATCGAAGTCGCTCGTGACTTCAGCGTGGATCAGATGGTCTCGAAAACCGCGGCCGTGTACCGCGAAATTCTTGAAGCAAAACTTGCGAATCGTGAACCCGTATTGGCTGGTCGTTGACGTCTGATTGAGTTTGTCAGTTTCGGTCATAGAAGCTTTCATCGTCCGTGTGTTTTTGATCCGTCCGACCGTAAGCCGCGGCGATGGCCCCTTCTGGCAATGCCGTGAAGAATTTTTCAGCGCGAAAACAGGCGTGTTTTGAAAAAGTGTGGTGGCGACTCTCAAGCTTCAAGCTCTCCACCGACCTCGCGTCGGTGGAAGCAAAGACTGAGAGGCTACCACCAGGCTTTATCGCAAAAAAGCAAGCTCTCCACTGACCTTGTGTCAGTGGGAGCAACGATTGAAGAGCTATTGAACTCGCTCAATCGGATGGTTAGCGAGAAGAATTCGCTTGAAAGTCGCTGCTCTCTCCGACGCGAGGGGGCGGTGGAGAGCAAGACATTTCACCCTTGATCCATCGGCGTAGCTGGCCAATCGCTGCTTCCACCGACTCAAGGTCGATGGAGAGCATTTTCCATAACCGCGTTCCACGGTTATGGCCGTTTTTCCGATGAAAAATGCTTCACAGCGATGGCCTCTTTTGGGCTAAATCGAATTCACAAAACTTGCAATATTTGGAAGAGGTCCATGTCACGTGGCATCGTGTAATTGCCGGACGACCCCGTCAAGAAATTTCGCCAGACGTTCGGCACACAGCATGGCATTTTCTCGCAATCGCCACATGTCCTTATAGCTGCCTGGTCGTTTCCAGAGTGATCCGATGACGGCTCCAACTCGAACCGACCCTGTTTCGCCGACAAGACTCAACACTTCATCCGGCAGGTCAGCGGAGAGATCGTCACTGACCGCGCGGACGGCGAGGAAACGTTCTTTCCTGTCACGACACAACGCTGCAATCGCGTAAGTTTCCATGTCGACTGCAATCGCGCCGGTTTTTTCTGCCAGTAGTTGTTTTTCAGCAATTTTGCGAACCATTTTATCAACAGTGAGCGTTCGCCCGACGGTTAATCCGCGCGAAGGATCGGTCGTCATTCCGACATCGATTTTCAGCGAATCTCCCTGAAAGCTTGTGACCTCGTTGGCAACAACGATCTGACCGATCTGTAAACTCGGGATCAATGCGCCACAAAATCCCGTTGAAACAATCCAACGCGGCCGGTGAGCATCGAGTAGCGCGGCGGTTGCTCGTTCGGCGCGAGTTGGCCCGAGTCCCGATTCGACGATGGCAATCCGGATTTTTCCGTAGAAGCCGCCGCGAAAAGTAAAACGGCCGCCGGTATAGGTTTTTACCTTCGAGCAATGTGCCAGGAATTCACTGAGTTCCAAGGGGAGCGCACAGACCAGTCCGATATCGGCTCGCGTTGTGTCTTCTTTGAATTCGCCTTGAGAAGTGGTTTTTGTCAATTCAATCTTTCAATATGCATAATACGGATTTCATCTGACCATGCGCCATAGAAGCGATTTATTCGTCATGATGGCTTTCAAATGTTCCGGCGCTAATGACCGCCAAAGTTTCGCACATCGTATCAGTCTCCCCAACCCTTTCGTAAGGCTTTGAAGTAAATGACTTCGGCAAGAACGGCTGATATCGGCAATAACGATCGAACTGGCTGACATCTGGATGTCGAAAACTTCAGTGCGGAAATGAGAACCGTCAACCTTGCCACAAGGCACTCGCGTCACACCGATGACGATTCATCATTTCTTATTTCTTCACCGATCGACTTTGCGCAAAGAAAGGAAATCTATGAGAAAACTGCTGGTTCTGGCAGCCGTTGCAGCAGTCATAATGACGAGTGTCGAAGCACAAGCGGCTGGTCGGCGTGTTCGGCCACAAACTACGACGAGCGTGCAAACGCCATTCAGTCGTTTGATGGACCTGGAACGTCGAAAGAACGCGTATTTGCGTCAAATGGTCTTCGGCCGCTGATTCAAAACGAATTTGGGTCTACGGGTCTGGACAGAGTGTAGGGAAACCCGGCTATGAAGCCCTCGTCGCAGCCGCGGGACGCTTCACATTGTTTTCGAGGGTTTAAGACGACTGGTTCCGGCGTTAGCCGAGAACAGTGATTTACGCGAAGCCTGAGTCCAGCAGGTTTACAACTCGTTAACGATGCCGCGTGGTTCCTCCACGCGGCATTGTTCATTTTCAACATCCTTTTTTTCGAGGCGTTGATTGACGTTGCGAAATGTCAACGAGTTTGATTCTCATGTTTCCGAAATACCTCAACGGATAGGTTGTCGGATCCTTGAACTCGTTTTCAAACACGTTTAGCCCGACGCGGTTATGTGGCTTAGACAGGCTCCCTAATAAAAGAGCACACATTTCGGCACGGAACTTGATCACTGAATCCCCGGTTGATGCGTTACATCGTTGAATGAACCGTAACGCCAGGCCTTGGAATTCTGTTTCACGGATAACAACATCGTTGAAAACAGCAGACTTCCAACGGAAGTACTTGATCATTTGAATGTTCCGGAAAGGCATAATGTCAAAGCCAGTGATTGTCGTACTGAGTAGCGACCAGCGAATGGCATCAGAACTTTCCGAACTGCTTCACGGGAAGGCTGAGATTCGATCCTGTGACTCGCTGGAACAACTGATCGGGGTTGCAGATCAAGCAGGTCTTGATGCGTTGGTCGCTGATTTTCGCGATATTTCCAATGGTGGACATCAAGAAGTTCGGATTCTGGAAATCGTACAACAAAGCCATCCAGGAACTCGACGGGTGATGGTCACACCTGATTTTTGTCCTGAGACTCTTGAGCGTTGTGCAGCAGTGGCGGAGATTACTCATTTGCGAGGGCATCTTGACCGCAGCGCGCTGCTGAAAGCATTTGGTCCCCTTTTTTCAGAGCCGACGGATATCAACGAATACAACGCTGAAGATCTTCAGGCAGGGATCGACGGGAAGTCTCACGGCGATGTTGAGCCGCCGTCTGGTGTTTTAATGGGAATCAGTCGGCGCTATGAAACGCATTCGCCATACTTGAAACAAATACTTTTGGATTTGGAAGTTGCGGCATCTCATAATGTCACAATTCTGCTGGTCGGCGAAACCGGTGCGGGAAAGACATACCTGAGCCGTTTGATTCATGAGGTCTCGTCAAGACGTTATGAACCGTTTGTTCCCGTAGCCTGCGGTGCGCTCCCAAATGATTTGATCGAAAGCGAACTTTTTGGCCACACCAAAGGTTCATTCACAAGTGCCCACCAGGACAAAGAGGGAAAATTCATCGCAGCGCGTCGAGGCTCATTGCTGCTGGACGAAATCGATGCGTTAGGACTCGAACAGCAGGTCAAACTTTTACGAGTCATCGAAACTGGCGAATTTGAACCCGTCGGTTCCAACCAGACTCAAGTATGCCAGGCAAGGCTGATTGTCGCGAGCAATCTCGAATTACAACCGCTTGTCGAACAGCGCCGTTTTCGATCGGATCTTTACTACCGATTAAACATGATGAAATTCGTTATTCCCCCACTTCGTCACAGGAAAATGGATGTGATCCCGCTGGCGAAAAAGTTCGTACGCCAGTTTTCCATCAAACACGGCGTACGAATCGATGAAATTGAACCGAGGCTCTTCGAGGCACTGTTGAAATACCCGTGGCCGGGAAACGTTCGAGAACTCGAGCATGTTATTCAACGGGCAGTGATCTTTTGTCGAAACGGACGACTTTTGAAACAAGACTTGCCGCCGCACATTTTGTCAGGAAACGTCGGACCGACAAATGATCCGACCGTGGTCTTGTCGGAATCAGAGACGTTAACACACCTTGACGACAAAAAGGGGGGCCTTTCGCTGGGCAATCAAATCGCATTAAGTGAGAAAGAGATCATTGAGGAATCGTTGTTTAAGAACAGTTTTCGACGTACAAAAACCGCTCAGGAACTCGGCATAAGCCGCGTGACCTTGTATAACAAGATGAAGAAATACGGTTTACAACGCTGAAATGAAGGGTTCAGTCGAATGACGGGATATACGGTACATACCGGGTCAACAGTGAAGTTTTCTTCGAGTTGGGATCGGATTTTTTCTTCGACCTCTTCAAAAAAGGGGGAAAAGGAAGAAACCAATTCGCAAAAAAAGAAAGCCGTCAAGCTGGTCAAGAAGTCGGGAAAAAAGAAGTCGGCTGAAAAATCTCAGGAAACGCATTTATCGACCAAAAAAGCTGCCGCAAAGAAATTGACTTCCAAGCGAATCAAAAGGTAAGACGGTGATAAACCTTACCGATGATGCCTGAAATGCACGCAGTTAACCGTAGTCGTAAGATTTGACTAGGTGTCTGTTTAATGCTTGAACGCCTGGCCGCCGATAGCACTGTTGGCAGGCTGATCGGCTTCGTAAAGCCGAGTTTAAAATCGGCTCAGGGTGATTGCCTGTTTTTTCGCAAGACTTGGCGCTACCACGGACGGTGCTGAACCGAGCCGTTTACATAGAACAGCCTCCAGGGAAGATCTCTCCCCTGGAGGCTGTTCGTCGTTTGCGATTTTTCATTCGACAAGAGTCGGCAAACCTTGCTGAAATCGATCTTGAGTGATTTGCAAATCTCTGTCACATTACGTCGATTGCCTGAATCCTTTCGTCAAAAACATTCTGCGCGATCGTGTCCGAATGTCACCAAGACTTATTTTCTGCTGCCTACTTTTATTCCTGTCCATAGCCGGTTCGGGTTGTGTGTCACTGGATTTGAACGGCCCTCCAGTTGCAAACCCTGTCTTCGTACGCGCCAACAACCCGGAGGAAGCGTGGGAACGAACGGTTGATGTTGTTCACGATTATCTGTTCGAGATTGAGCGAGAGAATAAGCTAGGTGGAGTCATCGAGACTCGATATAAAACGGGTGCGGGAATACTTGAGCCTTGGCATCCTGATTCGGTTGGGTCTGTCAATCGCTGGCAAAGTTCGTTTCAATCGATTCGCCGAAAAGCCTATGTCCGCTTCACTCCAGCTCCCGGTGGTTATCTCGTTGGAGTTGAAGCAATTAAAGAGCTTGAAGATGTTCCGCGAGCGGCGAATTTTGCTGGTGGTGCAACATTTCTTGACAACAGTGCGCTGCAACGCGACCTCAATCCGGTTGTAGGACAGGCCACACCTTCAGGCTGGATTAACCAGGGGCGCGATCCAGCTCTTGAGCAAGCGATGCTTCGAACGATCAATCGAAAGTTCGTCGAGTAGTCACCGACGTAGACGCGTGCCAAAATTCAATGAACTCAACGGCCGATCCGATCGCATTCGAGCCGTTGAATGCGAAATCCCACTCCAATGACAGAAAGCTGACATTGTGAGATTCTGCATTTGGAGGTAGTGTTTGCATCAAACGCGGTTAAGGTTGATCGCTGTAACAAATTTGCCATGGATGGCGAAATGAATTCTAAAATGCTGACGTTGATGTTAGCTGTGTTTTTGAATTGTGGTTGCGCGGGTCGTATGAACACAGACCTGTTACAGGCTCGAATCCGCGAACAATCGAGTCAGTTATCTGAATCTCAGCGTGAAATCGCGAAAACTCGATCGGAGTTAAAGCGGACGAAAGACGAGGCAGAACGATTGAAGTCAGAACTGGCCCAAGCCGGCCATGAAAACGTTCCCTCAAATATGCCTCAGGTCCAAATCCACAAAATACGGATTTATTCTTTAGCGAGCGGTGGACTTAATAAAGATAACGTGCCCGGTGACGATGCGGTCGTCGTTCAGTTTGTACCTGTCGATTCAGAAGACCAGCCTTTGAAAGTCCCAGGCAAAGTGGAAATCCGTTTACTTGATCCCCTGCTGCCGGTGTCCGATCGCGAACTTGGTCGATGGACGTTTTCGGTGGACGAGTGCCGCAGTCGCTGGACACGAGGAATCATGAGTTCCGGATTTCAGTTCACTTTGCCGTTTGAAGAGATTCCCTTACACCCGGATCTTGTCGTCGATCTGAAATATCAGACACTCGAGGATCGACAATTTGAGACAAGTCAGGCCGTGAAGGTGGTGCTTCCACCCGGGAACCCCCGAATTCAAGTTAAGCGTCAGAGGCCACGACCGGTCCAAACAGTTGACGACTCAGAAGCGTTTCTACCTCCGGTTGGGGACGGCCTGCAAACTGATAATCCGTCTGATGACAGCTGGGCCGAGGATGAAACTGACGAGCCGGCGTCAAAGCCGGGGCATACTGTGCTGCATTCGTCGAATTGGACGGATGCGACGATCCCCCTGTTGCGATGAGCCACCAAGACCGTATCAATCAGGTCAAATCTCATCGAATCATCGATCGTTGTCAGCAAAAATGGAGTCGTTGACGAATCGATCGAGTTTCAAGGTTCTTCGGTTCCACTCACTATTGTGGGACCGTCACCCCTGTTAAACGAGGCACGTTTTGCTAAACTTGCCCGCTTCGACGTGTTGGCGACAACCGCACGTTGACAAAACTTATCCTCCAATCGGTGCTGACTTTAGCGCCGGAAAACGCTTTGAAAGTCAAGGAAAGATCCACCGTCCTGCGGGGCGGCGTCTTTGTAATAATCCATCGCTCATTTGTTGAAGGGGCATTCTTCATGTCTGCCGATATTTATGGTCCTTGTCCGTGTGGAAGCGGAAAGAAGTTCAAATTCTGTTGTCATCCCATTGCTGACGAGATGGAACGTATCGAGCGGCTGATTGACAGTAATCAGCCTCGCGTTGCATTGCAGCAATTAGAAGTTCTGGAAACGAAACGTCCGAACAACGCCTGGGTCGCAAACACTCGTGGAATGCTCTTGCTGGATTTGAACGAAAGCCCAGCCGCTCGCGATATCTTAAAACAGGCTCTTGAGACGCATCCAGACAACGAACTTTCAATTGTGCTCTACGCTGTAGCAATGCTTCATTCCGAGGGGCCGGTACAAGCGAAGCGAGCGATTCATCGTGCTTTTCAAAAGAGTGCTAAAAAGCTACCAGGTCTGGTCAGCGATCTGGCGACGACACTTGCTGCTGTGCATGCGCAGGCAGGACATATGATGGCCGTCCGCGAACATCTCGCTCTGGCACTCAGACTTGCTCCTGAGGAACGACGACAGGATCTGTTTGTTCAATTACTCGAGATTGACGGCGCCGACGAAATTGCTTACCCCATTCGTGGTTCACACCAGTTACCGAGTATTTCAGCTGCGGATGACCTTCAAAAGGAAATTCGTAAGGGTCAGAAGTACGCCGCTGTTGGTTGCTGGAGCATTGCCGCTGATGTTTTCCTGGCGCTGGCCAAAGATTCGCCGGAGAGAGCCGAGTACTGGCACGCGGCCGGACTTTGCCGCGCGTGGGATGGTGACGAAACGTCTGCAGCAGAATCGCTTCATCGAGCTGCTCATAACTATTCGGATCTCGGAATTGCCGTCGAATGCGAAACGCTCGCTCAAATCCTTGACGCGAAAACGACAACCGATGTGGTCGAAGAATGCGTTTATCGGGGGCAAGTCAGTTCGGTTTCACGACTGCTCACCGTATTGGGTGGACAGCCCCGAATCGAACGAATTAAGGTCCCCGAAGAAGGGGAACCCGCGAATCGTCCGGTTGCCGCTTACACGATTTTAGATGTTGAACTCAATCAAACCGACTTTGACCGGATTTCGCTCGAAAACGTTCCAAAAATGTTAGGCAAAGTTGTCGTTCACGATGCCGATCCGAAGACTAACAATCCTGCAACCATCATGGTCGCAGGACGACGTGGGCCAAATCTTGAGAATGCAAAATCCATTTTGACTGCAGCAAGTGGCGAACTGATCGCATGGGATCAGGACGAAACGCAGCCACAAGTCGTCGGCGTGATTTCGAAAGAATCGCAGATGCTCGACCACAACTGGTATCTGCCTCACAAGATGCCGTTTGTGCGTCGTCGCGAACTTTTAAATCAATTTTGGCGAAAGGTCGCGAATGAAACCTGGCCGCAGTCTCCATTGAAGGTCTTGCAGGACAAAACTCCCGAGGAAGCGGCTAAAGTTCCCTCCCTCAAGGTCCCGCTTCTTGCGGCGGCGCATATCCTGGACGCTTCAGCACAACAGCGCGAGCGCGGGATTGGACTGACTGAACTCATCTCGCGGCTTGGAATCGAGCCCCTTCCAAACCTGGAAATTTCCAGCGAGACAGGCTTGGGTGGTCTTTCGATCATGCAGCTGAATCGCTTGCCGATCGAACAGCTGAACGACCAGCAACTGGTGACTGTTGTGAACCGATCGATGTTAATTCGGCATGATGAGACGTTGTATAAAGTTCTAAAGCTGGCGATCGACCGGCCATCGATTGCCGATCAGATTGATCGCGCACGAGTTCTACGCACTCTTGCGGGAATTGCGTCGGCAAAGGGACAGAGGGATGAGATGTTTGAATGGATTGATCGAGGCCGAAAACTGCCTGTCCCCGAAGGGAAAACTCCCTTCCAAAACCAATGGGCGTGGGACATGGCAGAATTTGGAGCTAGGCTCGAAGATCCGTCAGATCCACAATTGAAGCCGCTACTGAATCGTTTTGTCACGTATTACGCGCCAAAAGTTCCTCAGATTCGGCAGCATATTGAACAAACGCTCGAGGCATTCGACATTCCTTCACCGTGGTCCTCCTTGGAAATCGTTACAGCGGATAGCATTCCCAACCTCGGTGGCGTTTGGAATCCTGCCGTTCCACAAAACGTTCCAGCAGCCGGTAAGATCTGGTTGCCCGGTCAGTAAGCTATGACTGACGCAAATCTTTTTGACGAATTGATGATGCGGCGAGCCTTTGAATTGGCGCGCCGCGGACTCGGGTTTGTTGAGCCGAATCCGGTCGTCGGAGCGATTGTTGTTGATTCATCGGGAACGGTCGTCGGGGAAGGTTGGCATCAGAAATATGGCGGCCCTCATGCCGAGGTTCATGCACTTGCCCAATCGGGGGCAAAGGCGACCGGAGCGACGTTGTACGTCACTTTGGAACCGTGTTGTCACTTCGGCAAGACGCCCCCCTGTTCGCGTGCAATCATCGCTGCGGGAATTCATCGAGTCGTCATCGGAATTCGCGATCCCAACCCCCGTGTCGATGGGGGTGGAATCGAAGAACTTCGAAACGCTGGAATTGCCGTAGAAATTGGCCTGTTGGAGCATGACGCGAAAAGATTGGTCGCTCCATTTGTCAATCTCATCACGCAGCGCCGGCCTTGGTTTCACGGGAAATGGGCGATGACCCTGGACGGAAAGATCGCAACTCGTTCGGGCCATTCGAAATGGATCACGAATGAAGCGTCTCGCGCCGTGGTACATCAACTCAGAGGCCGGATGGATGCAATTCTTGTGGGTATTGGAACGGCTATCGCCGATGACCCTGCTTTGACCGCGCGTCCCGCAGGACCTCGAATTGCGACCCGAATCGTGGTTGATTCCCTCGCGCGGCTTCCCATCGAATCGCAGCTCGTCCAGACGGTTTCGGAGGCACCCGTTCTCGTTTTTACGACTGAAGCCGCTCCTGTCGATCGATGTTTACGACTTCGAAACGCGGGTGTCGAAGTTCTCACCATCGATTCTGATTGCGATCGAAAGCCTGATCTTAATCGTGTCGCTCAGGAACTGGGGTGTCGACGTTTTACCAATGTACTCGTCGAAGGCGGCGGACAAATGCTTGGCGCTTTTTTTGACAAATCTCTGATTGACGAAGTCCATACATTTATTGCGCCAATACTGATTGGTGGTTTCGACGCACCCAGTCCACTTGCCGGGCTTGGTCTTGAGTTGATGGCGGATTGTTCGCGAATTGATCAACCTGTTGTAGAGATGCTCGACGGAGATCTCTACATACATGGCCCGCTGAGACGAGCCCGTTGACAAAAACGAAACCGGAGGCGGCTTTTCGAAACCACCTCCGGTCGTTTAGTCATCGACGACAGAGAAGCTGTCAATTAGTGGCCACATTGACCTGGAACACCAATCGCACCGCATTGGCAGGGATCAGAAGAACACGCGGTCTGGACAGGAACTCTACGGCAAACTTTACGAGGAACACAAACGACTTCCGATTCGACAATTTGTCGAGGCACACATCTGGTCTTACAGACCATCTTCGTCTCACAAACTTGACGGCAGGTCGTGTAAGGAACTTTGCGGGTCCGTACTTCCTGGGTCATGGTGCACGTGACGTAAGGAACCTTCTTGGTGATCGTTTCGCAGGTCCACGAGCAGGTCGTGTAAGGAACCTTCTTGGTGATCGTTTCGCAGGTCCACGAGCAGGTCGTGTAAGGAACCTTCTTAGTGATCGTTTCGCAGGTCCACGAGCAGGTCGTGTAAGGAACTTGCTTGGTAACCGTGTGTCGTTCGTAACGAACGCATGTGTAAGGAACTTGTTTCACAACCGTCTCAGGAATCTTCCGGCAAACGGTGTAGGGTTGCTGACAATGACGAACTTCCTGTTCCATTCGGGTGCAGGTGACTTGTCGTGTTTCGGTGCGAGGAACCCAGCGTCTGCAGGTCACTGTTCGACATGTTTGTTCACATGCGGTGTGGCAGCAACCATGTTTGTATTCGCAAGAATTACTCAGAGGATTCCAACCCCAAGTTCCAGGATCGCTAATGGTCTTTTTGACGATCGGACCAGGAACTTGCTTTGTTTCCGTCACCCAGTCACCGGTACATACCGTAATTTCTTTTGTTTCGCAGACAGGCTTTGAAACCGTGTAGCAGACGTCCCGGTACAATGTTTGAGTCTCAGTACGATAGGTTGTGCAGCAAACGTCACGATATTTCGTTTCACAAACTGGTTTGCAGACGGTGCAGCAGACGTCTCGATAGCATGTCTGAAAGTTGGGCTTGCGGATCGTGCAACAGACGTCTCGATAACATGTCTGATAACATGGCTTTCGAACCGTACAGCAAACGTCTTTGTAACAGGTTTGGAAGCATGGCTTCTTGATCGTGCAACTCACGTCGCGATAGCACGTTTGGTACACGGGTTTGCAAACGGTGTAACACTCGTCGCGATAGCACGTTTCGTGAACGTTTCGCGTGCAGGTAACCGGATATTGTTCCGTGACCTGGTCGTAAACGGTCCGGCAGCGATTTACTACCTTTTGTTCATAGACCGTCTCACGGACCTTTTTATAGCGGGTTCCGCAGCAACTCTTGGCTGCGCAGTAATCCCCGAAGGGCGCTACGGCCTCTGAGGAACAACACTTGTAGCTGGCCGCCCCGCAATACGAGGCCTCGACTCGTGCGTCGGAGGCAAGCGCCAGCATGCTCGCTACGACGATCCAGAATGCGTGTCTCATCAATCGGTCCCTTAATCCCTGTCAGAACGGCATATCAAAGTGGTCGGTCACGATGGGTGTCTGTGCGGGTCCGCAACGGCGAAATTCCGTTATCATTTTGAATCGACCGTCAAGGTCCGCCAACTTGAGCCAAAGCGCGTAGATTCACGCGCTGCGTTCCATCGCAATGACACCATCCGTGGCTCTCCAGAGCCTTGATCCGCTCAGGTCACCCCAACCTTTCGTCAAGATCGGCAATATTTGCCACCACTCCGCAAGGCAAATGCACCACACGCGGGTAGAATCGTCCAACATGGTGTGATGACTCTGATTCATTCGGTTCAGGCAGTCGAACTGGAATAATTGATATAGATTGACGGAATGGAGTTGGATTCCAACAAAATTATCCCATTTTTTCGGAGTCGAAATCAGCGCGTCGAGCTTCGCGATGAGATCGGGGCTGGCCTGGTGAGACTGTCAATGTTTATTTATAGAGTTGCTAGTTAACCCCGTCGACGATGATTGTTCTTCGACCTGACCGCGATTTATATGGTCATTGAATCAGTCTTTCCGTCGAGTACATTCCCAAATCAGGATTGCAGCGGTTGCAGAGACATTTAACGACTCGACGCGACCGACGCCTTTTAAAGTGATCAGCTGTTCGCAAGCGGATGCGACTTCGGGCGAGAGTCCTTGCTCTTCATTACCCAGCACAATTGCACACGGTCGGCCTGTCACTTGAATCAGATCAGGTCCGCCGCCGCGCGTTGCCGCGCCGACGACGTAATAGAACGGCCGGATCGCTCGCACAAAGCCGGCAAGATGATCAACACATAAAACTTCGACATGATCAAGCCCACCTTCGGCCACTCGATAAGTCGCTTCGGTAGGAAACGCGGCTTGCGGGTGATCCGGAACAATAAGCTTCGAAACTCCAAAGAAAGCTGCAGACCGAATAATCGCTCCCAGATTATGAACGTTGCTGATTCGATCCAGCAGTAAAAGTGTTTCTCCCTGGGACGACCAGCGACGGATCTCATCCAGCGTCGGAACACGAATTTCGGGTGGTTCCACCACAACCACAATCCCACCATGATGGATTGAGCCTGAAATCCGCTCCAGTTCATCCGATTCGACACATCGATAGACAAGCCGTTCCTGAGCCATCCATCGGCATAAATCGCCGACATGGACCGCCGTGGCACGATTGAAAAACAGGCGTTTTACCGAATTTGAATCCACTTCGAATCGTGAGCGAACAGCCTTCAATCCACAAATTACCAATTCTTTCGACCGCATGACGCAAACTTTCTGGCCTGTTGATTAACGCAAATGGTGAAGACTCATTGCTCGATTGTGGTCGATTCACGTCACCTTTTACCAGCGGTGAGACTGTCACAGCAATTTCCGTATGACTTCGGAAAGGGGAATTTCGGCCTCCGACCGATCGGAAAGGCGCTCGCATGCAAAATCGCTATGAAGCGCAACATCACCGCATTGCTGCCGTTTCGCTAGTTACGGTATGCCGAACGTATGACGTTGGCTCTGTAAACCTATTTTAATTGATTGTAAGGCAAAAGTCGTTATTTCACTTCATCTTACAGGCCCTTCGGAAATCCCCGCGACGAACTGGCACACGGTCTGCATTTCGTTCAACTCAACCACAACGGCGCGATCCGCACGACGTGGTGTGAAAGATGAACGCGTTAGCACAACGTTAATGAAACCGGTTTCTAAAAGCAGCTGAATGTCGTCGATGGCAAATTCTGTACTTGGGAACAAAGTGGATTAACGGCATTAGGGAGATTTCAGTGTTACGATCTCAGAAACTATTGGAACGAAGAACAAATCAGTTCCATCGAGCGGGTTTGCTTTATCTCGGAGCTTTGCGAGAGGTGTTTGTCATCACCTTAGCTGTGGGACTTGTGACGACGTCCCTGTGGCACGCCAACTCGCTGTTGAATATGCATTTATCGGCACAGACCTCCGACACTGTAAATGCGGATGTCATGCCAGTCATGAATCTCGCTGTCGATCAAACGCACTTGACTCTGTTTACTCATGCAATGACGGGAAAGCTGAGTCAAATCTCGCTTGAGACTGGCACCTTGTATTCCAAACCCGTTCCCAAGGATCTCGTCTCGGTCGCTATGTCGTCTCATGCTTCCACGATCGCCATGCTGGAGGAATGGGCCGAAGAGGGGCGAGTGCATCATCGGGTTGATGTCATCAGAGAAGATCAAGTCGTCGTTTCCGAAGAACTGAATTTGGAACCGTTTACAGATGCGAGCATCTACATCTCGCGCGACGGCAACATCGTCATGAGTTTCAGTAGTCAAGGAGAGGGGATTGGTTGGGATTTGACAAAGTCAGAGCCACGTCGCTGGACCATTAACGTCGGTTCCGTCAGTCATATGAACGGCCTCAGCCCTGATGGCCAGAAGCTCTTCGTTGCATCGAAAAATGGATCGCCCTTTATCTGTGATGCGCAATCAGGGGAGGCAAGAATTCCGCTTGTTGAACTTACGCGAAGTTGTCAGTGTGTCACCTGGTCGGCAGACGGGACACGACTTTCGGTCGGAGATATGAGTGGCGGTGTTCATGTATTCGATTCCTCGACGGGTCATCGGATCTGGAACGAAAAGATCCATTTGGAATTTGCAAGGTCCGTGGCATTCTCGAATGACAGCGAAATGCTCGCCGTCGGTGGATTTGACGAAACGATTCGTATTTGGAATCTCTCAAAAACGGATCAGGAGCCAATCCGGCTGAAAGGTCAACGCGGCGTGATCAGAAGTCTGGTATTCACTGATTCCAACGACAAGCTGATTTCCGGCAGTTTTAATGGCACCATCTTCGAATGGTCGCTCGCAAATCAGACCTGCATTCGAAAATTCCAATAACGAGGTCCCGTGAACGAGAATTCAGCCCGACGAAAAATCCACCGCTTTCCGAGTTCGTTCTGCGAGAATCTCTCACTCGAGACTTCAATGTCGCTCCAAATTATTGTCCGATAGATCGAATTTACTGGTTTACAATTGCGAATTCCGATACGATACTGTTCGTGAATCCTGCCGAGTTTTGTGCGGTAAGCACTCCCACCAGAATTTGCTCCGTCCGACAAACCTATGAATTTTACACGCTCTGCGCCGGTGTTATTATTTTTGGCTGCTGCCCTTCCAACCGCCTTAGTGTTGGGTTCGACGGCCACCATTGCAGCTGATCCTGTACCCTTGAATGGACACTTTTCCGATAAGGGTGTCGATTTCGTCAAAAAGCATTGCGTCGAATGCCACGGTGACAAAGATCCTCAGGCGGATCTGAATCTCGTTATTGACAGAACACCCGAATCGATGCTTAAGCGCCGCTCGGTGTGGGAAAACGTTGTGGAAATGGTCTCCAACGGCCAGATGCCGCCGCACGATAAGCCCCGTCCCGACCAGGCAGAAGTCGATCAGTTTGTTGGAATTATTAATGCTCTTTTCGACGAGATTGATCTTCATTCAAAACCGGACCCTGGAAGAGTCACCGTTCGGCGGCTGAATCGCACCGAGTACAACAATACCGTGCGGGATTTGATGATGATTGATTTCAATGCCGCCGAAGACTTCCCGTCCGATGACATTGGCCACGGCTTCGACAACATTGGGGACGTTTTAACGATGTCCCCTGTTTTAATGGAACGGTATCTCTCCGCTGCCGAATCGATCGTCCAGAAAGCCATTCTGATCGGCGAGCCACCAAAACCGCCTAAGCGCCGTTCGGTCGCCACGTTCCTCCAGACCACGCAAAAAGAAGCGTTTGAAGTTCCGTTTCGAAAATTAGATTCCGTGGGCAAACTTTCGATCTCTCATAAACTGACGGTCGAAGGTGAATACAAATTCCGCTTTCGAGGCTGGGGGCGTCAATTAGGCGATGAACCTGTCAAAGTCGTGTTTCAGGTCGATGAAACCGAAATTGAAACCGTCGAAGTCAAAGCCACAGGTCAGGACAAAGACAAACGTGTTTACGAAGCAAAGCCGGTCCAAATTGGTCCGGGGGAACACCGAATTTCTGTCACGTTCGTCAATGAATTCACCGATCCTGCTGCTGAAAAGCCAGAAGAAGCCAAGCGAGCCTTGTTTGTGGAGTGGTTTGAACTGGAAGGGCCAAGCGACATGGTCCCCCTTTCGCATAAACGACTTTTGGCCAGTCAGACAGATAAGCTTAAGCCGGATCAAGCTCGCGAAATTTTGACTCGATTTGTCAGTCGAGCCTATCGCAGGCCAGCGACTCCGGCGGAGGTTGAGCGGTTAGTCGTTCTCGTTATCAATGCGCTCGACGAAGGTCTGATTTGGGAAGCTGCGATGCAGCGGGCCATGCAGGCAGTACTCGTTTCGCCTAAGTTTTTGTTCCGTCTCGAACTCGACGACCGCCCCGAAAGTCCTGAACCCAAGTCGCTGGACGAGTTTCAACTCGCTTCGAGGATGTCCTACTTTCTCTGGAGCTCAATGCCCGACGACGAACTGTTTGCTTTGGCGCAGAAGGGGGAACTGACCCCGAATATTGACGCCCAAGTCCGCAGAATGCTGGTTGATCCCAAATCGAATTCGCTAGTTGATAATTTCGCCATGCAGTGGCTGCAGCTTCGGCGCTTGAAAACCATCACTCCTGACCCCAAGGCTTTCCCTTCGTTCAATGAAGGATTGCGATCGGCCATGCTGAAAGAAACGGAACTCTTCATTCAGGCAATCATTCGTGAAGACCGCAGTATCAATGAACTGATTGACGCCGATTTCACCTTCGTAAACCGAACGTTGGCTCAGCATTACGGACTTGAATCCGCCATGTCGAAGGCGCCAGAGGGCGAACGACGAGGACGACGACGTGGTGATCAAGGACGAGAGTTCGAGCGAATAACCCTTCCCGACAAACTTCGCGGCGGACTGTTAACCCAGGCGAGTATTCTGACCGTCACGTCTAATCCCACCCGGACATCTCCCGTCAAACGCGGCCGCTGGATCCTCGAGCAGATCCTCGGTTCGCCTCCCCCTCCGCCGCCACCGAACGCTCCTGAGTTGCCAGAAGGAGATAAAGCCCAGTTAACCGGGTCGCTCAGGCAACGAATGGAGCAACATCGAGCGAATCCCGCTTGCGCTAATTGCCACGCCAAAATGGACCCGTTGGGGTTTGCCTTTGAAAACTACAATGCAATCGGCGGATTCCGTCAAAAAGATGGCGAGTTTCCGATTGAAACAGGGGGAGTTTTACCGGGTGGCAAGACGTTTCAAGGTCCGGTCGAGTTAAAGTCGATCCTGAAGGAACAGCACGTAAAAGTCGGACGCAACCTGGCCGAAAAGCTCATGACATATGGCTTAGGCCGGGGCTTGGAGCATTACGACCGACGTTCGATTAAAAAAATCCAGGAAGAGCTCGAGAAAAACGATTATAAATTCTCGACGCTTGCCATAGAAATCGTGAAAAGCGACCCATTCCGAATGCGTCGCGGCTCTGAGTAATAAAAGAGACTTCAACGTCTGACGGAATCCTTGACCAACAAAAACTGACAGGACGACCCAATCGTCTTTTCCAACTTCGAATAACAACTTCGTGAGGAACATCCGATGAGCCGCGATCCCATTTCCCGACGGTTGGTCCTGAAAGGCCTCAGCACTGCAATCGCTTTGCCGTGGCTCGAAGCGATGGGCCCCATGGCATCCTGGGCCGAAGAGGCCTCGCCAACGAAAACCGCTCCCAATCGGATGGCCTTCCTTTACGTTCCGAACGGTAAAAACATGGCCGATTGGACTCCCGCCACTGAAGGGAGTGCCTTCGAACTGACCCCAATTCTCGAACCGCTGGCTCCTGTTCGAGACGATATTACCGTCCTGACGGGCCTCACTGCGGATGGTGCCCGAGCTCATGGTGATGGTGGTGGTGATCACGCTCGTGCTCTGGCATCATTTTTGACGGGTGCCCATCCGGTGAAGACCGATGGAACCGACATTCGCAACGGCGTATCTGTCGATCAGGTTGCCGCCTCACGGATTGGTGATCAGACGCGTCTGGCGTCGCTGGAAATCGGCTGTGAATCCGGTGCGATGGCTGGGAATTGCGATTCCGGTTACAGCTGCGTCTATTCCTCAACAATGGCCTGGCGATCAGCGACGCAGCCACTTCCCAAAGAAGTTAATCCGAAGCTGGTTTTCGAACGCTTGTTCGGAGCCGGAGCGGGCGCCGATCGAGTCAAACGGGACAAACTCCGTCAAAGCGTGCTCGATTTCGTTCGTCAGGATGCCAGCGATCTGGCCGGCAAGCTCGGTAAAAATGATCAAAGAAAGCTCGACGAATACTTCAGTTCCATCCGAGACATCGAACAACGAATTGCGCGAGCGGCAACATTACCAGAAGTAAAAGCCCCTGATTATCCGGTTCCTGCGGGAGTCCCCGGTGATTTCCAGGAGCATATTCGACTGATGTGCGACCTGATGGTACTGGCGTTTCAGACCGATTCGACCCGAGTTTGTTCGTTCGTCCTGACGAACGAAGGAAGCAACAAAGCCTACCCATTTATCGGTGTCTCCGAAGGGCATCACGAACTGTCACATCACGGCAATGATCCGAAAAAGAAGGAAAAGATTCGCGATATCAACAAGTTTCACGTCACTCAATTGTCGTATCTGTTGCAGAAGCTGAAAGCGATTCCTGAAGGTGAAGGAACTCTGCTCGACCACTGCCTGATCGCCTACGGCAGTGCGAATTCAGACGGCAATGCACATAACCATGATGACCTTCCAGTACTGCTCGCAGGTAAAGGTGGCGGCACGATTCGATCGGGACGCCACATCCGCTACCCCAAGGAAACTCCGATCAGCAACCTCTGGTTGTCGATGCTCGAACGAATGGATGTCAAAATTCCATTCCTGGGAGACAGCACGGGTGCATTGAGCGGCTTGATGGGCTGAAAGCCTTGACGAGAAGTATCGACGTGATAACCGGAGAATTGTGCCACCGCTTGAGCGTCATCGCTCAAGCAGTACTCTTACTGCGCGCTTTCGAACCAAAAAGAGCACTGCCTAACCGAAGACGATAAAGCAGTGGCACCAAAATCTTCCACCGCCTGATCAATGTTCTGTGCCAAACCACCACGCGGCGACAATCGAACCGGCGTATAAAGCCAATAACAGCAGTCCTCGGTTTCGCCGCAGGATCGCACCTTTGATCGGCATCAGGGCAAGAACGGTCAAAATACCGAAAATCACGCTCGGCAGGACTGCCGCAACAGGCTGTGGAAAGGGATGAATTGCTCCTGCCAATCCGATGATGAACAGGCAATTGAAGACATTGCTTCCCAGCACCGTGCCAATACCGACTTCGTCGTGACCTCGCAGCTTGGAAACAACGGCGGTCGCCAGTTCCGGTGATGAAGTCCCGAACGCCACGATCGTCACCCCGATCAGGAACGAGCTGACTCCGAGCATCTCTCCTAGTGCCGTCCCCCCTGACACAATCAGCTTGCCCGACAAAACAAGTGTGAACAGCCCGATAACGCCGAAAACAACGGCGATCAACGCCTGCCGTCCTGTGGAGGTTGCCTCAATTCCATCGCGGGCCTGAAGCGCGTCTCGCAAAACCCAAAAAAACCAGCCGCAAAAAACTGCAAGACAAATGATCGCATCCATCCGCGAAAAGTCTCCGTCGGCCAGCAGCAGGCACAGAATGATCGGAGCGGCCAATGCCGTCACAAACTCCCGTCGATACAACGACCAGATAAACGAAATCGGACCCATGACAATCAGCACGCCCAGAACCAGGCCGATGTTCACCACGTTGCTCCCCAAAGCGTCCCCAAGTGCAATCTGCGGTTCCCCAGCAATGGCAGAGTTAATCGCCACTGAGATTTCCGGGCTGGATGTGGCAAATGCCGCTAACGTCGCAGCGGTAACGGCCTTGGGAATCCGTAACCAGCCAGAGACCCCCAGGACGCCTCGTAGAAATAATTCTCCACCCACAACAGCGCAAATCACGCCGCCGATAAATTCGAGCACCGGATACATTCAGCCTCCTGCAATTTCCGTCAGGTTTTCGTATAAATTGACATTGCTAACCATGATTCGATTTGTGATTTGTTCGACGGTCAAGGGAACCGCAAATGACCCACCCTGCCATTCATTCTGCATCCTGCTGTCCCGGGCGCGGTCCTTCAATTGTCACTCGTCGAGAAATGCTGGCGTCATCCGCGAACGGTTTCGGTCTGCTGGCACTGTCGGGGCTGTTTGCCAATTCCATTTCCGCCGCATCGGCTCGTCGCGACACTTCATCCCCACAGCCGCATTTCCGCCCGAAGGTCAAGAATGTGATCTTCTGTTTTATGGACGGAGGCGTTTCACATGTCGATTCGTTTGACCCGAAACCAAAGCTGGCCGACCTCGATGGCAAGCCGTGTACGGAGTCTAAGAACCCCACCGCCAACGTCAATCGACAATGGCTGAAAAGCCCGTGGGAATTCAAACAACATGGCCAATGCGGTATGCCCGTCAGCAGCCTGTTTCCACATATCGCTGGCTGTGTCGACGATATTGCCGTGATTCGATCGATGAAGGCAGACCTGCCGATCCATTCAACAGGCGTGCTGTTTCTCCATACCGGTTCGAACAATGCCGGTCGCCCCAGCCTTGGTTCATGGGTCAACTACGGGCTTGGTTGTGAAAGCCAGAACCTCCCCGGCTTCGTCGTGCTGAGTTTCGGGGTTGTCCCCTGCGGAGGTCTGGAAACATTTTCAAACGGCTTCCTGCCTGCCAGCCAACAGGCAACACTGCTTCAAGCCGATGGTTTGCCGATCGACAATATTCAGCCCGCTGACAAAGATCCTCGAATACAACGAGCAAAACTGGCTCTGCTTACGGAACAGAACAAAGCCTTTTCCAGAGGGCTCGGCGGCGACGATGCCGTGGAATCGGCGATCAAGAATCACGAGATGGCGTTCCGCATGCAGTCGCTCGTCCCGGATGTACTCGATTTGTCTCGAGAGACCGAAGCAACTCAATCGATGTACGCGATCGACTCCAAAGTCCCGTCGCAAAGGCTGTACGGAATCCAGTGCCTTCGAGCGAGACGATTAATCGAATCGGGCGTTCGCTTTGTTGAGATTACATGTCCACCCGGCGCCTCCAACGGGACCTGGGATCAGCACGGTGACCTCAAGAACGGTCATCAGAAGAACGCTCTTGATACGGATCAGGCGATTGCAGGATTAATCACCGACCTGAAACAACGCGGGTTATTCGATGAAACTCTGATCGTGTGGGCAGGTGAGTTTGGCCGTACGCCGCATTCAGCAGGACGAGACGGACGCGATCACCATCCAGAAGGCTTTTCCGTATTTCTGGCCGGTGGTGGCGTCAAAGGCGGTTCGGTTTACGGAGCGACTGATGAACTGGGATTGTACGCCGTGGAAAATATCTGCACGATCCATGACCTGCACGCAACGATATTACACCTGCTGGGTCTCGATCACGAACAACTGACATTCCGCTTCAGCGGTCGAGATTTCCGCCTGACCGACGTCCACGGCCACGTCGTGCATGACATCTTGAGTTGAACCGAATTTGCAGAACGAGGTTTGAGCAAGAAAACTTTGGGCAACGATGGTTGAGTAAACATGAAGCGGCGTTGAGCACCTCTGGAGCCTCGTCAAGTTCCCAAAAAAAGCATTGGATGGCCGTCGAGGCTCACCAAAACTTCGGAAAAGAGTTGATCAACTTTCTGACCGCCTGTCCAAAAATTTTCTCTGCAATTCTGTTGCAATCACGGTTCCAGGAAATTTGGTGTCAAAGTTCGATCAAGTTCGATCGACTCCGACCATTCCTCTGAGATCATTTATTGATTCAACAGTAATTCTGGTACTCTTATCGCCGTTGCACTTCACCGCAGGAAACCGAAGGAGTCGTAAGTGCGATGTTGATCGACATGGAATAATGACGTTCTTTTTAGTGCTCTTCAGAACAGATTTCCTTAATTGATTGCTCGAACATGAAAATCAATGTTTTGACCATTCTGAGCCTTTTACTTCTCGGCAGTATGACGATTGCGGCCGAACCGATCACTCTAAAGCTTTGGCCGGACGGTCCGCCGACGGAGATGGTGGCGAAGTCGGAAAACACCGTGAAGTTGATTCAGTCCTACGGAGGGGTCGGGCGTGATCGCGTTTCGGATGTCAGCGATCCGACAATGACAGTCTTCTTCCCTGAGAAGCCGAATGGGGCTTCAGTAATCGTCGCACCAGGGGGTGGGTTCGTGTTTCTGTCGTACGTTCATGAAGGGACGCAGGTTTGTGATTGGCTGAATTCATTGGGGGTGACTGCTGTTCTGCTCAAGTACCGCACGCCCACCCGTGACGAACGGGAAATGTTTGAACTTCCTGTCCAGGATGGGCAGCGCGCTATGGGACTCGTCAGGCAGCATGCGGCCGAATGGAAACTCGATCCAAAACGAGTTGGTTTGCTGGGGTTCTCGGCCGGGGCGAACCTCGCCGGGCATGCTGCCTGGGATCGAGGGACTCGGACGTATCCTCAGCAGTCCAAACTTGATGATCCGCGCGGACCCGATTTTCTGGTGTTTATCTATGGAGGTGGTTTTCTCGACAATCAAGACAAATCGAAGTTTCGTGCCGGATTCAGTATCCCCGCAGATGCGCCGCCGGTCTTTCTGCTGGTTGCTCACGATGATAGATCAAACCCGATCGAAGCGGCCAGACTGTACCTCGAATATAAGAAGCAAGATCTCTCAGCGGAGTTACACATCTGCTCAAAGGGAGGACACGGATTCGGCATGCGTCAAGATGGAAAACCAATCAATGACTGGCCTGAACGCTGTGCCGAATGGATGAAAATCCAGGGATTTCTCGATCCTGAATAGCCGCAACTGTTTCTCGAGCAAATATGACATATTCTCACACCCAGAAAGCTCCGCTTTGTCTGTTGCTCTGCGGAATCGCCCTGACCTGTCTTGTCCTGGCGTGCGCTACAGTTGAGCGACCGGCAATTTATATTGCTGGCGGTGTTGCTTTGCTGTTAACGCTTCTCGCCCCTGCATTTCATCATCTGACGGTAATTGATCAGGGAGATCAATTCGCAATTCGCTTCGGACCGGTTCCGCTGTTCCGCAGGACTGTTCGTTACGATGACATCGAAAGGGTTGAGATCGGTCGAACATTAATTCTGGACGGCTGGGGCATTCACGCGAGCATCCGTGGTGGTATGGTGTGGAACCTTTGGGGCCGCGACTGCGTCGTCGTCCATCTGAAGCACGGTGTTTTGCGGATCGGTACCGACGACGCTGAAAACCTGGCACGATTTCTGAATCAAAGAATTTCGGCATGAATAATAATCTGTTCGCAGAGATCCCGGCGAAATTATCTGATGAGATCTTTACCACGATTCTTGAAGCGAGCAACGTGCGCATCGAACGGATCGTCTCAAACGGCAATTCATCCCCTGAAGGCTTCTGGTACGACCAGGACCAGCACGAGTGGGTTATTTTGTTGACGGGGTTTGCTCGGCTGTCGTTTGAGGGGGATGGAAAAGAATTTGAAATGAAGCCTGGAGATTTCGTCAACATTCCTGCCCATAAGAAGCATCGGGTCGCATGGACGACGCCCGAAGAACTGACGATCTAGCTGGCAATTCATTACGGTGACTAAGATTGCCGACCACGGGTGCCACGGAATCGGAGATTTCTTCGACTCGGTAACTTTCAGAAAGTCGTCACTTAAGAGCACTGCTTGACCGAGTACGGTCAAGCAGTGGCACAGGACTTCTCACCAGTCCATGTTTTTCTTGGCGGAAATACCCCCCCCATAATTCAAAGGGGGCCGACTCGCCTCTAAAGACCTTCGACGGCGACTTTGACGACAACCTTCACCACCTCACTGGCGGTCGGCGGATTTCCAATTGCCAACGCTGGGGCGTGAATATCGTCGGGGTAAAAAATCATAAATATTCCCATCGGAGCATCAATGATTTCAGTGCCAGGTTCGTAGAAGATGACATCCCGCTCCTCGTTATAGGGAGTTTTCACTTTGGGAGCGTTAGCCAGTGGAACGTGACCGAATTGTTCGTGGCCTCCGGCGACGAACTGGACGTCGATATACTTGCGATGTGATTCCCAGACCGCTTGTTCCGGGAGCTTTGTTTTGTAACGCTGGACCATGCTCACCAGCTTTTTGCCATCCAGTTCGTACTGGCCGCTTTCGACGAAAGTAAAGTCCGTGCTGCCAATGTACTGGATCGCATGCACGATTCGGGGGGGAAGATGCAGGTACTTGGCATGGTTTTTAATGTGGTCAACGATCATCGCGTATCCTTTCAGGCGGTGATAATTTCTGGGTCGACGGTTTATCCATTTTGATCGATCAGATTAGCCGGTTGATTGATCGTGGTCCATGAAGCACTGCTTTAAACGCCGTTTGGTCGCGTTTGTCATCGGCAAAGAAGTTTTTCCATGGGACTGTTTCGCTGTAGGACGAGTCCGATTGGGCCAGGTTGTGTTTGCCACAAGGGTCAGCTCCGAGGAATAACGGGATTCGAACTTGATCGAACTCGAAAATCCCAACGAACGGGGCAACGACCCTAAAACCCTATGAATTAGCAAGAATCGCCAAAGTCGATTGAGTCTGATTGAACTTTGACGCCAAATTATTCGGCGACGGGATTTTCACAGAACGAAAGTGCAGACTTTTTTGAAAAAAAGGTAAAGAAGGAAACTCAGTGAAGAACTTCGTGACGAAGAAGTCTTGGAATGGGACGTTCTCCCCGTGAATCACTTTGAGAACGATCAAAAGTGCACTTCATTGAATTACTTTTTTGAAACCATGAGCGTCAACCACAGGTTACTCTTGTCCGATCAATTCCAGGAATTGATCTTCGTTTAAAACAGTCACTCCAAGCTCTTCTGCCTTAGTCAGCTTGCTCCCCGCGTCGGTCCCTGCGACCACGTAATCCGTTTTCTTTGAGACACTGCTGGCTGATTTACCTCCATGCTTACGGATCAATTCTGCGATTTCGTCTCGTTTGAATCGAGCGAGCGTACCCGTCACAACCAGCGTTTTTCCGACCAGACGACCTGCTGCTCGTTCGGCCGCAACGGCTGCTGCAGCAGCGGCATCTCCCATATTCAGGCCGAGTGCCGTCAGTTCCGAGATGATTCGCTGCCCATAATCGCTGGCGAAAAAGGTAGCGACGGATTTCGCGATCACGGGACCGACTTCATCGACTTGACTCAGCTGATCTTCAGTCTGCGATGCAATGATTTGCATCGTGCCAAATCGTTCGGCTAATTGCTGAGCCGTTCTTGTTCCAACGTGCCTGAGATTCAGAGCTGTCAGCAGTCTCCAGAGCGGCTGTGTTTTCGATGCTTCAACACCTGCGAGCAGGTTATCGATCGATTTTTCACCCAGTCGTTCCAGCGTCAGCATTTCGGCCCGTCGTTCCTTCAGACGATAGATGTCGGCAAAGCTGGTGAGCAGCCTGGCTTCGGTCAATTGTTCGATCAATTTGATCCCCAGTCCTTCGATGTCCATCGCGGCTCGTGAGGCGAAATACCGAAGTCCTTCGCGTAACTGAGCGGGACAGTCAGGATTCGGACAGCGGATATAGACACCGTCTTCATCCTTGATGACAGCAGTCTGGCATTCGGGACAATTCGTGGGAAATTCGAAGACTGATTGTGAACCATCCCGTTTATGCTGTTCGACCCGCACAACATGAGGGATGATCTTTCCTGCTTTTTCGACGATCACCCAGTCGCCGATTTGAACTCCCAATCGCTCAATTTCATCCCGGTTGTGAAGACTGGCTCGCGAAACCGTTGTCCCGGCAATTTCCACCGGGCGCAGGGACGCGACGGGGGTCAGTGTCCCGGTCTTGCCGACGCTGATCAAAATCTCTTGAACCTGGGTTTCCGCCTCGTATTTTTCCCATTTGTATGCGATGACCCAGCGGGGTGATTTACTTGTCATTCCCAACTGTTCACGAACGCCAAGATTGTTGACCTTGAGCACGATTCCATCCACTTCGAAATCGAGTTCGTGCAGTGCTTCCATTAATTGCTGAGTGTGTGCGACTGCCGATTCAAAGTTTGGTTGCAGAGAAGTCTTTTGAACCGAGGGAATTCCCATCAAATGAATTGCCTGCAGAAACTCCCAGTGAGTTGCATACGATGCCCCTTCAAGACTCCCAACGCTATGTGCAAAAAAACGAAGCTTGCGTTTGGCACACAGTTGTGGATCAAGCAGTTTGATTGCACCTGCCGTGGCGTTTCGCGAGTTCTTTAATGGCTCCTCACCCGCTTCAATCATATCCGCCTGAAGTTGGGCAAAGTCGCGATTCCCGATAAATGCCTCGCCACGCACTTCCAGTACTTCCGGTACGTTCCCGATCAGTTGCAGTGGGACACCTCGCATGGTCCGGGCATTGTGAGTCACGTCGTCTCCTTTGCGTCCATCTCCGCGAGTGACCGCTCGGACAAGGTGACCTTTTTCGTAGATGAGTGACAGAGCTACGCCATCGACCTTGTACTCGACCACCCATTCGACCGGCTCGGGACCAATTAGTTTGACCACCCGGCTTCCGAATTCGGCAAGTTCACTTTCTGAGAACGCGTTATCGATCGAAAGCATTGGAACCCGGTGTTCGACGGTGACGAACCCGTCAATCGGAGCTCCACCAACTTTCTGCGTCGGGCTGTCGGGAGATTGCAGTTCCGGATGTGCGGTTTCCAGTTCGACTAGTTGGCGCATCAGGTGGTCATATTCACGATCCGAAATCTCTGGTGCGGCCTGCAGATAATACAGAGCATCATGACGTCGAATTTCGTCTCGAAGCCGATGGACTGCCTCGCGAGTCGAGCTGTCATTCGAAGTTTGTGTCATGAATTATGTTTCCTTCGAAATTCGACGGATTCGCGTTAGAAGCTCTTGATTTGATCCGATATCGAACTGCGAAATTTCTAACATTGCTCGCGTTATAATAGGGAACTCTTTGCGACTCGCGAAGCGTTGCTTCGGTGAGTCACGTTCCCTGACAGGAACGTTGTAAGAGAAATAACCAGTCGTCACCTGAAGTCAGTTCTTGGTCCCCGACTGCGTGGCGAGCGAAGCAATGTTGCGGTATACTACCTTATTATCCTGGCGAGTATTGAAATGCCCGCCCTTCCAATATTCCACTCAAAGCTCAAAGAATAACATCGGCCGCGTGTCAACTAGGTGTAAAAATCTCATTTGACGCTCGCCGTAAATGCACGGCCGATTAACTTTTCGTTCAGATCAAGGAACCGCGTACGATGGCAGTATTTCTGGGGATCGACATTGGCACGAGTGGCACAAAAACACTGGCAATGCGAGAAGACGGTACGATATTAGCCAGTGCCACTGCTGAATACGAACTGTCATCCCCCAAGCCAGGCTGGTCTGAACAGAATCCCGAAGACTGGTGGGAAGCAACTCAAACGACGGTCAAGAAAGTTCTGAAGGCTGGCAAGATCAAGCCGGACGACATTGCAGGAATCGGCCTGAGCGGTCAGATGCATGGCAGCGTCTTTCTTGACAAGACCAATGCTGTCATCCGTCCAGCGATTCTCTGGAATGACCAGCGAACCGCTCAGGAATGCGCTGACATCGAGCACAAGGTCGGTGGTCGAGCCAAGCTGATCGAAATGGTGGCAAACCCCGCATTGACCGGGTTCACGGCGCCAAAAATCGTCTGGCTGAAAAACCATGAGCCAAAGAACTATGCCAGGATCGCTCATATCCTTCTGCCGAAAGATTACATTCGGTTCCGGTTAACGGAAGAATTCGCCACCGACGTGAGCGACGCTTCAGGAACGTTGCTTCTTGATGTACGTGCGCGACAATGGTGTAAGCCATTGATTGACCGACTCGATATTAAAATGTCGGCTCTGCCAAAAGTTTACGAATCGGAAGATGTCACCGGCACATTGACCGAAGAGGCGGCAAAGCTGCTGGGCTTAAGAAAGGGTGTTCCGGTTGTTGGAGGAGCAGGTGACCAGGCGGCCGGGGCCGTTGGTAATGGAATCGTCAAACGAGGCATCATTTCTGCGACGATGGGAACCAGCGGAGTTGTGTTTGCACACAGCGACGACGTTCAAATCGATCCGGCCGGCCGCGTGCATACGTTCTGTCATGCCGTTCGTGGCAAGTGGCACGTCATGGGGGTTGTCCTCTCAGCGGGGGGCAGCTTGCAGTGGTATCGCAATCAGCTTGCTCATGCCGAAATGACGGACGGAAAACGTCTGAAAACAGACCCTTATAATTTAATCACCGAACAGGCGGCTGAAGCGCCTCCTGGATGTGAAGGGTTGTTCTTCCTGCCGTATCTGACGGGCGAACGAACCCCACATGCCGATCCGAATGCGCGAGCCTGCTGGATCGGTCTCAGTTTACGACACGGTCGTTCGCACATGATTCGTTCGATCATGGAAGGTGCCACGTACGCCATGCGTGACTCCCTGGAAGTCATCAATTCGATGAACATCCCCATCCGTGAAATTCGACTTTCCGGTGGTGGTGCCCGAAGCGACTTCTGGCGACAGATGCAGGCGGATGTCTATGGACGTCGTGTCAGCTTGATCAATACCGAAGAAGGTCCTGCCTATGGTGCTGCGTTATTGGCCGCATCAGGGACAGGTAAATACAAATCGGTCGTGGAAGCCTGTACTGCTGCAGTGAAAGTTGTTGCCAGCACTGATCCGCAGGCAGAAGCCAAACGGATCTACACAAAGTCCTATCCGATGTTTGGCAAACTGTATAAAGCTTTGAAGAACGAGTTCGTTGATATCGCCAAGATTGTTTCCGAGTCCTGATCACCATGCCTGATACTCCTGAGACGACGAGATCTGGGATGGTGCCGGAACCGGGAACTCCCCCCGATCACAAGGATCTGGGGCCAGTATTTCAAGAGCTTTGCGAAACCATCGCAAAGCTTAGATCCCCATCGGGTTGCCCCTGGGACCGTGAACAAACACTCGAGTCGATCAAGCCTTACACGCTTGAAGAGACCTATGAACTGCTTGACGCGATTGATTCGGGCGACGACGACTCGATCGTTGAGGAATTGGGTGACGTGCTGCTGCAGGTTCTGCTCGACTGCCAGATTGGGGCCGATGAAGGCCGGTTCGATCTGACGGACGTTGTCAAAGGCCTGAATCGCAAGATGATTCGCCGACACCCTCATGTCTTCGGTGATTCTGCGGTGACTTCCACCAATGATGTCAGCCGAAATTGGGATCGGATCAAGCAGGAAGAGAAGAACCGGGGATCGATCTTCGATGGGCTGCCTGTGGCACTTCCCGCTCTTGCCAGGGCTGCACGACTTTCTAAAAAAGCAGCGCGAGTCGGCTACGATTTTCCCTGGCGGACAATGTTGTTCGATAAGCTCAGGGAAGAAATTGGAGAACTGGCGCAGGAGCTTTTTCCGAATGGCGAGATACCTCAGGTCACGGCGTCGGTCGATGCCGCCGTCGAACCCGATCCCGAGCCGTTCGACGCCGAACGCCAGAGTCGAATCGAATCCGAACTGGGTGACGTCCTGTTTGTTCTTGCCAACATCGCTCGACGATGGCATATCAATCCTGAAGAAGCGTTACGTGCCAGTAACGCCAAGTTTCAGCGGCGAGTGGAGTACATCGAAAACCGCCTGAAAGAGCTTGGTCGAGACATTCGTTCGGCAAAACTTGTCGAAATGGAGCAGTTCTACCAGGAAGGTAAGAAGCGCGAACGGGAAGGGAACTCTTCGTTTAACCCGTAGCCAGCGGCGCAGGCTGATCGGCGTTCAGCCGATCTCTTTGAACGTTGCCCGAGCCCCGCTTTTCGCAATGCCCCAACGAAAAATGACGCTCCGGCTGATGGTAATTCCGCTGCTTCGTGCCCGCTTCTCTTCGGGGCGCGGTGAAACGAAAACGGAAGATTCTTCGTTTAACCCGTAGCCTTCGGCGCAGGCTGATCGGCGTTCAGCCGATCTCTTCGAACGTTGCCCAGCCCCCGCTTTTCGCAATGCTCCAACGAGAAATGACGCTCCGGATATCGGCGATTCCTCCGCTCCTTGCCCGCTTCTCTGCGAGGCGCGGTTATACGATGCGTCGCGCCGCACCCGAAAATAGCATCGGCATCAACTCACAACCGCGATCGAGACAAACGTTACTCGTTGCCGCAGTGATCTCGTCGTATGTGGTTGCCGCCGCTGACATCAATCCGGTCCCGCACATCGCAAACGGAACGTAGCCGTGGCTGTGTGTCTTTGTCCGCAAGAATGTCGGATGATCGGGACAGATCAACAAGCGGTACTCGCCTTGCGACCGAAGATACTCGTGCAAGGGGCCAACGATATGCTGATCGATCTGCTCGAGAGCTCGAACTTTCTCGTCCGCCTTCCCTTCATGCGACGCTTCGTCCGTGGCTTCGACATGCACAACGATGAAATCGGTGACGTCATCTTTGAGTGCTTGAATGGCGGCACGTCCCTTGGCGGCATAATCCGTGTCCAGATATCCCGTGGCACCCTCGACTTCAATAACCCTCCAGCCGAGTAGTCGCCCCAGGCCGCGCAAGAGATCAACTGCGGTGATCACCGCTCCTCGCTGACCAAACCGTTCGAGAAAAGGAGCAAGATCAGGTCGCTGCCCTTGTCCCCATAGCCACGTCTGTGTGGCGGTATGAGTTCCCGTAGCGGCACGTGCCAGATTTTCAGGGCAGGCGGCAATCAAAGGTTTACTCTGTTCCATGAGCGCCCGCAGAAGGTCTCCGCCGGGTCCGCTCGGAAGATAGGGCTCAACAAGCTTTTCGGTAATGTCGTGCGGAGGCGTCGTCAGGGTCGCTGCGTTAAACGGAGCCGGCGTGTTTCGGGCTCGATAGACAACCAGGTTGCGATAGCTGACACCAGGATAGAACTTCCAGTGCTCGTCACCACATTTATTGCGTTGTAAGGCTTCGATCAGAGTGCGAGCCAGGTCGCTGGGGATCTGTTCGGCTGTGAAACTGACCATCCGGCCGTCTTCCACAGTCACAAAGTTACAGCGGATACACCAATCGAGTGGCCCGAGTTCAATTCCTTGTGCCGCCGCTTCGAGCGGCGCGCGGCCCGTGTGAAACTTCAGAGGGTCGTACCCGAAAAGACTCATCGTTCCCACGTCACTTCCGGAGGGCATTGAATCGGGGACGTGATTGGCTCGACCAACAAACCCTCGGCGCGCGACTTCATCCATATGTGGTATGGTAGCGGCCTGAAGAGGTGTTTTCCCCCCCAGAGTTGGTTGAGGTTCGTCGGCAGCGCCGTCGGGTATGACCAGTGCAAACTTCATATGTTCTCTTTCAGGCTTCAAATACGACCTTGTCTGCCGGGAAGACAGGGCCTTCGACGCAGACTCGACGGTAGTCCCATGTCCCATCGTCTTGTCGAATTCTCGTGACACAACTGAAACAGGCTCCAAACCCGCAGGCCATTGGGCTTTCTAACGAAACCCAGGTCGGAATCTTCGCGGCCTCAGTCAATTTTGCAACCGCGTGCATCATCGGCTCAGGTCCGCAGCAATACACCACTGATGGAGGTTCGGCTCCGCTTAACAGCGGTTTCAAAAGGTCGGTCACATAACCATGGTGCCCTGCTGAACCATCATCGGTGGCGATCTGTAAGTCGATCCCTTCCTGATGAAATGCATCGATTCCCGCAATGTATTCCCGGCTGCGAACACCGTAACACATCGTGATTCGCGAAGGGGTTTGAGTCACCTCGCGAAAGGGGTTTCCATAGATTTTTCGACGCAGAGCTTCTCGAATGACAGCCAGGAACGGCGTTTGACCGATTCCTCCGGCAGCAATCACCAGATGGCCCGAGGCAGGCAATGGAAAACCGTTTCCTAACGGGCCCCAGATCTCGACGCGGTCGCCGACGGATAACGATTCAAGCAGCGACGTCATCTTGCCAACAACGACATACCCGAACTCGATCCCTTCCGGTTCGCCCACCGCGTTTTCATAGACGTCATAAAGCGCAAACGGACGACCAAGAAGCGGGTCGCTTCGTTCTGGGATGCGAACCATCACGAACTGGCCTGGCAGAATCTGCTGAGCGATTTTTGGGCAGCGCAATCGAATGCGCCACGTATCGCGGGCCATCTGCTCGTGCTCGACAATTGTCGCAAATCGTTGAAGAGCCGTCGGTACAAGTCCGGGAAGCTCAGACGAACAATCAGCCATGGAACTCATCTGTGAAATGCCCAATTCGTACGAAGTTTTCCAGAGTCTTACCACACGGGGACGTGTTTTTGGAACGCCATTTTAACGCCGGGGTTTCTTCCCTCTGGAACTTCCACGATTAGCCGAAGGGATGCGTTGTGCAGGCTTGTGGCGAGGCTTACCAACTCCCTTTAATCGTCGCCGATTGGGATTCACAACTTCGTGTCGTTTCCATGAGGGACGACCTGTGGGATCGCTTGAGGCATATTGCTTCAGCACCCGCACTTCGGACGGCGATAACGGCCGATAGGCAGCCGGTTCAAGTTCACCCAGCTTCATCGGGCCGAATGCCGTTCTTCGCAGCTTCAAGACCTTGTGACCAACGCGAGCGAACATTCGTCGAACTTCGCGGTTCTGGCCTTCCGTCAGAATCACCTCGACCAGCGTACTCTTGCCGCTGGTCTTCACGCGACGAACGTCCCTCATACGGAACTTGCCTTCGGTGAAATGCAAACCTTGTCGCAGCATCTTGAACGTTTCGTCGGTTGGAGTCCCCGCAATAATACAGCGATAGACCCGTTCGACCTGAAACTTGGGGTGTGCCAGCGAATGAGCCAGTTCGCCGTCATTGGTGACGATCAGCAAACCTTCCGAATTTTCGTCTAAACGACCGACGGAAAAAAGCCGCCCGTGCCAGGGGGGAAGCAGATCGATGACCCGTGGGCGACCTTGCGGGTCAGCATTTGAGCAGACAACACCGATCGGTTTATTGACCAGAAAATATTGCTTTTTCTGGAATTTGATTCGTTCGCCGTCGACACAGACCTTTTGTGCCTGCGAATCAACCTTGATCCCCAGTTCGGTGACCGTTTCACCATCAACCGTGACTCGACCGTCCCGGATGTACTCCTCACAGTTTCGGCGCGAAGCAATGCCCGCTGACGCCAGCACTTTTTGCAGTCGTTCTACGGACGAATCATCTTCAGGAAGATCGCTGTTGCCAGCATCAGAATCGGGATTGAGGGGAACACGAGGCATAGGTCAAATTTCGCATCAAAAATATCGTAGCTATTTCCGCATTCATCTTATCGTCATTCGAAGAGACAAGAAAGGAAGATCCTGGAACTACTGGCAGCAGAGCAAATCCGAAAAGAATTACATCGGCTTGAGCTGCACTGTGGAAAGCTTCTGTTTAAACTCCGCTGAGAGAAGAGATTTTCCGCAGATGTACACCTAGATACGGAAAGCGATGCAAACGAGTTTTGATCACGAATCGCACGGATAAGAATCAGAATTACAGAATCCGGGGGCTTCCGCCGTTCGGCTCGCTTTGACTGAATTGTGTCGTGTTTTTGGTGTTTTTCGTGGTTCAGTCTCTTCCTGTAATTTGGGTTGCGGGCGATGTCTGCACTCGGTGCATCAGCGGCTGAATTCTCTTGAATTTAAAAACTGAATTGAGGAATCCTGGTCATGGTCGATACGGCATCACTTGTTAACAACCCACTTCTGGCCACCAGTGGTTTACCCGACTTTGCGGCGATTCGGCCAGAACATATCGTTCCCGCCGTCAAGCACATTGTTGCGGACGCAACTCAAAAGCTGACCGAAATCGAAAAGGAACTCACCCCAACCTGGGATGGTTCGCTCGGAAAACTCGAACGACTTGACCCTCCGTTTGAATATGGCTGGAAGCCGGTGGGGCACTTATTTGGTGTCTTAAACTCGGACGAATTGCGAACGGCGTACGAGACCGTTTTGCCCGAGGTCGTTCAGTTTGGTCTGCGAGCCAGCCAGAGTGAGCCGATTTATCAGTGCCTGAAGCAATTGCGGGACAGCAGCGAATGGTCAAAGCTCAGCGAAGCTCAACAGCGGATTATCACTGACCGGATCAAAGGGGCCGAGTTATCCGGGATCGCTCTGAAGGGAGCCGAACGGGAACGGTTCAACGCGATTGAGCAAGAACTTTCGCAACTATCAACCGAGTTTTCCAATCACGTTCTCGATGCGACAAAAGCCTTTTCGCTTGAGATCACTGATTCGGCCGATGCGGCGGGATGGCCCAGCACGCTGCGAAACCTGGCAGCTCAATCCTGGAATGCGGCTCACAAAGATGCCGCAACCGCTGCAACGCCTGCCGATGGTCCGTGGAGGATTACTCTCGAACCGCCATTGTTGACCCCGTTCATGGAACATTGCCGGAACAGAACGCTGCGAGAACAACTCTACCGTGCGTTTGTCACACGTGCGTCCGTTGGTGACTTGAATAACGATCCGCTGATTACCCGTTTTCTTTCTCTGCGACGTGAAAAGGCCCGTTTGCTCGGTTATCAGAATTTTGCCGAAGTGAGTCTCGCACGAAAGATGGCTCCAAGCGTCGCGGCGATTCGCCAGATGTTTTCCGATTTGCGTACTGCCGCCTGGGATGCCGCCGTCCGAGATGTGGAAGATATCAAGGCTCTGAAGGCGTCTCGCGGTGACTCGAATCCGCTTCAGGTCTGGGACGTTGCCTTCTGGGCCGAGCGGCTGCGTGAAGAACGATACGCTTACACGGACGATGAGCTGCGACCTTATTTCCCGTTCGAAAAAGTTCTGGAGGGATTGTTCCAACTGCTCGGTCGGTTGTTCGACGTGACGATCCACCATCAGACCGACGTCAGTGTCTGGAATCCCGACGTCCGTTTTTATCGAGTCCACGATGCGTCAGGGACTCACATCGCCTCGTTCTTCCTCGATCCCTTTTCCCGCCCCGAGAACAAGCGAGGCGGGGCGTGGATGGATGATTGTCTAGGCCGACGGAAGATGGACGGAAAGCTCCAGCTTCCCGTGGCACACCTCGTCTGCAATCAGACCCCGCCCCATGGTGATACTCCCAGCCTGATGTCGTTTCGCGAAGTCGAAACGCTGTTCCACGAAATGGGGCATGGCTTACAGCACATGTTAACCAAGGTCGACTTCGCCGATTGTGCAGGGATCAACGGCGTGGAGTGGGACGCTGTCGAATTGCCCAGCCAGTTCATGGAAAACTGGTGCTATCACCGACCCACGCTGCTCAGTTTGACCGGCCATTACAAGACGGGCGAACCATTGCCGGAAGCCTTATTCGAAAAAGTTCGGGCAGCAAAGAACTTCCGAGCGGGCTCGATGATGCTGAGGCAACTGCTGTTTGGCATGACCGATATCACGCTCCATGCCGACTATGATCCGAGCGGGACCGAGTCCGTCCACGAACTCAATCGCCGACTCAGTCAGCAAACCAGCGTGCTGCCACTGTTGCCAGAAGATCGGACGCTCTGTTCATTCCAGCACATTTTCAGTGGAGGTTATGCAGCTGGCTACTACAGTTACAAATGGGCCGAAATCCTGAGTGCCGACGCATTCGCCGCGTTTGAAGAGGTGGGGCTCGATAATGCCGAAGCGATCCAGGTCACAGGGAAACGATTCCGAGACACAGTTCTGGCGCTCGGGGGAAGCCGTCACCCGATGGACGTCTTCCAAGCCTTCCGTGGCCGCGAACCACAAGTTGCAGCATTGCTGCGACATTCAGGTTTAGGTGTGAAGTCGTAGTCCGTCAACGCTCTTGGCGTTTGGTTGTGTGCGATTGCTGCGCGTCTTCAGTCGCCCGTGTTCTTGGTCATTACGGACAATTCGAATTGAAGAAAGTGGCGACACATTGCCGTAGCCATTGTCAGGCAATATTACAGCCTTCATGCATCAAGCGGCCTTGTTTCAACAATTTGAATCGCCAGGTTGAACTTAAACAAGACCGATTCGACAACGGGGTTCGGCCGAAGTTCAGTTGCTCAATTGGACTGAACATTTGAAAGTGAAGATCATGGCGCACGACGCTGGCGGATTGATTAACGACCGAGATCTGATGTGACTGTTTTCGCATGAGCAAACGAATTCCTTTCAGTACAATCCCACCGCCAAACCACTGATTTTCGCCGAGAATTCTGGCTGCTGCGCCGTCGCCTTTTTTGGGAGAGCTCAGCTTAAATGAGGCCGGGATTGATAGCATTCAGGTGATCCGCGCAATCTGTCCAACCATTCCGCGACATGGTTCTCGTGCTGGGCGAAAGCCGTTACCCGATGCAACCCGACAAACGATCTTTAATGATTATGCTAACGACGGGCTTCAAGACGGCGTCGTCTTCCAAGTTTTGGTTTTCCTCGAATATTGCGAAGTGAGTCCGTGTGGGACGCATTTGCGTGACATCCAATTAGCCACTGACTACTTTCGAAATCTTTGCATGACCGTGTACAATTTTGTAATAACGGATCGGCTGACGTATCAGGTTATGTTCGACAAGGACGGCTAGGGTGAGGCAAGAACCTCAAGTGATTACTGTCTGGGTACGTCTCGTTTTCATTACTGCGATTGCGCTATTGGTCGCACAATCCGTGTTCATCCACAAATACGGCGAGCCTTACCCCACCATCACGATGCCAAGTTTCAAGGGCAGTGGAGGATTCCAGAATGGCCGAGTCAAGATTATTCGATACGAGGCCGTGTTCATCGCCAATGGAGAAGAGTTCTCGTTTAAGCCCAAAGTTCTTCTTGAGAAGTTTCCCGACAGTCACATCGCTGAGATCTCTCAATCCCTGATGCCCACCCCAGCCGTAGGTGTCACAAAAGCGACCCCAACGGGGCGTTTGAGTCGCCTTCGAGATATCGTTTTTCCCGGTTATGGGGCTCGGCGTAAGTCGCAGGATTCACCAGCATACATCGCGTCGTTGAAAGACTGGTTGCGCTCCAGAGGGCGAGAACTTGTGCCGGATCGGCCGGTCTCTCGCGTAGAAATCCGCTGGTACTGGGAAATATTTAGCATGGATGGAAACACGTTGAAAAGTGAGCGCGTGCCAATCGACATTCGTGTCGTTACGTTTCATGGAGAACCACGATGACGATTCATGTCATTCGGGCTTTCGAGGCGAGAGCGTTCGAAAGTTATCGGGCAAGGGCGGAGGACCTGTCGATTTTCCGCGTTCTCTACGCGACTTTCATAATCTGCAACGTCATACCGATCGCGGCTTGGTTGCCACTTGCCCCTCAAGCCTTCTTCGACCCACCAATTGGTCCAGCGGCACTATTCACCGCTCCGCCGCCAGCGATTGTGTTGCTTAGTCTCAATCTCCTTCTCGCTCTCTTCGCTACGATGCTGCTGGTGGGTTGGATGACCAGCCTCGCGTCTGCAGGCGTTGGATTAACTCTTATCGCTCTCGATTCCTGGGCCTACTCGCTGGGCAAGATTAATCACGACATTCTTCTTATCGTCACTCCGTTAGTTTTGGGATTCTCTGGCTGGGGTCGCAACCTTTCCATCGACAGTATTCGTTTTCCACTCGCTGAAAGCGATCAGGCGGCAGTGTGGCCACCAGCCTTGCTTGCCCTGCTGGTGGGGTTTGCGATGTTCACTGCCGGTTGGGCAAAGGCAACCACAGGCTGGCTTAACCCTCAGCTTCGATGTACTTACGGTCATTTAGTCTACAATTACTTGCACACAGGTCGAGAGACGTGGGTCGGATGCTTGGCTCTTCGAATAGATTCGGCTTGGTTTTGGAAGACAGCTGATTGGTTCACTGTTGCTTTAGAGTTGACGTTTCTTCCCGCTGCCTTCGATCGGAAGTTATTTCGTCTCAGTCTGGCGTTCGCCTCCCTTTTCCACCTCGGCGTACTTTTGCTGTTCGACATCCCGTTCTCTGCAAATATTGTCCCCTATGGGGCGTTTGTCAGCTATACCGGATTACCCTGCGTTCGAAACCTCAGGCTCCCCGATCTTCGATCAAGACTGAAGATGGTTTACATATTGTTCGTGGCATCCCTCACGCTTGGGCTTCTTGCAGCGTTGCTGGGGGAATCCGTGACAGATCTCTTACGCATCCCTTTTGACGAAATCGTCGTTTGGATAGGGGCGGTAATCGGAGTTGGTAGCATATTTCCCATGCTCATACATTGGAGCCCGCGTCCTGACGTTCTGAAAATAGGTGGATGATATCGGTCGTAAACTTAGCCACTTTCGAATAACCAGCGCAACCGAAAATCCTGAGGTATCAGCAGCGTTCTAGTTCTAGAGATCTCGATCCATGTCGCAAGGCCCTTTTCACGACGCTCCTTCGTCATGAAGGACATTCTTCAATCAGCATTCAATTTGGACCTGTAAACAATCGAAATGAACGCACAAACCCAGGCACTTGCCCGACGAACGGATCTTGACGCTTTGCGAGCTGGCGCGATGTTGCTCGGGATTGTCCTGCACGCTTCACTTTCGTTTTTCCCAGCATTCTGGATCGTCACCGATTGTCGGCAGGAACCTGGTTTCGGCTTCATTTTCTCGGCGATTCATGGCTTTAGAATGCCGCTGTTCTTTGTCATGAGTGGCTTCTTCAGCGCAATGCTGCTCCACCGTCGTGGTTGGAAGTCGCTTGTCAAACAGCGGTTCCACAGGGTGTTTCTACCTTTGCTATTGGGCATGGTGACCGTCGTCCCGCTGACTGTCGGTATTTCCGCTCTCGCAATGTCCTCCGCCCCACTGAAATCGGAAGGAACACCTTCGGCTGGGGATGCGTCGAATCTTTGGGGAGCCGCGCGAGCGGGAGACCTCGGCGTCATCGAACGACATCTGACCGGCGGGGCTGGGGTGGACGCCGTGGATCCCGTACAGGGGGTTACGCCGTTGATTTCGGCCGCACTGACCGATCAGACAGAAGCCATCGAACTTCTTATTCGTCGAGGGGCCAATGTGAATGGCCTGTCGAATGACGGAGGGACAGCCCTGCATGCGGCAGCCTTTCTGGGCCACGAGAACGCGGTCGAGTTGCTCGTACGGAACGGTGCGAAGGTCAATGCGAAGAACAATCGTGGTAACACGCCGTTGGATGTCGCCCTCCTCGATGAAGGGACAACCCGTTACATTGCGTCGCTTCTGCAGCTTGAGCTAAACGAAGAAGGTCTCGGACGCCGCAAGGCCGCGATCGCGGAGTCACTGCGCCAGCACGGGGCAACGGCCGGGCCAAAGACGAGCCTGACGGACACGCTGATGCAGATGCCCCTGTTCCACCACCTGTGGTTCTTATGGTTCCTCTGGTGGCTGGTCGTTGGCTATGCCGCCCTGCACGCGGTTGGGTCGCGACTTTCTTTGTTCCGGCTGCCCGACTGGCTGCTTCTTTCGCCCACCCGCTACCTCTGGCTGATTCCGTTAACGATGATCCCGCAGTGGTACATGGGAGAATACGGCACCATCCCGATGATCGGTCCCGATACTTCGACCGGCCTCTTGCCGATCCCGCACGTGTTTGCGTATTACGCAATTTTCTTCGGCTTCGGGGCGATCTATTTCGGGTTTGACGACCGATCAGGTCACGTTGGTGAGCGGTGGTGGCTACCACTGATATTAGGGCTCGTGGTCATCCTGCCGCTGATGTTGGCCCTCACCGAGGGCTGGACAGGCCCAACAGGATTTGGACTCAACTCGAACGCTCGCCGGATCATCATCGTCGCGTTGCAGGCGACTTACCCCTGGTTCATGACTTTTGGACTTATGGGTTTGTTACGGCAAGTCTGCACCGTTGAAAGCTCAACGGTGCAATACCTGTCGGACGCAGCTTACTGGCTTTACCTGGCACATCTGCCACTGATCGTCGGGGCTCAGTACTGTGTTCGAGACTGGCCCTACCCAGCCATCGTGAAATTTCTGCTCATCGTCGTGGTCGTGACCTGCTTCCTGTTATGGACGTATCAGACGATGGTCCGCTACACGTGGCTCGGGCGTTTTTTAAACGGGCCTCGAACTCGCCCCGAACGGGCACTGTCGCCTGCAGTCAGCACGTGACAGTGTGCCAGCGACAGGACTTATTCGATTTTCTATTCACTTGAATCAGGGCAGGAATTCCCATTGCCGATGCGTGTATCGCTTCGATCATTTCATAAAAACGGCAATCGGCCACGAAATTGCAGCTTGGGGAGTCCGTTCAGTTGGTTGAGTACGTCCCGCTTGGATTATATACCGGAACAGGTTTATCAAACCCATTCTATTTATCGCGGCGAGGTATCCACGTGAGAACAGGAAGGTTAGTAGCGGCTCGGCTTGCGTTCGATTTAAGCAGCAATTCCTTCAGAGCAGCGTACATCCATTCCCTGCGATCGGATTGCAGCAGTGAGCCGAATTTGACGGTACGGTCCGACCGAAGTTCAATCAAGCGACTGGAATTGGATCTTCCTTCCGATTCCCAAGTGTTGGTTGTTAACGTAATAGACTGAACTTGCAACGGGTCGAACCGTTGTTTCCAGACGAGGAGGCCGATACCCGTGGCGACATAGGAATTGAATTCGTCGATAACCACTTCCACTTTGCCGACGAGGCTCATAAGCGCGACACTGGCCATTCCTGTCCCGATGGCCACAAACGGAATGAGAAACACGCACAGGAATAGAGTCGTACCCAGGTTCATCGGCCCGCCGTTCATTTCAGGCTTGCCATCTTTCACTCCAAGAGCCGGAAACCAGACCGGAAGCGGACCGATCAGGTTGGCGTAAAGACCGGCGATGGCAAGGAGTACAAAGATTGAGACGATGCTGTTCCAGAACAGTGCAAAGACCGCCGGAAACAAAAAACCAGTGATCGATCGCAACGAAGTTCGCACGACGACTCCCTGATCCGCCGGCATGATCGAACATCCCGCTGGCGGCTGGATGAGGGTTTCTGCGATCGAACGGCTGCGGAAGCTCAATTCCGACAGCCTCGTCAACCGGCCGCATACCGGGCAAAGAGCGAATCCTTCCTGAATATTTATCGCTTCAGCCAGGATGAGTTCGTCGCAGTCCGGACAACGCTGCATGGCTGCACCTTTCGTGAAGAGCCATTCGACCGGTTAAGACACTAAGCAACTTCCCGTTAATATACGCTTTGAATAAGCCGTTGGATCACGAAATTCTCGCAGATATCAACGTCTGTCGATTCCCAGGAAGCCAACTCAGAGGAACGACAATGCAACGCATAACATTGAATGGAATGTTCCTTGGCAGGATTTCACAAGAAGTTTCCACGACGATTAAAAAAATACTTTTTAATATTCGCATTTGTCGCGGTTTGGATCATCGCAATTCTGTATTGGATTTCACCTGCCTGGTTCGCGCAGACGTTTCTTAACATCCCTGCGATGTCCGTGGATGTTGCCCATATTCTTCGGGCAATCATGGGGCTTGATCTTGGGTTTGGCCTGTTCTGGCTCTGTTCCGCTTTCAATAACAGGCACCGAAATACGGCCGTGTTGACCACCGAGATTTTTGCAGGTGGCCTCGTGACTGGGAGACTGATCAGCCTGTTGGCAGATGGTTGGCCCTCGCCAATTCTGTTGGTCTACGTTGCTTTGGAATTTCTTCTGATTCCAATTGCCGTGTGGGTCTTCAGGTTGCCCGAGTGAGCCGATCAGCCTGGGCCACTTGCAGCAAGAGGAGGAGTCAGGAATCATATCGCTAAGTCGGTTCCTGAAACCTGATCTCGCACACATGGGATGAGAGCTGGGGACGTTACGAAGGAAATCGGCGTCAGGCATAAAATTCAACGTGGTTCGTACATGGAAACTGTGATGGATACAGCCTCAAAAGGGTATAACTCCAAGCGTCTGGGCATCTTTTCTCGTTTTAGTGAGATGAGGGCGTTAATCGCTGCCTATCGACGAAGCCCGGAAGCGCGGGTAAGGAATGCCATCGCCGAAGTGTTGGTTGCGATAGCGGAAATCGAGTCTGCCCTGGGAAAGCCATTACAGGATTTGGATATTCTCGAGATTGGATCTGGTCAACATTCGCTGGAACTTGCCGTTTTGAGCAATGGTAATCGTGCGATTGGCATTGACCAGGAAAATTGTGACGACAGATTGAATGTCAGGAACGTCCTGCGAACGATGAAAACCGATGGCTTTATTCGTACGGCAAAGACTGTTGTTCGCAAGTCAATGGGTTTTGATAAAGCAAAAAGGAAGGAATTTCTGAGGCAACGGGGGATTGCCTCATTTCCAAAGCTGACTATCATGCAGATGGATGCGGAGTCCATGTCGTTTCCATCAAATTCATTTGACGTTATTTTCTCTGGTGCCGTTTTTGAACATATTGCTAACCCTGAGCAGGCGTTGCGGGAATCTGCAAGAGTTCTAAGGCCCGGCGGGGTCTTCAATTGCGGGTTTCATTTGTATACAAGCGATTCCGGCTGTCACGACGCTCGGATCTTCGCGAATCGATGAGGGGATCTTCCCTATTGGGCTCACCTGAGAAACTCGCACCGACACAAAGTGATCGAGAATACGTATCTCAATCGTCTACGATTAAAGGAATGGCGACGCATTATTGAAGCAACAATGCCCGGAGCGAAAGTCGAGGCCATGAACGACGGCGCCACTGATGCCAACTTGGTGTCAGAACTTGAGAAGATTCGCAAGAATGGCGAACTTACGGACTATTCTGACGAAGAACTCCTGTCATACGGAGTCAAGGTCTTGTGGAAACGATGACTCCACGATGACCAGGCCTATTCCCGCCTCCTAAGCGCGGCTTCCGACGCCGCGATACACGACAGCACCGATCAGGAGAACGGCAATTTCCAATAAAGCACTGGTGCCAGAACCCGGTTCAGGCACATAGGCTGATGAACGGGCGAAATCGACAATGCGGTAGTTGCCAGCATTCGCAACAAGAAGATTGCCATTGTTATCGAACGCGCCATGATAGGGGCTATTTAAGATTCCCTTGCCGATGTTCTGAATAAGACTTCCTGACAAGCTGAACTCTCAAACACTCGTATTTCAAAGTTCTGAACGAAGATTTACTTTTTGATCTTTGCATTTGTTGACGTTTCGATCATCACAATTCTGTACGGGATTTTTCGTGCCTGGTTCGCACGTACGTTTCTTAACATCCCTGAGATGTCCGTGGATTTTGCCCATATTCTTCAAGTAATCATAGGGCTTGATCTTGGGCTTGGCCTGTTCTGGCTCTGTTCCGCTTTCAATGACAGGCACCGAAATACGGCCGGGTTGACCACCGCGATTTTTGCAGGTGGCCTTGTGACTGGGAGACTGATCAGCCTGTTGGCAGATGGTTGGCCCTCGCCAATTCTGTTGGTCTACGTTGCTTTGGAATTTCTTCTGATTCCAATTGCCGTGTGGGTCTTCAGGTTGCCAGGGTGAGCCAAATGTATGGGCAAGAAGGGAATCAATAAGTCGCACGTTCGCGCGTTGTTGGACGAACGCCAGTTTCGTACCATCGATGGAGTCTTATTTAAAAATCACAAGTTTGGCAGCTAATGGTGCTACCATGGGATACTTCGGTTCAACGACAAACAACGTGCGCCGTGTGAAGAGACGTTAACTAACCGATGAGAGCAAATTTGGCGAAGTGGAGTGCGTAGAGCTTGTAGATGAAGTACTCCGGATCACGATATCCATAAGCCA